>NZ_AWNH01000119.1 GCF_000482245.1 Leptolyngbya sp. Heron Island J | reverse complement strand
CCAACTCCAGCAGACCAGTCGCTCGTTTGAATTGCCGTGCCCCCAGTTGACCTTTGCTCAAAAGGGCTTCTAGGTCGCTGCGGTCAGTGGCGCTTAACTCAAGATGACGTTTGTTCATTTGCGAATTGATCGGGGGTGGAGACGTTAATTCAGCCTATCGAACCCATCTACGATATGGCAGTAAATTTACTTTCCAGAGTACTTAGTGCGTCGCTGGTCTGCGTACCCGGATGCAATAAGTCGACCATCGTTTAAAACCAAGCTGTTCCTCGCTAACCCAAAGGCAGTCGAACAGAATCGCAGGTTTATTGACGAAGACTTAAACCGCTGCTTTAGGATGAATAGTCTTGCCTCAACTGATCGAGGAACTTACGAGGCGCTGCGGGCTTTTTACCTTAACCAAATGATCGGTCCCAAGGGAGAGTCAAAGCACAACGTGATCTTTGATATGCACACCTCGACCAGCAACTGTGGCGTGATGCTGATATTAAAAGACAACAACCTGGTCAATCGGCAGTTAGCGGCATACATCCAATGCCAGATACCCGATACAAAGATCCTCTACATTCCACCTATTCAGGATGATCAACCCTACTTAACCTCGATCTGTCCCTACGGTCTTACAGTGGAGATTGGACCAATTCCACAAGGGTTGTTACGGAGCGACCTTATTGCACTGACCGATGAAGTAGTGAAGCATGGGCTGGACTACTTGCATTCCTTAAACGAAGGGAGGCAGAAAGCGTTACCAGATTCGATCGAGGTGTTCGAGTTCAAGGAGGAGGTAGTGTTTCCGCAGGCTGACGATGCCATCGTTGGTACCATCCACCACTCGTTACAGGATCGCGACTACGAGGCTCTGAATCACGGAGACCCGATGTTTGAATGCCTTGATGGCTCGGTGCTTGCTTATGAGAAACAGGAAACAGTTTACCCGGTCTTTATCAACGAGGCCGCCTACTACTATAAAAATGTGGCAATGTCGTTGTGCTTGAAAAAAACACTCCTCACTGCCACAGGTTGGGAGTTGGCCTAACTATTCGGTTGCACTCGATGAGCCAGAGGTTTGAATTGGATTGGAAAGTTCTCACATGGGTGAACCGAGGCATTAGAGCTAAAAATTAAAGTGTTCAAGATTCAAAACAGAATCGCAATCGCCTCATCCGCCTTGAACTGAACGGGGCTCGCAGAGACCAAAAAAATCGAGGGTGTGATAGTAGATTGTGAATGAGCTGAAGTGCTGGAGTGAAAACTCTAGTCCCTTTAAAGAGCATATATTCAGAGGAAACGATTGTCCACAGTCTAAGCAGGTCATGAAGTGATGGTCCTGCTCCACCGCGTTGTAGAGTGTCTCCCCCGTTAGGGTTACCCGATGCTGAACCTTTCCCATACGCTTTAGGGCATCCAGGGCTCGATACACCGTTGCTAAACCAATCCGCTGATGTTTCTTTATAAGCTTGTACAAAGCCTGAGCCGAGGTCGGTTCAGATTGCTGCTGTAGTATTTGCAATACCGCTGTTTGAGCCCGAGTACAGTGAACCTGAGTAATGAATTTTTAAGGATTATGATCACGTCAATTGCAAAAAACTGATGTAAGATACCTGAGAATGATAATCATTATCATAACGGGTTTTCATTTTATGTCATCTACATTCATGGCACCCACATCAGCGCTCCCCCAAACTGCCACAGATGCTGTTGAAACGATAAGGGAAGCTGTCTCCACTGATAATATACTGGCCAAGGTGCATCGTCCTCGGCGTCTGCGCCGGATGGTGCAAGAGACGGTGGTGCTAACTGCGGCTGATCTGATTTATCCCCTATTTATCATGGAAGGGGAGGGACAGAAGGAAGCGGTACCGTCGATACCCAACTGTTTTCGCGACTCCTTGGACCTGCTACTGGAAGAAGCAAACGCTGTGTGGGAGTTGGGCATTGGAGCCATTGCCCTATTTCCGCTGATTCTCCATCATCAAAAAGATAATGCTGGTACCGTCAGTATGACGGTCTCGGCCTTTTTCGATTTACTCTCGGGTCCCAGTATTTTCACCGTTCAACTAGCTTTTTTCTATTGGCATGGGTCACGCCCAATACCTGCAAGTTGGCGCTATAAACCTATGTTCTAAGCCTTACGTAGTTGTCTTCTGAATACCTGAATGCAGGCGCGCTCTGCATTCTTAGCTCACCTTGTTGCTTCCGGAGTTTATCTCATGACAGTCTCATCTCCCTCCTTGAACACCAAAAGAGGAATGCCCGTCACCATCATCACCGGGTTTCTCGGCAGTGGTAAAACAACGCTGTTGAACCATATTCTAAGCAACAACAAAGATTTAAAGGTTGCTGTTCTAGTGAATGAATTTGGTGATATTAACATCGACGGTCAGCTATTAGTGTCCATGGATGAAACCATGGTTGAACTAAGCAATGGCTGTATTTGCTGCACCATCAACGATGATCTAGTGGATGCCGTTTATCGAGTCATGGAGCGGGATGACCGGATCGACTACATGGTCATTGAGACTACGGGGGTGGCAGACCCACTGCCGATTATGCTTACGTTTCTAGGCACAGAACTGCGCGAACTCACCCGCCTAGATTCTATTATCACCATGGTGGATGCCGAAACCTTCACGCCGGATCATTTTGAGAGTGAAGCGGCCTTCAAGCAAATTACCTATGCTGATGTCACAATAGTAAACAAAGTTGATCTAGCGTCATCGGACCAAGTAAAGACGTTAGAAGAGTATCTTAGTAGTATTAAAGCGGGGGCAAGGATTTTGCACAGTCAGCAGGGGCAAGTCCCTCTGCCGCTAATTTTGGATGTTGGCTATAATAACCCCGAATCTTACGCTGAGCTGGTGCAGGAAGAAATTGCGCAGACAGCACACGATCAGCATCACGGACACGAGCACGGACATCATGGGCATGAGCATCATCATCATGGACATGAGCATCATGAACACCATCACCACCATTCGGCCCATCTTGATAATGATGGATTTGTATCCATAGCATTTGAGAGCGATCGCCCCTTCCATATCAAAAAATTTGAACATTTTTTGCAAAACAAACTTTCAAAGAATGTTTTTCGAGCCAAAGGAATTCTCTGGTTTGAGGAAAGTGAACTGCGCAATATTTTTCAGCTAAGCGGTCTGCGCTTTTCCATTGACGGGGAAGAATGGCGCACTCCTCCTCGAAACCAGCTTGTTTTTATCGGACGACATCTCAATGGTGACGATATCCGGCAACAACTTACAGCTTGTTTAGCCTGATATTCAAAATTTCGTCAGGTTAGCTATGGCACTGGCATCTGTACATCCGGCAGTTGCTAAATCCAAGCTTTCAGTTGTTGGTTGAAGGTGCTGATTGGTTTGCGATGGTCCTCTGGACCGGCTTCGCCATTGCTCGATAAATCAATCCGAAATTTACCCACTTGATTATTTATGACCTTATTCACTTCGCCCGATGACATTCGAAACCAGTTAGTTAGCACCAAAGCTAAAGCTCCTGTTTCAGATGAAGAGATGCAGCAAGCGGTGCGCACACTGCTTCTAGGCTTGGGAGAAGACCCTGATCGTGAAGGGCTACGCGATACACCAAAACGTGTAGTCAAAGCCCTCAAATTTTTAACCTCTGGCTATAACCAGTCTCTGGATGACCTGCTCAACGGAGCTGTTTTCCATGAGGACACCAATGAAATGGTGCTGGTGCGCGATATTGATTTGTTCAGCTCTTGTGATCATCATATGTTACCGATTCTAGGCCGTGTTCATGTTGCTTATATCCCCAACGGCAAGGTGATTGGCCTATCAAAAATTGCCCGCATTTGTGAAATGTATGCGCGACGGCTACAGGCACAAGAACGGCTGACTCAGCAAATTGGTAACGCTCTGCAAGGACTGTTACAACCCCAGGGTGTGGCAGTTGTTGTTGAAGCATCCCACCTGTGTGTGGTAATGCGCGGTGTGCAAAAGCCAGACTCCTGGACCGTTACTAGTTCGATGCAAGGGGTATTTGCTGACGATGCCCGTACGCGCCAGGAGTTTATGGATCTGATTCGCCACAAGCCATCATCCCATTAAAAAATCTGCCTACCGCTCCAGCAGGCGGGGCATCAACTCCACCAGGTTGCAGGGCCGATGGCGGGCATCCAGCTGGTCGTTGATCAGGGCATTCCAGCCGGTGCGGCAAGCCCCCGATGACCCTGGCAAGCAAAAAATGTAGGTGCCATTGGCCACCCCTGCCAGGGCGCGGGACTGTACCGTAGACGTTTTAATCTCCTGGTAAGACACCATCCGAAAGATTTCTCCAAAGCCGGGAAGTTCTTTATCCAGCAGGGGGGCAATGGCTTCAGGGGTGCCGTCCCGCCCGGTCACACCCGTGCCCCCAGTGGTGATGATTGCCTGCACCCCAACATCGGCAATCCAGCGGGAGACCACCGCCCGAATTTGGTAAATATCGTCGGGCACGATCATTTTTTCGGCCAGGGTGTGGCCTGCGGTTTGCAGATGCTCCACCAACAGCTGGCCTGATTTATCCGTGGCTTCTGTGCGGCTGTCGGAGACAGTGAGAACGGCGATGGGGACGGGGATAAATCTGGCGGCCATAGCGTTGTTCTCCAATCAAGACGTGATGAATTTATACTATAAAGTTCCACAGGAAGGGGCTTTTCTGGTCAAAAAAGTTACTGCCCGCCACTTTTTCTGGCTCACTGGGAAGCGGGTTCAGAAAGACATTATTAGCTTTTCTCGGGTACTTGACACCTGTTAAAGAATTGCTATATTGAGAATATATTTATTGGAACAAAGCTTTTCTCAAAATGAAGATGGCACTCGTCCTTACTATCACGACCACAACAACTACCCACTTAGGAGGGTTGTAAGGCGCAGCGCTGAAATTAGTCTTACTACTTGAGTTGCCCTCCAGACGAAACTCTGGGGGGCAATTTTTTTTTACAACCTGTATCCAAAAGGTCAAAAGGAATGCCCATGTTGCTGACAATGTCTCTTGCAATGAACACTACCACCACCACCACCACTACCATCACGCCTAGAGGGACGTGACGATTGATTGCACATGCAACTCATCTGTCCCTCCAAGCCTAGTTTGGAGGGTTTTTTATTGCTTTATTACTCAGACACCAGGAGAGACTAAAATGGCGGATCACCGTAAACTTGCAAGGGATATGGACTTGTTTCACTTTGAGGAGCATAGTCCAGGAATGGTGTTTTGGCACCCACAGGGGCTACGGCTTTTTCTCAGCATTGAAGACTTGATGCGACAAGTTTATCAAGGGCATGGATTTGAAGAAGTGCGATCGCCCATTGCCCTTAGCCGATCGCTATGGGAGCGCTCAAGGCACTGGGAAAAATTTCGCCAGGGGATGTTTGTTGTCGGCAGCGTAGAGGCAGATAAAGACGATGAATCAGCCCTATCTGTCATCAGTCCTGACTATGCGTTGAAGCCCATGTCATGCCCTGCCCATATTGCCATTTATCAGTCCCGCAAGCGCAGCTATCGGGAAACTCCCATGCGATTGATGGAGTTTGGCATCTGCCATCGCAACGAACTGTCTGGCACATTATCGGGGTGTATGCGGCTGCGGCAATTTGTTCAGGATGATGCCCATATCTTCTGCCGAACATCTGATGTGCAGAGTGAAATTAGCAATTTTCTCAATATGGTGCAGCAGGTTTATGCTGCTTTTGGCTACGACCAATTTTCCCTACAAATTTCCCTTAGACCAGAGCAGCGACTTGGCTCTGATCGTCTGTGGGATCAGGCTGAGTCTGTTTTAGTTAAAGCGGTTCAATCCTTGGGCCGTAGTTATAAATTAGCGCCAAATGAAGGGGCATTCTATGGTCCCAAGCTCGAAATTAGCTTACAAGATCAGTTGGGGCGATCGTGGCAGTGTGGCACAATTCAAGTCGATTTTAATCTGCCTCAAGTGTTTGAGCTAGCTTTTGTGAATGAAGTGGGAGAATTGGAACGTCCCGTCATGCTGCACCAGGCAATTTTGGGGTCGCTAGAGCGCTGGATTGGCATTTTGTTAGAGCACCACGGCGGTGCCCTCCCCGTTTGGGTTGCCCCTACACAAGTCGCAGTCGCCTCTATTTCTGATAAAGCATCTGCCTGGGCAGAAACAATTTTCTCTCGACTCAGGCAACTGGGGGTTAGGGTAGAACTTCACAACCAAGGCCGCACAATCAGCAAGAAAATTCGTGAACTCTCTAAACGCAAAATTCCATTGATTGCCATTGTGGGTGAGCAGGAAGCCATGAGTCAAAGGTTAAATCTTCGGTGTTTAGGTGTTCTAAAACAACAAGAAATGAGCCTAGCTGAACTTGAGCATAAGTTAGCAGATCTCTCCATGCCGTAGTGAGTTTCTTTATGCTAGCGCTTGGTTTACCCCTAGTGGTCACTCCCAAAATAAAAACCGCTAGGGTATGGGTCACCGTGGTAGTTAGCCCCAGCCAGAGAGCGGCTTGGGGTGTGCTTCGACTGCCCACCAGATAAGCTCCCACCAGGGTTTTACCATGACTGGGGGAAAGGGCATGGATCGCATCAAAGACATAGGCGATTACAATGCTTGTTGCGATCGCTATCGGCGTCAGCTGACCATCCAGCAAGGTTGTTAATCGGTTGGCCGTTTCAACATGGGCAAGAATGGGCAGCGGAGCCATAATGATGTTGTTATCCAAAACGAATGGTTTCGCCCAACGGGGGCAAGAGGGAACCCAGACTCACAATAGCCCCTCTGGATGAGTGCAAAGACGCTGTCTGGCATCGGGGCAAAGAGTCCACACCAGTATCTCTCCCTGCTGACCGCCAGCTGCTAGATATTCTCCGGTCGGATGCCAGCTCAAACAGGAAAACCCCTCCTTAGCTCCTTCTAGCACTTGAGCTGGCTCTACAGCAGCTTGCCATAACAAAATCCAGCCATGGTCCGAGAGAGAAGCTAGCAAACCGGTTTCGGGTTGAAAGGCCACATCCAGCACCGTGCCTTGATGTAAATCCAGGACCCAGCTCTGCCACCCCTCATCGGGAATCAGCATCCACATAATAACCAGATCCCGCGTGGCGGTCGCCAAAATGGGGGAACGCTCGACATCGGGAATATCGGCCCAGGCAAGTTGTCGTATCCTGCCAGGCAACCCTGCCAATAGAACGGGCAAATTATCTGGGTTATCAGGGGATTGCTTTAGGGCACAGACGTTGTCCCAGGTGAGGACACCGACGCTGTTATCCTGATTAGCTGATGCCAAATAGGCCCCTTCAGGAGACCATTTCAAGGCTCGACTGACGGACATCAGTTCCCATGCATATTGAGGGAAGCTCCAGCGAGCCGTGTCCCAAATGTAAACCTGTTGCTGAGCCGAAACCGCTAGATGAGTACCATCGGGAGACCAGCCTAGATCCTGCACCGCAGCAGGCAATTCCAGGGTGGCCAGGGCTTCACCCTGATCAGCATCCCAGATATGAACGGCTCTGCCGCAGTTACAGGCCAGCCAGGGTTGATGGGGGTGCCACTGCAGGCGATCGATCCAGGTTGACCCCCAGTTCAGCGTATCTACTAGCTCAGGTGAGTCAGAAGACAGCCGCCAGAGCATTACCTCACTAGCTTGTCCGGCTGCCGCCAACCACTGACCATCCCTGGAAAACCCTAAGGCATCAATGGAAGCGCCACTGGCGGTCTTCAGGATGATTTCTCGAAAGTCTTGCCACAGGACTAACTCCCCTGCACCGGAGGCGATCACTAACTTATTCCCGATCGGTGCCCAGACCAGGGCAGTAATGTACTCTGACAGCGATCGTTCGATCGTAATATTTACCAGGGGTTTGACAGAAAGCATAGTACGGTCTTACCCAATGGAGTGAACTGACCTACCGCCATATAACCTGACTCACACGCCATCTTAGAATGATAATCATTATCATTCTAAGATGGCGTGTGAGTCAAGCCGTTGGTTTAGAGATTGATTTCTACATCGAACATATGTCTCAAGGCTGAGGAGACAGCATGGGCGGAATAAGAGGACGATGCACTTACTACCCGGTTCTTTTCGTCCAGTTCCGTCAGGATTACATCAACATTGATACTGAAAACAATTTTGTCTATCTATTTAACGTTCACCTACGATCAGAACTGTTTCCCATACAGAAGATTCTCTGGTCTGGATAAAGGTCTTTCCGTTACTTTTTCCTACTCAAAGATAAGCAGTTGCAATGCAAAGCACCAGAATGGCTAATGACTTCCATAAACTCATCTCACCCGCCTTGAGCTGAACAGGGCTCACAGAGGCCAAAAAATTCGAGGGTGTGATAGTAGATTGTAAATGAACTGGAGTTCTGAAGTGAAAACTCTAGCCCTTGCAAAGGGCGTAAATCCATAGGAAACGATTGTCCACAGTCTAAGCAGGTCATGTAGTGATGGTCTTGCTCCACCGCGTTGTAGAGTGTCTCCCCCGTTAGGGTTACCCGATGCTGAACTTTTCCCATACGCTTTAGGGCATCCAGGGCTCGATACACCGTTGCTAAACCAATCCGCTGATGT
>NZ_AWNH01000118.1 GCF_000482245.1 Leptolyngbya sp. Heron Island J | reverse complement strand
CTAAACCAATCCGCTGATGTTTCTTTATAAGCTTGTACAAAGCCTGAGCCGAGGTCGGTTCAGGTTGCTGTCGTAGTACCTGCAATACCGCTGTTTGAGCCCGAGTACAGTGAACCTGAGTCATGGATTTTTAAGGATTATGATCACGTCAATTTCGAAAAACTGATGTTAAGATACCCGAGAATGATAATCGTTATCATAATGGTTTTCGTTTTATGTTATCTATATTCATGTCACTCACATCAGCAATCCCCCAAATCGCCACAGATGCTGTTGAAACGGTAGGGAAAGCTGTCCCCGCTGATAATTCTGACCAAGGCATATCGTTCTTGACGTCTGCGCCGTACCGGGGTATTTCGTCGGATGATGGTGCGAGAGACAATGCTATCCGTGGTTGCTCTGATTTATCCCCTGTTTGTTATGGAAGGGGCGGGACAGAAGAAATCAGTACCGTCGATGCCCAGCTGTTTTCGTTATTCTCTGGACCTGCTAATGGAAGAAGTAAAAGCTGTGTGGGAGTTAGGCATTGGAGCTATTGCTCTATTTCCGCTGATTCCCCATCATCAAAAAGATAATGCTGGTACCGTCAGTATGATGGTCTTTGCCTTTTTTAATTCACCCACGGGTCCCGGTGTTGTCACCGTTCAACTGGCTTTTTTCTATTAGCTATGGTCACGCCCAATACCCGCAAGCTGGCTCTATAAACCTATATTCTAGGGTCTGCTGTTGAAGGCCAGCCTTCATACTCAGCAAGGGTTTCATTCTATTGAGATGTGCTTAAGTGTACAGAAAAGTGGCTAAAACGCTCAAAACCCTTGCACCTACCCAGGGAAATGTACCGACAATCTTCACCCGGCCAGCTATCGTTCCAAGATTTTATCTACCGTTTGGGGTAAATTATCGCAGGAGAACCGTTGGGTGAAACTGGCTAGCGTAGTTCGATTCAAACTCCTCCCATGGAATCATTGTATATGGGGGCAATGGAGGTTTGGAGCATTGTCATCGAGCGATTGCTGCACTTAGCTTATTGGTTGAAACTTTAGCAATGGATAATATATCTGAGTAAGCGGGTTAGAGCGTCAGCTGTGGTAACAACCTTTTTATAAATGATGGTTGTTGCATGAAGAAATGATCGCCATCTATTGCTTTTAATGAGAAGTCTTGGGTATGGATATGCCAGGCGGCTACTTCTGATTGACTAATAATTGTATCTTGTTGACCCCAAAAGCCTGTGATCGGACAATTCAAGGGTTCACTTGGCTGATAGTGATAGGTCTCGAGTACAGTGAAATCGGCACGGAGAGTAGGGAGCACCAAGGCCATCATTTCTGCATTGTTCAAAATGCTGGTGGGTGTACCCTTGTAGCGTTTTAGTTCATTGATAAATTCTGTTTCAGGTAAAGTGTGCATTGGGGATACTGTGGCTGGCAAGTGAGGGGCTTGAGCAGCTGAAACCCAGAAATGATAGGGGTTAAGCTGAGTGGTATATCTTAACCAGCGACATAGTTCAAAGGCAACAAGTGCACCTAGACTATGGCCGAAACAGGCAAATGGGACATTGAGATAAGGCAGTAATTCAGGCCCCAAGTTTTCGACAATTGAAGAAACCTGCTTTAAAGCTGGCTCGGCTATACGTTTGCCTCGTCCGGGTAGCTCGATAGCACATAGTTCAATAGTGTTGGGAAGTTGTTTTGCCCAGGTGCGAAATATCCAGGCAGAACCGCCCGCATAGGCAAAGCACAATAGTCTGAGTTTGGGATGTGCTCTTGGATATGGACAGACTATCCAGGTGCTCATAATGCATCGGTCTATAGACGTGGTTGGAATTAGTATCCTAACGTTACATCATTTCTTTAGCGAAATATTCATCAAATTAGAAGAAGGGATTATGCAGAAACCCCCTACATGGAGTAAAAATTAATGCTCTATTTGAAAAATCGCTTTGGTATGATCCACTTTTCTCTGATGCTTTTTATCGGCCATCAACCGCATAATAAATCCTACACCTGCAGTAATCTCATACATTGTGAATCCAACGACTGGAACTTCAGGTTGTTCGTAACCACAGGCAGCAGCATCGTAAACAGCCAGAGGAAAAAGATTGGGGTCAACATACGCTTCTGCCAGCGACTCTGTAGTGGATGCAACCAATCCCTTCTGAGACTCTAAAACCTGGAGACTCAGACATTCCTCAAGATTCTCTCTCGTTACTCTGCGTAAATGAACATTAGCCATAAGCTTATCTATAAAAAGAATTGCTTGCTTTTGCTTAGCTTAGGGACTCACCTGGTATCAGCGCTGCGATCGCTTCACCAATAACCTCCAAACAAATATCCAAGTGCTCTCCTCCGACTCATTTAGATCTGAATACAGAAAAGCAAATTATGCTCATTACCATCACTTAAAACAGAGCAACATAACGACTAAACTGAACGGTGTGCTTGCACTTCAAAATCCACTCCAGAAATAGTGGAATCATGCGTCTGCCTCCAGCGATATTGTTAGGCGTCGCTACGTGCAAGCCAGTCCGCGCGAGTCAATTGCCCAATCACGGTCGTCTCATCGAGCCAGTCGTTCTCGAACTCAGCCCCTAATCTCTCCAAAACACGCACTGAAGACCGATTAGCTCGCTCTGGACAAACAATGACTTGTGGGAGACGAACTTCCTTGAAAGCAAAATCTAGCCAGAAGGCAGCAAGCTCAGTTGCATACCCATGTCCCCAATATGCTCTGCCAAGTTTATACATCACCTCAAATTCCACAGTCCGCGAGCCGTCTCGATGATCGTAAACATATGGATTAAGACCACCTTGACCAATGAGTGTCTCCGATTCCCCCTTAAGATAGGCGGCAGACGGCCCAAACCCAAACTGATGCCGAAGGAAATTGTATTGCCGGATGTTGTCCAGCCGCTCGGACAGGGATGGTACGTAGCCAGGATCGAACTGCCAGACTTCTGCATCCTTATCAAGCACTTGATGGGCGATCGCTAAATCTGTTTCCTTGAAGGGACGCAAGCATAAACGTTGAGTAAACCATGGAGGCTCCGGAAGCTGAGACGTATCAAAAGGACAATCAAGATTATTCATATTTATCTCGATACAATACAGTTTCCATCTGTACCCAATCAACATGACCCAAGTCTGTTTTTCCCATTAACCGCCACCAACACCTCTCTGTGATAGCAGTTGGCTAAGCTAATGAAACTTACCTATCACAAGTTTCGCTAACTGCGGCTTGCCACTCATTGCTAACAGTGTCAAGAACAAAGTATGTTGCTGCAAAAGTATTTTCATCTTCTCTCGTAATAATCTGACGAAGAGAACTTAGCTCACTCCTTGTCGTAACTGTGCCTTCCCAACAGTCGTTGCATTGGCTGCAGCTAACATCTTGCATTTTACGCCACGTTCCATACCATTGCAGTCTTTACCTGAAGCAATTTCTTCTACAGTCTGAAAACCTAGATGCTTGTAGAACTGTTTGGCTGGATTGATCTTTAAAACATAAAGTGTCACAGGCATATTCAAAGACTCAGCTTCAGTGAGCACTTTCTGCATTAGAGCAGTTCCAACACCTTTTCCTTGAAACTCTGGCAGTAATTCTATATGGTTCAAGCAGATTTCTGATTCTTGATAGTCGACTTTAAAGACTCCCACAGCCTTACCATCTATCTGAACGATCTGGTCACGCCCTGGGGCGAATTTTCGATGCATATCTGCTCGTTCTACTTCATCACTCCACACCCGTACTAACTCGACATACTTCCACATATTGATTTTGTTGAGCTGAAAGACAAACTCAAAATCATCCCAAGTCGCAGGGCGTAACGAATACAGTGAAATCATCAATTTATCCAATCATTATTCATCATTGACAAGCCAATTACCAACTACTTGGCCTAAACCAACGGGCTGTTCAATAAAACCGAGTTTTCTGTAAAAATCAACACTATAATCGGTAAACAAATAAACATGCTGTCCTTTCAATTGATTTAGTAGGGTTTGCACCATTGTCCTTGCTATCCCTTGATGACGGAAAGAGCTGAGTGTCCAGACATCAACGATGTAAGCGTTACAAACACCATCCGATAAAACACGAGCAGTACCAATGATTTTCTCTTCAACATAAGCCATACATGTGGCATAACTATTTTAAAAAGATGTTTTTAGTTGCTCAGGACTGCGGCCATTATCAAAGTTGTCTCCATGCAATACGGTTTTCAACTGTACCCAATCAACATGTTCCAAATCAGTTTTGTACAATACACTAGCCATTCCTAGAAGGTAATCTTTTTAATCTAATATCTCTTTATTCATCGATAGATAGAAAGTGCCCATGGTGCAGCACTACGCCGGAGGATACTTATCTCTGTGCTGGTAAGGTCAGAAGAATCATCGAGCAATTTAATTTTTTTGCCATCAGCCACAGCCACAGGGACTGCATCGCGCAATAGCAGACGAGATGTAGTGCGACTGGGGATTCGTTTACCGGTTGTTAGAACTCCGGTCAGGTTTAGAGGGTCGGCAGTAGAGATGCTAGCCAACAACCCCGTGGGCTCACTGCTACGGACTTCTCGCAAAAGCGGCAGGGCATCAGGTAATGCATAATGTTCGCCCCCTGCTCCCTCAACAAAGTAGCCACCACGTATCTCTCCGCGTGCTTCCATGCGTCGTAACACTCGCAGTAACTCAATCCACTTTACCGAGGCTCCTTCACGTTGAATAATAGAATAAACAACCACACCGTAACGCCGAAGCACTGACCAAGCATATCGTTCAACAGCAGCCTCCCTGACAACGGCATCGTTCAGATCAACAGGGTCTGGCAACAGCGACCAGCGTCCAGAGTTGGAATCCCGCATGGGGTCTATCCGTGACACCTTAGCCTTAGCTCGTTTTGACAGCAGCACTCGCAAACCGGCAAAGCTATCTGCAGTCAACAAGCCACTGGCCACTAGCTCCATCAGACCGCTTTTTAGGGCTGACTTGAGCATCTTCTGAGAACTTTCAACCTGGCCAATAAAGGAAGGTCCTTTATTTTTGAAATAGTTAAAGAGCTGTTCTGCTGTTGGGGATAGCTTTGTCAGCTCAGTATCTCTGCCAGTCAGAGCACGCCAGTTTGAGTAGTTGTCAGTGTTGGAAATGGAGACAGGCGTAGTCTTTGATAAGGATTGTTGTTTTGTGGAGTTGCCTGGGGATAAACGGCCCCATTGAAACTGTCCAGTCAGACATAAGCTGTCGAGATCTTGGGAATCGTACCGTTTAATGCGAGCAGGCAGTACCTCTGTCTCCCAAAGGCTGGCTGGCAGTTCAAGGCCATCAAACATCTGCAGCACATGGACAAGACCGTCGCGCCCCTGATGACAGTCTGTTAGCCCATGCCAGCGGAGTAGAAAGCGATAAAACTGTTGTAGAGTGACGGGCTCAATTTCGGCCCGCAGTTTGTTGCGGGTTAGGCGATGAATACGGGAGAGGACTCTGCGATCGCACCAAGTAATCTCCCCAGGCCGTGTTGCATCATAGGTCCCACGCAAAACCAATCCTTCCGCCTCCAGCTGTTCTAATGCAGCAATTACCAGCTCCTGAGAACACCCCAGAGTTTGTACAATGTCACCGCTCGTCACAGGACCACTTGTCTCAAGACGACCGCCTAAAATACGGGCCAGGGCAACCTTGGGTGCCAGATCCGTCATGCGGTCACTCAGTTTTCTCGCTTCGGAAAACGCTGCCGCTATCTCATTAATGCGGTCAACGGCAGCCCAGAGCATGATTCCATTTTCAAGAGTAAACGCTGCTGCTCGACCGGCATCCGCTAGTTCCGCCAACCATGGACGAACATGGGTTACCTCAGCTTCCGTCAATACCCCTGACAAAGATAGGTGGTTTGCTAGATCGTCTACAGAACGGAGATCAGGAGCTACCTCTGCTGTAATCCGCTTTACCGCGTCAGGATGCACCAGGGCATCAGCCTCAAGGGACAAATGGCTGGGGCCGTGGGAGACATTGCGGGCTCGTCGCTCCATTAGGGGAACGTTGTCTAAAAAGGCGGGTGGTTTGGCGGTGATGACGTTAAAGGCAGCGGGGGAAGGGTGCGATCGCTCCACCGTAAGCGCTGCCACTTCTCCCATTTCTATCCGCTGTAAAAGTCGCTCAAATGCCTTGAGGTCCATGGCTTCAAACAAACAATCGCTGAGGGTTTGCTGCACCAGTGGATGCTTAGGAATTTCTGCAAAATCTCGCGTTTGTTCTAGGATTTTTCTCCCGGCTTGGCCACCCTGACGTCCTTCCCGTCGTGACATCTGCCCCGGACGCTGGGAGGGAAAGGCCGATAGCATCAGCTCTTCTGCGTCAGTACGCTGAATGTGGGGCGGCACCCGCTTGCCACCCCGCTGCCTCTGAATCACCAGGGCACGGGTAGCGGCCCATCGCCAACGCACCATAAACATAGGCACATCCAGGGTAGCGGCGGCAACAATCTCGTCCACATTAGCTGCCTTCACCAGGTCATAGGTCTCATCCAGAGGAAAACTCACCTTCTCCGGCAGCGAGATCAGAATCGCATCATCGGTAGCAGCGGCCTGCAGCTCAACATTAAACCTTTGACCTAATACATGACGTAATGCCAATGCCCAAGTTCGGTTTACCCTTACCCCCAAAGGAGAATGCACCACCACCTGTTCGTTGCCAGCCAGATCAATAAATCGCTCGGTAATAATGGTGTCCTGTGTGGGCATTGCCTCCAAAGCGTCTGCCGCCAGCCGTAAATAGCTCACCAGCTGAGCCGCATCCGCTGCATCCAGCCAGGCATAGGCAGATAAATGATTAGCAGCTTCTTGGGCAGAGGTCGCCGCCGCGATTTCCGCTCGCAGTCGCGAGATTTCATCGGAGAGTTCATGGGTCCGTGAAGGGGTTTCACCAAACCAAACCGGCATATAGGGGGTTTCACCCGGTGCCCCTTCTACCCGCACCTCACCAGATTTAACCTGCAAAATCCGCCAGGTGTTGCTGCCCAGCTGAATAATATGCCCCGGCAGCTGATGGATGGCAAAATCTTCTGCAATAGCACCCACCACTACACCCTGGGGCTCTAATCGCACCTTGTAGTCACTGCTGTCCGGGATAGTCCCCCCCGAAATTAAACAGGTCATTTTGGCTCCGGGACGGGCACTGACCACACCATTCACCCGGTCATAGTTGATCAACATCCCCCTGCGTCCCCGTTCAGTGGGAAACCCAGTGGCCATCATTTCTAGAACCTGTTCAAAGTCCTCCCGTTTCAGGGTGCGGTAGGGGTAAGCCCCACCCATCAGGTCAAACAGTTCATCCACTGACCAATCATGGGGGACAACGGCAGCTACCATCTGTTGAGCCAATACATCAAGGGGATGGTCAGGAATTTCTAGTCGATCTAGCTCTCCTTGCTCCACACATCGCAGTAGCGCCACACATTCCAACAGTTCATCGCGATTTAGGGGAAACAGCCGTCCTTTGGGAATCCCACCGTGCCAGTGACAGGCTCGACCCACCCGCTGCAAAAACATGGCAATCCGCTTTAGCGCTCCCAGTTGGATCACCAGATCCACATCACCAATATCGATGCCCAATTCTAGAGAAGCTGTTGCCACTAGAACGCGTAATTCTCCTGCCTTTAGCCGACGTTCCGCATGCAGACGCAACGGGGGCGAAAGACTACCATGATGGGCGGCCACCTGATCCTCCCCCAGTCGCTGGGCCAGGTTGTGGGCCACCCGCTCACACTGTCGTCGAGAATTTACAAAGACAAGGGTGGTTCTATGGTCCTCTGCCAGCTGGGCTACCCGGTCGTAAATCTCTTCCAGTTCCTCGTTGGACATGACCGCTTTAAGACGTGAGTCAGGGGTCTCGATCATTAAGTCACGTTCGCGCTCGTGCCCCTTGTCAATAATTGCGCAATCATCACGTTTAGACCCAATGAGAAACCGAGCCACTTCATCAATGGGTTTCTGGGTGGCCGACAAGCCAATCCGTTGGATCGGTGCTTCTACTAGAGCCTGCAACCGTTCAAGGGTAATGGACAAGTGGGCACCGCGACGGTTGGGGGCCAGGGCATGAATCTCGTCAACAATGACGGTGCGCACATGGGCTAGCATGGAGCGACCGCCTTTTGAAGTGACCAGGGCATAGAGTCCTTCGGGGGTGGTCACCAGAATGTGAGGTGGACGACGGACCATCTTTGCCCGCTCCGACTGGGGTGTATCACCTGTGCGAACAGCTGTTGTGATGGTGAGGTCATGGCCCTGTTGTTTTGCGATCGCACCAATCCGCGCCAACGGTTCAGCCAAGTTACGCTCCACATCATTGCCCAGGGCTTTGAGCGGTGAAACATACACCACCCGAGTCACATTATCTAGTTTCCCAGAGGCTGCCTCTTGAACCAGTTCATCGATGGCAGACAGAAACGCTGCTAACGTTTTACCCGACCCCGTCGGAGCCGCAATCAGCGTATGCCGTCCTTCTGAAATGGTGGCCCAGCCCTGCACCTGTGCCTGAGTGGGGGCAGTAAACTGCTGCGAAAACCATGTTCGCGTTGCCTCGTGAAAGTGTTCTGGAAGATCGCATGGGACAAGCGTCTGACTCATGATGCTGCTACGCCTTTATTCTGCTGAATCGCGACCAAATTCCAAAAGCGATACACACCCATTTGCCAGGGTAACAATGCGATCCACCACCTCTGACGCTAACCACGCCTGCCTTGACAGCGGCGTCTGAACAATAAAGCTTTTCAGCTTCAAATAGTCTCCATGGATATGATCTTTGTAGTCTTGATACCCACGGGGCATGGAACTCAGCTTATCTTCCTCATCCAGCGATAAGCCTGCATCTTCTAAGTCTTGCAACACCTGAGAGAATTCATCGGGTTCTTCAACGATTCTGTCGCGGATCTGGCCTAGCTCTGCCGCCTTAAATTTATAAAATCCGCAGGCTAATAGCCCCCCTGAGCTATTGAGCTGAACATAAAGCACCCCTTCCTTTTCGGCCTTAGTCCCCGATGGGGTGAGCAATCCACCCACAAAGGTGCTGTAAGGAGACTTATCCTTTGAAAACCGAACGTCCCGATGCTGGCGAAACATGGTTTTAGCACTGCCCCTAAACGGGACATCCGTGTCTTCAAGACATTCCGTTGCCCATTCCAAAACCATGGCAAACGGTGTACGGAGATAAGTCTCAAAATCGTTCTTATGCTCGGTATACCAAGCTTTTTCGTTATTCGCTTCCAGCCCCTCTAATAATTCAAATGACCTGTGCGTAAAGTTAAGCTCCATCCCTATGCTCCAGCCATGAAAACAAATCAAACCCCTCAGGTTTGAATCGTTCTATGAAAGTAAGTATCAATAGCGTCTTTATTCATAACTAACATGATATTGATAATTGAACCAATATAGAATAGGAATCGTATGATTCCATTTTTGGTATTAATGAATCTCAAAACCCTAAGCTCATTTATCGTCCTGGCTGAAGAACTGCACTTTGGTCGGGCTGCCCATCAATGTGGCATTTCCCAACCGGCCATGAGTCGTTTGCTGAGTGAGCTAGAAACTGACCTGGGCGTCAGACTGCTCAATCGCACATCCCGTGAAGTCTCTTTGACCAATGCTGGTCGTGGATTTCTTGGTTCTGCTAAAAAAGCAGTTGCCTATGCAGATATGGCAGTTCGAGCGGCTAAGGCTGGAGCTGTTGATGGCATTGATTCTCTGACCATTGGGATGATGATTGGTGCGGCCCAGCCGTTTGTCGGCAATCTCATTGCTAAGTTCAAAGAGGCTCATCCTGAAACCCGCGTGTATCTACGTCAGCTGGATGAGCGCTCCATTGGCTCGGCGCTGGCAAATGGTGAGATTGATGTTGCGATCGCATGGGATATTTCCATTCCCGGTGGTCTGCATCGGCAGCATCTTGGCACCATTCCACTATCGGTGTTGGTGCAAGCTGATCATGAGTTGGCAAAAAAAGATGGCGTCAGTTTAGGTGACCTGGCTGATCAGCCTTTTATTTTTCCTGCTCGCGATCGCCAACCTATCATTTGGGATACCTATCGCCAACATACGGCTCAGTATGGGTTTGAGCCTCTTATTGTGATCGATGTTTCAACACTGTCTGATACCCTGGCCATGGTTGCGGGAGGAGTCGGCGTGGGCAATGCTCCAGTTGTTTCTGGTCTTAAATATCCGGGTGTTTCAATCTTAAAACAGAGCCCCCTATTCGAGTTGAACTATCAACTCACCTGGCTTAACAAGGCACCTTCGGTAACAAGTCTCCTTGAACTGCTATAACAGTTTTACTCAGATAGGGGATAAACCCGCGCTAGGTCTCAGCTCGTATCAGACGTTCTTGAGAGTACATGTTATTTTCTAGGCAACCGCTTCCTTTGAGAACGCGTTTAGTCGAAACGAGATGCTTAGCGAGTTCGCCTGCTGGACCCGCGAGTGGTCGAACTAGACGCTGAGTGAGATTCCTTAAACAGTTGGGGCAAATACCGTTCAACCTGTTGTCAGCACAGTCACGACAGAAGGTGCATTCATATTTACAAATCATGGCATCGTGGGTTTCTGAGGGTAAGTCCTTGTTGCAGCATTCGCAGTTAGGTCTTAAGTCAAGTAAAAACATGGTTCTATCTCCTAGTTGTTGTGTGCAGAGTACGGTGAGGTTCGCAGTCAGAGTGATTCATTTCAGAACTCTGTTTTATGGGTGCTATGGGAGCGTGAATCAACGTAGAGTTGATGGATTAATCTGACGAACTTCAACAATATAGTTTTCGATCTCATCTGGAGACGGGCTTGCCAGGCTTTGACCTCTTCGAGGAAATGTTGGTCTTTTATCAACGACAGAAGATGTAGCTCAATGGTTTGAGGCCATGTTTGAGGGGCATATTCTGGGTGCTGATGCGCTAAGTAAGTTTCAAGAACGGTTTGCAGGGAGTAGCCCCTATGGCATTTGGATTGGTGAAGCTGGGGGGATGACTTGACAGGATTTAACGTGCAGCATGAGGCATGGCCTGACGCTGGTGTGTCTTGGACTTTGATTATAAGCCGTTTGGATTATCCTGCAGAAGAGATCTGGGAAGACGTTGAAGAGTCTGTCTACAAACTGGTAGACATCGCTTTGCAAGCCGAACCTTAATGAGGTCTGCATAACCGTTAAGACAGACCTAAGCTGTCTCAGCTATTTCAAAATTTTAGCTTTTACGATAACTGCCAGGAGTGGTTCCAGTAGCGTCTCGAAAATGTTTTGTCAAATGACTTTGGCTATTAAACCCGCATTGTAGTGCGATTTCTGCGATCGCAAGCTTTGTCCCTTTTAACAACTGTTGGGCCTGTTCCACCCGCTGCTTGAGCAAATACTGATGGGGGGTGATGCCCATCGATTGCTTAAACAAGCGACTAAAGTGGTACTGACTCATACCGGCTACTTCAGCCAGATCTGCCAATTTAACGGATTGATTGAGATGCGTCTGAATGTAGTCTGAAATTTGCAAAATCTTGCGATCGCCTAAGCCGCCCTCGTACAAAGCAACGCGAGGCTTAGCCGCAGAATACTCGCGGAGCAAATTGATCGCTAATACATTCGCCAGCGATTCCACATAGAGTCGCCCTACCCAGCCATCACCCTTATGCATCTCGCTGCGTAGCAGCATTAAAACTTGTTCAATCTGAGGATCGCGCACGCGAAATTCTGTGCGAAGTTCCAATCGATCTGGGTCAAGCTCTTCGGTAGATTGGGCCACGGACTGCAGAAACTGTGCCGGAATTTGCACGTGGAAATAGTGGTCGTCCCCTTCAGCTCGATAGGACGCCGGGATTTCAGCTGGGGTAATTGAGATGTCGCCTTTGGTGTAGAGCCCTGTATAACGGCGATCGCCTACCACCTGATGAATACGGTGGGGGCGGGGAGCTAAGCAGAGGGCAATAGAATGTCCTTCCCAGGCTGCTGGCAAGTCTGTGCCACCGGGTGGTTCCTGAAATTCTTCCACCAATAACGGCTGCCAGCCCAGTGCTTGGCTCGAAGCAATGGGTGTAGGGCCAGAGCCGCTCAGAGAGCTACTTTTATGCTGAGTTGCCTTTGCCATAAGACGTTTAAGCCTTTTTCAAAAATTAGCCGCAGGATTGTGATAAACACGCAAGTTTCAAGTAGGCCGAAACTTTTATTTTGCTTACTTTGTAATTGTACTCAATTAATTACAAAACGTATCAAACAAGGAGGTTCTAGCGTATGGCTTATGTACTGCATTTGGATGCTAGCCCACGGGGTGAGCGTTCCCACTCTCGCCGCATGACCCGAGCATTTGTTGAGCGGTGGAAACAGTTTCACTCCGGTGATCGGGTCACCTATCGCGATATTGGTCGTAACCCTGTGCCCCACGTGACCGAAGCCTGGATTGCCGCTGCCTTTACCCCCGCTGAGCAAAGAACTCCGGAACTGAAGCAGGCGCTGCGGATCAGCGATGAACTGGTGGACGAGTTTCTGGCAGCCGATATCTATGTGATGGGTATCCCAATGTATAACTGGACAGTTTCCAGCGGCTTTAAAGCCTACATTGACAACATCGTTCGGATTAATCGCACCTGGGCCTATATTCCGGAAGAGAATCCAGAGTTTCCTTACAAACCGTTGGTGCATGGCAAACGAATGTTTGTGATTTCGGCCAGGGGGGATGGTGGCTTTGCTCCAGGTGGGCGCAATGCTCAAAGAGATTTCCTTACGCCGTATATCAAAGAAGTCTTTTCCATGCTGGGCGTTACCGACATTACCTTTGTCCATGTCGAAAATGATGAGTACGGCGGGCAAAAGTTAGCAGATTCAATTGCGACTGCTCAATCCCAAATCGCTCAATTGGTCGCGGCTTAAATCGGGGAGGTAAGACTATGCAAGTATTTCTGACAGGGGCAACAGGTTATATTGGCAGCGTGGTTGCAGAGAGGTTGCTAGCCGCTGGCCATACTGTTATTGGTCTAGCTAGAAGCAGCGCTACCGCCACGCGGCTGGAGAAACGACAGATTGTTCCCTTCATAGGGGATCTACAACAGCCTGAAGGGTTAGCCGTTGCCGCCCAAGAATCCGACGGGGTCATCCATACCGCCTTTATTCATGATTTTGATGATTGGGCAGGCGCGGTTCAAGCCGATATCCGAGTGATTGATGTGTTTACTCGGGCGTTAGCCGGGTCGGGCAAACCGTTTATTGCCACGTCAGACACCAGCGTCCTGGGGGATACCGGCTCAGCCATTGCAGATGAAGATCATCCAATTGCGGAGGGATTTCTTCTAGCGGAGCGAGCCAAAGCGGAACAAGCGGTGCTGGCAGCTGCTCAGCAAGATATCCGGAGTATCGTTCTCCGCTTACCGCTATACATCTATGGGCGGGGTGGCGGCACCAGCTATGTACCGATGCGACTCCAGGAAGCTCAAGAAATGGGGGTTACTCACTATGTTGCACCGGGTACCCACCAAATTTCGGCGGTGCATGTTGAGGATGTGGCTCAGCTCTATGTGTTGGCGTTCGAACAATCTCCTGTGGGGTCTATTTTTCATGCCGTGACTGAATCTGGGATTTCGGAGGCTGCGATCGCACAAGCTATCAGTCAGGCAACTGGAACTCCCGCCGGGAGAATTTCTTGGGATACGGCTGTTGCCAAATGGGGTAAGGGAATTGCCACCTTTTTCTCAATCAACAATCAAGTTTCTGCAGACAAGGCTGCTTTGCAACTTGGCTGGAAACCGCAAGTACGCCGACTGTTTCTACAAGATATTTGTGAGATTTCCTAATGAAAATGGAGATAACCATGCATCAGATTTGCAAAATCCAACATCTGGAGAAACTATCATGACATCCCTAAATATTGAAACGCTGTCATCAACTGAAAAAAAGGCTGTTGTTACACCCGATCCACAGACGATTGAGAGCACAGCCACTCACAATGGCAGAAAACAAATCAGCCGAGAAGCAGTCGTGAGCTGGCTCTTTTTGATTGGTTCTCTGATGTTTGTTTTAGACGCTGTCCTAGAGAATACACGGGGCGTTTCCTTCTCATCTTTGCTGCATTTGCTGGCCAGCATTCTTTTCACAATTGGTTCGATATTGTTTATCCCTAATGATTCCCAAGCATAGATAGCCCCATGGATATAACAAACAACGCTTACTTGAATTTTAGTTTTCTGACCCAGTTTATTCATCCCTTATTGATGTTAGGGCTGTTTGTCTATCTCCTTTACACAGCTTATCTTGGATTTCAGACACGCCGCACGCGCAACGCTGAGGGTGATAACAAAAAAGCACTGCTACAGGGCAAGTATGCTACACGCCACTATCAATCGGGCGCAATTATTCTGGCTGTAATGATCCTAGGTGCTTTTGGGGGAATTGTTAGTACCTATTTAAGTGCAGGCGAAATCCCTGCGATCGCACATTTATTTGTCGGGTTGGGCATGACGGCACTGATTGCCATAGCTGCAGCATTGGTCCCGCTGATGCAACGAGGACAACTCTGGGCCAGACAGATTCACATTGGTGCCAACGTTACACTGCTATTGCTGTTTAGCTGGCAGATATTCACCGGGCTAGAAATTGTCCAAGAATTACTGACTCAAAGCCCGAGCTAGTTGAAACTTAAAGTCCGAGAAAAATCATGCGAGGTTTGATTAAAGGTAAATGGCATCAGCGTATTGAGTTGGCTCAACTAGACTCAGATTGCTTGGTGGAAAAATTTAACGCCTCTGAATATAGCAACTGGATCGATAAAAGTACGTTCAATCAGGAGCCTGAACGATTTCACTTGTATGTTTCCTATGCCTGTCCATTTGCCCACCGTGTAATTCTTATATAGCCCAGTACTTTATACCACTCTAAAGTACTGGGCTGATTTTCCAAATCTATCTCGGCACATGAAAGGATTGATGGGAATCGACTCCATCGCTGCAACGGTCAAGCCAGATCAGTATTTACGTCATTATTTCGATGACGACTCTTTTATCAATCGTCGTCAGCTTTCCAACGGATGTTTTATTGTTCCAAAGGTTTCCTCAGAAGGATGCGTCTAGAAGCGGTAGGCATACGGTAAAGCATGTCCGCTGCGGTTTAGAGGTCACCGTTACATTGCCTTGATGTCGGTTTCGGACAATACGGCTGACAATATCTAGACCCAGCCCAGAGCCTTTATCCACACTTTTAGTGGTAAAAAAGGGTTCAAAAATACGAGACTGAATCTCTGAGGGAATACCTGAACCAGAAAAGATATCAATCTGTCAAGGTTCGTATGGAGACTAATACCGGATCGTCCGTCAGCACAGGAATTTCGCCAAAAAAGGCGAGGGCTTCATGTTGCCCAATGGGCATCTCAATGCCTTCACTTAAGCGAGTAATGCTCACATGTCCTTCTAGAAGAATAAAAAAACCTTGAGGTGGAGAGCCTTCTTTGAAGAGTAACGTTTCTGCTGAGAGTTTAAGGACGCTGACGCGATTTTGTATCCATTCCAACTGAATCTCCGGAAAGTTGTTGAAAAGCTTCAAGTGTTAACAGGTCTTTAGTGCACAACATCATACAATTTCAAACGAGATACTGTTATAAGATCTGAAAAATTCTTAGTCAGTTCAAGTATTCGACATGACTAAGAGTGAACTAATTTAGCTCCGTTGATCTCCTATCCACAGATAAATCGTGGACTTGTCAGACTTGACTACTCAAAGAATCTCAGGATTTAGTTTGCTTTCCTGGCGAGGGTTTTACTTATTTCGATGAGTTTTCTCGATGGGTCTGAAATTAACCTGCGAGTAGGTGAAGAACGGAGCTGACGATATTGGTTGAACCTATGCTACAGGGACACAGGAGCAGACGTATGCTCATGAAAAATTAGCCATTGACCATTATGCTGCTGCCATAAATCTGTTTGACGACCTTCAGCTTCAATAGGGTCACCTGTTTTTGACTCCGCAGACAGATGATAGGTAAATGTTGTTAAAACCAGATCTCCATGACGAGTGGCTTCTAAATCATCATTTGCCGTTAATTGAAATCTGTTGAGCTTATCAAACAGATGGGTTTGGATACCTGACTTAAAGTCGCTCCAGCCCTTGTACTTTAAAGGAGTCGCATCATAAATCACAATGTCTGGGTCGTTGAGATAAAACTTGGCCACCGCATCTGGATCAAGGGTATTCCAAGCAGCATAGCTCTGGTCTGTCAGTTGTTTGAAAAGTACGTTGTCTGATGGTTGATTAGCTGCCAGCACAGTAGTAGGGGACTGCATAAATACGCTAAGTGTTATTAAAGCGATCGCGATCGCTTGTTTGATAGTCTTGCTAAATTCCATGGGAAAACCTCGTTGATAAAAATTAAACAATGGCGAACTCTGTTTTTGTATGTGCAGAGCTAAATGAATTTCTTACCGGACAACGATAACCTTTGCTAACAATGGTTGGATAGCTGATGTTTGCTTAACTATCAGAATCTTGCTGAGAGTTTTGAACAAGAGCGATGGAACCTGAATGATTAGTATTTGCCGTGGCCCAAGAGACAGGATGATAGTCCCCGTCTCTTGGTTAACCCACCCATAATGGAACTTTTAACCGTGGTAAGACAGTTGCTTGCCAGTCTTTAACTTGGCGAAGTTACTCTCTGAGGTAAGGCTACGGAAACGCCGTAGAAAAATAACCCCTGCTACAGCTACGCCAATCGATTGACCAATCCACAGACCGATACCGCCAAAGCCAAGCAGGAACCCTAAAACATATCCACTGACCAGACCAACGCCCCAAAAGGTCGCAACGCTCAAAATCATCGGAGCGCGGGTATCTTGTAAGCCATAGAGTGAGCCCATGGCCACCCGTTGGATGCCGTCTAAAAGCTGGGCCAGTGCTGCAATCATCAGCATCGGGATAGCCAGGTTAATCACACCAGCAGCGTTTGGATCGTTGACGTCCAGATAGATACCAATGATCTGCTGTCGGAATATCAGTAAACCGATGGCTGTTAAGGCCATAAATCCGGCTGCTAATGTGATGCTGACATTGCCAGCCTGTCGAGTTCCTTTGCGATCGCGCTGCCCAACCCACTGACCAACTCTGGCCGTAGCCGCATAGGACATCCCCAAGGGAACCATAAACAGCAAGAAAACAGTTTGATAGACCGTTTGATGTGCCGCAAGCGTTTCTGTACCTAGGCTGCCCATCATAAAGGTGACTGCGGTAAATAACCCATATTCGACAGCAATGGTAATGGCAATTGACGTACCTACAACAATTAAACGACCCAGAATCTGAGGTCTAATGCGATGAAGTTCACGCCAAAATTTATAGTCTCTCAGCGTCTGATTTTGACACACGTACAAAAACAGAGCGATGAACATAAACCAAAACGTGAGACCGCTCGCCAGCCCCAGACCGGCCAATTCCATGCGGGGAAAACCAAGCTTGCCATAACCCAAAATGTAGTTGCCCGTAACGTTGGCAATGGTGCCCAGGATGACAATAACCATGACTGGACGAGCTTGAGACAGTGCGGAAACATAACCCCGTAGCATGGCAAAACCAATTGCGGGGAAAAACCCCCACAGAATATAGTCAAGATAGCCATCCGCTAAGTTTACCGTCCGTTCTGCCTGGCCTAGATGCACCATAACCCAGTCTAGGTGGCCAATAACAAGCATCATTGGAATGGCAATGAGAGCCGTTAGCCAAAGCCCCTGTCGAGCAATACGCTCAACCTGCTGTTTGTTGCCAGTTCCATAGGCTGTTGCTACAAGCGGGCTCACCGCCATGACAAATCCACTGCTGGTATTTAAAACCAGCTGAAACACGGCTGAGGCCAGTCCACCTGCTGCGAGACTCTCGGCCCCTAAATGTCCCATCATTAGGGTGTCGACAAAGCCGACAACGGCCTGAGCTACCTGAGCACCTGCCAAGGGTACCGCCAGCTTGAGAAAATCTCGGGTTTCTATACCGAAAGTTGACTTATCCAAGGTTGTCGTGACCATTTCACCGATTTCCTAATAACACGTCCGACAGTCACAATCTAGGTAATATCAGTAACTCATTACTACGCAAATCCTGCTAAATGCTCAGAATCTTGCAACAAGTTTTCCCATTTGACGGGGTTAAGGCAATCGCAGGATTTTGATACAACCGCAATAGTTGATGAGATCTTTTCATAAGCGTTTCCTAGGATGTAACTGGATCACTCCCCTGGTCTAACTGGTGTAGAAACGGCCGGGATTATGTCCCCAGGAGGTCAACCGCTATGAAAATATTTTTAACTGGAGCTACTGACTATATTGGTGCAGTTGTTGCTGAGAAACTGCAGGCGACCGGCTATTCTGTCCTGGGTCTAGCAGCAACTTCAGACGCGGCTAAACGTCTGCAAATGCTGGGTATTGAACCCTTTTTAGGTAGCCTGCAACATCCCCAGCAGCTGACTCAAGCTGCGCGTCATGCCGATGGTGTGATTCACACTGCGTTTGCCTATGATTTTAATAATTGGAAAACATCAGTGCGGCTGGACCGTCGGGTAATACGGCATATTATTGGGGTATTGACAGACTCGGACAGGCCGTTTGTGGCTACATCCGATACAGCGGTTTTAGGGGATACTGGTTCAGCTGTTGCCGATGAAACCTACCCTGTTGCTAAAGAAGCTACCCTTGCTGAGCGAGCCACAATAGAACAAGAGATCCAGCAAGCAGCCCAACATCAAGTGCGCAGTATCGTTTTACGACTGCCCGTCTATATATATGGACGCGAAAGTGAGGCGACATTAACAACAATACAGATACAGACAGCGTGTGAGATGCAGGCTGTGCAGTATATCGATACTGGTAACCAGAAATTTTCAGCTACCCATGTGGAGGATTTAGCAGACTTGTATGTGCTGGCTTTGGAGAAAGCCCCTGCTGGTTCGCTATTTCACACGACTACAGAATCAGGTATTACAGCACGGCAGGTGGCGGAAGCCATTGCCCATGTAACCAACAGTGAAACAGAAAGTATTTCCTTTGAAGAAGCTGTATTTAACTGGGGAAAAACGCTGGCTACCTTGTTGTCGATTAACAATCAGTCATCAGCCCAGCAAGCGATGGAACAGCTGGGATGGCGGCCAAAGCCAGCCCGATCGCTGTTGCAGGATATTCAGCTCGGTTCATACCAGGCACTGCGATTTGCACCAAATGATGCCACTCAATTGCGTATGCTGAAGATTTTGTGCGATCGCACCGCTGACTTTTCCTGAATACTAGGGTGAATGTTAGAGTAACTGTAAAATCTGCTTGACGAATCTTTCCTTTAAATTAGGAAATTCGCTGTTTTTATGGCTAGCGACCCTCAAATTCAAACAGAATTGCAGCAGGCTTTGCAAAGTGCAATTTCTCAAGAGCGGGAACAGTCTGCAAAGAGGCAGGTAGCGTGGCTCTCAACGATTGCTGAGGTGGCCAATTTACTATTGAAAACACCTGACTATACGTCGGTTCTACCAGCTGTGGTACGACTACTGGGGGAAGTCGTGGGTAGCGATCGCTGTCTAATCATCCAGGAGTTGATAGACCCTGAAACGGAGAAACCCTGGCTAGATGTGCTGGCTGAATGGGCTCAGGAGAGCATCCCTGAGGTTAGCGCTGACATTCCTGAAGGTGGGCCAATCGTAGACGGGGAGTGGCTAGATTTGCATGAGCAGCTTCAGCGCGGCGAGCTGACGAACTACATCGTGGCAGAGATGCCGGAGCCGTGGCGTGGCTTTTTGGAGGCCCAGGGCATAGTTTCATCTACCTCTGTCCCCATCATGGTAGAGGGTCAGTTTTGGGGTCATATCGATTTTGATAACTGCTCTGAGGCGCGGCTGTATGACGCGACCGAAATTGGTGTTTTGCAGACAGCTGCCGAAATGATTGCAGGTGCGATCTCACGTTCTGCCGAAGATAAAGCCCTGCGCAAGTCAGAACAACGCTACCGCACCCTGTTTGAAATCAGCAGCGAGGGCATCTATCGCTTTGAATTTGACGAGCCGATTTCGCTGGATTTGTCAGTCGATGAGCAGGTGGAGCTAGTTTATCGCTACTGGCACTTAGCTGAGGCAAATGATGCTTTTCTGGCTATGTACAATCTCGGTGACGCAGACAACCTCCCTGAGTTGCGACTTACAGAGCTTCATGTTTCAGAGTCAGCAAAAAATCAGGCAATGCTGCGGACTTTTGTTGAGAATGGTCATCAGATTCAGAACGCAGAAACGGAAGAGGCTGATCGCGAGGGAAACCCACGATATTTCCTCAACAGTGTCATTAGCGTCATCACGGACGGATTCATCACGGGCGGGTGGGGGTCACAGCTTGACATTACCGAACGGCGACTGGCGCAGCAGGCGCTGCTAGAAGCAGAACAGGCGCGTTCTCTAGATCTTGCACATTTCAACACCGAACTCCAGCAAACCTTAGATCAACTGGCTGAATCGGAAGAGCGCTACCGTACCCTGTTTGAAATCAGTAACGAAGGTATCTATCGTTTTGAGTTTGATGAGCCGATTCCGCTTGACCTGCCAGTCGATGAGCAGATCGAACTAGTTTATCGTTACTGTCGCATGGTTGGTGCAAACGCTGCTTTTGCCAACACGTATGGCCTAGATAGCCCAGAAGACTTCATAGACGTACGACTTACGGAAGTTCACGTTATGGGGTCGCTGCAAAATCAGGCCATGATGCGGACCTATGTCGAAAATGACTATCAGCTTCGCAACACAGAAACAGAAGAACTTGACCTGCAGGGAAATCCCCGCTATTTCCTGAACAATATTGCCACTCTTATCAAAGACGGATGTGCCATTGGTGGTTGGGCCTCACAGCTTGACATTACCGAACGGCGACTGGCACAGCAGGCACTCTTGGAGGCCGAACAAAATCGCGTTGCTGAACTGGCCAAAACCAATCAGGCACTAAAAAACAGCCTCGATCGCCTCTCGGCTGACCCCAACTTTAATGCTTTCCTAGGCTATGTGCTATTGGAAATTACCCAGCAGCTCAGCCTGGATATTGCAGTCCTGCGATTTTATAACGCCGAAACTCAGACTCTCCCGTTAGAACTATTGGTTGAGCAAGGGCAGATCAAACAAAAAGAGCAGATTCAGGCACCCCCAGCCTATTTATGCCCAACAGCCGCAAGCCTACCTGTGTGGGAAACTCTTTTGCGGACAAAACGGCCTTTTATCATGAGGCAAGAGAATGCTAGCGCAGGTGTCCATACTGACCAAATATCAGATTTACAAGTCACCGTAAATCTTTTGTTAAAGCTAGGCGATGAACCCATCGGCATATTGTGTTTGGGAGCCACACAGCCCAAAGCGTTAACGCCAGAAGAGATCGAACTAGCCCAGGCCCTTACCCAACAAGCTACCCTGGCAATTCAGCTGATGCGCCTGGCTGATGAAGCCAAACATGCCGCTATCTTTGAAGAACGCAATCGACTGGCTGGCGAAATCCACGATACGCTGGCCCAGGCCTTTACCGGTATTTCACTCCAGCTAGGTGTGGCTAAGTCAATCACCCAACAAGACCCCACTGAAACTCAACGCATTCTAGACCGTGCCCTTCAGTTAGCTCATGCCGGTCTGGCGGAAGCGCGACGGGCGGTGTGGGCCATTTATCCTTCGGCAGCCAAGTATACAAACCTTGATCAGATGCTGCGGGATGTCACCGCTCAGCGTGTGACTAACATCCCGATACAGCTACAGATAGAGGGTAATCTTTACTCTGTACCGGCTTTGCTCGGTTTAAATCTCACACGGATAGCTCAAGAAGCGATCACCAATGCCCTCAAACATTCTCAAGCAAGCACTATCCGTGTGAGGCTAACCTATGGGTTGCAGGATATTTCCCTACACATCAATGACGATGGTTGTGGATTTTTACCACAGCAAGATAGTGGCGGCTTCGGGTTAATGAGTCTTTCTCAGCGGTCAGAGCGTATTGGTGGTGAGCTGCAAATTCAGAGTCAGCCGGGACAAGGCACAGAAATTTGGGTACATGTCAATCTGGAGCATTTTGCAGAGATGCTGCAAGGAAGTACTTTACAAGAAAGTCTTTCCCAGGATTTAGGGAATGAATAAGGTCCGAGTTCAATATGACCTACCCGATCAGGTAGTTTTTTTATCATTAGGACGAAGAGATTTAAAGCTGTTCTATTTGGGTGTTGGTCACAAATGTAAGACATGAGAGTATTGTCAATAAAATCTGGATTCTGAGTTTACTGGAGGCCAGTTAGATAGACGAGAGTGAGTAATAACAATGTCTCAAAATCTGATTCGTGTCCTCATCGCTGATGATCATCCCATTGTTCGCAATGGATTGACTTTGATGTTGCGATACAGCAATGATTTAGAACTCATCGGCGAGGCAAGTACCGGTAAAGAAGCTGTAGAACTCTACCGCCAGCAGCAGCCGGATGTCGTCCTGATGGATTTACGCATGCCTGAGATGGGAGGTGTTGAAGCCATTACTACTATTCGTCAAGAATTTCCCGATGCGCGCATTATTGTGCTCAGCACTTACGATTATGACGAAGATATTTATCAAGGTTTGCAGGCTGGTGCTAAAGGTTACTTGCTAAAAGACATTTCCATGGAGATACTGCAGGAAGCCATTCGCCAGGTTTATGGGGGACAAAAATATATTCCGGCGGATGTGGCCATGAAGCTAGCTGAACGCCTCAGTACACCTCAGCTGACCGGACGGGAGACACAGATCTTGGAGCTGATGGTACAGGGAAAAAGCAACGCAGAAATGGGTCGTGACCTCTACATTAGTGAGAATACAATCAAATTCCATATCAATAATATTTTGCTTAAGCTAGATGTGAAAAACCGTGGGCAAGCGATTGTAACCGCCATCCAGCGAGGCATTGTCAAAGTTTGAGCAAGGTTCCGGCTCTACTTCCGATATGCTTTGGGAGACAGACCAGTATATTGGCGAATGAGTTTACCAAGATGGCTGTGGCTGCTAAAACCACACACCATAGCAATTTCCATCACTGACAGGTTCGTTGTCTTCAGCAACTGTTTGGCTTGCTCTATCCTTTGCTGCAGTAAGTATTGATATGGAGCAACACCCATGGACTGCTTAAAGCGCCGACTAAATTGAGACTCGCTCATTTTCAATAATTCTGATAAGTCGGATAAGCCGATATTCTGTCCCAGACAATCATGAATGTAATCGGTCACCTGCATCAGTTGACGATCGCTTAACCCCCCACCATAGGCCGTTGCACAGGGCTGAACCGCTGAAAAGTCTCTCAGTAGCTGAACAGCTAGGGCGTTAGTGAGGGAGTCAACATAGAGCTGTCCGGCAAGTCCACCATTCTTAATTTCCCCTAGGAGCATATCTCCCAGCTGTTCAATTTGAAGATGACGGACGCGAAATTCTGGACAGAGGTCCGCCCTGTTAGAACTAACCTCGGTAGCCTCTTCAGCCACCCGCTGCAGTAACTCCGGAGCAATCCGAATGCGTATGTATTGATCGTCTTGATCCCATTGCCAGAAGAAGGATAAACCCGCCGGGACAATACAGATATCACCTTTGACACAAGGACTATTGTGGCGACGACTGTTTACCGTTTGTGATAAGCGAGATGGACGAGGGTTTAAGGAAATGCATAGTGTATGTTCTGTCAGATTTTTATACGTCTCTTGTCCAGGAGACTGACGAAACTCTTCAACGACGATGTTTTTCCACCCTTGAGGTTGACTGGAGCGTAGAGGTGGGCATAGTTGATTTTCTAACAGGTTACTCATTTGATTAATCAGGGTACAGGCGTCTTGTGGAAGAGCGGGCGAGAAAGTTTAGATCGAAGCTGAGGCTATACCTCACTCAAGGGAAAAACGACTGATTAGAATTTGCATTGAGCGTTGTCTAGAGAGCCTGCTACTACAGCAAAGCTCGCTGTCAGAATTTGATAGTCATACAAGTTTTGAGTAGTTAGAAGATTTTAAGATTTTCTAAATTGTAGATCGTTCGCACTGCATCTACAATGTGGTCCCTACGATAAAGTACGGCCCCTAAAATTCCCTACAATAGCGATCGCGATTTTGATGAAACGGGCTGCCTCAAATCAGGAGCACCCACCTATAGTCCTTTTGTTCGCCAAGCCGTAAGCCTTACATTTGGCAAATAAGGGGATGGCTTAATCCTGGGAACTGACCCTAAATATGACCTACCTTATCGGGTAGGTTTTTCCCTCTTCGATCAGGCAGATTTTAAACGATAGCTGCATGTAGTTACGCTAAAGCTACAGCTATCAGAATATCAAGAAAATAGAAAATCAAATAATCATCTGTCTAAATCGGCTCTTTCATAGCAGGAAGATTTACAAAATCCCTGCGTTAAATGATTGATTTGGCGATGGCATCAATATCCAGATAATAATCGCAAGAGGTCCAGGTAATGTCAGCATCCCAGTCTGAAACGGCCACTTCAAGCTCATTAGAACTGCCATCGCCATTTGTGGACTTCTCCAAGGAAGAAGATATTCTCCGAATTTTTGCAAATCTACCGCTCCAATCCAGTGCTGAAGCTGGTTGGAAAGGTATACAGCTCCATCGCCATTCCCTTCCAGCTGGAGAAACGCAGGAATTTGCTAACCCTAATCATGTCATTGTGATTCACGAATCACAGCAGCCTATCGAATTGGAACATACCTTTGATGGCAAGCGGCAAATAGAATCTCTCCATCCTCAGAAAGTTGTATTCTTGCCGGGGGGAGTACCTCGCAGAGGCATCTGGGAAGACACGGTTGAGTTTACACTGCTGTTATTAGACCCAGCCGTGGTTAATCGCACGGCCTATGAATCTATTGACCCGGATCGCATTACCCTGATACCCCGCTTTATAGAATCAGACCCTTTAATCTACCAATTTGGTGCTTCCCTAAAGCAGGTGTTACAAACACAGCCGCACCACAGCAAACTCTATGCAGAATCCATGGCGACGGCACTATCAGCGCATTTGCTGCAATATTATTCGACGCAAAAAACGCCGCTGCAAACTTTCTCGGGAGGCTTACCCAAATATAAGCTAGGTCAGGCAATTGACTATATTCAGGCGCACCTTGGAGATGATATCTCCCTGACAAAATTGGCTGAAGCAGTGGGTATGAGCCAGTATCATTTTAGCCGTCTCTTTAAACAGACTACCGGGTTTTCGCCCTATCAGTATGTGATCAAATGTCGTGTTGAGCGGGGTAAGGAATTACTCAGGCAAAATAAGCTGAGTATTACAGATATTTCGCTAGAGGTTGGGTTTTCTAGCCACAGTCACTTTACACAAAATTTTAAGCGGCTTATGGGGGTAACTCCTAAGCAGTTTCTTGGCAGCAGTTAGAAGGGAACGACGTAGAAAATCTTGTACAGGGGAGTAGAAGACAGGGAGCAAGAAGAGGAAGAGCCTCCTCTATGATGTCTCCTCTTGCTTGTATTACCTAGCAATACTGGCTTTGAAGACGGGTGCAAGATTTTGATATTACGGCAAGAGTTTAGAAGTTTTTGACAGATAAAGAGTTTAAGCTGGTCAAAAGTGTTGGGGCATTGGTGTTAGCTCATCCATTGCCCGGAGAAGTTAACGTTATTTCTAGCCCTGAGTTTGACACCGGCTCTGTCGGCACTGTTGTTGCGATCGCAACAACCACAAACCAGCCGGTTGGGTCAAACACTGAATCGAGTTTTTGCACTGATCAACCACATTCTAGAGAGGATGCAAGCGGGTTACCAACGGGTACTGCGTCAGATTATTCGCTTCAAAATGGTTGTTATTGGCTTGTTTATCGTGTCCTTGGGGGCAACGGGATGGCTCTACCTTACAGTTCCCACTGCATTTATTCCCGATGAAGATCAGGGGTACGTAATGAACATTATTCAGGGACCTGAAGGCACGACACAGGAATATACCGGTGAGGTGATTGATCAGGTTGATCAGAAAATGTTGCAAATTCCCGGTGTGGACAGCACGTTTTCGTTAGGAGGTGTGGGGTTTACGGGGAATATTGCCAACAGCGGTATTTCCTACATCACCCTTAAACCCTGGAATGAGAGGACTGTTGAGGAGTCAGCCCAAGCCCTACTCAACAGCGCCTATGAATCTACTGCCAACATTTCCCAAGCTAGCGTATTTGCCATTAACCCTCCAGCAATTATGGGGTTAGGCAGTGTGGGTGGTTTTGTCTTTCAACTGCAGGATCGAACTGGGGGTGACCTCAATGATTTACTTCACATTAAAGATGCACTGATTGCCAGAGCTAATCAAAGACCGGAACTGCAGGAGGTATTTAGCACCTTTACGGCCAATGCTCCTAAGAAAATTATCGAGATTGATCGCGATCGCGCCAAAGCACTCCAGGTTGATGTCAACGACATTCTGAGCACCCTACAAATTTTGATTGGCTCGCACTATGTCAACGACTTTAACGCCTTTAATCGCACCTATCGTGTCTATGTTCAAGCAGATAGTCAGTTTCGGTCTAATCCGAGGGATGTGGAGCAGCTGTATATGCGCTCAAGAGCAGGTGAGATGATTCCCCTAGCCAACCTGATTAAAATGACGCCTACCACAGGTGCTCAAACCGTCACGCACTATAACCTGTTTCGTTCGATTGAGATTAACGGCATGGCGGCCCCTGGCTACAGTTCTGGACAAGCCATCGCGGCAATGGAACAGATTGCAGCTGAGGTTTTACCCAGAACAATGGGGTTTGAGTGGTCCGGAATCTCCTTAGAAGAGATTTCTTCTAGCGGACAGGCTCCCCTCATCTTTGGGTTGGGATTAATCTTTGTGTTTTTAGTACTCGCCGCTCAGTATGAGAATTTTATCGATCCGTTGATTATTATGCTAGCGGTTCCCCTCGCTATCCTCGGTGCACTATTAGCGCAGTCAATGCGAGGGCTGGCGAACGACGTTTACTGTCAGGTGGGGTTGGTGATGCTGATTGGGTTGGCGTCCAAAAATGCCATTCTGATTGTTGAATTTGCTAACCAACTGCGGGAAGAGCTATCCATTGCCAAAGCAGCTATGGAAGCGGCGATCGCTCGCTTACGTCCGATTCTCATGACGGCATTGTCCACACTGATTGGGATTTTCCCATTAATGGTAGCCACAGGGGCCGGGTCGGCTAGCTGTCAATCCATCGGCACGGCTGTTTTTGGTGGTATCTTAGTGGCAACCTTCCTGAGCTTGTTTGTTGTCCCTGTCCTCTACATTGTCATCAACACGTTACGGTTTTATCTGCCTAAAATCACAGCCGAGCTAAAGACAGTGTACTTTAAAGCGCCATTTGGCCATTTTCAGGAATTAATGTCTATTTCAAGGAAGAAATAGGTGTTTCAGGCTTTTCTGAAAAGTTTTGGACACTATTTTCCAGCTTGAGACGGGCAGCCGTTTCCCCTAATCCCCCTTCTTATAATGTGATCAAAACCCATCGAATGCCTTATAATAATGACCCAAGCTAGCATTTACAATGACATTGCAAAATTTGCTCTTGACCAATATGGTCTAGGGCAAGAACAACCTTCGTTCTTGGGGCATAGTGGAAGCGTAACGTTTCGAATAAAAACGCAAGAGGAAAAATTTCTTCTTCGGATTCACCAACCGATTTCTAGTACCAATGATGACGTTTGGCAAAAGCCAGAGGTAATTGAATCGGAACTTCTATGGCTTGATGCCTTGTACCATGACACGCAACTGGTAGTACAAAAGCCGGTCAGAAACCTACAGAACAGCTGGATCACCCAAGTAGCAGGAGATGAAGCCACAGAAACCTTTTACTGCTCGCTGTTGCACTGGGTTGAGGGAGAGATTCTCCAGTCTGAGCGAACTCTACAGCAAGCTCATCAACTCGGTGTATTGATGGCTCAATTGCATCAACATAGTCAGCAGTGGGACACTCCGCAAAACTTTAGCCGCCCAACCTAACGCTCTTTAATGACTCTGGCGAGATGATTTTCAAGGAGGACTCTCTTGTATGGGAACAGCTATCCCTGGAAACTGGTTCATCCATGCAATCAAACAATCAAACCCTTCTGTTAATTGGGGAATGGAAAAAATCTCTAACCAAGGCTTGAGTAAGTTAAAGCTAACCCAAGGAAGAAGAATTAAGCGTAGGTTGTTCAGCCAACTCTTCCAACCCTCTCCATCCTCCCAATAACGGTGTTTGAGAAACGATGAGAACACTGTTGAATCAGCCTGTTCTGGAGGAATGATCCCGTCGGGGCGGAGGGGCGGAGTGTATAGCGTTACCATTAAGTAGGCACTCATAACCAGTTCCCACCACTTTTCAATTTGGGCATAGTTCGTTACTCGAAAATCTGCCCATCCCAGTTCATTCTTGCTTTGTTTCAAACCATATTCGACCCAATTCCG
>NZ_AWNH01000117.1 GCF_000482245.1 Leptolyngbya sp. Heron Island J | reverse complement strand
CTCTGTTTTTTCAAGCCTTAGCTGCGCGCTATCCTAATGCGGACAAAATCCAGGTTGTGCAGGATAATCTCAACACCCATAATGTCAGTTCTTTCTATGAATACCTGACGGCTGAGGAGGCCTTTGCCCTTGCCCAACGGTTTGAGTTTCACTACACCCCAAAGTCAGCCAGTTGGCTCAATATGATTGAGATCGAGTTTTCGGCACTGGCTAGAGGCTGTTTGCATCAGCGCATTCCCACACAAGACCAATTAGAGCAAGCGGTGCTCGCCTTGGTGCAAGAACGGCATGACCAGCGTATCCGCATCCATTGGCAATTTTCAGTTGAGGCCGCACGCGATAAATTTCAGAAGCATTATGTCAAAATTCGAGAAGATAAGACTCTCTAAAATGGTAGAAAACTTACTTTCCAGTGTACTTAGTGCGAGCATCTAAGGCATCTAGCCGAGCAGCTTGGATATCTTCGATGGCCTTGGTCTGATTATTGAGATGCTCAAGACGTAGTTTGTGGACGGAGTTCTTAGTCCGGGCATCGAGTGCTTCGAGGCGAGCTGATTGGATATTGAAGCTAGCGGGCTCAGCGGCGGATGCAACGGGGGCAATGGCAGCGGATGCAACGAGAACAGTTAAAGCAGAAAGAAGTGTGCGTTTCATGGTTAAAGCTCCTTGGGAAATCAGTGCTTGACTTCATTGATTACAAGAATGAGGGAGCTAGCTGAATGTGATCTGACGAGTAACTGAGGGTTGCTTAAGGGGTTTCTGAAGTTAGCTGAGTAACCTTGGTGATGGAGGTCACAGGAATGGAGTGGAGTGGGGTGGTGAACTGATAAGTCAGTGCTTGCGCCCGCCATAGGTTGAACCCATATAAGCAGCCCCCACGGACACGAAGTCCATGAGGGCTGCGGTTTAGATATAAAGGGTTAAGTAAAACAGAGTTCTGTCTACTTAGATATGGGGTTCGCGCTAGAAGGTTATTCCATAATGTGCTTTGCCTGTGAATCCACTGTATGCCGAAATGGCTTGTATACATCCCTTTGCAGCATGAGCCTATCGTCTGCTTACACAACTATCAATTTTTTCTGGAATGTGTCAGCGATCACTGTGGGATGAGCAAGCAGGGTATTAGCTAAAGGGTTCTGAGGAGATTGTGCACTGTTGCCTAGAGTGTTGCTCAGAGAACTGTAGCGTTGGGCAATGAGCCGGGTGAAACTTTAAATACAACAGCACCCAAAACAATCAACTGCAGGATTCTTCTACGTTCAACAAAACTACTCAGAGCTGCTTTGTGTAAGGTAAACCTACTTAAACATGGCTCTCTAGTTCAATTAAGAAGAGATATCAGTGATTTGTTTGGGTGCTGTCTTTGATCCGTCAAACGATTCTATCGAGATATCTATCGTCAGACCTCCTTTCGTTGTGGCTATGGGCTTTTCAGCTCATGCCATTAGGATATTCCCACAAGTCATCAATATCTCTTCTTTGATACAAACGTTAATGTTGTTTTTTATCACTGTTATCCTTATTGATCAGTGACATAACTCTATGGGGGTATGGTGATGACATGGTGAGCAGTGGAGTCGTCATCTTTTCTGGAAGATTTTCAGCGGTCGAGAAAAACGATATTGCTGTAGCTACGCTTTATTCTGTCGATTGACGAGCATGATGCCGGATAAGACAATCACACCACCTGCTAAAGAAATCAGGCTCGGTATCTCTCGTAGCCATAGCCAAGCAATAAACAGAGCTGCTACAGGAATGAGCGACAGGTAACTGCCAGCTTGTGATGCAGGAATCTTGGAAAGCACATAGGACCAGGCAATGTAAGCAACTACCCCTGGAAATAAACCCATATAAGCAACCGATAGTGTTGGCCCCAATGGTGCCTGTAGTGTAGAAAACACAGCACGAGGTGCAAATAACACTAAAACTAAAGTGCCTGCCCAGATGGCATAGGTCGTAAATTGAATCGCAGTGTAATGCTGTAACAACGGTTTTTGGATGACCGAGTAAATGCTAATGCAAAGTGTGGCCATAAACACCAGCAATGCCCCAAGGGAAAACTGTAAACTGCCGCTACTGGCAAGAGAAATGGTGGCCACACCAGCTACACAAAGGCTAATCCCGCACCAGCCCGCTTTAGTGAGCTTTTCACCATAAAACAGCGATGCCAGTAAAGCGATGATGCCAATTTCTGACGAGATAATAAAACTAGCCATGCCAGCAGATACCGTTAGTTGGCCCGCATTCAAAAATACATTGTAAAGAGTAAATCCTGTGATCCCACAGAGACTGAGCAGCGGCCAGTCTTGTCGGCGTGGCAACGGCATGCGTTTGATGAGGGCATAAACCAGCAGGATCGCAGATGCGACTAGATAGCGTAAAATGGCTACCTCTAGCGGGCTGTAGGCTGTTAACGCAACACTAATGGCGGGAAAAGCTGAGGCCCAAAGCAATATCGCGCTGAAGAGGGCAGCCATGACTAATGCACTGGGACGTTTAACAGGTTCACTCGCCTGAGGGCGAGGAGTCGCATGATAGAGCGGCTGTGATAGCACCATGAAGGAATTAACTCCTACGGTCAGAACAGCAATAGCTTAAATGCAACGTCCCCTACAGAACAATCTATAACTTTCATCGCATTGCTTGTAAGTTTTTGTTGGCTAAAGACATAGTTAGCTAATCCAGGAGAATTCACAGGCCTATCCTAGCTAAGGCTCTATGGAGGTTGCTAGTTGATGATCTTTCTCAAAAAGGAGGTATAACTGATCCGCTTTCAGTGTGTCTTGGGACTGCTCACAACAATCTTCAAAACAAATAACAAATAGTCCGAGCTTGGCACAACAGCGTTGTTTTTTGAATGATTTTCATCAAGAATAAAAAAGGGAGGTATAAAATGTTGTTCTTGATGCCTAAGCTCTTGCAATGAGATTTTATTGAAACATTTCAGCACATTGTAATTAACCTTTAATAAAGGAAATATTGGCGATATTTTGGTGCTCCGCGTCTTTAAAAAGACGTTTTCTTTTCCTGTATGGATATATCTGAAGTTTACTTAATTAAGCTGATAGAAGTAGGTTGATAGCTTTTTATATGTTGATGCGAGTGCTGTATGCTACACAAACATGAAGAATTATGGCTGCTACTTTGAATGCATCAACTACAGTGGATATGCTTGCAAGCAATAAGTGGTTTTCTTAGAGCAGCATCTTTATTAAGTTTTATTAGCTCACGGCGATGCTGGTGAGCTGGCTTTTTAGTAACTTTCTCTGTTGTTGTTGAGTTGAGTTTATGTCAGATGTGATTGGCCAAGGTCGCTTGGTGGTAACTAATCCTGCTATATCAGGGGATGTTAGGCACTTTGGCGTTCAAATCAGTCAATTACAAATCCAGTTTTATGACCTATCTGACAACACTCGATTTACAGCATTAGATTGGTGGGCTGTTGTTCAAGGGAGTTTAGGCGGTGCGGCTACCTCCGCATTAGTTCCAGGACACATCGTATTGTCTGGGTTGCCAGCAACTCCGAGTCCAGCTTTTTCAGATATTTCCGTGGGGACGACCAACGTTGCGGGGCAGTCGGCCTTTAGGTTAACAGTGCGTCAGACAGCCCCATTTGGTGTTAGTCCTAGTGGTCATGTAACGTTTCAAGACTTAGATGTAACGTTTACACAAATGGCTGATGACGTGGCTGTTTCTGGCAGTGTCAAGGTTGTTTTGTTTGATGCTGCAGAACAGCCGGTAGCTTTAACGCCTGCCTGGGAGGATGGCAAATTAATCTTCAAAGCGATTGGACCTAATGTCCCTGTGGGGCAGGTTGGGGTGATTGAGGAGACGGAAATCACGGTTCAATCTATTGCCCATCCTTGGACAGCTTTACAGGCTTTATATTCGTTTGAGGCTGTGTCTGGAGATATTATCCGTGATGCGTCGGGGCAAACACCCATTGACTTAACTGTTTATACCCCCAATTTGGTTGCCCTGGAAAGAGGGGCTTTGGTAACCCAGGCGGAGGCTGCGATCGCAACGGCTCCCCGTGATGCCATACAACCTTTGCCAGCGCCACGTCCGGTGCAGCGTTTAATTCAGGCAGGTCAGACGAATCAGGCAATTTCTCTGGTTTTATGGTTTAAACCTGGAAATGCCAGCCAGAAGGGACCGGCTCGTTTAATTACGCTATCTTCGGGGGCTAATGAGCGTAATTTTCTACTGGGTCAGCAAAAAGACCGCTATGTTGCTCGTTTACGAACCACGCTGACCGATGATAATGGCCTAGTCAAGGGTAAGAATCTGTTAGAGTCTCCATCACGGTCGGTAAGTCTAGAACCTACCTGTCTTGTGTTTACTTATTTTGCCAGCAGTGCCAGTGAACCCAATGCACATCTATATATTGATGGTCAGGAGGTAGCTGCGACCACGATTGGTGGTGACTTAAGTAACTGGGAGACTTTTGAACTCGCGATCGCAAACGAATTCCAAGATCCTGATCGTTCCTGGCAAGGAGAGTTTTATCGTGTTGCTGTTTATAGCAAAGCGCTGACTCCAGAGCAGGTACGCCAGCTCTATTATCCCCAGGTGCTGACAACAGGGGCACTCAGGTTAACTGACATGCCAGCCCCATTCGATCAGACTCTGGCGACGAACATTGTTTATGAAGACGCGTTCAGTTTAATTCAAGCAGAAGCAACCACACCTCGGTTGGCAACGCCCCAATTTCAATTTGATCGCATTACCCTCTCCTGGAAAAAGACGGGTACTAATCCTTGGGCGTTGCAGCAAAATAACAGCGCTGTGGAAGCCACACTTTGGCAACAGAATAAGTTCACTCTAGGTACAAAAAACAATTCGAGTCAGCCAGAACAGTTTTTACCCCTGATCCCACAGCCTAATCAGCCACTAAAACTGGTCTTACAGGACTTAGGAGAGATTACTGTTGAGAACTTTGAGCTGCAGCCTAGTAGCGTTGATAATCGACCGCAGTGGGAGCTCATTGCTGATGTACGGGAGTCTGAGATCGATCTACCAGGAATTGATCGACCCTTTGATTTCAAGACGGACTTTAAGCTCACCGATCTGGATTTAGTGATTGAATTTGTAGACGATGCTCTACGCGCAGTAGCTGAAGATCGGGTATTGCTTACTGGAAAATGGTTAGGAAAATCTCTTGGCTTCTATGGGGTTTCCATTGGTAACCAGTTTTTGTTGCGTAGTGCCACACTGTTCCAGCTGCCATTTAACCTTACCCTTGGTCCTATCCATGAGCCTGGCACTGCGATACGGGTGGCTGACCAGGTGAAAGTCTGTCCCACACCAGGCTGTCGCCAGATCATGAGTTTAGACACACTCATTGAGCTGAATGGAGCTGGGTTTAAGGCGGTGGTGAATAGTGAATTTCCTTGGCAGGATAACTTTGGGCATGTCCGAACTCTCCAAGTGCCAGAATTTACCACATTCATTTTGCCGACGACACCCAATGCTTTACTAGCCGAGGCAACATCCCAGCTGAGTCGCTATGCTGACCAGGTTTTTGCTCCAGTTGTTCAGTCTAAAGAAGATTTTTATGTGATTAATGTATCAAGTCAGTCTGTACTCGTTTATGGTCCGCAGGCAAGTTTTCCCATCACCCAGACAACGGTCTTGCCTAAAGTATTACGGGGTGTGGAAACAGTTACGTCTACCCAAAATCTATTTAAACTGACCCAGTCTGAGCAGCAGGCCGAATTAGTACTATCGCTGGCAGGACGCTCTGCGGGGGATATTGCAACTGACTACAGTAATTTTCTGGGGCAACTATCGAATCGCGTAGCCCAGCCATCTGGCTTTGAACTTGTGAAGCAGCGTTTGGGTGAACGGTTGCCTATTGCGATTAATCAGGCCTTGCAATATGTCTATGGTTACGACGGTCAAATGGTTGACCTCATCGGGGGTATGCGCCTGCGGGTGGAATACCAGAATTATCAATTTGTTCATCCAGTGGATAGAACGGCTGAGAACGGTTTTATCAGTAGTGGCACTGCTTATTACACCCTGCATTTTGAAGCGGGTGTTACTCAAGAATTCCTAGGCTTTGATCCGTTTTTGTCAGCTGTTCCAACTGCATTAGAATCGTCAAGCCAGGGCACTGGGGGCTTAGTGGATCTATTGCGACCGGGGAATCGGAAACCGTTCTATCGGTTGATGTATCCAGATGAATTTGTCACATCCCAGGGACGCATTGGGGCAGAGCGGGTGGCTCTGTTGATTGGTGCGAATGATTTTAATACCCTGGAGCAGGCAACAAACTTTTATCGCAACCCTGGTACAGCCAGGATTCAGCCTCCAACCAATATTGCGTTGGTCTATTTCCGGGGACGAGCAACGGTGGTGCCTGAGATTGCAATTTTTGTGCAAGAACAGCCGGACTTTGTGCCTGTGGGAACGACGCTGCGACAAGTGGCGGAGCGCTATGGTCAGACTGCCCTGCGAGCCAGACCTCAACGACTGGTGCATGAAGGTGTAAATAATAGGCCCGACTATCGATTTATTAATTTGGATAATAATGCGACTGCTCTGGATCTACCGCTGTTGCAGGGCGATCGCATCTATTTTTAGGGGGAATTTATCATGGCAACTCCCCGCTTTGATGGCTTAGAGACTGGATTTTATCGTTTAGTAAATGTGGCTGCTGACACTGGTGTGGTGAGTACGCCCGTTGGTGTTGAGGTTCTATTTGCGGATTTGGCTGTCGATTTGGCCAATGATGAGAGTCAGGCTAACAATCTGGATTTAGCAACTAGCTGGACGAAAATAGCTGGACTATATCTGTTTTTGCCCACCCATGGGGCAGATTTTGAGAATTTTGATTTTGTGACGTTGCGATCGCAACTCCTAGAACTGCGCCAATCTCCTGCCTATCGTCAAGTGCGATTTTTGTGGGTCAACAATCCTAGTGAGTCTCTTTCTCAATGGCAGTTACAAAGTCTCTCCATAGATGATGAGCGTGTTAGTCGTCAGTCAGCCTTTGACTTAGGTGGTTATGCACTGACGTTACCCAGGGGCACCACAATTGTTCCACGTGCAGCCGGGTTTACATGCACCACAGCCCTGGCCTATTTGACCACAGAGTATGGTGCCCATCAGTTACGAGGCGTCGGAGAAGAAATCCAACTACCGCTAGTCGGTCCGCACATCGGTGCTTGGCAGTTTGACTTGACCTTAGCCCGATCTGATGACTCTACCTATGCTGAACTGGCGGCCTTGGATATTGGTTTTCGGGTCTTTTTTGTGGACCCGTTACTTTCTAGCGATCCAGCTTTGTTTGGCTCAGCAGCATTTTACCAATCACTACGCTATCCTCTCTTTGATGAAACCGCAGCGGCGCAAGAGCGCTACCCAGCCGATTTGAAATTGCAAGGCTCATGGGATCCTTTGGATTGCGATCGCAGCTCGTTCACCTTTGCACCACTATCAGGCAACACACTGCCCAGTCTTCCTTCTGGCTATCGCAGTAACCTTGGCTATACCGTCTATCTGACGCCTCAAGCTAGCAGCCAGCTCGTGTTTGCAGCTAAGCCAGCCTCCAGTCTAGGGCCAGCAAAGGGGCTATATTTGACGCCCCAAGGCAAGTTTGGGTTGACCATCCCGCGCCATGACGACAACCCGGCTCGGCAACTGCCCGACTATGGCAACAATCTGATGTGTGGTCTTTCAGGGGTGGAGTATATCAAACTTTTAGAAGCGGGCACTTATACCATTGGCTTTGTCCCTGGTCACCCCGCCTTTGCACCCCGCTACACCCCCAGTCAGGGCTTAACTCAGCGGCTACGAGATTTGGTCAATGTCCTAACCCAGCGACCAGTCAATGACTTGAACCAGCGAGAGACGCTGAGTACTTTGTTTGACCCCAACCGAGCTGAGGAGATCCTACTCATTCGCGATACTCTGTTAGGGGAGTTTTTCCCATTGGGCTATCAGTTACCGTTAGAGGCAACAGAGGCGTTGCAACAACTCTCTAGTTCTGATCTGTCTACCTTAGGAGATTTTGAACAGTGGTTTCAGAATGCTCTACGAGCCAGTCGTGCGAAGGATGACGAGCCAGGGACGACTGCCGCTGCTTTAACTACAGAGGCTAGTGCAACTACGGCTTGGGCCTATGTGCGGCGCACTGATGGTTCTCCTACTTACTATGCTCAACCGGATCAGTCCATTCTCTATCAACCGTCTCGCCAGACATCTCTCATGAACTTTTTGGAGGTGCCAGCCACTGATTTAGAGAACGTATCTGCTACAAATCTTGCCGTAGCCAATGATGTCACTGTAGAGACCATACCTGATACGTTTCCGATCTTTCCCTATGGGAGTTTGGCTACCGCGATTACAGATTGTCGTGAATTAGAACTTCAAGTGGTGAATCCACTACGACGGGCTAAAATTCAGCAGCATTATGAGCAACAGAGTGTGCCAGAAGAGCCGACATCCAATGTTAAAATGGCTGCTGTCAGTTCATTCAGAGCAGCAGCGGCCAGCGTAGCTACTGTCAATGCTAGTTCAACTGTAATTGCGGCTGCCGAGACCACGACTGAAACCACTATTAGCGGTACAACCCCTCAAGGGTTATTGGCTCGTTTTACCACCGATTACAGCATCATGAGAGAGCTGGTGCTGGCTCGATCTACCAAGAATGGGCAGACTCAGTTTTTGAAATTTACCAATATTGAGAGAAGTTCGGCCCTTTGGAGTGCGTTTCAGGCCAATCAGCTATTGCTGGTTATTGATAATGCGGAGGCACTAAAGTCTTCCTTTAATGACCCGGATGATCCCAACCAAACCATTACTCAACTCACCATTGATGGTTGGACCTTTTATCTGGATACGGTGGATGATGCCGGAAACATACTCTGGCGTCCGGAAAGTATTCTGATTTTTAAGTACTACAACAAATCGCTGCTAGAGTTGATTGAGCAACCGAGTCTCTGGTCTCAGGCGGCCACATTTGTGGGGGATGAGGCGAAGATTGCTGAGGTGCGGCAGCGGGTGCGGGCGAGTTTGGAGAGTGCGATCGCAAATGATACCAAAGACACCCCAGCCAAAACCCGCAAACGCTATGCTCCCTTAGCCAATATTGCCCACAACCCCAACTGGTCCGGCATCATCGGCCTCAACATTCCTGTTCCACCCGCCGAGGGGTTACCCCCAGAGCTAGTAGCCCTAGCAGGCGGCATCAAAGAAGAAAACTTCTTTGCCCAGTACATTGGCATTGACAGTACCCCCATTCGTCCCGAGGACGGTTCTTTAGTCATAGAGCCCTCCTCTCTGTTTGGCTTGATTGACTATGAAGACGCTCAGCCGCCTGCGCCGCACCCCTCGGGCTATAACTTTCAGGTGCTGAACCTGCGGGTATTGTTTGAAAATTCTCGGGTGACAGACTTTGCCAGTCAAATTGCCGTTACCCTCGACAAATTATTTGAAGAACGAACTCAGCTCCAAGAAGACTTTGGCGCTAGCAGTATTACCAATGTCTCTGGACGTAATTTGGTCAATCTCCAGGGTAGTGCTGAGAATCACAATGGTCGCACTACCTACGCCTTTAGCTTTAGCGGTAACAACCGCTTTTTAATGCCCAATAGTGCGATTTTTAATTATATCGACATTGTCAAAGCCCAGTTTTCCTCCGATCCGATTCCTGCTGGGGATAATCCTACTATTACGGGGCGATTCTCCTTCTGGACAAAATTCAACTTTCGTAAGCTGGAAAAATTCGATATTTTCTCCTTTGGTCCTGATGGCGACTTTCCTACCCAAACTGATGCACAGCAGTTTCTCAGTGCGGCAAATCTGGTGGTCACCCTATCATTTCCCAAGGATGATGCTAATCAGCGGTCCTTTGCGTTTGTTCCTGACGACCTCAGCTTTAACCTCAAAAGCAGTGCCTTCCGCGACAACAGTCTCTATGCCAAATTCCCCATCACTTTGACTGGGTTTATCCAAGGTCAAGACAAACCTAAAGGCTTTTTACCGATAAAAACTGTCCTGGGCAATGCTTCGCTATCGGCAGATGTTACCTGGTATGGCCTGTCCTTTGATTTAGACTTAGGGAATCTCGGTGCCCTGGCTAGTGTATCCAAGTTTGTTTCTGGCTTAGTGGTGCTCTGGTTGCCCAACCCCAATCCTGAGTCGGATACGCGCCCAGAGCCCCAAGTCTACGTGGGAATGAAACTACCGGGACTTTCTGGAGATGTCCTGGGTTTCCCATTGCAAAGTGTGATCAAACTCTCATTTAAGACGGCTGAACTCTTATTTGATCCAGCCGATGGGCCTGATAACTCTACCTATCTCTTGAAGCTCAAGGCGATTGTCTTAAAGCTATTGGTGTTGTCGTTACCACCCAATGGACAAACCGAACTGCTGATCTTTGGTAATAGTCAAGGTCGCGATCATCCCATCGGCTGGTATGCTGCCTACGCTAAAGAACCAGCCCAGAGACCACCTTAGGTTCTGTTCTATGGGTGATATGTACCCATCTTCCCCAAGATATCTTAACGTTTTTACTTCTATGAAAAATGGCTGAAGAAAATATCCTCAATGCTAATACTATTTCCACCTTGATCACGGCTGTTAACGACCATTATCAAACTAACTTTCCTGCTCTATTTCCTTCAAACAGCCCCATAACACCAATTTGGAATACAAATATCAATGTCAAGGCAGGTAATGGGGAGAGTACCGATTTTTCTGCTGAAGGTGAACTTGTTACGTTTCCCTTTGATTTTGCAGATCAAGTGGAAGATCAAACCTTTGCTATCAAGGCCAAGATCAAAATTATTAACCAAGGTAATGAGGTCTAGACCGCGTGATAGCCATGTCTCATTGATACTGATAAGTATCTTGTTATAGCCCACTCAATCATCATCTCTTAAGGAGTCTTAATTGTATGTCTGGTATCACCCCCGCTCCATCAGGTGCCAATGCAGCAGAGTCTAAAGTATTTTTTGGTGTTGTTTTAGAACTCGATGGTGAAGAAATTTCTCTACAGCCCCAAAATGCCATTACAGAAATTAAAGAAAAAGGCATTGAAGTGGGCCTTCCGGCAGGAGAGCGAGTTGTTTTAGGTACTGTCGGTGAACGTCTGAAAGGGATTCTGCAAGCGCTTGGCGTTGATGACATCTCTTTCTTAAAAGATGATGGCACGTTGGATGAGACACAGCTACCGAGCATTCCTGCAATTCAAACTGCTGTCAATCTGCTGACTCAAGCCAACTTAGCCATTGAAGATTTCCATTTACGAATTCCTCCAACCGGAACTAGCACCAGCGCCCCTGCCAAATCAGAAACGGCTTACACAGTGGGACTGTCCGCTACATGGACTGGAGATGCAGGCACGCTGATCGATAGTTTAGATCTAAAGCTGAAAGGCCTTTATTTCAAGGTGAGTAACGAGGAGGGTTAAGAGAGTTACCTAAAGACAATTTCAGAATGCTTGTTTAATTTAGGCATTCTGAAATTGCCGTTGCTGAGCTACAGGATGAACCAATCTGTTAGAAACGCCGTATACCAGTATCTTACAGATAAAATCATACCGAGGATCAGCAACGCCATTCCTGTTAGAGTTTCAAATTAACCTCCAAGGTTTATGTCACATCAGTTGAGGCACTGCAAGTACGTCTTATGAGTTCATCCTTAACTAAACAGACAACAGTCAGCTTTGGCTTTGTGGCAGAACTTACAGCAGGGGGCGAAACTGTCAACCTTCAGCTGGAAAACACACAAGAAGGAGGAACGTCTGTATTTCGTGGCGGCATGCTGCCAGGACAGCGATTATTTTTAGTGGCGCTGTTGCAGAAAATAATTCCTGAGCTGCCACCGTTAGATTCCATGAGCGGGTTAGCCATTACTGAGCTAACGTTGGAGGCTCGCCCTACGCTTGAAACCTATGCTTTTAGCCTGGGGTTGGCAGATGTCTGGGCTGTAGAAATTCCCTCGAACGATCCTAGTGCTCCTTTAAACTTCAGCATTGATCGGATACTCATTGCTCTCAAACAATCACCCCAAGAGAAATCCTTCTTTCTACAAGGAGATTTTAGCCTTTTTGGTGGCCAGTTTTCTGTCTTGGTGAGCCGTATTGTGACAACGGCTACCAGTTCAGGAGAGTGGTTCTTTTTAGCACGAGCTGAGCGTATTCAGTTAGCATCGCTGGTTAATCGACTATTAGGAGCAGGAAACTTAACATCAGATTTTGAACTTGAGAATTTAAGTATCGATTTACTTGAGTTAGAACTTGCTCAAAAGAAAGTTGGCACCATCACCCAATCTCGGTACCGCTTTCTAGGGGCAATCGATTGGGCTTTTACTATTGCTAGTGAGCCTTTTGTTGTCAGAGCCAGTGCTGAGATTAAAAACTATAGAGAAGATGTCAGGGCTGGCAAAATTGTCAAAACAATTACTGATAAAGCCAGCGGTAAAGTAGCTGGGATGATTGAGCTGTTTGATCAGACACTAACAGCGTCCATCTTTTATGAATTTTCGCTAACTGAAAAGCGGGTTGGATTTGAGATTACATTTAAATCATTTACGCTGACGGGACGCTACAGCAATACTAACAATATAGAAAAAATTGACTTCAGGTTTTCCGGAATAGTCAATATTGGTGACATTATTAGCTACGTTGTTAATCTCTTTGATCCAAGTTTAGAAGAGTTTGAGCTAGATGCTCCTTGGGATGTCTTAGGTAAAGAGAGTATTGATTTCAGTAAGCTGAGGGTTAGCATCAATCTCACCAATAAGCAGTTTACCTTTAGCTATGCTAAAAGTCTGAATCTGGGTCTTTTCAAAATTTCAAATCTGGGTCTCTCCTATGGTGAGACTTCCCGAGGGTCTAAACAATACCGTTCTCGCATTAGTCTAGATCTGACAATTCCTGGTCAGCCACGCCAACAGGTTGGTTGGGATCCAGTCAATGAGAACCCGCCTAATATTCCGGGTAAGGGCATTCAGGTCTTTGACTTACAGTTTTTAGCCGTTGGCCAACGGGTGACGTTTCATCCCGATATTGTGGCGCAATCCCGTAACATCACTCAAGTCATGACGGTGCTGCGACAAACTATGGGGGTGTTGCCTCCAGCAAAACGTCGTGGCAATCCATTGCTAGCCTTGCAGGCCCAGTTACCCTCACCTGCCCCGGTCAGCATTGATCCGACGGCAACGATCACGATTCCTGAGGGTAGCAGTCCGATTCAATTTGACCCCAATAGTGGCATTTTGTTGGGGGCGCAATTCTCCATCATGGACACCATAGATATGAGTGTGATCTTTAATGATCCACTGATCTATGGCCTGCGCATTAGTCTCTATGGTGCTAAGGCAAAGCTATTTGCGGGACTACAGTTTGAGATTCTCTATCGGCGCGTTAGCGATACGGTGGGTGTGTATCACCTGGAGCTGGCTCTGCCAGATGCCATGCGCCAGTTTGATGTGGGAGCGGTGTCAGTCACCTTGCCCATCGTCGTGGTGGATATTTACACCAATGGAGACTTTGCCCTTGACTTTGGTTTCCCCTGGAAAGGAGACTTTTCTCGCTCCTTTGCAATTCAGGGATTTGCCGGTCCTTTCCCCGTGCTAGGAGCCGGTGGTTTTTACTTTGCGAAGCTGAGTGCGGAGACAGCGACCAGTACCCCTGCCATTGTCAATGGCACCTTTAGTCCGGTATATGAGTTTGGTCTGGGACTGAAGATTGGCCTGGGCCGCACCTTCAACAAAGGGATTCTCAAGGCTGAAATTAGCATCACGGTTCAAGGGGTAATTCAAGGTGTAGTTGCTCGGTTTAATCCCAGTGAGGCGAATGTTGCCAGTGATGATTACTTTAAGATTCAGGGCGGCGTCTCCCTGGTGGGTCGTCTCTATGGTGTTGTTGATTTTGGAGTAATTAGTGTTGACGTAGAAGTGGTGCTGCGGGCAACTGTCTTATTTGTGGTAGAAGCCTATCAGCCAACCCAGCTCGCGCTGGAGGCTGAGGTTTCAGTACGGGCCTCTATCAAGATTGCGTTTGTGCGTATCCGGTTCTCGTTTAGGGTGACCGTGCGTCAGTCCTTTACCCTGGGGTCTGCTAAACCAACTCCCTGGAAGCTAGGTTCGCCAACCACCAGCTCGACCAATGCCATTGGCACTACCAGCCGTCGAGCCGCTCGCTTTGCTCCAGCGGCCTTCAGTATGCCAGTTGCGTTGGAAACGGCAGCTTTTGAGGCTGCGACCTTTGAGTCGGTAGAACCAACGACTGCTGAACCCACAGACTTCACAACGTTGGATATGTCAGCGTTGCCTGTTGACTCGGTGTCAGCATCAACAGTGCCAGACGCGCTGGTTTCAGAGTCAGTTGTATCAGCTGCAGTAGAGGCTGAATTATCGTTCACTACATTAGACGCTGATACCTCAGGTGCTGATACCGCTACGACCTGGCTGCCGGTAAAGCTATCGTTGCCTGATGGTTTGCCTGATGATCAAATAGATAGCGATCGCATCCGCATCGACCTATATTTTCAACCCGGTTTCACCCAGGTTGAGGGGCAGGTGAAAGGGGTGGCCCTATTATTTATTGAAAACTCGGTACGCCATGATGACCCAGAGCAGATAGGTGATGCTGCTGCAACTGTTAACACCGACTTTGACGAGTTAGTAAAGGCCCTCCTGAGATGGACGATCCACAGCTATCGCCGGATTAGTACAACAAATCAGACACTTACCCTGGCAGACTGGCAAGCTCTCTATGATCGCTTCACAACAGAATTTGAAACAGCAAATAATCTTCCTACATTCTTGAATCAGCTCTATCAATTCTTAGAGACCAATTTTGTCTTTGATATTTCTGATCGCACGCTCAACGAACCGCAACAAACTCAAGAGCTAAGCGGTACCTTTTTCCCCATGGTGCCGTTAATAAGCATGGCCTTAGATCAGCAAACGCCCATTGATTTTCAGGCAAGTAATTTTAAGCGCAGCCTGGATGATCTGCAAAAAATTAAGGACTACTTTAAGCAACTACAGGTACGTCCCGGTAGCGCTGTTGAAAATTCGGCAATTGGCGGCAGCGCATCAACAAACCCCGTTACTTCCGGAACAGATCTGCTTTCGTTAACAGATTATCTGTTTGCAGATTATTTCTTGCTCTTGATTCGTTCTGGTCTACAGAGTGCCATTGACTATTTAGAAGATCTAGAAGACCAAACAGCGTTTGCCGCACCTTCCATAGAAACAGTCTTATCGACTTTGAATAGTAATGGCGCATTTAACCATCTATCGGGTACCGCGTCTCGCTATTTTCTCCATGGGTTACGATTACCCACACCTACAGCCGCACCCATGACAGCCTGGGCAACAAACCCTTTATATGAGGCAACGGGGCAACAGTTTAATGTGTCGATTACCACTCAGACCGTTGGTGTGGGCGATGCGGCCAGAGACGTGACTACGGTCAACTTGGATCAAATTTTACTGAGTAAACCTGCCACCCTGACCTGGATACGGTTTATTGACTATGACCGTGCCAATCTGAATAATCCACCTACTCGCAATGCAGCATCACTGGTCTATGGATTAACGACTGAGCAGAAAAATGACTTACTGGCACTGCAGACGGCAACTCCTAATCTAGATCATCAGTCAACAACACCGCCTCTGCTGCCTTTCTATCGACCTGTAGAACGTCAATATACCCTACGTCAGCGGAGCCCAATGGCAGTAGGCGAGTTGCGAGAATTACCGTCAGATTTGCGGGCCTATCTAGCCGATCCGTTGACCTATAGGCAAGGTTTATTACCTGACTCGGCTCCTCTATCAACTCTCCCCTTCATTCTGACCGATGCGACAGATAAAACCGCCACTCCGCTACCGCGCAATAGGGTCAAGTGGTCAACCAAGGTGAAGGTAACCGTACGTCGACTGGCAGGAGATAACATTTACCAACTAGAAGGCACTGATGAAGTTGGGAAAGATTTGTTGGAAGCAATTCGGACTACAGGGGCATCTCCTAACCTCGATTTGTTTTATCTAGACGCTGACACGGCGCAACTCGTGCAATCAACCCGTGACGTGTTGGTATTAAAAGCTAATCTCTCCACCCGCAGTCAAGCGGCGGGAACAATTGCAACAGCCAGAAGCTTTAGTACAGCTGCAACGAGAACCCCCTATCAAGCCACCTTACCTGCGGACAGTAATAGTGATGGCGCTGACTTTTTACAACTTCTGTGGGAATGTAGCACGGTTAATTCAGGGGGCTACTACCTGGTATATGGACCTTTGGGTGCCGCTGGGCTACCAGACAATTTGTTTGCGGATGGGGTAACAGCAGATTTGGTGTTGGTGATTCGTGTGACCGGTTTCACTCAAGAAGCTGCTCCTTTCCACAACTGTGTAGACATTACCACCGCCCAATCAGCAGATTTATTGGCCATCCGTAATGACGAGCGCGATCCCATACAGGTATTACAAATGCCTGCAGGTCATTTAGGTATACAGCTGACACGTCCGAATGTGTCAGTGCAACCCAATAATGGGAATGCCAATGATGAATTGGAAAATCTCTATCAGCTTTTGGGCTATCGATTATTAGAACAACCGGGTAAATTTGTGGCCACACCGGAGGCCTTACCCATTGGCCCCAGTGATGATCCTGAAGATGCCAACCACCCATGGCAATATGAACGGGTGCTGCCAGTCTATACCCTGTCTACTGACCAGGGCGGGACGACCAATCCGCCACTGCCATCTCCTGAGATGAATCCCTATCGAGGTGTGGCAGCACAGGCAGTTGTACAACCACAGTTAGAGTGGCGCGATCTCTATGGCAACATTTTCAAACAGTTTAAATTCACTGAGTTGCCTGTCCGTTATTTTGATCCACTGTTGGGGCTAAATCAGTGGCCATCGCTAGTGGAACGTTATCGATTTAAGGCGGTTTCTCAGCAAAAGGTCCGTCTGGAGTTATCGCTACAGCTCGACTCTAGTCCTTATATTTCCACCCCCGGTAATGTGTTTGCAGAGGTCAGACGCAAGACGATCGCAGCGCGTGAGACCTACCAACAGATTTACTATCAGATTCATCAAGCTGATGTGACAGCAATGGCTGAAACATCTGTGCTACTGCAAGGTACAAATGTTGTTCAAAAATCTGTAGATAAAGCAGTGCTGACTAGCTTTGTGGAGATGGCTTATGGCTATCTCATTACTTTGGAAAGCTTGACGCTACAGTCCCACAATGTCAGTGCCAATGAAACCTTCGCGACTGTGGCTAACACGTTCCGATTGTCGGTAGATGATTTGGCCGAAGAAAATCAGCAGCTGAGCGGTCTGTGGGCAGCGGGCACTCAATTGGAGATTCCTGTCGAACGCGATATTGTTGTTAATGATAGTCTGCGGACGATTGCGCAAGAGGCTCTGAAAGCTGAGGCACTGCTGCGAGATTTTGATAGTGTAAGCGCGATCGCAACCGCCTCCCTGCCCAACATTACTGAAGCGGCCACTGCTGCCAAAGTGGTTCAAATTGCCCAACGTCATCGTGATACACCGGGTCTAGTCCGAGACGGTCTGTCGATCAGTAGCCAGGCCAACACCTATGAAACCCTACCAGGAGATACGTTAGCAGAAATTGCGAGTGCTCTTGGTATCACCGTTGAGGCCTTGATCCCGATTTTAGAGGCCAAGGGTGATTATCTCGATGATCAGGTTATCCTTGCCGTGCCCCTGACGTATGACTGGCGAAGCACCGACTCGTTAGCCCACACCCGAGACAAAGTTCAGGCTGTCTTTAAGAATACAACACTCAATATTGGCTTAGATGCCGATCTGCTAACAGTGACGGATATTGCTCTGGCCACAAATACTTTCTTGGAGACAACAACAACGCTGACGATTCCTGCACAACTCACCCTTCCTCCAGATGCGTCTGTATCAACTAGTGGCTCAATCACTGAGTCCACCCTGGACGCAGTTGTGCGTAACCTGCAGCCATCCCCCAGCACCCATCGGCAGATTGATCTAGCGGCATTCGTCACGACCAACCAGACATTATCCGGGTTAATTCAGCCTGGGCAGTCGCTATTACCGGCTTTCCAAGCATGGTCTGTCTTGGTTGAGAATACGACCCCTGAACTTCAGACCTATGTGCAGCCGTTTCTGAATGCGGCCTTGCAGCCATTTCACAGCCAGTCTAATATCCCGGTAACCCGTGACCATGAGACATTCTATAGTCTCACGCAGCTGTTTGAGCAGGTGCGATTATCCTTGGTGGCAGCCTTGGCGAGTGCCCCTGACCCTGAAAATGCCCAGCTTAAAACTCAGGTGCAGCAGCTGAGAGAACGGTTAGATCGCACTGTGTCTCTTGCGGAGGTTGCGATCGCAATTCAAACCCTTCCCATTCTCCAAATAGGTGCCCCATTCATTACTCCACCTTACACCCAACAAATTCCCATAACGCTAGATTTACCCACGGATAACAATACTGTTATCTATCCCGAGAAGCTAATCTTTCCAGTCACTGTCAACGTGACTCTGCAACGGGATGATAATTTAGTTGCCAATGACCTACCTGACCGTACCCTGGTGCAGCGGTCCACCGCCTATCTATCTCCCCATACCATCAATGGTGATGCCCGATCAGCCTCTCTTCAAGGATTTGCCCAAGATTTCCAAGCCGCATTTTCTGGATTGCGTCTTGGCACCAGCGATAACCGCAATCCCGGCTTCCCTGGCGATCCCAATAATGCCAGCAGTCAATCCATTTGGGCCGTGCGTCTAGGCCAGGGAGGACTCACTTATACAATTCAGCCTCTGAATCTAGACCAACAGACTTTACCTGCTGGCGAAGACCGCAATCCTCTATTCTTTGCTCCTGCCCCGTTGGCCAATACCCTGATGGCGGGCACCGTTGATCTCAAAATCAGTACAGAGGCAGACCGGAACCGTGTCGATTACCAGCCTGATAATAAACGCTTTGATGCCATTGACTTGAACCTGTTGGGGCAAACCTGTTTGCAAGCAGTGGAAGACTTTTTAGCACCCGAAGTGTCTGTCCCAGCGGTTCGTTTAGGCAATACGGTTGCGGACAACGTTGATGGGATTTTAGCTGCCAAAGAGACATTGGCGGATGCTATCAGTGCTCAAGTTGTTTCTCTATTACAGCCATCACGCCCCGATAATGATGCACGTCAACGCCGTGCTGCTGAGGCTCTCAACCAAGAGCTACGTATTAATTTAGCAGAGGCCTATGCCATTGAAACCATTGTCCAGTACGGTGTATCTGTGAAAAATAATTTGCCCGATGATGGGGATTTCCCAGTGCGTTTAGCCGGGCAGCCCACGTTGATAAGTGCCCGTGATGCGACTACCCAAGCCGAGATTACCGATCTCTCCACCCTCGATTTTACCCTGTCTCCAGCTAAAGTCTCTTTAGAAGAAACAACCTATCTAACGTTTTTCTTTAATACTCAAAACCCTGAAAGGTATGAAGATATTGAACTCAATCTGACGTTCAATCGTAATGAATTGGAATACAACATAAAAACTGTTCCCGGTATAGCAGGGTATCAGTCGTCTGATTGGCTCAGCTTTATTGAACCCGATGAGCCGGATACCCTTGGTCATGTCCAGATTCCAATTCCTCTACGTACCTATCCCATCCCACCATCTCTGGTGTTGCAACAGGCTGAGTTAGATCCGGATGCCATCGGCAACGATTTAGCGAAAGTGCGTGAATGGCAGTATGTCTATACCTATGAGCACCTGGATGTGGCTCAGGATAGTCTAGAAAGTGATGTGCGCTATAACCTGCAAGGGTTACCTAGTCCGGCACAGTTAGGTTTACCAGAGGACAGTAGTGAAGAGACTTTATTTGATGCATTGGTGCGGTTTAATCAGAAATATCCAGCCCTTAAAGCTACATTTGAAAAGCTCGCTGAAGCTGATACCCCTGCAAAATTGGCAGCTTTAGGCGAAGAGACAACTAAAGCCGTCGATGACTTTGCAAAATTAGTGGGCCAGGTGGCAGTCACCTGGAGAGACTGGCAGCCCGTACAGCGCAGCATTGTGGCAACAGGTGTGGACTACACCATTAATGAAGAAGAGCCTCCGGTCCCTGTTGGTCAACCTGCCATCAAGGAGATGACCATTGTGGCACCTGATACAGTGCTGTTGCCCCAGGTCCTGCTGCCAGGCTATCGACAGCTTGATGACTCACCTCAACGGCAAGACTCTGCGCCTGGTTTCCAGAACCAGCTCTATCGGTTTGAAGAAAAATCACCGGAGGAAGCCGCCCTTGATCCAGTCTATGGAGAATCGTCCATTCCCGATCGCACCCTGATCATTCAAGATCGGGATATTGTAGCCCAGCAGAATGCCTGGAGCGGTATCTGGCTAACCCGTAACCGTCAGCTGGTGCCCTATGCTCAAACTAATCCTGTCTTTGTGTTCCAGACGCCCCAGGTACGCTTTAGTAACTGGGTGACACCGCTGTTGGTGAATGCTCTGCCGTGGAACATTGCGGACCTCTCGGATACGCCCGAACAGTCAGTGTTGACTCATTTGCAGCGGTTATTTGAGACGGTGCTACCGGATTCAGCCCCCCAGCCCTATGGTTTGCGGCTAGATTGTCGCTACAGTTTTGCCATGGCGACGGTGGGGGATGAGCAGCTGTTTTCGGCAGTGCCGGTGTTGCTGACGCCGAGGGTTGCGATCGCAAAAAATACAACCATCACCTCACAACTAGTCACAGAACTAGCCACCGAAATCGAACGCTGGCGACAGGATAATCGCCCTGTGGAAGATCAAGGACGCTATCAGTTCACCTTAAATCTGTTCTCAGGAATTGATCATGATGCTACCTTGCCGCTGTTAAAGATCGCACAGCTGTATGTGCAGCAGGTAGATATTCAATGGCCTTCAGTATAGTTGGGATATTTCAAGCAGGCCTGAATCGTGTAAGGACAGTTCTCGTGCTTGCTCTGGAAGCAAACTCAAACGCCTTTAAATCCTCCGGATTCGCTCATTTCTTTAGTGCTAGGTCGCTGAGAAGGACGTAGTAGATTTAATCGCTGTACGCCAACTTGGTTTAAGAAAATACCACCTAAAATGACCACACCTCCAATGTACTGCCCAAGGGTGGGCACCTCACTCAGAAGGATAAACGCAGACAGAATCCCCACAATCGGATTAAATGCAGTTGCAAAAGAGACTTCGCTGGCCGTACTACGTTTGAGGCCGTTAAACCAAAATGACTGACCGGCTACGACAATAATGGCTGCATAAAACAGCATCCACTGCCATAAAAACTTAGACCCTACATCCATAAAGTGTTCAGAGCCATAGAGGACTATAGTGGCCCCAAAAAAGAAAACAGTCCCGACAAACATTCTAAAAACACTAAAAATTCCTAAAGGAATCTCTCGTAGGCTAATCTTGCTGATCAAGTTTGCGATCGCCTTGATCACCGCCGCAATTAGTGTTAGAACAGCACCCTGACCTATAGCCGTACTCATGGAAATCATCTCGGTGCCCGGTGGCTGAATCAAGACAGTGAGAGCCACTCCAATAAATGAAACCACGGCTCCAGCCACGACCCATTTATTGACCCGATCCCCCAATACCCAGACAGATAATGCCAACACCAGCGGTGTATCAATTTGGCTAATCAAAATCACATTGTTAACGGGAGTGATGGCTAGCGCTGTAAAAATCAGGGTTGGCACGATGGCTGCTCCCAAAATCGCCACCACAGACATGGAGAGCCAGTCCTGCCATTTAATCTGTTGTAGCGCTGGCTGACGCCACTCCCGACCATAGGTGATGGCGAGCAGGATCAGGGCACATAGATTGCCCACAAATAAGACATTGCAAAAGGAGATGGGGTTACGTCCATCAATTAAATACATCTCCCCTAACTCTGTGAGCTTGCGCGTCACCGCATTAGCGGCACCAAAAATGGCAATGGCAAGTAGAAGGTAAACTCTACCTGAGGGTTGAAAGCCTAATTTACTTGTAGTCTGCATGGGATGGGCTCCTAGCCCTAGTAGTAAGTAGTGCTGTTAAGACAGAACCCTGATTAGTAGGCCTACAGGCTCAAATCGAGTCAGTTCTTTGGGAATTCGAATGCCAGAGCGGTATTAAAGCCCGATTAGTATCACTTACAGTCTAAAACTGCTAGCGGTTCAGTGTGATGTTCATTTTATAAGACCGACACCATTTGGCAAGCATCTGATTGGGATGCGTCTAAGGTGGCTAGCATCCATCGATGCAGCAAGATCCATTCCCCTATTTGGTCACCTACTTAATTGCTTGCGGCCTCTGAGAATGGTAAAACTAGCACCCATGGGCTGCCCTTGCATCATGCCTACTGCGAGAGCATGGTGCTAGTCAGCTGCTGCGGTCCCTTATCGCGTCTCGGAGATCCTTTATGTCGGTTCAGTTCTTAGGTCAGCGGATTTGGTCAAAACCACTGCGCTCACTGGGTTACTACATCAGTCTTTTTAGCCTGTGTCTGGTCCTGGCGGTGGCTTGTGGCGGTGACACTCAGGTTGCTCCCACACCAGCTGATCGTGTGGCCATTGGAACAACCCTCAGTGCGCGGACGTTAGATCCTGCCGATGCCTATGAAATTTTTCCTGGCATTTTGCTATACAACCTCGGGGATCGCCTCTATACCTATGCTCCAGGGACAACCACGTTAGCACCTCAGCTAGCAACAGCGATGCCCACGGTCAGTGATGATGGTCTTACCTATACAATCCCGTTGCGAGAAGGGGTGACGCTACACGATGGCTCGGCATTTAACGCCGACGTGATGGCGTTTTCTATTCAGCGGTTTATGGAGAATGGCGGTCGTCCAGCGTTCTTACTGTCGGAAAAAATTGAGACCGTTGAGGCGACTGGTGAATATGAGCTGACGATTACTCTCCAGCAGCCGTTTGCTGCCTTTACGGCAATGCTGACATTTTGGGGGGTGACACCGATCGCCCCAGATGCTTACACCATTGGCGACGGACAGTTTAAGCCTGAAGAATTTGTCGGTTCGGGACCTTATAAGCTGGCGTCCTTTAGTAGCGATGTGATTAAGCTAGATGCTAACCCCGACTACTGGGGAGAAGCGCCTAGTAACAACGGTATCGATATTCAAATTTTCACGAGTCCAGCGAACCTCTACAACACGTTTCGGTCTGGTGGTTTAGATGTGGCGTATCAAACCTTGGACCCTGATCAAATCGCGGCCTTAGAGCGTGAGGCCGATCAAGGGGGCTGGAATGTGATTGAGGCGGGGTCAACCGTCGTTAACTATATGTCGCTGAACCAAAAGATTGCGCCTTTTGATGATTTGAATGTGCGCAAAGCGGTGGCCGCCATGATTGACCGTAATCTCATTAACGACCGTGCTTTTCAAGGTCAGGCAGAGCCTCTTTATAGCTTGATCCCCAAGAGTTTTGACGTACATGAGCCGGTGTTTGAAACCGCCTATGGCGATGGTAACTATGAGCAGGCGAAGGTATTTCTTGAAGAGGCGGGAATTACGGCGGCGAATCCGCTTGAATTTGAGATTTGGTATCCAACTGCTTCAACCACCCGTAGTGTGGTGGCTAACACCTTAAAAGAGGCGATTGAGTCTAATTTGCCAGGTCTGGTGACTGTGCAAGTGAGTACGGCTGAGTCAGCGACGCTATGGGAAAACGTGGAGAAAGGGGTTTATCCGAGTGTCTTATCTAACTGGTATCCAGACTATTTTGACCCGGATAATTTTGTGCAGCCTTTTCTCAGCTGTAATGAGGGATCTGAAGAAACGCTCTGTGAAAAAGGTGCAACCCAAGGGAACGGCTCGTTTTACTACAGTACTAGGGCCAATGATCTGCTGGCTAAGCAACGTGCAGAGCAGGATGAGTCGGTTCGTAGTGGTGTCTTTAAAGACTTACAGCAGGTGATGGTAGAGGATGTGCCTTATATTCCACTCTGGCAAAACAAGGACTATGTCTTTGCTGCCTCAGGGGTGGATGGTGTAGCCATTGAGCCTAACCAGCAATTTTTGCTGTGGCAAATCAACAAATAAATTATTGGATTTCCCTTATAGGAGCGTTTCATAAAACGCCCCTACAAGGGAAATTGGTACGGTTAGATATGGGGGAAATAAATGGCATCTCGGGCTAATGCGCTGCGTTATTATGTGCTGTCGCGGTTGATGCTGGCACCGTTGATGATCTGGACGATCACAACGGTGGTGTTTTTGCTGATGCGAGCCACGCCTGGAGATCCGGTGGACGCGCTGTTGGGACCCAGGGCACCGATTGAGGCCAAAGAGGCATTGCGATCGCAACTTGGTCTGGATAAACCCTTATTTTTCCAATACTTAGACTACTTAGGGCACCTGCTGAGATTTGACCTGGGCAGCTCCATCGCTAGCCAGGGCCAAACTGTGTGGCAAATCATTGGCGATCATTTCCCCGCTACAGTTGAACTCACCTTCTGCGGTCTGACGGTTGCGGCTATTGTTGGCATCCTAGTCGGCTCGATTGCTGCATCGCGTCCCAATACCCCAATCGATGCTGGTGGGCGGCTGTTTGGCATTCTCACCTATGCCACCCCCATGTACTGGTTTGGCATGATTTTACAGCTAGTATTTGCGGTACAGCTGCGGTGGTTTCCCATTGGTACCCGATTTCCCCTGATGGCCACTCCTCCCAATGGTCCGACTGGCCTCTACCTACTGGACAGCTTGCTCCATGGCAATCTCTCCCAGTTTGGTACGACCCTATATCATTTGGCCTTACCCAGCCTTACCCTTGGCATTTTGATCAGTGGCGTCTTTGAGCGCATGGTCCGGGTTAACCTCAAGCAAACCCTGCGAGCCGATTATGTGGAAGCCGCGCGAGCCCGTGGAATTTCCGAATTTCGCATCATTACCGTCCACGCGCTTAAAAATGCCCTGATTCCAGTAATTACGATTCTGGGATTAACGTTTGCATCTCTACTGGGAGGAACGGTACTGACGGAGGTTACCTTTTCCTGGCCGGGGTTGGCCAACCGTTTTTTTGAAGCGATCTCACAGCGTGACTACGAAGTAGTTCAAGGGCTGATGACCTTCTTTGGCACCATTGTTGCCCTTGTCAGTATCGCCATTGACATCCTCAATGCCTACGTCGATCCCAGAATTCGATACTGATGAAGCCCTATGTTTGCCGTTGCTGATTGAGAGGATGAACCGATCGATTGGAAACACCATACAGCGATATCTTTGAGAGAAAATCACACCGACGATCAGCAACGCCCTATTTTTTATATAAATGTATAATTCAAAGCATTGATTTTTGTAATATGTTGGGAACACGGTCGCGTTCCAGTCACTAATTTTTTAGCTGGATGGGCCTTCACTACTTATATGTCTGTAGATTTATGTCTCCATCAATAGACCCTGACGTGTCGTGGCTCGACCGAGTTCGACGTTTATGGGTAGATAGGATAGTCAAACCCCTGGCTCTGGTAATGGTCATGCTAGTCTTAGCCGTCACTATGGTGAATGAGGGCACCAATAGCTCATCACCAGCCAAGGCTAGCCCTGAATCTGCGGCTCAGCAAACTGTCACCTCATCGTTGCCGTTGCCTTTACAGACCAGATCACGGCTCCAGCCTCAGCGGATGACCCAGGCCACCCTAACTAGCCACAATCTGACATCCGCCTACCTCTTAGGCCATCGTTCTGCTAAAAAACTATCGACTGAAAGGCCCACAATGGCTCATCAGGGATAGTCCATGACGCCGCTGATAAATGCGTGTGATGGTTTGTATTAGATTTTTGTTGCAGAGACTTATGGCTAAGGGGATTAGGTATCATTAGATGTCTCTTAGTATTGGTGATACAGATTTGAACCCTTTTCAAAAGTTCATTTGTTGTTTGGCTACGGCGAGCACCCTCCTGATATTGCCGAGTGTTATGGCCTCAGCTCAGTCACAGGAATCTGCTGATTGTGGTTTTCTAGTATCTCCTCAAGAATTTAATACTTTTGAGAACGATGACAGAATTGTAATTGGCCAGGTGAGTGGCCGCCCTTATATTGTTCTGTTGACTCATGATCTTGAGGATAGCTTGTCAGCAATTCGTGCCTGTATTCCAGATGCGTTTTTAACGTCCTCCAGGTTAGGTAGCTACATTCATATTGCTTCTTTTAATAACTATAGAGATGCTAAAGAGTTGACTGAGCAAATTGACGAGTCTCTCAATATTGATGTGCGTATAATTCATCGCTCTCGTTTGAGACAATAAGCGTTATTCCTTGTGAGCTTTCCGTTTTAACAGGAGCCCAAAATCTCTGACTGACAAAGTGTTCGGCCAAATGGCCTGAATCCCCAGGCCATTGTTATGACCACCTGGGTTGTGGCTGAAGAGCCATGCCATGATTTAGCTGGTAATCTGTGCACACTAGGTATAAAAGGGCCTACAACTATGGTTGGGTTCAATCGCAGCATACTATTTCGTCATCTACGGCCACATCGTCTGGCATTGCTCACTAGCGTAGCCATTGCCGTGGCTGGGATTTCACTTGAAACAAATGCCCGGCCTCTTTCAGTCCGGGTCAACCGCTGGCTAGAGCTGCGCAATATTAGTGGTTCAGTGGATTTTCTCCGTGGGGGGCAGTGGCGTCCGGCGCAAGTTGGTCAACGCTTAGAAGCTATTGGTGATGGTGTTCGCACAGGGGCAGGAGCGCTGGCTCGACTGGCGGTTGATACTCAAGTGGGCTTTGTCAGTGTTTCTGAGAATTCATCCCTGAGAATTACCGAACTCTACACTACGCCAAGGGGAGGCAAAGTTACTGAGCTAGATGTTGATCGTGGCCAGGCCAGGGTGTTTGTTCGACCCTTCACCAATCCCGATTCTCGTTTGGAGATTCGCACACCAGCTGGTGTAAACGGTGTCAGGGGCACCAACTTTGGCATTGCTATTCAACCCAGTGGTCGTTCGTCCCTGGTTGTTGAAGAAGGGCTGGTGGTCTCTGAGGCTCAAGGTGTGTCGGTGCCGGTCAATGCTGGGTTTCAGAATTTCACGGTGCCAGGAGAACCTCCGTCTACGCCTGTACCGATTACAGAAGATCCAGGTTTGAATCTGTTGCGCCTGGAGCGCCAACGGCGGGAGGGGCAGTCCACGGTTGTTGTCGAAGGCCGTACTGCCCCAGTTAATTTATTAGTTATTGATGATGAAACTCAAGAAATTGATCAAGATGGCAACTTTGCATTGGAGCTGCCAATTACTGATCAACGTATTGAGGTAACTGTTGTTACCCCTCTTGGCAAAATGCAGGTCTATGAGTTGGTGGTTCCCTAACTGGAGTAAAGTATTACGGCGATGCGAGCCTTTGTTACCAGGACTATTGGTAAGCGGAATTGTTGTTTCGCTGTCTTCCCTGGGGGCTTTTAAGCATCTTGAGAACTTAGCGGCTGATTCGCTCACTCGTTTACGGGGTTCTCAGTCGTGGAATGAAGAGCTGGTGGTGATTGGGATTGATGACCCTACGCTCCGAAAACTGGGGCAATTTCCGTTATCAAGACAGTACTACACTCAGTTAATTCAAACGTTGACTGAGGCTGGTGCCAAACTGGTATCGTTTGATATTTTGATGCCTGAACCTGGACCTGATGATCAGGCTCTGGCCCAATCGATCAGCGATCATGGTGGCGTTGTTTTAGCCACAGCTAATGAAAGTGATAATCAACCGCTACAGCCCACTGCTCAATTGCGTCAAAATGCGATCGCAATCGGTCACATTCATCAAGAACCCGATATTGATGGCATTACCCGACGCCATGTTCTCTACATTGCCAATAGTCGTTCGCTGGCGCTGGCCACGGCCTACGCTTACAGCTTAACTGTAGATATTCTCGATTTACCATCGGAGCACCAGCTCGATATTAATTGGCCTGCTCCTGTACAAGATGGCTCATTAGCTTATTTCAGTCTTGTCGATGTTCTTGACGGTAAGATCCCTAAAAATAATCTTAAAGATAAGATTGTTTTTGTCGGCTCTACAGGTACCGCGATCGATCAACAGTTACGAACACCGTTTAATAGTAATGACCCCGTCGGTGGCGTCTATGTGCATGTAGCTGTTATGCACAATCTTTTAGAAGATAATCGGCTACAAGTGCTTAACCAGCAGTGGATTTTGTTGGCCATTTTGTTGGCTGGACCACTGCTTAGCTGGGGCCTACAGGGATGCTCGTTTCTACGACAGGTAGCGCTTTGGGCTCTGAGTGTAATGCTGTGGTTGGCCCTGTGTTTAGGCGCACGCTATTACAACTATGTGCTGCCAGTTGTCACGCCAATTGTGCTACTGAGCCTTACAGAAGGGTTGATTATTTTTACTGATCGTCTGCGTAGTAGTGCTATGTTTCAAGCACGCAATGAGTTTTTAGGCACCATGAGCCATGAACTACGCACGCCGTTAAATGCCATCATCGGTGTTTCAGAAATGATGCAAGAAACACCGCTTGATCCGAGGCAACGAGAATTTAGCGAGACCATTCAAAACAGTAGTCAGGCTCTATTGGCACTTATTAACGATGTGCTTGACTTTTCTAAAATTGAAGCGGGTCGTCTGATTCTTGAGGAACATCCGGTTAATCTGCGTAATGCTGTTGAAGAGAGTCTAGATATTGTTGCGACCCGTGCGGCTAATAAACCTCTGGATTTGGTCTACATGGTTCATCCTAAGACTCCACCCGTCATTATTAGTGATCCGATTCGGCTGCGACAGATTTTGCTTAATCTGCTGAGCAATGCTGTTAAATTTACCGCCCAGGGTGAAGTGGCACTGCTGGTGCAGTTAGCGCCTAGCGACGATTTAGGTGTACCGGTAATCCGTCGAGCCCATCCCGCTGCTCAATCTGTTCTGTTGCTATTTGCTGTGCGAGATACTGGTATTGGTATTCCAGCCGATCGGCTATCCCATATTTTTGAACCGTTCCGTCAAGCCAGCACATCGACAACTCGTAAATATGGCGGAACTGGTCTTGGGTTGACCATTAGTCAACGCTTGGCAGAAACCATGGGTGGGCGTTTGTGGGTTGAAAGCGAGGTGAATAAAGGCAGTACATTTTTCTTTACTATTCGAGCCCAGGTTGATCCTGTGACTATTCAGCCGGAACGACCGGCTACCCTTGTTAGCTGGGCCAAGCAACGAATATTGGTGATTGATAAAAATATTACCCGCCGCACAAATTTAGGATGGCAGTTGGAAGCGTTAGACATTGAGGTTATCTTCTGTCGTAGCGTAGCGGAAGCCTTGTTGCTGGTACAGCAAGGCCAGCAGTTTGACGGGGCGATTTTGGATGCGGCGATCACTAAGCTTGACAGCATGAGCGCTGTTGAATCGCTGAGACAGGCGATGGATAAACCGGCAATGCCATTGATTTTGTTAGCTGACATCCGGGAAAATTTTAGTCAAGATGAACGGTCTGACATGGCGATCGTCTGGAAACCCATTAAGCAAGCGGCATTGTATCGGGCGTTGATGCATGTACGTCCAGAATCACCCTCTGGTCCAAAGACTGACTCGTCCGTAGAGATGGGTAATGATGCCGAGTCCTCGTCCATGAGCTTGAAGGTATTAATTGCTGACGATAATCCGGTCAATCAGCGAGTGGCTCAACATATGTTGCAGCTGTTGGGGCACCAGGCAGATACCGTAGCCACTGGCGGCGCAGCAATTGAAGCTGTTGAGCAGAGACATTACGATGTCGTCCTCATGGATATGCGCATGCCCCAGATGGGAGGTGTGGAGGCTACTCGCCGTATTCGTCAGATGGGGGCGCAAATCTCACAGCCTTGGATTATTGCGATGACGGCTAATGCAAGTTCTGAAGACCGCGACTATTGTCTGAAGGTGGGTATGAATGATTATCTAAGCAAGCCTATCCGTCGCGATAGCCTATCTCGGACGTTCAAGAATATCAAAAAGCCATCGGATTTTTTGGATTAGGATTGAGAGCTCAGTTGTTGGCAATGAGTTGGTTCAACTTAGGAATTGACCAGCTGGCTAGAACGCTGCTTAATTTTGTGCTGAGCCACTATGGCTTCGGCTTCGTTGGTGGGGCGCATCCGCAACATGTTGCTGAAGACGTTGAACTGATAGACCATGGCGTTGTCTACGTCAAAGGCTGTTAACCAACCGCTTTTAGGGTGGTAGGCACCGGTATCAATATCTACCCAACCCGGACCCCTCGCGATTTCTCCAGGCTCGATACCAGGTAGAGTGAAGGTAATAGTATGACCGGTAATAATCAGTTTGTCGGAAAAATAGGGCTGCTTGTGGCTATGGAAAAGGTCACGAATCCAGCAATATTCATGGCTGGTTTGTTCTGCCAGGGTGCGCTGCGGATTTAAACCTGCATGAACGAGCCAGACGTCCCCCAAATCGAGATATAGCGGTAGGTCTTTAATCCAGTTGACATGGTCAAATAGGTCATCAACGCTAGTGTAGCTGGATAGTGTGGACTGTCCGCCGCTGTAGAGCCAGCCCTGGAACGCAGGCATGTGGGCTTCGCCGTTTGGAAAGGCTTCGAGGAGTAGCTGCTCATGGTTTCCCATCACACACTGGTGACCGTTTTTACGAACATAATCGACGACTTGACGGCTCTGAGGTCCTCGATCAATCAGATCGCCAACAAAGTAGACATCATCTTGAAGATCTAAATCTACTGCTTCAAGTAGCCGCATTAAACCGTCATAATGGCCATGAATATCACCAATGAAAATGCGACGGGTCATAACAGTTGTTTTTTTGTGGTGTGAATAGTGTGTTCTTACCGCACTAGTCCCAAGAGCGAAGGTATAACGCAAAAAATCAGCGTCAAATACCAGCTACCAGACTGCGTATTGCTCTAGTATGCCTTCTCCATACCTATGGGCAACACGTCTATCGGTAGGATTTTCCAATGCTTTAAGTAAGATTTATGGCAACAATAGATGTGGGAAAAAAATGGTGTAGTGACTCTATTTCGGAACGTTTAGCATACCCAGATAACTACTAATGATCGGTGGATGACACTATGTTGACCATCACAACTGATCGGTGTGGTTTTGGATACATGTGCTGACTATGTTTACTAATTTACATCAATCAGGGTTTATCCATCATTTTCCGGGAGTGGACTACCGTCAGGTGCCTCCAGGGTAAATCCGGCATCTCTTACCATGGCGTAGTCCTGTGTAGCACTTTGTCCGGCTGTGGTTAGATAATCACCGACAAAAATGGAGTTGGCTGGATAGAGGGCTAGGGGTTGCTGCGATCGCAAATGTACTTCACGCCCACCCGCGATGCGGATTTCCTGGGATGGCAATAAAAACCGGAATAGACACAAAATCCGTAAACAGCGCTGGGGAGTCAATTCACTACGTCCGGCAAATGGAGTCCCTTCAATGGGAATCAAAAAATTGACCGGGACGCTAGTCACATTCAGCTGTCGCAAAGAGCAAGCCAGATTGACAATATCTTCATCTGATTCACCCATACCCAAAATACCGCCAGAGCACGTGGTCAATCCTGCCGCTTGTACCGCTTGTACCGTGGCTAAGCGATCCTGGTACCCGTGGGTTGTGCAAATTTCATCGTGATGCGCCTCTGCGGTATTGAGGTTGTGGTTAATCCGGTCAACGCCAGCAGCCTTGAGTTGCTGCGCTTGGTCTTCATTCAACAGACCCAGAGTGGTACAAACCCGCATCGGATAATCGGCTTTGACCGCTCGTACTGCTTCTAAAACTTGTTCAAATGTTTTCGGCGACGGTGTGCGGCCTGAGATGGCCATGCAAAAAGTTCCCGCCTTCAGCTGATGCGCCCGATCGGCCGCCGCCAAGATCCGATCTTTGGCCATCAGCGGATATTTTTCAATCTCTGCTGACGAAATTTTGGACTGCGAACAGTAGTGACAGTCTTCAGGACAAAGACCGCTTTGGGCATTGAGCAAAAAGTGCAACCGCACTCGATTGCCCCAGTAGTGATGTCGGACTCGATAGGCAGCTGCCAGCTGTGCCAAAATCTCTGTGTCGTCGGCCTGCAGCACCCTCAGGGCATCTTGGTGGTCAATCCTCTGACCGGCCAGGGCTTGATCAGCCAGCAGGTTCCAATCAACTGAGGTGCGTACAGCTTGAATCATCCTAAGGACTCCTTTTGACAGTGGGCACAAATGCGCCACCCTCTACGGTAATACGAGATGGAGCTTTGGGGGAGACCAGACAATTGTGACGACGACTTAGACGGCTATCTTCTTGGTTACAGCGACTAAGCGTTGTCCATAGAGCTTAGCCGATTCTAAATCACCGGGTTCGACTTGAGCAGGGGCATCGCTCATATCTAGATAGCTTTGGCCCATCGGTCCCATAAAAGAACCCAAACGATTCACACCGGTTTCTGGGTTGGGCATTTCTGTACTGCCTACCCAAATCATGCCGTGCTGGGCTGCATTGATCGCCAGATACAGCAGCGTTCCTTGCTTATCTCCACTAGGGGAGCCAGAGTGGGTAAATCCTCCAGCAATCTTATCTTTCCAGCCTTGTTGAAACCAGGTGGCGCTAGCGGCATCAATAAAGCACTTAAACTGACCTGCTATACCTCCCATGTAGGTCGGAGAGCCAAAAACGATGCCATCTGCCGTACTGAGGGTTGTCAAAATCGTTTCATCTTGCCAGCGACCGTTCACAATTTGTTCACCCATAATCCTCAGCAGATGGGGATTGCCACCAGCTGCCGCTACACCTTGAGCCAGGGCTTCAGCCATCAAGTGAGTATGCCCTTGACCAGAAAAGTACACTATTGCAATAGCAACCATAATTGAATAGAAAAACAACTAATCCAAATTCTAAGTTCAAAAAACTTGAACTAATAATTTATAGTATTAATTTTTTTTTAGCTATGGTCGGTGATGGGGTGACTATGACTCATTCTTCGCTATCGGTCATGACTAACTGAGGCCTATAGAATCCGAATTTGATCTGCATAGGCTTTACCCTCAGTGATATGGGCAGTAACCTCAACCGCCATGCCACGCTCTAATTGAGAAAACACATCATCGCCAATATATTTCTTGTGAAAGATAATGTCTTTTGAACCATCATTGGGCGCAATATAGCCGTGGTGATTATTCTTTTTAAGTTTAAATAACAACTTGACAACACCCTGTTTGATAACTACTCCGGTCTCAATAGCTGGAGTTTTGGGAATGGGGAGAGGGGTATGGTGAGCAGGCTGCGGAATCTGTTCGGTTGATAGCTGAGAAACATCTGCCAAAAGGGTCGAGTGAGGCTGCTGTGTCTCGGTACTGGTCGTTTTTCTCCTGGGCTGCAGTTTGCTATCTATGGAAGAGAGATTTAAGGGTGTCTCCTCTGTTTGACTAATGGGCTCTTTTTTGTGTTCTGTTGGGTGAGCTAAGGGAGGAGATGTTGGCTTAGTTTGATCTTGGTGGGTGTTGGTGTTGCCTGTATCCAGACCGGGGTTTGGAGTGGGTGGGATAGGAGCAGATTGAGAGATGGGCCGCGATAGCTGATGGCTTAAGTTTTGTACAGCTGAGCTAGGAGAATAGTTATAATCACTCAGCAGAACTTTGAATCGGGATGGATTAGGAGCTCGGTTGGCTGCGGCATTGGGCCGCGAGGTTGGTTGTTCTGGAGGAGATGATGGGTGAGAACTCTGTTCTACTGACGATGGGGGTGGCGGTTGGGAGGTTGACAGTGTTTGTGGAGATGCGGTTCGCTGGTTAAGCGGCTGCTCCCGATAGGGAGGTAATTGCGGTCGTTGTTCCGGGGATACTGGATGGCGATGACGGCTTTTTTGGCCTCTCACTCGGGCTAATATGTGCCTCAGCCAGTGTAGAAAACGCCGTATGAGTCGCCGTATCATGAGAATCTAAGCAGTAAGTTTGCACTTCATTCTACCGCTGCTCTGGTTTTTTCCCAGAGCTTTGGCTAGCACTGCCACCGTTGCTGAAGCGATGTCAGACTTCCCCCCATCCTGGCTGTAAGCGTTTCATAATCGGGTTATAGACTTTGAAATATGCAATTGAACCCGCCTGCCGTAGCAGTGCCTTTTGAGATGTATCAGCCCCCATGCAACGTTGACAAATGGGATTAGTGACTTGAAAGCGATTAAATCCCTGACGCAGACCACAGGCCGGCTGTTGAGTATCTAGAATATCGGTGAGCGAATGGTTGCGTAGGTTTCCTAGCGGGATTTGACCGTCATAATCCTTACAGCAGGGGACAACAGTCCCGTCGTATAAAATCCCGGCTTGGTCTGATGTGCCGTTACAGTAGCCAAATTTAGCCGGAACGACGTCAGTGCTCTCCACATTGCCCCAGCTGTCTAGGGGAAAGGTTTCCAGGGCCAGTTTTGGTGTGAGTTCGATCACTTGCCATCGGCCTGGTTTATGGCGGGCGATGCGTTGACGCAGGTCATCGTCACTGGGGCGCTCTACATAGCCATCCAGAAGACGGTCAGCCCATGCCGTTAGCTCCTGCTGCATCTGAGCTTTACCTTCAACCACATGCATTTGCTTGTGGGGGACCAAAAATGGATGAGGTGTGGTGTCTAGAAACTTCAGGTGTACTCGGGTTGGGGAGTTGGGAGCGGCCAGATTCGCCCTGACGTATTGAGTGATCCCATCAAAATACTGTTCGGGTTTAAGTTTTGGGGGAGCACCTCGAATGATAAAGGTGACCGGATCTGGCGTTTGGAGCGAGATTGTTACCTTGGGAATCCCAGAGGCAATCAGCTGTTGGCGGTGATGGGGATGAATATGAAAGGTACTGCCGTTGGTGGTGAGGTGCAGGTTGAGTCCTCTCGTTAATGCCATGTCAATGGCTGTAAAGATATGGGGGTAAATTAGGGGTTCTCCCATTAAATGAAAGGCAACGATCTTGGCCAGTTGTCCCTCGGCAATCTCATCAAGGGCTTTTTCTAGCAGCTGCAGATCCATATGACCGCGCTTGCGCTCCATGATAGCGTCTGGGCAGAAGTCGCACTTGAAGTTGCAAACGTTGGTGACTTCGAGGTGGATGCGCTCAAGACGATAGCTGGCCATTATCAAAGTTATTGGTTGGTTGATTGCTGTATAAGCCGTTTTAGCTTACCAAGGGTGTGTGAAAGTCAGCTGAGAATTTTATAGGGATGTAACTGATTTAGGTATTTGGGATGGGGATCAGTCGAGGAGATTAAGCTTTTTGGGAGAGTCTTCCATCCGCCGAAAAGTTGGCTCTAGCCTGGGAGGGAATTATATTGATGCCTAGGTAAATTATGACCATATCGACACAATCAGATGAGTTGAAAATGCTTTCGGAATCGGAGCGCATTGATTTGCTCAAGGGCTATGCAGAGCAAGATGCGATCTTTGGTAGTCCCAATCCCCGTTACAAGCAATGTAAGGTTTATTGCGATCGCTACCTCAACATTCGCGTCCAGTTAGTCGGCACCGATGGGCTCACCGATGCTGACTGGGATTTGACCATTTTTTAGGGCATCAGCCAACCAACGGGCGTAAAATTGCAACGCAGCCCGTGGCAACATCCATGAACGACAGTACAGCCGTTTTAGAGCAAGCAGCCAAAGCGCAGGAGAGTCAATCTGCTGCGCTACCCAATGCCAGGGATCTGGTGACAGCGCTGCAAGCGACGGAAAAAAGTACAAAGCCCGAGTACACATTGGCTGATCTCACCGGCACCTGGCGGCTGTGGTTTATCACCGGCACTAAGAAGACACGGCAGAAAGCAGGCGTTGCCTTGGGGGCAGGTCGCTATCTGCCCAAACTCATTAAAATTCAGCTAGCCTATCAAGCCACAGACGAGACTCAAGGCACTGTGCAAAATTCTGTAGCACTGGGCCAACTCAAGCTAAAACTTACGGGTCCAGTAAAGTTTTGGGCCAACGCTCATTGCCTGGCGTTTGATTTTACGCAAATCCAGATTGCTATTGCTGGTTTTACCCTATATCAAGGTCGGATTAAACCTGAGACAGCTGATCAGGGTTTTTATCAGCAGCCACTCAAAGAGCAAGCATTTTTTAAGTACTTTTGGGTGACCCATCAAGGGATCGCTGCTCGGGGAAGGGGAGGAGGTTTGGCCCTGTGGTATCGAGACGATGCTTAGCAAAAACAAACGGGACCGTGTTGCCATCACGGTCCCGTTTGCAAGTTGGGATGATTGAAAAATCCCGATTGACTGACATCAATGCCTAGCGAACAACGCCACGAGCAGTGGCCATATCGATGGGCTTCATAAAGTACAGCTGAATCATCTTCACACCGATGGTAGCGATGTGGGGTAGCTGACGCAGAAGCTTCAGAGGCTTAGGCTGATTGCTCTTGCCAATTGCAGCCACCTGCAGGCTAGCATCAGAAGCGGTATCCATGTGCTTAAAGAAGTCAGGATGCTCCACATTCAACATCACAGGGAAGACCTTAGCTGCTGACTCGTTGGTCTTCTTAATAACGTGAATGTCGTACTCACGGGCATCTAGACCTAGAGAAGCGTAGAAGCCACTGCGCTGAATGTCATTCAGGAACATGGTGGCAAATACCGACAGCAGGAAGAAGCGACACCATAGCTTAGCCTTCCAGTCATTGAGGATCTGGGGCTGGGCCTTCATAATGGCCGAGAAGAAGTCACCATGACGGTTTTCATCCTGACACCAGTTTTCAAAGAACTGGAAGATAGGATAAATCCGATTCTCAGGATGAGAATCTAAGTGACGGAAAATAGTGATGTAGCGCCAGTAGCCAATCTTTTCAGACAGGTATGTGGCGTAGAAGATGAACTTAGGCTTGAAGAAAGTGTAGCTCTTGCTCTTAGTCAAAAAGCCGAGGTCTAGCTGTAGATTGAAGTCCGACATCGCCTTGTTGAGGAAGCCTGCATGGCGAGCTTCATCACGGGACATCAGGTTAAAGCCTTCAGCTAGAAGGGGATTTGTGTCCTTGAGACGACGGCCTAACTCCTTGTAAAGCAGGAATCCAGAGAATTCAGCCGTACAGGAACGCTCTAGAAATTCAATGAACAGCGCTCGGGTTTCACCATCAATGTGCTCCCAAGACTGATCAAACACATCGGTCCGCACGAAGTGGTGGCGGTTATAGTCCGCACGAAACTCTTCTATGATGGCGCGTACCTCATCTTCATTGACGGATAGGTCCATCGCGGCCATTTCGTCAAAGTCAGTGGTATAAAAGCGGGGGGTGAGGATCGTGTCTTTCGAAGGTGCCTTAACCCCAGGCCGTAGCTCATCAAATTGAGTATTTTCCTGAGGTTTCCTTAGGGAATCTACCATGAGTCCTCTATCAAGATATTTATGGTTAAAGCGCTATGAAACCGCATTAAGATGGCGGGCCAGTAAATCGATAGAAAACTGGCATCGTACGTGGATTCTAGTGTACCAAGGTCACCGACTTCGAGCAGCCTGCAGGTAACGAATAGGTTACATTTCGCAATAATCACAAAAGCAACTTTACCTGGGCAATGGGTAAAGTTGCCTGGGCAAACCTGTTGAGCTATAGCTGTTCATACCTGACTAGGGGTTTACGACCTCGAAGGCGTTGCCAAAGGGGGGCAAAAATCCATAGCAATACAAATGGTAGTAAGGCAAACCAAAGGGTTTTATAGCTCAGCAAATTAAACAGGCCAAACACACTACGGGGAATGGGGGTGGTATTCCAAAGCAGACCGATGATCACTGCCAATCCAACAGATCCCGTGGCTAAAAGGGATGAGGGCAGTTGATCTAAACCTTTGATTCTTAACGCTTTGGGATAAAATCTGTCATACAGCACTTGCCAGTCTGGAAAAGCTGCATACATGCTCAGCACTGATGTGAATGGAATACCCAGAAGCAGCGTGTTGAAACTATGAAAAATGGGAGCCAATCGCAATATGAGAGCTTGGGCAAACCGATTAAAGAGCACTAAGACAAAGCAAGTTTCAAATAGCAACACTACATACTGAGACGGAATCGCCAAGGCATTAGTACGACCGATTTGAGGTCCCAGAGGATGAATGGGGAATCCGTTGGTGAGATGACTTTTGACTCCCTTGGCCAGGATAAAATCACCCACGAGTCGAGGTTGCACCAGCCAGGCACCTTCTATAAATTTCACGACTGCGGCGGACAGAAACAGAAGCGATAAAATTACCAGGAGCCCACGGGCTGGCCAAATATAACGCCAGGACGAGGTGTGCGGTGAGGTGACAGGCTCGCCTCGCTTTTGCCTTAATAAAGCGTCAATGGAGTAGGTTTCACCCCATTTAGAAAACAGCATAAACAGAGGCACATAAAACACCGTCAGGACGATGGTGCGCTCTTGGATGAGAAACCCAGTTCGAAAAGCGGCTAACCCAAACCCCATCACTAAGACGGCAAGGGTGGCCAGACGGGTTTTGTAGCCCAGTAACAGTAAGACCAAAGCCATCACCAGCAATACTTCCATGACCGGATAGCCGATGCTTGGCAAGGGTGGTAGCCCGCTGAATAAGACGGTGGGGTCCCAGTGGCTGATCGGTACCAGACTGAGTTCAGAAAACTGCAGAGGACTAAGAAACCATAGATAGAAAAAGCTATAGATGATGCGATAGAGACCCATGCGTCCAGCAGCGTTTTGGGCAGGGCGTGTGAGCCAATGAACATATCGATGCTCAAGACGCTGAAGAAAATTCATAGGGGTTTGAATCGGGGGGACAATTAGTCTGGGGGATGGGCCATAAAGCGCTCAATTAAGACAGTCTGCGCTGGTTGATTGATATCAATCGGTGGCTGTTGTGCAAAGTCAACTTGCCAGGAGTAGTGCCAGGCTTCAACCTGCTCAATTTGGGTATCGAGTACAAATTCTATTTGCTGAATCAGATAAGGACGATAGATGGCTTGCTGCTCAGCATCATCTGCTAATGCATTGTGCATCAGCCTGTGCCCAGGGACTTGGTTAGATGTGTCGTCATCTAATGTGTAGAGGTCCATGGGGCGTAAAACGTGCTGCTCTCCAGTACTATCTACAATATGCAGTTCAATCCGACTGACCTCGGTGGGTGGCTTTTCGGGAGACCCTGTGGAATACATATCCCACCAAGTGAATGGCCAAAGACTACCCCACAGAGCAATCAACAAAAAAGAGATGCCTGCAGTGAAATATTTGGCTAGCCGTAGTTCCTGAGCTTCCATGGGAGACAGTGTATCCCATGGACGGGGAGCGTTGAAATGGGACTGATTTGGGCTGAGTGCCAGTTAGGCCATAAAACCTATTCCGCTACCTCATCTTCAGTATTAGATTCTGTTTCAGCCTCGATGGCGTCTTCCTGTTCCTGCTGCACATCTTCAACGGCTTTTTCAATTTCTTCGTCGTCAGCCACCGTCTCATCTTCAATAGTTTCGCCATTTTCGGCTTCGTAAGCAGCAAGTTCTGTCTCTGCCCGCATTTGCATTGGTTCGTGGCCGAGCACGCCTTCATAGGCATACCGATTGTAGCCACCGTTTTCGACAATGGTTTGCAGATAATCGACCCGTTCTTGGGGGGCGGGGTGAGATGACAGCCAAGGTACCACCTGCCGATCTCCGTAGCGTTCTTCTAGGGCCAGCATGAGCCCGTGCATGCCGTCGGCGGCATAACCGCTGGAGGCCAGGATTTGGGTGCCGACGATATCGGCTTGTCGTTCCATCTGGCGGGAATAGCCAGACACAATGGCGTTGGTCACCAGACCTGGTAAGGGTAAGTATTGGGTCAAACTGGCGGTGAGGTTCCCTCGTGTCACCATCTGAAACCCGTGGGATAGGACAGCGTGGGAGATTTCGTGACCTAGCAGCCCTGCAATTTCAGCTTCGGAGTCGGTGTCGAGGATGGCTCCAGCATTGATGAAAATTTTGCCGCCGGGTAAAGCAAAGGCGTTAAGTTCGCGGTCAAGGATGACATCAAAGGTGTATTCAAAGTCGTCTCGACCAGCTACGGCGGCGAGCTTATTGCCAATACCACGCACATAAGACAACAGCTCTTCGTCTTCAGAGAGGGGGAGCTGTTCACGGGCTGAGGCGGCGACGGAGGCACCGAGAGATTTTTCGCCCTGGAGTAGGATCAGACCAGAGTTGAGGGCGGTAAACGGACCATACAAGCCCCCTGTCAGGATAAAGCCAGCGGCTCCTGTGAAAATATTTGCGATCGCATTCTCACGAATTCTGGCATTAGTCGCCGACTTAAACCGCTTCAGATTTTCGTCCGCCAGCCCACCATAATACTCGGCTTCAGGATGGTCAGGATTAAGCAGCGCAAACTGTCGTGAGGCGATGGACGCTTCGATCCACTCTTCCTGGCTCATCATCAGATCAATCTGAGCACTGAGCAAATTGGGCTCATAGGGATAAAGGGTCAGAGCCTTGTCCAGGGCTATTTCGGCATCCTCTGGACGCTCATAGGCTTGTAGCTGCTCGGCGTAGCGCAGATGACCGGGAATAAATGCCGGCACTTCCTCCGTCAGCAGCCCCAGGGAAATTAACGTTTGGGATTCTCTACCGGCCTCAATGCCACGGTTAGCCTCACGCCAGTAGACACTGCCACCGGGGGAGAGCTGGGCGGGATCGCTAAAAGGCTCAGCTGGAATATCTTCTAAATCCTCATCATCACGCCAGCCAAAGGTTTTGGCTTCACGGTAAAGGTCTTCCGCCGCTGCAATATCACCGGCTAGATACAGCTGATCGGCCTCGATGATCATCTCCCGCTGAAACCAGGTTTCCTGTTCGACGGCGGCAGCTGCTGGATCATACTCAGGGGCGGCGTCATCCTCCACAGGGTCTTCCGATCCGGTGCTGTCGACATCACTGGTTTCCTCAGCCGCATCCTCGTCGGTGGGGTCTACCGTTTGCCCTGGAGTGTCGGCATTTCTATTTTGGAGAATGATATGCCCTGGACGTGCGACTGCCCGACTTGACAGCACGGGACTAAAAAGCAGCGTCAGGCTGAGCCCCACTGCTAAGAACAGTGCAAAACGTTTACTTACCTTCATGGTGAATCGGAATAACGAAGCGGTTGGATGACTGAGTAATGCCGAGACGTTCTAATGGAATCATTTTGACAAATCTGGTCTGAAATAACCTGAGCCAAGCCGCTGGTTTAGACGTCGTGCAGGCATTATTTTCCGGCGAAAGTCGCTCAAATACGACAGCGGAATGGGGGTGAGCGCCATATACTAAGTTTTATGACGCGTTAAGAAATCACCCACCATGAGCCCTGACACCATTGAATCGATTAAGCCTTATCTCAATTTTTTCCATCCCATCCTGATGTGGGCCTTATTTGGTTTCGCTATCTACGCTATGTATCTGGGGATTCAAAGCCGTAAGGTACGCTATGCCACTGGCGAAGAAAAGAAGGAGCTAATCAAAGGCAAGTTTGCCATTAAGCACCACCAGATGGGTTCGATTATTTTGGCGCTGATGGTGCTGGGAACCATCGGTGGTATGGCGGTCACGTATATCAACAATGGCAAACTGTTTGTCGGCCCTCACCTGTTGGCAGGTTTGAGTATGACGGGTTTGATTGCGATCGCTGCATCCTTAGTGCCTCTGATGCAGCGCGGTAACGAAACCGCTCGTTTGACCCACATTAGCCTTAACGTTGTGATTGTTGGGTTGTTTGGCTGGCAAGCGGTGACTGGCATGCAAATCATGCAGCGCATTTTGGAAAACGTTTTCGGAATCACTTTTTAGGACGTGATTTTGTGTTTTAACCTGAACAGGTTTGCAAAGGGAGCGGCTCATAGGTCTGCTCCCTTTTTTGATCAGGGATACCGTTGCGTTTTAACCTGATCCCTAGCCCCCACGAAATCTACTGGATGATGGCCAACGCAAAAACAATGACTATGCCTCCTTTGCTAACGCAGATGGCGATGGCACTGAGTGGCTTAGTGGCCTATGGTTACAACTTCTCAAAAGAGAATGTTTTTAATCAGATGCCTGCGGTGATGGCTCTGGTAGACCCCACTCTCTACAATCAGGACTTCTATGTACAGGAGATGCTCCAGTTCACACCGAGGTCCTACTATTACTATGCTTTAGCGCTACCGGTGAAGCTAGGCTTGAGTGTGCCGATGGTCTGCTTCATTTACTTTGCGATCTCATTTGCAGGCTTTAGCTTGGGGCTGTATGCCATTGGCCGCTCCCTAGGCCAGTCCAAACTGGCTGGGGCTGCTTTAGCGTTTCTGGGCTTAGCTGTTGTCGATGGCACTATAGGCTTTACGGATGTGTTTCGGCGCTCTCCGAACCCGAGTGTGTATGCTATTGCGATCGCAGTTTGGGGGATTTACTTTTGTTTGCAACAGCAGTGGATACGGGGCTATGTCTTCTTTGGTGTCAGCTGCCTGTTGCAGTTTCTCATTGGTTTGTTGCCAGGGGTTTTATTTACTCCGGCTCTGATTTTTTATTGCCTTAGTAACAAACGGCCAAAACAGCTTTTAGGGGCGTGGGGAGCCCTGCTTATTTTGGCAGGCATGGTTTATAGCCCCATGGTGCTGAGTGGTAATACGAGTAGCGATTTGCTCAGCAATTCAGAATTTATTTGGCTCTATGGCTATGTGCGACATCCCCACCACATCATCATGTCCATATTTTCCGTCAAGGGCTGGTGGCGGTTTGTGCACTTTTTGGTGGCAGGTTTGGCCTGTTTATATGGTTCTCGACAACTCAAGCCCCATCATAAAATTACAATTGGCTCTGCCATGCTGATGGGCTGTGGGCTAGTGGCCATTGGCTACTGGTTTGTGGAGGTGTATCCCATCGCGACGGTGGCCAAACTACAGTTTGCGCGGACAACGCCCTTTATTTTGCTAATGGCGCTGACGGCGATTGCTGTTTATGCCAGCGAACACTATCGCCGAGGGAATCAGGCGCTGGCCTTACTATTAATTGCTGCACCTGTTGTCGATAACTATGGTGGACTGACGACTCTGGTGGTGGTCATCTTAAGCCTGATTAAGCCGGGTGGTAATACGTTTTGGACACATGTGAATCAATGGGTTAACCGCTTGCCATGGCTGAATTATGCGCTCTTTTTAATTGTGCTAACAGTGACCTATTCTTTCCATTTGGCCCTGTTTTTAAGCTTTGCATATCCATTTTTGTTAGAGGAGTTGCCTGCCCAGGTGAAGCGGTTGCGCCCAGCGGCTTATGTAATCACTGCTGTATGCGTTTTGTTTGTTGGCTTGAATCTGGGTGGTGTGATAGTTCATCGCAGTTTGGGGCCTGTTCATCGAGCGATCAAATTTGCTCCACTGTATGATCACCCTGTTAAAAAACTGGGGGCAAACTTTCGCGATACTGCTCCCGCCGATGCCTTAGTGCTAGTGCCCCCTGACGATCGGATGTTTCGTTTTTATAGCCAACGTTCGGTGGTGGTGAGCTTTAAGGCATTTCCCTTTACGGATGCGGGGATGGTGACCTGGCAGCAGCGCATGACTGCCATCCTGGGTGAATTACCTGCCTCTGTAGAGGCTGTTTTAGAAGATCTTTTTAGTCAGCGTACTGGGGCCGAATTGGGTGCGATCGCAGCTGAGTTTGGGGCAACCCACATTCTCACTCGCCAAGCCTGGCATCCTGATGTCCCTGGCACGATCATAGACCAGCAAGATGACTGGGTTTTGTGGGCTATGAATGATACCCCTGCCTGAAGCCCTTAGGAACTGCTAATTGCTCCCACACGATCTTTCAGGGCAGACACCAGGACAACCGCTATAGGATGGTCCAATTTAAGCTAGGTTTTATCCAATTCGGATGGGGTATTGGGGCTTTATTTCAAGGCGAGTAGACCTTGTTCTTTGAGCTTGGGATTAAATTTAATTGGTATTTGAGCACCTCGGTCTGCGACCTGGGCTTTGATGTCGGTTTCGACCCGACGGGCCAGCTGTTTGAGTAGTTTATTGGTTTGGGACGGTTCAGCGTTTGCGATCGCATCCCTTTCTGCCTCAGTCATAAAGGCTTTCGCATCAATAGGTTTTTCCCACACAGATTGCTGATCGGCGTTACCAGGCGGTACTGAGCCATATTCTGCGAGCCAGGCCGTACGAATCTCCTCTAGCAGCGTCCGGCTGGGGCGAGTCACCGTATGCATCTTAAACCAGTGACACTGCTGAGGACAGCGCACCAGATGCTGCGTCAGCCCCACACTGATATCCCGTGAATACCCCACGTACTGCAGAGCGTAGCCTTCGTCAAAAATGGCATAGATACCCACCTTGCCCGCTAATCCCGATGGCAGTTCGCCATCCACCAAATATGGGTGCAGTTCTAAATCAGCCAAAATAGGGATCGAATCAGCCATAGAGGTAAGTAAAGACGCATTACGTCCCTATCCTAAGGTTGCTAGTGGGCTGCTGAGGATTCTTTCAACTAAATTCAACGATTGCCGCTCAACCCGTTTCAAAAAGAAACACTATATTGAAGAAGACTCCCATTGCCCTGCCATGAATACCTCTAAAGACGCACTCAATCGGATTATTTTCCTACTGCTAATTGCCTTTATCGGCTGGCAACTATTTCGTCTGGGGCTAATCTTGGGTATGGCAAACGGCTGGCTTTAGAGTGGCTTAAGGATGGCACTGTACTCGTTAGAGGCTGGCTTAGTTGATGGGCGAAACATCATCTATCCGATCTGCTCTACCTCGATGGCTGAGTGCTCGGCGACAAAGGTAAGAATATCGCGCACAACACCGCTGACACCTCGGCTATTGGGGGTCAAAATTTCACCTTTCAGGGCACCTTTGTCTTTGAGCTGCATGAGGGATTTGGTGAGCGAATGGTTGCAATAGCGAACGATAAGAATGATGAGATCACACTCAGCAAGTTTTTGCTTTAGCTGCTTTTGAGAGCTACTTACCTCTCGGCTGGGGGGGATTTCAACCGGGGCATAGACTAAGCCATGGTCTTCGTGCAAGGTTTGGATCACCACCCGTCTGGTGGCGGCATGGCCCCCTACAAATGCAATTTTCCAGTTTTCTAAAGTTGTTGATAGCGTCACCTCCTCAGGCTTTTGGGCTGTTGAGATCGCTTCAATAGTCTCTAGATTAAACTGTTGAACGGCACTGAAATTAGCCTCACAGTTAACTAAAGCAGAGGTGCGATTTCTAAGTTCCTCCTTGAGGGACTTAATTTTGCTATCACTTTCACTAACCCACTCATCTAACTCTTGCCAAAGCTCACTGTATTCCTGAAGAGAGTCTTCCAGTGTTTGCTGACAATCTGCCAATTCTCTTTGTCGATCATTTAATGTTGTCTTCTGGGCGTTTACTACACCCTGTAGATCCCTACATTGGGCTTGCGCTTGCGCTAGTTGCCGAGTCAAATTGGCTGTGTTTTCTTGGGCGAGAGCCAGCTCATGTCTGAGTTGCTTGACGCGCCGATGGTCTTTCCCGCTGACCCCGTCCCAAACTTGCAGGCACCAATTACCCAGATGCCTAATGGGACGGATGACATTTTTTGCCTTTTGCATGGCGGGCGGTCTCCTTTCTCCTAGATCGCTGGCCGAATCGTTAACCTGAACCTTAGAGACAAAGTTAACGTAGTTTAAGTAGGGAGGTGACCATAAGCCTACCTAATTTTTATATTGTTCATAGCCCAGCGCCCTTATAGAATGCTGATTGCTGTTTTTGACGGTAATCTATGCCCGCCCCTACAATTCCTTCCGTTGCTTGGACTTGGCCCATCGGCGCGAAATGGGAAACGCCTTACATTGTTCGCTATGCCAGTAACTTAGATGATGGTCCTGAGCACGGTATGCCGTTGGGCGGTCTGGGGGCAGGCTGTATTGGTCGGGCTCCCAATGGCACTTTTAATCTGTGGCATTTGGATGGTGGCGAGCATATCTTTGACCATTTTCCGGCTTGTCAGTTTGCGGTTTATGAGGAAACTGACACCGCATCACAGACCTATGCCATGGCTACAGCGGGCGATGGCTTAAGTAGTTGGCAGTGGTATCCTGCCCGAGCTGAGGGCAGCCGCCACTCGCAAGCAGCCCAGGGGGGCACCTACAAAGCTTTATATCCCCGCAGCTGGTATGCATACCAGGATGTTTTTCAGGCAGAACTAACCTGCGAGCAGTTTTCGCCCATTTGGCCTGATAACTATCAAGAAAGCAGCTATCCGGTTGCCGTGTTTGTTTGGACGGCTCATAATCCAACGGACCAACCGATGACGTTGAGCATTTTGCTGAGCTGGCAGAATATGGTGGGTTGGTTTACCAATGCTGAGGCCTCGTCGGAAATTCAGCAGCGGGAGGATGGTAGTCCGTTTTATGACTATGGGCCGCGACTGAGGCAGAGCGCTGGCAATTTTAATCAGCTAGTTCAGGCTGAAACCGCGACTGGCATTGTTATGGATGGAGCCTGGAGTGGTCATCCCAACGAGGGTGATGGTCAGTTTTGTATCGCTGTGCCAGGGACACCAGGGGTAACTTATCACACCTGCTGGAATCCGAATGGGGATGGGACGGATCTGTGGGAAAGCTTTGCGGCTAGTGGTGTTCTCAAGAATGTTGCAGATACAACGTCTGCCGCAGCGGATGGGCAGGTGGGATGTGCGATCGCACTAAAATTCACCCTTGCCCCTGGTGAAACCCAAACACTCCCCTTTGTCCTCAGCTGGGATTTACCCGTTACTGAGTTTGCCCCTGGTAAGCACGCCTATCGGCGATACACAGACTTCTATGATCGCTCGGGTCGTAATGCCTGGCAGCTGGCCCAGGACGCCTTAGCCAACTATCAAACCTGGCGGCAAAAAATCATCGACTGGCAGCAGCCGATTTTAGAACGCACTGATCTACCCGACTGGTTCAAGCTCGCCCTGTTTAATGAACTCTACGATATGGCCAGTGGTGGTACCCTATGGTCTGCCGCGAGCGATCGCGACCCGGTCGGTCAGTTTGGCGTCTTAGAATGCATGGACTACCGTTGGTATGAAAGCCTGGATGTCAGGCTATACGGGGGCTTTTCAACGCTGATGCTGTGGCCTGAGCTAGAGAAAGCGATTATCCGAGCGTTTGCCCGAGCGATTCCCACAGAAGACCCGACAAAGCGCATCATTGGTTACTACTACACCGTCGGTGACACAGAGCATCTCGCTCCTAGAAAGCTGAAAGGCGCTACCCCCCATGACTTAGGAGCCCCCAACGAGCATCCTTGGCAGGCGACAAACTACACCAGCTACCAAGACTGCAATCAGTGGAAGGATCTGCCCAGCGACTTTGTGCTGCAGGTATATCGTGCTTTTCTGCTCACAGGGGGGGATGACATTGAGTTTCTGGCTGAGTGCTGGCCAGCGGTGACTCAAACATTGCAGTACCTTAAACTGTTTGATCTCGACGGCGATGGGGTGCCTGAAAATGGTGGGGCTCCTGATCAAACCTTTGATGACTGGCAGCTCAAGGGAGTCAGTGCCTACTGTGGCGGGCTCTGGCTGGCGGCATTAGCAGCGGCAATCAAAATGGGCGACCTTTTACAACAGCATCAGAAAATCTCCGGTAGCTTTGCCATTGTCAAATCCCAGTATCAGCGTTGGATTAAGCAGGGCAAAATTGTCTATCAAAACAAATTATGGACCGGCAGTTTTTATCGTCTAGATTCCGAGAGTCACTCTGATGTGGTGATGGCCGATCAGCTCTGTGGTCAGTTTTGTGCGCGTCTGCTGGATTTGCCAGACATTGTGGATGAAGAGTATATCCATATTGCCCTCGATACGATCTATGACGCCTGCTTCGTCAAGTTCAACGAATATGCGGCCAACTATGCTAAGCCCCAGAATCAAAAGTTTGAAGGAGCCCAAACCGGATTGTTTAGCGCGGCTCAGTTGGGTATGGCCATTGGTGCCGCTAATGGCGTCAAACCTGATGGTTCACCAGAGAATCCAGATGATACCCATCAGTTAGAGGTCTGGACTGGCATTAACTTTGGCCTGGCGGCATTTTTGGCCCAGATGGGAAAACGGGATAAAGCCATGGCAATTACGGCAGCAGTGGTACGGCAAATTTACGACCATGGTTTACAATTTCGTACCCCTGAGGCGATTACTGCCATGGGGACGTTTCGGGCCTGCCACTACCTGCGCCCCATGGCGATTTGGGGGTTATATGCTCAGCTCTGATTAAATCCAGTGCCAATCTTGGTAACCTGGCCATGGGGCCCGATCTGTTGGAAATCGATTGAATTTCCAGTAGATTTCTACAATCAGCCATATTCTAATCACTAACAAGGAGTGTTATGGGCGCTTTTTCAGGCACGAATGACCATACAACCAGCGGTAATGTAGGCGTTGCTATCATCGCTGGTGTGGGGGGTGATCTGGCCTTTCAAAATTTTACGACGGACGCTGAGGGTGAGCTTAATGGTTATTTGACCATCAACGGTGACCTATCTAAACAGACCGTTGATTTAGGGCCATTACCTGCCGTTGAAGGCTCGTTTAATGTGTCATTTCCTGGCGATACGGATATTAGTCTGTTTGATACGGTTGTCGTGGCGACTGGCGAGACAGGGGTCGGTGCTGCCAGAGTGCCTTGAGGCGTCTCGCGACATAATTCACGCTGATATTTTGTTGAGCTGTCAGCTCCTCAGTTATCCAGTAGAGAAAGTTGTTGACCTGGGCTTGATTTTTGTTTGAATGTTGCCAGGTCAACACCCTCATGGTGTAGCAACCAGTGTTTGCGTTCTAGACCGCCTGCGTAGCCAGTGAGGCTACCATTAGCGCCGATCACTCGGTGGCAGGGCAACACAATTGAGATAGGATTGAGGCCATTGGTGGTACCAACTGCTCTAACTGCGGCGGGGTTGCCCAGCTGACGGGCGAGTTCACCATAAGAAATCGCCGTACCAACAGGAATGGTGCGTAGGGCATGCCAGACCGTAGACTGAAATTTAGTGCCGCCGGGGTTGACAGGAATGTGGTCGATGGCGGTGAGATCACCCTCTAGATATGCATGGATATGGCCGCGTAGTGTGGCTTCCAGAGGAGAACAGTTTTGTCCATCACGGCAGTTTTCAATGAGCTCAAAAGCACCATAGCGTTTTGTTAGCAGTCGCATCATTCTGTGCTCATAACCTTGATAGTCAAGCGAAACAAGCGCGTTGTTGTCTGTGACTAACAAAATATCACCGATGGGAGAATTTACCGTGGTGAGGCATAGCGTTGTGACTGGCTTGACCATGGCTTAACTGTTTTTATCTCTACGATGAGAAATCGTACAGTCCTACCATAGCACCTGGATATTGTTTCCGCTCCTTCATTGTGCCTAGACGGTTGAGCTGTTCTACGATGGCCTCCTCAGATTGAGGCTGTTTTCTGGCTAATAGAACCCAGACTCTATCCTGGTTCTGTAGTTCTGTTGTTTTCAGTCTGTCTAATTCCTGATAATGCTTTTCTAAGTCATCATCGGACACTTTCCAAATGCCAATATTTTGCAGCTGGCTGAGGATAATCTCGGACTTAGGAAGCTCAATGCGGCGGTTGTAAAATTCAAACTGCAGCTGTGCCCCCGGCAAAACGTAGAGCTTATCCCCTGATTGCCAGTGAGTATCGATATATTCAATCGTTGGTCTCACGTGATCGAAATGTGAACTTGTAGGAACTATCGTACCGTGCAGACCTCGCCATAATGGCATCAATATTAGAGTTGTGGCCATGAGAATACTGATCAAGCTCAGCATTCTGGGCTGTTTTCGCCAGCGCTCTAACCAAAAAACAATTCCTTCTGCTAACAAAATAAGTGCAAAGGGAGTCAAAAATAATATGAGTCGTTCTCGAAATGGGTATTTGTGGAGAAAAGCTGCCAATAGAGAAATAATCAATGGACTGCTGAGATAGAGCAGCCGGAGCTTAGCTGTGCGGTACAACAAAATACAGCCGGTGATAAAGGCGACTATGGCAACACCATCGGCGGGGCCAGGAAAGCCTAAAGGGCGGTAAAAGAAGCGACCGAAAGAGTCTAATAACCAGCCTATATCCCAGAAGTTGTCAGGGTAACGACCGGCCCAGCTGTCAGCTAAGCCGGTGTCTGATAGTGTTTTGCGAATGATGCCAAAGTATAGACCGCCAAAGCTGATGAGCCAGGCGCTGTAAAGTGGGATACGTCGTCTTAAAAAGGTCTGTAGAGATTGCCAGGATGTTTTCCAGGGCTGTAGCTTGAGTAGGTTAACGGCCTCGACGCTAGCTAAGATAAAAATACTAGGAAAGGATAGCCAAATGCTGAATATGCTGAGAATACCTGCAATGAACAGCTGTTTATGGCTCGGTTTGAGTGTATTGATTGAGGTTAATGCTGTGAAGAGTAACAATGAGATCGCAACATCCCAGCTATAGGGTTTAGTTTCGCTGGCAAAATAAGCAATATAACCTTGCACTGAGAACAGCAAAATAGCAATGGGTCGGCTCCATCCCGAGGCAAACTGTCGAGTTACCTGATAGAACAACCCTAGCGACAACAGCCCCCCTAACAAGGGAAATAACCGCAGCGCATATTCATGGCTTCCCCAGGTTTCAAGGGCCAGTTTCTCAATCCAAAGAAACAGCGGCGGTGCAGCCTGGTTATAATCCAGGGCATCCAGCAATTCGAAGTAACCACGATCCAACAGATTGAGGCCGAGGGCCACTTCATCAAACCAGAGGGAACGATTACTGAGATATTGGCTCAGCCGCAGCAAAATCCCAATCCCGAGACCAAACAGACAGCAAATGTCTAGCCAGCGATCTTGGTCTTGAGATAAGGATTTGAATGTCTTCGTGAACACAGCGCGGGACGGGTAAACATGGATACTTCCTCATGGTCTACCACGTTTACCCCGTGCGCCAGCCCTATCTAACTGAGACAAAGCTGCAGGCTTTGCAGATAGCCTCAATATGGCGGTGATTGGTACCACAGCAGCCACCGAGAATGGTCAGGTGAGGCAGCTGCTGTTTAAGGCGGTAGAAGCGTTCGCCTAAGTCCCGAGGATTGCCTTCATCTAAAGTTTCAGACTCGTCTAACTCAGCATGGCTCATCATCGAAGCATTGGCTCGAAGCCCACGAATCCTTTCTACCCAGTTGCCTTGATTGATAATTGACCGATCAAAGTGTATGGGGTGAGCGCAGTTAATCATATAGTAGGCTGAGGCGCTATTGGTGGCGGCATCGACCCTGTGGATCGCCTCTTTGAGGGATAGGCCGTTGGGTAAGCGACCGTCGGTTTCGACGGTAAATGATATGACCACTGGCATCTGGGCATTTTGGGCTGCACGAACGATACCAATTGCTTCCTCAGGATAGGTGATGGTCATGGCTGAGACTAGGTCGGCGGTGGTATCGCGAAAGCTATCAATCTGGTCCTGATGGTATTGCTCAGCCTCTGCAGCGCTCATCATCATGTCAGGGCTGTAGCCATCGCCACGGGGACCAATGCAGCCGCTAAGAACGATAGGGCTATGGGTGGAGCTGTAATCTGTACGGATAGTTTCGAGCAGTGCGATCGCACGCCGATTTATATCTGCTAGCTCCGCCGCACCATAGCCCTGACGCTTGCCCCAGTCAGCATTTGCCCGCCAGGTAGGGCTTTCTAACACCAATCCCATGCCATAGGATCGGGCCAGTTTGCCATAGGTGCTGAAATAGCTTTCTAGGGCTTCAGTCCCCAAGGGCCGGTCCAGTAGGGTAAAGGCGGCAAAGTCTGGCAAATCCCAACCCTGTTGGAATAACAATACGGTTTCAAGACCGCCATCGGTAATAAAAATCTTGTCAGTTGGTTGGGGCAGCTGGTGTCTGTAGTAAGCCATTAGTCTTGGCTCCTTATAAGTGTGTGAACGATTTGGTTAAATTTGATACAAACCGCCAATCGTAATTCCCAAGCCTCTTTTGTGATCCTGGTCATGGGTTGCGATCGCTACATAACGCCATCCCCAGACAACCGTGGCAAAATAAGCAGTGACCCACGCTCCGTTTTTCCATGCTGCGCCTTTCCGAGATCAAGCTGCCCCTCGACCATACAGACGAAGATCTGCAGGCCGCTATCCTAAAAAAATTGCGTCTGAAGACTGCTGATCAAATCAGCTACAGCGTCTTTAAGCGCAGCTACGACGCCCGTAAGCGGGGCGAAATTCAGCTGGTGTATATCGTTGATATCGAAACACCCAAGCAAAAGCAGCTGCTGAGCCGTTTTAAGAAAGACCCCCATATCAGACCGACACCGGATACCAGCTATCACTACGTCGCTGCCGCCCCTAAGGTGTTAGAACACCGACCTGTTGTTATCGGCAATGGCCCCTGCGGCATGTTTGCCGGGTTGTTGCTGGCTCAAATGGGATTTAAGCCTATTATTCTGGAGCGCGGCAAGGCGGTGCATGAGCGTTCTGTAGATACCTTTGGCTTTTGGAGTAAGCGTAAGTTTAAACCCGAGTCCAATGTCCAATTTGGTGAAGGTGGAGCCGGTACATTTTCCGACGGCAAGCTCTACAGCCGGATTAAAGACACCAATCACCATGGCCGTAAGGTTCTGCAAGAATTGGTCAATGCCGGAGCAGTGCCAGAAATTCTCTACATCAACAAGCCCCATATCGGCACCTATCGCCTCGTCAAAATTGTTGAGAATCTGCGCAATACCATTCTCTCGCTAGGCGGAGACGTGCGATTTGAAGCCCGCGTTGACGATATTGAGATTGAAGCCGGGCAAGTGCGGGGAGTAATTCTCGCCAATGGTGACCATATTCGCACCGACCATGTGGTGCTAGCTGTGGGGCATAGTGCTCGCGATACCTTTGAAATGCTGCATCGGCGCGGCGTGTATATCGAACCGAAGCCATTTTCCATTGGGTTTCGTATAGAGCATCCCCAACCCCTGATTGATCAAGCGCGCTTTGGCGAGCAGGCCGGACATCCTATTTTGGGTGCAGCTGATTATAAGTTGGTCCATCACTGCAGCAATGGTCGCTCAGTCTATAGCTTTTGCATGTGTCCAGGGGGGCAGGTGGTTGCAGCCACATCAGAAACGGGGCGAGTGGTGACCAATGGTATGAGCCAGTACGAACGCAGCGGTAAAAATGCCAACAGCGGTATAGTTGTCGGCATTTCGCCTGAAGAAGATTATCCTGGGAGTCCCCTGGCGGGTATCGCCTTACAACGAGAGTTAGAATCTCGTGCCTTTGAGTTGGGCGGCAGCACCTACGAAGCCCCAGGACAGCTAGTCGGTGATTTTCTAGCGGGTAACCCCTCTACACAGTTAGGCAGTGTCAAACCTACGTATCGACCGGGGGTGCATCTCTGCGATCTCAGTTCTAGTCTGCCAGACTATGCCATTGCGGCAATACGTGAAGCCCTTCCCATTTTTGATCAAAAGATCCAAGGGTTTGTCATGCATGATGCTGTTCTTACAGGCGTCGAAACACGGACATCATCACCGATTCGCATAAAACGAGGAGAAGATTTTCAAAGTCTGAATACGCAAGGACTCTACCCCGCTGGTGAGGGTGCTGGCTATGCGGGCGGGATTCTCTCAGCAGGTGTTGATGGCATTAAAGTCGCTGAAGCGGTTGCTCTCAGCATTGTAGAGAAAGCATCCTGCCTGGTTGGATAATCCCAGGTTTTTGGTCAGTGGCTGTGACATTGAGCGTTGGCAAGATGAATGGTCTATAGCGATGAGATTCCTGAGTCAGGGGGCTGTTGTCTTCATCGTTATCATGATTAAACGCCTGAGTGTAGACCCCAGACGCTAGCCCAACTAACAACGTGCTTAAATTGTCGTTGCTGATTTCGAGGATGAACCGATCGACGAGAAACCCTGTACAGTGATATGTTCAAGACAAAATCATAGTTCGGATCAGCAACGCCCTGACATTCAATAAATAAACCACTGGAGATTGAAAAATGGCCATATACTCACTTCTATACCTTTCATATATTGTTCTGTTGATAGCTTCAGTGATTTTTTTCGTTGTTGTTATCTGGCGCATCATGAAAGCGTTAGAGTCCATCGCCCGCAGCCTCAGACAGCTAGCGGAAAATAGACAGAGTCCATAAAGTGAAGAGATAAGCAGACTTCGCCAACGTCAAGGAAAGGTATCCTACACCATACTTTCATGCTGGTGTTTTATTTGGCTGCTAATTCCTGAGTGAGATATTATTGCCCTATGGATTTCCTCAGGTGATGATCATGCTGCAGACAATTATTGGTGAAAAGCGAACCTATGCTGCTAAGGGCTGTACCCATGATCATCCTTTTGCCCAGTTAATTGTGCCACTTACGGGTAGCCTCTTTATCGAAACCCAGGTGCATCAATTTAAGCTGGATGCGTCATCTGTCTTTTTTGTCCCCCCCGGATGTTCACACTATTTCTATGGTCAGGATGCAAATGAGTTTTTAATTCTCGATATTCCTGCTCATCTGGTGGCTAATCTAACCAGAAATGAAATATCCCATGGTATTCGAGCTGATTTTGAAGAGCGATGGCATGCTCTCCGCTTACTCTTGTTAGCTGAAATTGATGAGCAAGGGGATGCAGGAGAGAATGCATCTTCAGCTGCATCGCTCTTGCACCTGGTGCATTACAGCAGCAGCTTATTAGCTCAATCCTCTAGCTCCCCTTCGCTACGTTATATCCACCAACAGTATCACCGCCCTCTGTCCGTGGCTCAATTGGCGCAGATCGAGGGATATAGCTTCTCCTATTACAGTGAATGGTTTCAGGGGAAAACGGGGAAATCTCCTAAGGCATATATTCAAGACCTACGCTTGAAACAAGCGAAGGATCTGTTGCAGCATACTGATTTGCCGATTTATCAAATTGCTCAGCGGGTGGGCTTTGGGCAGGCATCCTCCCTCTCGCGGCTGTTGCGACAACGAGAAGGGATTTCTCCTAAGGTTTATCGCACAAGATCCAAAATCCGGCGAACTTATTCCTGAAATCTGGCTAACTTAGCTATCGACGACGCTTCTATGATGGACAGCGTCGACATTAGCGAAGCAGAGTTGTTGTGCAATCAGCCATACGTCAGCAGAGATCTACCATGATTGGGTTTACGGCTATTTTGATGTGGGCCGCGCTGGCCCTATTAACTAAACTCAGTGGGCCTATCCCACCGTTTCAACTGACGGCGATGTCATTTACGGTTGCCTTTTTTATTGGGATTGCCACCTGGGTAAGGGATGGGGGCAATCCACTGGTGCATCTAAAACTGCCCAAAGCGGTCTGGACGCTGGGTATCACGGGGTTGTTTGGCTATCACTTTTTCTACTTTATGGCATTGCAAAACGCACCGGCTGTTGAAGCGAGTTTGATTGCTTATTTGTGGCCGTTGTTGATTGTCTTCTTTTCAGCGCTGTTACCCGGAGAGCGGCTAAGGTGGTTTCATGTAGGGGGTGCGATCGCAGGTTTCATCGGTGCAGGTTTGCTGATTACCAAAGGCCAATCCTTAAGCTTTGATCCGCGCTATAAGACTGGCTATGGATCAGCGATTGTATGTGCATTGACCTGGTCGAGCTATTCCCTCCTGTCCCGACGGTTTGGCCATATTCCCACCAATGCTGTGGGAGGGTTTTGCGGGGCAACAGCAATTTTGGCCTGGCTCTGTCACGTTGCATTTGAACCAACTGTCTTACCCATGGGCTGGCAGTGGATCGCAATTTTGTGTTTGGGATTAGGTCCTGTCGGCCTGGCTTTTTTCACCTGGGACTACGGTGTTAAACATGGCGATATCAAAGTATTGGGGGCGCTGTCTTATACAGCACCATTGTTATCGACACTTCTTTTAATCATCTGTGGACTAGCTGAAGCGACTTGGTCAGTCTGGCTGGCTTGTCTATTAATTGTGGGTGGCGCATTTTTGGCCGTCATGGATTTCTTTAGACCAAAATAGAACGATTTTCAATCGCACTGAACATAGCCTATTCCCTGACATCATATTGCATTAATACTACAGGACATTTGGATTTGAAAATGTTATCGGATTTGTTCACGAGGGCATCCCACAAAAGGTGCTTTTCTCGCTTTCGTTTGGCGTCCACTTTCCGCAGGGCCATGTCACGTGCTATGAAGGATTAAAGCAAATGGCCAACATCGCAGTGGATCGGATGTATAGATCTTTTCTGCTTTGTCTCAGGGTACTTGTCTCCGCTCACTTTTGCCGTTATGCAGCCTGCTCAATCAGCGAGTTGTTTCCTATTATCTCAGAAATCACATGGCAGAATTTACTTGGGAAAAGTTGTACTGTAAAGGCCAACCACTCGGAGGACTGGGCGTATGGCGGGCAAAAGTGCCTGGTGGATGGATAATTGCTATTCGTTGTGGCGGTAGTGAAGGGGGTGGAGTGACATTTTATCCAGATCCTCACCATCAATGGGATGGTGGAACGTTACCCCCGTGATCTCCCTATGCTTCATAACGGCAAGCACAACTATAGATGTAATGATCGTGGTCGTCAGTTCGTCTTGATACCCTCATAAGAACCTCATCTTTTTGTTTCAGAGTTAGAAGATGAGAAGACAAGGCTGGTTTAAATTCTCTAATCAGTGAGAGGGCAATATTAGAGAAGTGTTTATTGTTTTTGGATGTCCATCCTTAACTCAGCTTAATAATGCTCATGAACTCACAGGCTGAGAATCTCTCGGTTATAGGGTGAATTTTTGTAGCGGCGAGTGATGAGCAACGTGATGTGTTTCAAAAGCAGACCTTAAGAGGAATCGAAAATGAATCCCAAGAAAATTTTACTTAACGCAGTTCTTGGCGCTGTTGGTGGGGTCGTCGTCTGTATTCTGGTCCTCAATGTTATTGATAAAGATGCCCCCAATGCTGCCGTTGCTGCCGGGGTTGGCGGAGGTGTGGGCGGTGCTGTTTCATCAATGGCAGCATCAGTCAAGAAAACTGAATAGCGTCATGTCCCTGAAATCGGGCTATGCAGGCTTGATGGACCCGTGTAGCCAGGAGGAGGTTGCTTCTAGGGCTTTTATGCAGTGACCAAATACATGAGTGCCCGACATAGAGATGCAAAAATAGAGATTTCTAGCGATAGTTAATTGGTGGCGTTACATCTCTAGAAGAAAACATGGAAAATACAGTATCCTCAGGTTCTCCCTTAGAGGAGATCATTGGCTTCTCAAGGGCTCGAAGAATTGGAGAGTGGATTGCAGTGTCTGGCACCGCACCGTTAGATCATGAAGGTAAAACAGTACATGTCAATGATGTTTATCTACAGGCTAAACGATGTCTTGAAATATCCAAGGAAGCCATCGAGGCTTTAGACGGCTCCATTGATAATGTCATACGTACTCGCATCATGTTAAAAGATATCTCTTTATGGCAAGAAGCTGCTAAAGCTCATGGAGAGATTTTTGCAAATATTGGACCAGCCTGTACTTTTGTAGAGGTCGTGGGCTTTATCAATGAAGCATGGTTGGTGGAAACCGAGGTGGATTGCATTGTGAAGCCATAACAAATAGGGCCTCTGATGCCATAGCCTGCACGGCGCGATCGCAAGCTAGTGCAGTATTGACAACAGGTACTGGCCAGCTGGATCATTCGCTATTGTCAATCAGCGTTGAGCCCTTGCTGAGTTAGCTACCCTGATAAAGGAGGGTACAGAACTACTCAAGTGAGCAGGAGTTGGCGATGCAAAGGCGCGATCTTGATTACATTGTCATCACATTGCTGGTGGTCAGTAGTATTTACGTTTTCCTGACAGGGGTGATTGCTGACACCATGGGGCTGCACCACTTCGGGTTTCATAGTCAGGTGGGATATCTTTGGATGTCTCTGGCGGTGCTCCATTTAATGCAAACTTGGGTCAGGGTCAAAGCCTTTGCCCAGCATCGTTTTCGTGGAAGGTCTCCGGCAACATCTCCTCCGGCAGCGGCAGCCGAACCAGGTAAATCGTTAGCCGAACCAGGTAAACCTTTTCGACGGCGCTATTTGTTATTGGTGGTGCTGGCGATCGCAACAGGCATTGGCTTTGATCGGCTGCTGACACCCAGTGAAACCGCCGAACCAACTGGGGCAGACCTAGGAATGCGCTATCATCGCTGGAGTGAACCCGGCTATGGGGAAGCCCTGAGCACTCTGCTCAATTGGGGACAACAACCGCCCCGTTACAAAACCTATCCCGATGTGCCGACCATAGAATTGCCCTCCCCCACTGCCATCTCGGCCAATTCTACAAACACTACAGCTGAAACTACCTCTCCGATCGCATCAACACTGACCACCGATTTGATCACCGTCGTCACCCAGCGGCGATCGCGTCGTACCTACAATACCCGTCATGTTTTACCCCTGGCGCACCTTTCCCAGCTGTTGCATTTAGCCCACGGCATTACTGCAGAAGCACGAGAGTTTCGGGCAGTACCGTCATCAGGAGCGCTCTATCCCTTAGAGATCTACTCGATTGTGCATCGCGTCGAAGGGTTAGAACCTGGCATCTACCACCATGCCATTCAAGACCATCAGCTGGAACTCTTACAGTCAGGTGATTTTCGACAGCCTCTGATTAACGCCGGATTAAACCAGGAGTTTTTAGGCGAGGCGAATGTCTGTTTTGTTGTGTCAGGTATATTTCAGCGAACGCGCTGGAAGTACCACGAACGCGCCTATCGCTATGTCTTGATGGAAGCCGGACATCTGGGACAGAACCTTTATCTGGCGGCTACGGCGTTGGGGTTAGGCGTCTGTTGTGTTGGAGCCTTTTTAGATACGCCTCTAAATCAGCTGATTAACGTGGATGGCAACCAGGAGGCTGCGCTATATCTGGTGACGGTGGGAGGGCTGTAGCAAACTGTTGCCTGCCAGGTATGATGGTGGGACATTATGTCATTGTATTTCTTCACTGTCCTTAGTTGGAGGGCTGATAAGTTCAGCTGCCTTCTGAGACTCACGTAGTTTTAAGAGATCCCAGAAATCACTTTCATCATGGTCTTTATTATTTTCTTTAGGCAGATGGTAAAACATCGCTCGGCGAATAGACATCGCGGCAACTCCGACTCCTGTAAACTCAGGTATTGTCAGTACGATGCGGGTGATAGCATTAACCTGGGCGACTTGTTGGTTAAACATAACTGTCCCAAAATCAGCTACCACAATCTGGAGATTAAAGAGGAAGTTCGCGACACCGATCAGTACCTCGACAATCACCAAAAGTTTAGTGCCCTTGACCAGTGTTCGATAGACTCTTGGCTCTTTGAGTAATGCTTTTAATGCTTGTTCCTGCTGCGATGATTCTGGATTCATACCTTGCATAAGAAAATAGTATATGATTGGTTTGTGAATAATGATTGAGCCCCCAAACACTAGAACCGTAAAGATAGAACCCATGCTATCCTTCAAGGCAAACTGAACACCATCAACAAACCAAAAGGCTAATAGACCACGCATAATCGCAAAAGTCCCGATATAGCTGGTAATAAAATTAAATCGTTTAGTGATAAAACATAAATCAACAAAGATCCAGGCTACAGGAACCAGGGCAGCGACAACGTAGGTGGTGCCTGTTCCTAATTGCTCATTCAAATTGTTCAAGATGAGAATGGGAATGACAGATCCCATGACAATATCGAGGATCAGTTTTCGATTCATGGCTTAATTACTCTTCTATGTATAAACGGCGGGTTGTTTTACCAAATATTGTGACAAAAGCTCGAAACTAGGTCGAGTTTAAAAACGCGGAAGCCAGAAAATCTATGCAGTTGTAATTAATCCCTCCTCAGGTGTGTTGATGCTCCTCTAACAAGTTCGCTAAGGCTCCCTCGCTTAAATTTTCTCCGTTACCCCATCACTCATCCACCCATCTACAGCCTCAACCTGGGACTTGATTTTTGTGCAATCCCCTAGCAGCGCGACTGGTGCTGAAGGAGAGAATTTCGTGAGCTGCCCGCATACCACTTTCTAAGGCCCCATGAACGGTGGCTGCTCGGGTGGGATGAGTGGCTTCTCCAGCAAAGAAGAGCACCTGATCAACTGGTTGAGCAAGTTGCGATCGCAAACCCACACCATTTACCGGAACATAGGAATACGCCATCCGCGCATAGGGATCTGCCTGCCAGTCAACAAAAAGCGCATCAATTAATCGATCTGCCAATGGCATCTCAAACATCTGTTCTAAATCCTGTAATCCTGCTTGAATAGCGCCTTCTCGCCCAAGCGACCCGAGCTGGTCGGCTCCGGTTGCGCCGGTGAATGCTGTTAAGACAGGTGTCTCATTGTGGCGTTTCCAACCAGGCCGCCACCACAGTTGAGTATCCAGGGTGGTCAGGCAAGATTCTAAGTCTTTAGACCAGAAGGGCTGATCAAATTTGAGCATTAGTTTTGTAATATGACCTGTCCCGAGACCCTGAATGGCGTTGAGCTTATCCTCGGGCAGCTTGGGGGCAAACTCTACTGCATTTTCTTGCAGCAGGGCCAGTGGCAGGGTAATGACGATCTGTTGTGCGGTGTAGATGGTGTCGGTTTCTGTGTGAATCTGTATTCCTGAGGAACTCCACTGAATTCGTGTAACCGGCGTTGCGTACCGAATGTGTAACCCGTCGGCAAATTGCTCCAAGAGATGGGAGTAGCCCTTGCTAATCCGAAAATAACGATCGCCATCGCCTGCATAGGTCAACTCCACTAACCCATATACCCCTAGCTGCTCAAGGTTCGCGGCATAGCTACCGCTGAGAAAGTGATCCACGATGCGACGCACATCCGCAGACAGCTCGACTTTGTGAAGCGAGAGAAACTGCGCCAGACTGATGTCAGGTTTGCCCGCATCGATCCAGGCGGCTATCAACTCGTCAATTGGCGAGTCGTCCATCAGCTCAAGGATTTCCATTCCAGGAATTGTTGACCAGCGTCTAAAGGGGAGTAGCTCTTGGTTGACATACATAAACTGGTGCCGATATCTGGCAAATACGGGGAGTGTGGCTAGTCGATAACGACGAACCCAGTCCCAGGTAATGATGTTTTCACCGGGGAGGTATTCTGCGCCGCTTTCAACGGGATGAGCTGCAAAATCATAGTTTGTGTTGACTCTGCCACCGATGCGATCGCGAGCCTCAAGCAGGAGGACAGAGTGGTTGGCGTCCTGCAGTGTGCGGGCCGCTGCTAATCCTGCAGCCCCCGCACCAATGACGATGGTGTCGTAGTGGGTTTGATCTGTTTGATCTGGTGCCACGACGGGGTTACGCTTTCTGCCCAGACAAGGGAGGGCTGCCAGCAAGGACATCATTAAACGTCGAGAAATGGTTCGCATAAGGAAAGTTCCTACCGAGAAATGGTAAAATATGAACACTGCTCACATTTCAAAAATACGAACGATGTTCATGTTTTGTCAACCCAGTAAAAAAGATCGTTGCTGAGCCGAGCTATGATTTCATCTTGCATAGGTATGTGCCCCATTCCCCGATCCATTCGTCAAGCAGCCATGGCAAAAGTCGATGTCTCAACCGAACTCCTCTAGCTCATCCAAGCTCAATCAGATGCGGCGGCAGCCTAAGCAAGCTCGCAGTCAGGAGCGAGTCAAGCAAATTCTGGATGGGGCAGAGCAGCTATTTGTGGAGGTTGGGTATGACTCAACCACAACCCGTGCGATCGCGGCGCGAGCGGGAGTGTCGGTCGGGTCGCTTTATCAATTTTTTCCCGATAAAGAAGCGATTCTCAAAGCCCTGGCTATTCGCTATATGCAGACGCAATATCAGAGATTTCTTGATCTGCATACTCCGGACGCAGTCACTCTGCCGTTACGCAGCTATGTGGATCAAATGATTGATGTGTTTGACCAATTTTACACAGACTATCCAGGGTCACGCGCGATTTTTGAACAACTTTTAGACACCATTACATGGTCTGCCATTGAGAAAATCGATGACTTTGAATATCAAGTCATTGATGAACTCGCGCGGTTTTTCCATGCCCGTCAGCCGACGTTAGCAATGACAAAATGTGAGCGCATGGCAATGATCATTACCAAAACAGTAACTGAACTGTTATGGCTTTCGCTTAGTGGAGATCAGGACTTTCGTCAGGAACTTGTTGTTGAAACTAAGCTACTGATTCTAAGCTATCTTCAACAATACTTGGATAATGAACTGTAACCGATCGTGTGGTGCATGATGCCATGCCTGACGTATTGGACCATGATGGGAGTGTCTGATCTCCTGGTTTATCCTATGAAATATACCGATCTCTTAGAACATCCTGAGGGTGGACGTTATCTTGAAGTCTATCGCTCTGCAAACACAGTGGCGACGGCTGATAAGACAAGAACTGCGCTGACTCACATTTATTTTTCGTTGGAACCCCATGAGGTTAGCCGCTTTCATCGTGTCAGCAATGACGAGGTCTGGAATCTCTATCAGGGGGAAGGACTATATCTTTATCAATGGGATGGTCGTTCTTCTGGTATTAAGGCGATTGAACTCTCGGTAAAGTCGATGAACTTCTGTCATGTGATCCCGGCGGGCTATTGGCAGGCAGCGGTGCCAATCAAAGATCGTGTGTTGGTGGGCTGCTCTGTTGCCCCAGGGTTTGAGTTTGAGGACTTTACCTTGATTGATCCAAAGTCGCCAGTGGCAAAAACATTGCTAGAAATAGATCCAGGGCTATCTAAGCTGATCCAGCCTTGATGCAGCACTCGGCAGACAGGCTCACAGCCACGCGGCATTTCTTAAGATAAATTTCTTTGATTAAGAAATCTGGAGTTTTTAGTACAATTGAACTATATTGGTGATCGTTAAGCGCTCAACTTTAAATCACTTCAGATTTTGCCGATTGCAATTTGTTGTTTTTAAGCCTGCTTAAGGAGATCGCTATGCAATTAAGTCCCTATCTCTCGTTTGATGGATGTTGTGAGGCTGCATTCAAGTTTTATGAACAATGTCTAGGAGGCAAGATTGAAGCCATCATGCCTTACCAGGGTTCGCCAATGGAGGCAGAGGTGCCTGCAGCATGGGCTAGTAAGGTAATGCATGGTGAGTTTAGGCTGGGAGAGTTTGTTGTCATGGGCTCTGACTGCATGCCAGATAAGTATGAAGCGGCTAAAGGAACGTCTCTCATGGTCGGTATTAAAGATCCGGTAGAGGCAGAACGTGCATTTAAAGCCCTGGCGGAGAATGGGACAGTAACCATGCCTATTCAAGAGACTTTTTGGGCAGCCAAATTTGGTATGTTAGTGGATCAGTTTGGGATTCCATGGATGATTAACTGCGACCAACCGATGTGATGTAGATAACTTTTTGCTGTAGAGACGGCTATCTATCAAGATTGCAGGTTCAGATTAAGACGTACTATGACTTTATTCAGCGGTAGTGATGTGATTGCTGAAACAGGCAACTATCACTACCGTTGGAGTTAAAGCTATTGATTGTATTCGTCAATGGGGCCATTGTACTCTAGAGTGACGCTGCGATCGCGACCGCTCTCTTCCACTGTGACAATACTCAAAGTGGTATATTCCTCGGATAGAACAACCGCTGTTGGCTCTCCCCCACGGATTGTAAAGCGCCATGTCTCTGCCTCCAACATTTCACAGGGCGATTGAACAGACGCACCATGCATAGCAGGTTCGGCCCGATAAACATTTAACCCGCCATTAGTAGCCTCTGCCATTTGCCGGGCTTCATTTTTAGCCGCATTGAGTGCTATTTGTTCGGCTGGGGTCGTTGCAATGCAAGCGTTGTCAGGGACTGAATTTTGTTTTTCCATGGCTGTCGCCTGGGAGGCAGCAGCCATGGTAGTGCCCATAGCTGCAGTTAGGATCACGCTGAAGAGTGATGTAGTACGGTTCATCTTTAATAAATCTCCTGAGTATACGGTTCTCTCTATGGGGTCAATTGAGTCAAGGATAAAACAGAGATATTGCTGCTCCGAACTATGAGTTCATCTGCAAGATGATGATCTAGGGTGTTTCTAGCAGATTGATTCATCCTCTAAATCAGGAACGGCAAAACTGACAAATATGATGCCATAAAGGCTGTTTCCTGGCGACTTTAAGTATTATTCTTCATTCTGTTCATTCGATAGATGCAGCTTATCAATAGCTTTTTCGATGACAATTTGACATTTCAGGCTTTCTTTTACAGAATAAAAATTAAATGCACTCGATGCATTTTGTTGAAAACATTGCTAACCTGTGCTTTGCAACCCATCAAAGTGCGTCCTGTTTTCGAATCTATGAGGGTTTTTGCGCTTAAGAATGCGGATTCAATCAGGTCCTATCTTTTGCCGTACAGGTGTTCTATGAAACGCCTCTGCAGACACCATTTTTGGCTCTGATAAAATCCTGATCCCTTAGAGCCATCTCGGCTGTTTTAGGAGCAGCTTTCTGAATAGGTGTTTCAATATCCGTTGAAGATAGAATAATCATACATAGAATGAAAGCCCTATTGCTGATGGCTCCTGAGAGAGCAGCAATAGGGCTGTTTTGGCGCAGTCAATTGCTAGCGTGCTTAATATTGGCTACCTGTTTTGCGATGTTGTACGGCGGTGAGGCCGTCATTTTCTAACAGGGTCCCGATGTTTACAGCCGCGTAGATTAACAGATGATCACCCACGATTGATCGGGTTGTTAGGGTGCATTCTAGATAAGCTAATGCGTCCGTTAAGACGATGCCAGCGTTATCTAAATGATCTATATTGATATCTTTTTGCAGAGTTGGATAGGATGCCTGGCAAGAGAACTGACGGCGTATACTACGACCTTCTTTGAGGATATTCAGAATCAAGGGGCTGTGGGGCTGAAGATTTGAGATCGCATCATCCCTCAGCGGCAACGCCATCATAATGCCCGGTGGTGTGAAGCTAGCCTGAGACACCCAGGTAGTCAGAATTGCTCGATTAGTGCCATGGTGCTCAAAGGTCACCACACACAGTGCCCCAATAATGCGACCCATCGCCTGGGCGGTACGGTTGGCCTCGACATCACTGACGGCCTGACGAGGTACCTGTTGCCGTGAATGTTTGCGTAACTGTTGGGCAAATTGATAGGCGGCAGTTCTGCAATTATTTAAGGTAGGTGCATCGGGACTAAATCGAACTCGAATTGGTGGAAAGCCAAACCGATAGCCAGCATCACGCAGCTTGTGCTGCAGTAAATCAATCGCCTCGCCACTCCAACCATAGGAGCCAAACACTCCCGCTAATTTTGTTTTAGGAACATTGGCCAAGATGGTGCCGAGCGCTGTTTGAATTTGTACTGGAGCATGACCTCCCAAGGTGGGAGAGCCGATGATGAAGCCATCACACTGGCTAACAATCTGGGTCATCGCTTCGGCTGATATTTTTTCACAATTGATTAATTCAACTGCAATTTCATTGGTTGTCAGCCCTTGAACGATGGCATTGGCTACAGTGGCCGTGTTGCCATAGGCCGATGCATAGAGGACTGCCACCCGCAGCTGACGATGGGTTTGTTCCTGACACCACTGGCGATAATCCTGATGAAATCGGCTGAGGCTGTAGCGGACCAACGGACCATGGCCAGGGGCGATAATTTTGCAAGAAAACGCTTCAAATTTGTCCAGAGCGGTGGCGATCTGTTGGGCCTGGGGGGCGTGAAGACAGTCAAAATAGTACCGTCGATCGTCATCTAGTTCTCGCCAGTGGGTATCCCACAGATTGTCGCTGCAAAAATGTGCGCCAAACAGTTTGTCGCTATAAAGAATCTGACTGGCCTGGTCGTAGGTGCATAAGCCATCTGGCCAACGGGGTGTGGGCACAGTGACAAATTGCAGTTGGTGTCCCTGGCCTAAATCTAAGCTCTCACCTGTACGTACGGGCAACACTGTCCAGTTAATTTTGGTGCTCCGAATACTATTGGCGGCTGAATGGGAGCAGACGATTGTTGCTTGGGGAGCCAACAGGTGCAAAGCCTTAAGTGTGGCAATACGGTTTGAGTTGACATGACTGGTAATGATGTAATCCACCTTACTGAGTTGCACATGCTGGCGTAATGTGTCCAAGTAAATGTGGGTAAACGATTCTCCTGGCGGATCAATAATGGCAGTGCGATCGCCATGAATAATATAAGAGTTAGCGGTGGTGCCTCGCCGCCGACCATACTCAACCTCGAACTTTAAGCGTTCCCAGGTACGTGAACGCAAAACACGAGAATCTAGCCCAATGTCGGCAACTTGTACGTCCCTGGAACGCATTTTGGTAGATAACAGTGTGGGTTGAGAAATTTTAGGAGTGGAGGTTGTGTGAGTCATGATTTCTGCTTTCTGTCTAAGGTCTTTACTGCTAAACAGTGAATGCGTACTGATTGAGCGAATGAACCGCTCTGAAATAAATGCAATGAGCCCAGACTCTACAGAGAACTCGTGCCGAGCATCAGTCAGACCTAATTAATAATGGGCGTTGTTGATCCTCGGGATGATTTCATCTACAAGATGCAGATGAGTGGTATTGCTGCTAGATCGGTGCATCCTCTAAATCAGCAATGGCTAATAATGATTGCCAGCTTTACGATGATGAACGGCGGTCACACCATCTGGATGAGCGACTCGCCCAACATTGGTGGAGCAGTTGATGATCCAATGATCGCCAGCATCGAGCCGCGTGAGCACGCGACATTCCAGGTAGGCTAAAGCATCAGCCAGGATGGGGGAGCCATTATTGGCGTCATAGGTTGTAATGCCTGCAAACCGATCGGCACCGGGAGGAAAACGCTTGAGAAAATGTTTCATCAGTGGCTGATAGTTGCCTTCCTCTAATATGTTGAGGACAAAGCAGTCTTCTCCATGTAAGAGAGATTCAATCGCGCGATCTTTGGCGATGGCAACGGCCAATCCCAGGGGCTGAAAACTGGTTTGGATTACCCACGAGGCTAACATGGCGCTGGTTGCTTCTCCTTTACGAGCCGTGAGGATATATAAACCGCTACTGATTCGCCCCAGGGCCTGATCCAAACTAGAATCTAGAGGCTTGTCCCGACGTTGTCGGCGATTTTTCTCTAACCATTGACCCAGATCCGTACCGGCTTCTTCACATTGTTGATCTATGACTGCCGATGGAGCCGTTTTGATCAATATTGGCGGAAAGGCTTCTGTTAATCCAAGTTCGGCAAAGCGATTACGTAAGGGAAAAATAGGCTCATCTTGACCACCGCCAGTTTCAAATAGTCCAACTGCCTGTTTGTTGTGGGTTGCTGCCAAAATCGTATTGAGAGTTGGCAGCAGGATATTGTGTTCTGTTTGAGGAGGCATCCCAATGACTAAAGCAGCGGCTGCATCTGCCAGCTCTCTGACATCGTGAGGATCGGCCTCACCCAAGTCAATAAGTTCCACCGCTGTGCCGGTTTTATGTAGACCCTGGGCAATGGCGCGAGCGATGCGATCGCTACTACCATAGTCATCTGCATAGAAGATAGCCACATAAGGAGCCGCCTTTGACTGCGCCTCACTCCAGGTACGATAGCGCTCAATCCATTCCTGGTGCTGGTGTAACAAAAGCGGACCATGTCCCGTTGCCACCAGGTCAATGGTCAGCTTGTCTATACGTTTTAGCGCTCCCAGGACAGACCGAGCATTGGGCCTCATCAAACAGTCATAATAATATTGAAAATCGGCCTCTAACAGCTGTGGCATCTCATCATATAGAGAGTCATCACAGTAATGCATGCCAAAGACATCACAGGTGTAAAGTATTTGGGGGCCACTGTCATAGGTCAAGATGGTGTCGGGCCAGTGCAAGTTAGGGGCTGAGAGAAATTGTAATAAGTGTCCCTGCCCCAAATCTAGACAATCGCCACTTTTAACCATTTGGTATGCAAATGGACGATGAATCTGATTTTGCAAAAACTGGATCGCTACTTTGGACCCAATAATTTTGATCTCAGGTGAGATCTCTAATAAATGCCCAATTAAGCCGCTGTGGTCAGGTTCAGTGTGGTTAACTATCAAATAATCGATAGTTTTGCCTGCAGTTAATTGATTTAGGCATTTAAGATAAAGAGCCTCAAACTTCAGATGAGACGTATCCACCAGCGCAACCTGGTCGCCACAAATGAGAAATGAATTGTAGGTGGTACCGTTTTGCAATTCGAATTCAATGTCAAATCTATCTCTGTCCCAGTCAAGACAGCGAATTGCCATCGTCCCCTGGGCAATCTCTTCGGTTTGCAATGTCAACCTTGTAGATGTAGCGATTGTTTGATGTGAATCAATGAGAGTAACCATAGAGATGATCTATCCTGGCGTAACTCAATTTCTTATCCCCATCCTTGCTCCTCAATCTGGGTTTGTAAAATGCTAATGCCCAAACTTTTTAATAAGTCTGACTTATTTAAGATGAGCTATTAGATTTGTTGATTAAATATATAGAAGAGGCTCAATTTACACTAATTAAGAGACTGGTAGCTCTCTAAAATCTCTGAATTGGTTGATTTATTTGGGTTTTTGACCTCTGAAAAGCTAACCGATATTAGATAGATATTTGAATGATAGCGACTGCTTATCAAAAAGTTTATGTATGAATATTTGACATGGGGTAGTCGCTTCTAGGAGGTTATACAGTAAGTTCAATCGACAACAAAACACTTTTGTTGTTGCCTTACCCACCCTCAAATCACTGAATTATTTAACTGAATATCGCCGCCTGTTTTTACGCCCTACTGGTAAGGGATTGCTGGGTCAGTCCTGCTTGTTTCGTAAGAGCTTTTTTCGTAATTCAGGTTGATGCCATCACATTAGTTGTTTGGAGAACGAGTCATGAGAAAACTAGAGGAATCTGTTACAGAACCCTGGATTGTCCATGTATATGGGCAAAATCGTAAATTGTTGTGGGTATTAGAGCCATCCCACGGATGGCTGTTTCTATTAGGGTTTGGGTTTGGCCTATTGTTAACAGTTATTCATGTCAATCTTGCTACGAGTACCTCTGTTTCAGAGGCTTTGCCAACACGGGATGCGTCTGAGTCTCCCGCCTTATTACAGTTAGATTAGAAAACAGCTAGTCCTTTCAACGATCTAGACTCCCCGATGGCTGGCGGAGCGATCGCAAACTCCTTGCATGAAGAGCAGTGGTTCGTAAGAATTGCTGCTCTTTTTTTGTCGTCACAAAGAATAAGTATAGATGTCTGTACTTTTTTATGATGCTTAATGATGGCTTAGAGGTGCGGCAAAAATTTTAAGCCTTAAATCGGTGAAACCTATAGCTTGCAAGGGGTTCATCAAAAATGACAGCTGGCATAAATTGGTTTTTATATGATCAAAATAAAAGCTTTGCTCTTGATCTATAAACTAGGCTTTTAGCTGAGTTTTAACAAATTGTTTGTGTTTTGTGAAAAGAAGTCAGTTTTTTTGAAGTTTTACATATAGAATTAAGTATATAAAGAAATAAAGTCTCATAGATTTAAATCTATATGCGAAACAAAGAAACTATAGCCAGGATGTAATGGCTCAGCATTTGGGGAGAAGCGTCTCCTAGAAGCACCTGACTCCAAACTTCTCCCCTTTCCTAATGATTTCTTCCTTCAGAGGTGAATAGCAATCATGGCTCAACTTTCTACCCAAGCTACTCTTTCTGATCCCCCTGTGATGGATGGTTTACTACAGTTAGAGAACCTCAGTCAGGTGTATTCCACCCACCAGGGCTGCTATGTGGCCCTGGAGAATATTAATCTGTCGCTTCAAGCAGGGAAGTTTGTTGGCTTGATTGGCTACTCAAGCTGCGGTCAGTCGACCTTACTGAATATGGTGTCAGGGGTTAATGCACCCACTGAGGGCTCTGTGACGTTGCGCTCTCAACCTATTACTGGCCCTGAGCCCATGGTTGTGTTGCAGAACTGTGTACTTCCGTTTGAGCGCTCTCGCGATCGCATCACGGCAGATCCGCTCTACGATGCCCGACGAAATCAAGGGTTAGACTTCCTGTATAACCGATTTGTTCATGACGAATAGATCGGACGAATAAATTTCTAGTTGTTCTCCTCATCCAAGCAGCAGGTAGGCGTCGTCATCCTGCTGCTTTTCCTATTTCTAGGGGGCGGTTGCTCTCCGATTTCAGCCTGATCAGCCTAAAAACCAGCGACTACTTGAGAGCATGCCATCGCCCTCTATCCCAATCGCCAGCGCTGGGCGTATTTCCGTAAGTAGATACCTATAGCTCGTACTGATAAGAAAAGATGCGTAAACGTTGGCAGCATGGCTGAAATACCGACCACAACACCAAAATAAATGTTTTTCAAACTGTCTTTATTGACCGGATCTTTCACTGCTGCAATAACGCGTGATTCATATACCTCAGCACGGTTTGTCAAAGATTCAGGTGACTGTTGTATAAAGCTAATCAACCAGCCAGAAAATGAAAAGACAAATAATACCCACCAAGTAGCCACGATCGCAATGACTATATCCACACTGAGGTGGGCGATGTAGCTCGCTAATGATGTTGTTTTTAGCGCGCGCTTAGCAATCCAAACGGTAATAAAAAATGACAAGCTGTCAAACAGTGCGCCCAGGATACCAACTGGAAATTGCAGCATAAAATAGTGTATGCGCTCATCGCCAAAGGCCTCTTCTGGATAAGCGGTCAACAGAGCGAGCCAGTAGCAGCTCATGTTCAAAAGAGTGAAGAAGAGAAATAGCTTTGGAAAAAATGAAATTAAGCTACCGCGATTTGTTTCATAGTAATCCAGTAATCGTGCTAAGGATCGCTTCCAAATGGCCATAACAGGCCGCATGCGTAGTTTACGCAAAGTATTCAGAGTTGGCATATATGAGCGGAGCTTTGAAAATAGCTCGTTTTTCAATTAGTTAATGATTTTGCTCAACATAACTGAAAAAATCCGAAAAGGTACTGTTCTACATTCAGAATGGAGGTATCCATACAGGGATTTGATATATATAAACACAGCTTAGGGGCTGTGCCAGCCAACTCCGGTAGGTGTGAGCTGTCGTCCGTAGAGTAGATAGTCGGTAATAATGTTGAGCAATGAGGTGATGACAAACGCCTTACATGCGCCCCAGGACCGGAATTCCCAAAAGTGAAAGACCGAGTTTCAGGGTGCGAGCGGTTAGATCACAGAGCATTAAACGAGAGGTCCGCTGGGGTTCATCCGCCTGTAGTACTGAACAGCGGTCATAGAACTGGTTAAACTTTTGACTTAGTTCAAACAGGTATTGACATAGCCGGTTGGGAAATAGATCTCGGGCCACTTCTACAACTACAGTGTCAAGTTCAAGCAAATGCTTGGCTAGGTTGAGTTCCGCCTCATCCCCTAGCAGAATCGCAGCGTCACCCAGCTGGCTAAAGTCGATGCCCCCTTTACGACTGATACCTTGAACTCGTACATAGGCGTAGAGCATATAAGGGGCTGTATTGCCCTGGAGCGCCAGCATTTTGTCAAAACTGAAAATGTAGTCACTGGTGCGATTTTGACTCAGGTCGGCATATTTAACAGCGCCAATTCCAACCGCCGTGGAAACGTTTTGGATAAAGTCTGCCGATTCATCACGATTTTCATCCGTGATCCGTTGTTTCAAATCCTTCTCTGCTCGAATTACAGCTTCGTCTAGCAGTGACTTAAGTTTAACGGTCTCACCAGAACGGGTCTTTAGCTTTTTGCCATCTTCTCCTTTAACCAGACCGAAGGGTACGTGGACCAGCTCTACCGCTTCTGGTATCCAGTTGGCACGGTTGGCGACTTGGAAGACCTGGGCAAAGTGGTTGGCCTGGCCAGCATCGGTAATATAGATGATGCGGGCTGCCTTCTCATCAATGGTGCGTTGACGGATAGCGGCAAGGTCGGTCGTGGCGTAATTAAAGCCACCATCAGACTTTCTCACAATTAGGGGCTGGGGGTTACCATCTTTGTTGGTAAATCCTTCTAAGAAAACAACTTGCGCCCCCTGATCTTCTTCAAGCAATCCCAGCGATGTGAGATCTGTAACCACATTATCTAACAGCGGATTGTAAAAAGACTCTCCTCGTTCTTGGATAGTGATATCGAGACGGTCATAAATCTTTTGAAACTCCTTGCGAGACTGTTCACAGAGAACCTGCCAGGCCCGTCTAGCATCTTCTTTCCCAGACTGTAAATCAACGACAGCTTCGCGAGACTGGGTCTTAAACGCATCATCTTCGTCAAATCGTTTTTTAGCCTGTTTGTAGAATTCCACCAGATCACCAATATCCACTGATGATGCCTCAGTTGTGGCTTCAGGGCAGACATCGCGCAGGTGGGTAATCAGCATGCCAAACTGAGTGCCCCAATCGCCTACGTGATTTAGCCGTAACACATCATGACCGAGAAATTCTAATGTGCGAGCGATGCACTCGCCAATGATAGTGGAGCGGAGATGGCCCACATGCATTTCTTTGGCAATGTTGGGGCTAGAGAAATCAACGATGGTGCGGAGGGCGGGGGCAGCGGTGGGAACGCCCAGACGATCGTCTGCGTAGACAGCCTTGAGCTGGGTCTGGAGATAGTCGGTTTTGAACTTGAGATTGATAAAGCCGGGACCGGCAATCTGAGGCGCTTCGCAGATGTCGTCAATGGTTAGGTTTTCGACAATTTTGGTTGCGATCGCACGGGGTTTATCCTTCAGTTGCTTTGCTAGTGACATGGCCACATTGGCCTGATAGTCACCAAACTTAGGATTATTGGTTGGCACCAATACTGGATCTGTACCCTCTAACTCAGGGCCAAAGGCACTTACAAGGGCCGTTTGTAGGCGATGCTTTAAATCGTCGAGGGTGGATAACATGGACACCAATTCATAACGTCTTTCATATTGGTCAGGAACGTCAATATCCCTAACGCCTTTGACCTGCAAAGCCAATGTGATATTTAAGCAACCTATAGCCTATCAACTCATTTCACATATTGCGCTACCTCATTTGCCGGTAGCCAGAAAAAACTTTGACCCAGTGGCGATTACAACAGCTGCCCAGCCCGATTTACTTGAATAGCGTGCAACAGGAATGTACCCCATTGCTGGTGTAATTATGTCTGGGCCATGTGCCTGGTCATTAGTCCCCCATGACAGGATTTTGTTAAGTAGTTTTCATGATTGTGTTTTCTCGTTATTCCCATCTACTACGGTTGAGCTTGACCGCCCTGGCAGCAAGCACCCTGAGTCTCACCGGTTGGATATCGTTAGCTACTATTGATATCTGTGGTTCAGCCGCATTCGCCAATACTAGAGAATTTGGTCAAGATGCTCGCCACGGTCGTAACGGTAGAGCTGGTCGAGACGGTCGCGATGGAGCTAACCAAACCATTAGGGCCAATGGCGATCCAGCCCGCATTGATCTCTCAGGGACCGATGGCGAGGATGGCAACTCTGGCGAAAACGCCGAATGGGTGCGCTGCCGACGACAGCCTCGGGATGAGCGTCATAATCTGCAGGCTGCGGATGGTGGTAACGGTGGCCATGGCGGCAACGGCGGTCGTGGAGGCCATGGCGGCACTCTCACGGTTCAGTATGCTGATCTAGATAACCTGAGACAGATTTTAGTTGCCGCAGATGGCGGTCGCGGTGGTCGCGGTGGTCGCGGTGGCGATGGTACCTACGGCTGTGAATGTGACGATCATGATTGGACAGTAGAAGTCTGTAAAGACGGCACCTGTACAGAAGAAAAATACAAGTGTTACGACGGTCGTGATGGTATCGATGGTAGACATGGGGCCGATGGCACCTCTGGCAGCTTGGGTAAGCTGGTGTTGATTAATCAGCTAGAGCCGTTACCTGTAGCTAATCCGAATCAGTCCCATACTGTCGCTAGCCTGGCGAATAAAACGGTTAGCCTATCGCGTAATCTGTGGGAAACCCGCAGCGGTGCTACTAGTCTGCTTGCCCCTGGGTCTACGATTGCCAATGAGTATGAGGCCTATCTCGGGAATATTGATCGGCAATTTACCCTCGATTGGCAGGCTCCTCAGCCAGCTCAATCATTTACCGAGTCGGTTGAGCTGACATTGCAGCGTAATGGGCAAGTGGATGTTGATTTTCCTGAGGCTTACTGGCTGCTAGGAGAAATCATTGACGATGAAACCTTAACCACCTATCGAGTAGACGGAATAGTACCTGTTGCCGAGGTCACCCAGCTAGCAATGGGACGGGTGGACGGACGTAGCCGCACCTTTGAAGTCAATGTGGTGGATTTGGCCCAGCACTCTGATGTGCTAGAGACACGGTTTGAAGTTCGCTACAGCACATCCAGGAATGACGGTCGCCGTCGCCGCTATACCGTCGCCTATGAGGGACCCGTACCCGAGGAGTTGGTGCAGCAAGACTACAATCGATTTACCCTAGCTTTGGGCCGGTTGCCCATTCGCTCTCAGATACTCAGCGGTGGCACCCAGGCTCAAGTTGAGCTAAAAATTATTCGCTCCTATGGCAACAACTCTGCCGAACAAACCCTGAAGTGGGAAGGAGAAATTTAATCATGCCAGTTCTGAGCTGCCCACGAGCACGGCCTGCCTTTGCCTGTTATGCCAAATCCGAATTCCGAATTCAGTAACCCCGATTGACAAGGGATAACGCCGTAGGGGCAATCCCTTGTGGTTGCCCTGCTTCCCCTGCCCTCCTCCATGGGCACTTTAACCCTTGAGCAAATCCCTTAAGCCACCTGCTCGGATTGTTCAACCATCCACATTTGTAGTGGATAGGCGGCATAGATAAACGGTGCACCGTAAGTTTGTTGCTGGTGTAAGCCAATCCAACAGCGGACTTGATACCTGATAACACGTTCTAAAACGATGGCCGCTGCAAAGCTATCAGATACGGTAATTAGGAAACTACCTTCACACTCAGTTACCCTAATATCTGCAATATTCTGGGTTAAATGTTGATGTGTCATCGCGCACGCCTCATCCGAACCCCTTATCTTTAATTTTGACCGTCGACTTCTTAGGCGGCGTATAACTTGTATGAATTCTTTACGACGCTCTTGTGGTCACTGCCTGGCCTGCTAACCATCCTGTTGTCCAGGCGCTTTGGAAGTTAAAACCTCCTGTAATACCGTCGATATCCAAAATCTCTCCTGCAAAGAAGAGTCCCGGACACAGGCGACTTTCTATTGTCTTAAAGTCAATCTCTTTTAGACGAATGCCGCCACAGGTAACAAATTCATCTTTGAAAACGCCTTTGCCCTGGAGTGAATATTCTCCTTGACAAAGTTCTTGGGTGAGCTTGTTAATGGCCTTATTAGAGAGAGTTGTCCACTGAGCCTGCGATTCGATTTGAGCCCGCTGGACAAAATAAGTCCACAGGCGTTTGGGCGCTGGGGTGGGGTTATGGTTTGCGATCGCACGTTTCCCCCCATCGGTTCTGGCCTGTTGCAGCTTTGCTCTCACCTCATCCTGACTCAGCTGCGGTAGCCAATTGATCACCACTGTTCCTTGATATCCCTGTTCATGTAGCGCCCGTGCGCCCCAGGCCGATAGCTTTAAGACTGCAGGACCGCTAAACCCCCAGTGAGTGATGAGGAGCGGGCCAGTTTGGATCAGCGGTTTTTTGTGCCCTGGTAGCTTGAGCTTAATGTCCACCGGATTCATAGACAGACCGCTGCGCTGTCTGAGGGCTGCATCCTTAATGGTGAAGGTGAAAAGAGAGGGTACCGGAGGCTCAATCCTATGGCCCAGGCTTTTGGCGATGCGATGACCCTGGGGGCTGCTGCCGGTGGCGAGAAGAATGCGATCGCAGCTAACCTCTCCATCTTTGAGCCCAATGAGAAAACCTGGATGGGTGGCGGTAACCTGCTTGACCGGCGACCTCGTTTTGATAGTTACTCCGGCCCTTAAGGCGGTTTGCATCAAACAGTCGATGATGGTGCCAGAATCATCTGTGACTGGAAACATCCGCCCGTCGGCTTCGGTTTTAAGTTTGACGCCGCGCTGCTGATACCAGGCGATTGTGTCTTTGGGTTGAAAGCGGGAAAAGGCTCCCCGCAGGGCTTTGCTGCCACGGGGATAGTTTTGGACTAGTTGCGCCGGGTCAAAACAGTGATGGGTCACATTACAGCGACCCCCACCGGAAATGCGCACCTTGGCCAGACAGTCGGGACCGGCTTCGTAGAGGGTGACTCTAGTGTGTGGTGTGGCCGCTGCGATCGCGCCAAAAAAACCGGCTGCACCGCCGCCAATGACGGCTATTCGTTGCTGACTCGGGTTGCGATCGATCAAAATCTAGTCCTTGCGATCGTGAGTAATGCTTAAGATGATGTGGGCATTGCCTACCCTACCAATATTTTGTTCCAAACCAGCTACCAGCCATGAGCCTGTGGTGTGGCTAGGTTATGTTGAGCATTGATATTCCTAACGTGCCAGCATAGATAACGGCTTCACATCAAGCAAATTTATTTCCATTCGCAATAAATTTTATATTTTGTACTTTTATTGGCTTATATTAATGAATGTGAAGGCATCTAAGATTTCTTAAGTAGAAGTCAGGATGCTAAATAGTGATGATTGCCTTGGCTGTCTGGGACTTTTAGCGTTTCGGACAGCCAATTTCTTTTTCTGAGCTATCGTTACAAAAGTTATTGATTATTTCGTCAGAGAACAAACTCACCATGGCCACCAAAGATCAAATCCGCAAGCATCTTTCCCTCAGCTCCTCGGTCACCCTGAGCGTTTCTAAGCCCAGCAATGGTGCAGAGACCCAAAAAATACGCGTAATGGAACATGTCCAAATTAGTAAAGGGGCTAAGGCATAACGTTGTATGGGCAACGTTATGCGCAACGTTGTCTAGGGATCATAGCGTCTCAGACCGTTACGGCTATAGTGGGATACATTTGACTGCGCAGGTTTGCGCTCCTTATTTTGTCCCATGGCCAACCCCCTGTCCTCAGACAACTACCGTCGGTTTTTACAAGCGCTCAAAGAGCGGATACGGTCGGCCCAGGTTAAGGCAGCCCTGGCGGTTAATCAGGAGCTAATTTTGCTGTATTGGCAAATTGGTCGTGAAATTTTAGACCGGCAGCAGCAAGAGGGATGGGGTACCAAAGTAATTGACCGATTGGCCAAGGATCTCAAACGCGATTTTCCTGAAATGACTGGCTTTTCGGCTCGCAACCTGAAATATATGCGGGCCTTTGCCGATGCCTATCCCGATGCTCAGCTGGTGCAGCAAGTGTTTTCGCAGGTTCCCTGGGGGCACAATGTGCGGCTGTTGGATGCCCTCAAAGATCCGCAGGAGCGTCTTTGGTATGCACGTCAAACCATTGAGCATGGTTGGAGTCGGAATGTGTTGCTCTTGCATATTGATCAGGGGCTACACAAGCAAAAGAGCGCTGCCGTTACTAATTTTGAACGAACTCTGCCACCGGACCAGTCCGATCTGGCCAAAAATCTAATTAAAGATCCCTACAATTTTGACTTTCTGACCCTGGCAGCAGATGCCCAGGAGCGGGACCTGGAGAAGTCTTTGCTGATGCATATCCGTGATTTCTTACTAGAGCTAGGGGTGGGGTTTGCCTTTGTCGGCAGTCAGTATCCGATCCAGGTAGGCACTAAGCACTATGCTATTGACCTGCTGTTCTACCACCTAAAGCTGCGCTGTTTTGTGGTTATTGACCTCAAGCTGGGTGAGTTTGAACCTGAATTTTCCGGCAAGATGAATTTCTTGGTTTCTGCGGTGGATGAGTTGATGCGCCATGGGGATGATCAGCCCACTATTGGCATGATCTTGTGTAAATCTAACGATGCTACGGTGGCCGAATATTCTCTACGCGATGTGAACAAACCCATTGGCGTGGCAACCCATTGTCTGGGTCGCGAACTACCGGCAGATTTGCAGGGTACTTTACCCACCGTGGAAGAGCTGGAGCAACAGTTGGAGCATGCTCAGCTGATGGAGGCTTAGTAAAAACCTGTTGCTGGCATCGCTGTTCAAGGTTTAGTTAGAGCCACCTGAGCTGTGTATACATCATCAGGGGGGATACCTCACTGGTCAGATTGCATCGCTTTGTATTGCTGGGGCACTAGATATAGAAAGAGATACCACCACACTAAGATCGCGATCGCAGCCGGTGTAGTAATCCACCAGCGATGTAGCCATACCCAGCTCATGGTAGGCACAGCCAGACCGGTTAACACGATAGACCATGGCTGACACCACCAGGGTTTTAGCTGCCAGAGAGATTGGGGTTGTTGGGAAGGGTCGATGGACACGGTAAAGGCAATACAGCACTCAGCCTAGGGTAGCTTGCTGCGATCGTAAAAAAAAAGCGGTTGAAACAGCCACAGCTGTCTCGCCCGCTCCTTGTTAACCCACCCCAGGAGCTATCTGTAAAACAGATAGCCCCGGTTCTGAAATTGCCAGCATCAACAGACACCAGCAAAACTTGAGGAGTTCATCAGCAAACTGCTAGCGCCGTGACGAATTGCTTCAGCAGGCTGCTATCACGTATGGCTTTCGAAACATTTGTACCTTTAATGTTTCAAAAACGGTAGAAACGTGTTGAACTATCAACTTGAGTTAAGAATCCCATGGGAATATGACAAATAGGTGTAATTACTTATTTTCTTTATAATTCATCTTAAATGGTTGCCATTGATACAATTTTCCTTGGAATGTTTACAAGGCTGGCTTTTCTTTTGGGGCCTAACTAGGATTGGCAGCGTAACGTTTCTTTAAAGTGTGCTACTGCTGTCTGATTGAGACAGCGCCTACACCGTCAGTAGCCTGGGCTGGTGTGGCCAGAGGCCCCATGGAAAAAGCTATTTGCGATCGCAGGTATGAACGCAACCTAGGTTTTCCGATGCTCTGGCGAAAACGGTGAATATGGCCCCGCATGAATCGAGAGCTGGTTATGGAAACTGAGTACTGTGCCGCTGAGCCATCAAGTGAGGGGCTGATGGTAACCGTCAAATCGGCTACAAAAAGTACCCCTCTGGGTGCCGTGATGAATGTACTTTCCTAATTAAGATTTGAAGACGCCAGGCCAGGTTGATCGGAGGCCGCGGCTATGACAAAAAACAACATTGTCTCTCTCAAGTTCTTTTTAAAGAGTTTCACTGCATAAGTTTAGAAAAAAGGGTTGCATCATGTCCGAACAAAAGTATGTTGTCTTACAAACTGAAGATATTATTGTTCCTGTCGCCGCTGATGTCGGTTTTGGACACCGCTCAATAGGAGAGAATCCTGCCAGCTTAAAGGTTGAAGAAGCTGCCTTAACTGGTAATGAGCGTAATGATTTGAGACGAGACCCTCGTACAAAAGCGATCGCGCCGATGATGCCGATGAAGCTGATTGAGCCAGTTAAGCAATCAGAGGTAGCGCCTACGTCTGATTCTGCAACCTGGGGTGTGGAGGCGGTCGGTGCTAATGTATCCAGTTTTGATGGGAGTGATATTACCGTCGCTGTTCTCGATACTGGTATTCAGCCAGATCATCCTGCCTTTTTAGGGGTAGATCTTGTTCAGCGCAATTTCACCACAGAAGGCGATAATGATCAAAATGGTCATGGTACTCACTGTGCAGGCACTATCTTTGGTCAAGATCAAAATGGTCTGCGTATTGGTGTTGCTCGTAATGTCAAGCAAGCTTTAATTGGCAAAGTTCTGGGGGAGGGTGGTAGTACGTCTTTGATACTTGCCCAGGCAATGCAATGGGCTGTTAGCGAGGGCGCTCACATTATCTCCATGTCTTTAGGAATCGATTTTCCTGGAGTTGTTGACCGTTTAGTAAAGCAAGGTTTAGAGGTAGCACCGGCTACGTCATTGGCCCTAGAAGCCTATCGTGCCAACGTTAATCTCTTTACAGAATTAGCGAGCTTTGTACAAGCTCAAGGAGTATTTGGGCAAGGCACCATCATAGTTGCAGCTTCAGGAAATGAAAGTAATCGCCCGAAGTACGAGATCGCTGTTGCTCCCCCTGCAGCGGGTACCGGGGTGATCGCTGTAGGAGCTTTACAGCAAGGTACTTCAGGGCTTTCGATTGCCAATTTTTCCAATGATCAAGTGAATGTTGCTGCTCCGGGTGTTGATGTTGTCTCGGCATGGATAGGTGGTGGTCTTCGTAGTCTTAATGGTACTAGTATGGCGACTCCTCATGTAGCAGGTGTTGCTGCGCTTTGGGCGCAAAAACAACTGCAAGAAAGAAGAACTGTAGATAGTCAAATCCTGATGAGTCGATTGATTGCTAGCGGGACGCTGGCACCGTTAGCAACGGGTGGCCAACCAGAAGATGTTGGCACAGGAATTGTCCAGGCACCCTAAGGGTTGGTGGTTGAAAGCGTTGACTGCTTTGAGCTTCTCGAAGAGCCCCTGATATAGCAGGGGCTTTACGGTGTTACCTGCGGGACAGCGCCATGGACGTTTAACTGTAAGCGTTCCCTGAGGGCAGTCGTTGGCATAGCCTTCCCGGAGGGAATAGGGGATGCTGGCTGGGTGTGTTGGCTTCGACTTCCCTCAGCCAACGATATTGGTGGGACAGTTACGTTTAACTTGAAGATGTCTGATTAGTTAGAGAGTAAAAAGAAGATACTCAGTTAATTGACAAATAATCAACCCGCTCAAAATATGAGCGCTCAAATTTAACAGCATTCAAAGAGTTAGGGAGAAAACCAAAAAACTCTAGTTTTATATCTTGAAAATTTTCCCCAGACATTGGTGATAGATCAGGAATCCAAATAGCAGGAATGTAAATCTCTTGTTCAACTAAAAAATCTTCTACAAACAAATAGGGATTACCCATATCCTCTTTTTCTGTTGACGTCAAACCTGACCGAAAAGTTAAACCTTCATCACAGCTGCAAATCATTTCTTCTTGACACAGACCATCCTCATAAAACCTATAAACTAGTTCACCTGAAGTATCGCAATTAAAATAATACAGTGCTTGGCTTTCGAGTTCCTCTGAGAGAAATTTGGCATCTTCCTCATAGCCTGAATACGTTTGCCTTCTCAGATAGCGAATAATTGTCCAGTCATGTCCCTTAAACTGGAGAAGAACAATTCCCTGAGAAGGTATGTCTATCGAGTTTTCATAAGCATCTACATACCAGTGGCTGACCTGTTTCGTCCTGTGTAAGATTTCAGCAACCGATTGAAGAGGCGCACGCACAAGAGCCATCAGAATATAGATATCATCAGTCTCACTTCCTCTTAATTTCTGAATATCCATGAATGCGGTTTCAGCCTATTAGTAAGTGGTCTGTTGGTTTCTGAAATTCTCTGCAATTGTAATCTATGAAAGTTTGAAGGACCGAAACATCAATAAAATCTACAGTTCTCAAAGTAAGTATCAGAGAACTGAGCGGAGTCGAAGTCCAGCTAAATTGAGATTTATGTAATTGCCGTTTCGAGCATCAATTTTGTTGAAACTTATTTGGTCCATACATTCTAGATGTATAGACATAAAAACTTTCTTGTTAAGAAAAAAGCCTCTGCCATAGCAGAGGCTTTAGGGTGTGTGTTGTAGGGAAAGTTTGAGTAGAAAAGAGTGCCCTGGGAATGAAACTGTACAGGAGTCTGTACCGGGCACCCAAGTTTGGTCAAGCTCGACGATTTGTTAATAAACCGCTTTGGTAGGAGCATCCAATGTATCAAGGCGAGCTGCCTGAATGTTGTCAATCGCTTTAGTACGAGCATCCAAAGCATCTAGGCGTGTGGCTTGGATATCTTCAACAGCTTTGGTTTGGTTGTTGAGATGCTCAATGCGTAGTTTATGAACAGTGTTCTTGGTGCGAGCATCCAAAGCGTCTAGGCGAGCTGCCTGAATGTTGTCAACCGCTTTGGTGCGAGCGTCAAGAGCATTCAGGCGCTCAGCTTGAATATTGTCAACCGCTTTGGTGCGAGCATCCAGAGCGTCTAGGCGAGCTGCCTGAATATTGTCAACCGCTTTAGTGCGAGCATCTAGTGCGTCTAGTCGGGTAGCTTGAATATCTTCGATAGCTTTGGTCTGATTGTTGAGATGTTCAATCCGTAGCTGGTGAACGTTGTTCTTAGTGCGAGCATCCAATGCTTCGAGGCGGGTTGCTTGTAGATTGAAGCTAGCGGGTTCGACAGCAGCGGCAATGGGAGCAACAGCAGTGGAGGCAACGAGAACAGTTAAAGCGGAAAGAAGTGTGCGTTTCATGGTGAGTTAAAGCTCCTTGGGACTCAGTGAAGTGTTAATTGGCTTCATTGATTACAAGAATGCCGGGGCTAGCTGAACCCTATCTGACTAATACCTGAACTTTATTTAAGCTGTTTCTGAATTTCCCTGAGGAAAAATTGTGATTCAGGTCACATACCTTTCCATATCGGTTCAATAGTGGCTGTGGCTGATAGGTCCACGATTTACTACTCGCCTTTATCGGCCCGAGCCGTAAAATACTAAAGCTTGGGCGTTAAATCTGGAGGATGGGGTGTGTCTGAAGTGCGGGCAATTGAGCGTTCCGCCGATTGGTCGTGGCCATGGTGGCCACTGGTGCCGTTATATCCCTATGGTCAGCGGCGCACCCTGCGACGTGAGGTCATCTCTGACCAAGTTTGGACCTTTGACCAAATACAGGGTATTTTCTATGTCGTGGTACCCATTCGGATGACGGTGATTCGTCTGGCTGCTGGTGGTTTGCTGGTCTACGCTCCCGTTGCTCCCACGCCTGAGTGTCTGCGTCTGGTCAATGAGTTAGTGGAGCTGCATGGTGATGTGAAGTACATCATTTTGCCGACGGTAACTGGTCTAGAACATAAGGTGTTTGTGGGACCGTTTGCCCGTCAGTTTCAGGCAGCGCAGGTATATGTTGCCCGCCACCAGTGGAGCTTTCCGTTGAATTTACCCCTGAGCTGGCTAGGATTTCCTGGGGGACGTACCCACTGGCTGCCTGAAAATCCGGCTGAGGCTCCTTTTGGCGATGAGTTTGATTATCGGGTGCTGGGTCCAGTCAATTTGGGGATTGGTCCCTTTTCAGAAGTAGCTCTGCTGCATCGGGCTTCTAAAACGTTGCTGGTGACAGACGCGGTGGTCTCGATTCCTGCCGATCCGCCAGCAATTGTGCAGCTAAATAGCTATCCATTGTTATTCCATGCAAAAGATAGTGCCGCTGATGCTCCAGCTGATACGGTAGAAAATCGCCGTAAGGGCTGGCAACGCATTGCTTTGTTTGCTTTTTACTTTCGCCCCGATGCGCTGAAAGATCCGCAGTGGGGCAAGGTGTTGCAGGCTATTGGCGCTGCCTCAGATCGCTCTAAACGGGCTTATTTTGGTCTGTATCCATTTGATTGGGAGCCAAACTGGCAGCAATCTTTTGAGCGATTGTCTGATCAGGGTCGACTGTTGGTGGCTCCGGTTTTGCAGTCATTAATTTTTAATCGGGGGTCTCAAGCTGTGTTGACCTGGGCGGATCAGGTTGCTGATCTGCCATTTGAGTGGGTCATTCCTTGCCATTTGGATGCCCCCATCAAAACAGATGGCACGACGTTCCGTAAGGCGTTTTCGTTTTTATCACAGGAAAATATGTCGGGGCGAGGTGGACATTTACCAGAGGCGGACTTTGGCTTGCTTAATCGCATTAGCCGCCAGCTGGAACGCCTGCGTCTGACGCCGCCGCCAGGGCCGTAGCCCCCCGATTTTGCCTTAAAACCCGGTTTTTGAGCATGTCCCACGCATTAAAATTATTGAGCTAAAAACCCGGTTTTAAGGCCTGGCGAAATAACAGAGTTGTGTAGATTTGAAACGCGGTGTCCCAGTCGCTGGGTTTGCGTCGGTTCAGGTCTAGATAAAACGGCATGTAGGGCAACAGAGGAATCATTTCCAGGGCTCCCTGGCCGAAGCTGCTAAAGTCTTCTAGCACCGGGCATTCGGTGCCACGGTTGATTTGCTGCATCAGGCTGTTCCAACGAATGCGGGTGGAGGTGAGGTTGGTTTGATCGGGAACCAAAGGGACACTGTTGCGAAATTCGTAGGTGCGATCGCAAATCCGTAAAATCATTTTGCGTCCATGCACATGTAGGTCGACCACCTGCACATAGTCCTGTACCAGCTCCTTACGCTTAGTTTTTCCCCAGGGCCCCTGCTCACTGACCTGCTCAAACATCGGCAGTTGAGCCCGTACAATTTGGCTCACTTCGGACCATTCAAACTGGATTGAGCCCATTTGACCCGTCGGGCTCTGACATACCACCACAGGCTGAGGCGCAACTGCACGAAAATGCTTCCCTTGGAAAACTTGCACAGTTTTAAGATCATCAATGGTGGACCAGATCGCAGGGATCCCGACTGTCTGCAATGCCTGACCGTAGTACTCCATTTCTCCAATAGACCCCGTGCGCTGTAGCCGTAGACCCCGCTTGGGCAGCTGTAGTCTGGCCATGTAAGCATCAATCCGTAGCACCTCAGCCAGTCCTACGGCCGCCTGCTGAGCATCTTCCGGCGGCATAATCACCAACACACCAGGTTCCTCACTGCCTAAAACCGCCTTGGCCTCGTCCAAAGCTTCCTGACGGCTAGCCTCACGCGCCTGCTGTACTCGTTTCAACCCAGCGCGAGCTTGACCCATGAGCTTAGGATTATTCACCCGTTTAAGAAATGTTAAATAGGTTTTTTCTGCCGCATCCCACTGCAGCGTCCCTTCTTGCAATCGCCCAATAGACAGCAGCACTAAGGGATCCTTAGGGGCTGTTTTGCGCCACTGTTTGATCAACTGAGTTGCCCGGCGATAGTCCTGGGCGTCGAGGGCGGCAGTGACAAGTTGATGCATGGACAGAAACACCAGCAAAGGGCCAAAATCCCCCCCATTGTAATCACGTAACCTTATAGGGGCACCCCTGGCAGATGCCCTCCCCCCATAAATGCTCTGCTAGGTGGCTGCTTTTCGTTGCCAGTGCTTTATAAAATCCGCGATTAAAATTAAGGCAAGATACCCGGATACCCCCTCCATGCGCACACCATCCTTTTTGACCCAGTTATGCACCGCTAGCCTGATGGGAGTAGCCATTGGTCTTGGGCTGGGCTGGAGTAGGCAAGCCTCTACCGAAAATCAGCCTGCAGCCTTGCAAACAACCACTGTACCCATGAAGTTCTTGGTCCTAGCCGGTGGTGGAGCCCCCCATTACAACGAAATTGCCCTGGAAAAAAACGTGCGTTATTTCCAGCGGACGCTCAATTCTTTTGGCATTAATCTAGCTAGCACTCGTCAGTATTTTGCCAATGGTAATGATGGTCAACCCACGGTGCGCTATATCAACCTGGTGGGTCAAGAACAATTTAAATCGCCAGAGATCGACAATCTTGATGGTGCCGCCACGGTTGACAATGCCCAGATGTGGTTTGAAGACTTAGCGAAGAAGTCATCTCCATGTCCGGCATTCTTCTATTTCACCGGACATGGGTTTTACAACAATGAGAATCCTGATAACAATGCGATGATTCTCTGGGAGGAGAAACTGGTGTCGGTGCAACAGCTGAGTGGCTGGCTAGACCAGCTGCCGCCAGAGCAGCCGTTTGTGGCGATGATGGCCCAGTGTTTTTCGGGTTCTTTTGCCAATCTCATTTACGAACAAGGTAATCCTGATAATCCAGTGGCGTTGCAAAGTCGCTGTGGCTTCTTTGCCACCGTTGCTGAGCGTCCGTCGGTGGGCTGTACCCCTGCAGTGAATGAGGCCGACTATCGTGACTACAGCTCCAGCTTTTTTGCCGGATTAAGCGGCATTGACCGTGTCGGTCAGCCGGTAATGTCGGCTGATTATAATACTGATGGAACAGTCTCCTATGCTGAAGCCCACGCTTTTGCCAAGGTGGATAAAGAGACTACTGATTGGCCTGTATCCACCTTAGAAGTGTGGTTGCAAAAGCAAGCCAGCGAAGACCAGATCTCCGAGATTTTTGCACAGCCTATGGATGACATCCTGAGTCAGGCCGCACCCCATCGTCAGTATGTAGTACGTGCGCTTAGTGAGAAACTTTCTCTAGATCTAAATCAGCCCTATTCCAGCCAAATGTCTCCCGTCGATTTTGAATCTGTTACCGGGGCCTACTGGGTGCGTTTAGGCATGGAGCTGATCAATATCTCAATGACTCAACAGATTCAGCAGAGTGACCAGGCTGATTTAAAGCGGGTTTTAGAACAAATTACCAACTGTGAAAATAGCAGTCTTGCCATGCCGCAGTCGTAGGGGTGATCCGGCTCGTTTGCGTAAAGCATTTGTCAAGCAAATGTATAGATATTTTTAATATAAAAATGTATTATCAATTAATTTTAAGATTGACATTTTACAAATTATAGACGGCGACTGATCATAAGAACTAATACATTAACCATTCAATTGCCATAGATTCTGTGGTTGTGCTGCCTGATTCATACCAATCCTTTTAAGGATCTGACTATTTAACGCGACAAGTTTGCAGCACTTGCCCAAAAAATCCCGGCAATTCGTCGCTATGCCTGGGATGAAGACTGCTGCGATCGCCTTACATTTACCTTCTCAATATTATGGAACCCTCATCGACATCAACATCCCCTCGCTGGGGCACCTGGTTCAATGGCACCCACATTGTCCGTTTTCTGGAACGGGTACAGGACTTAATCGTAATTTCTCTCTGTATTGGTTTGTTCAGCTTTATGGTGATGAAGCTACGAGAGATGTTTTTATCGCTGTTGCCACCCTTGAACTTTCCTCAGGTGACCGCCGATATTTTGTTCCTGCTGATTCTGGTAGAACTGTTTCGGCTACTGATTATCTACTTGAAAGAGCATCGTGTTTCTATCGGTGTGGCGGTGGAAGTATCGATTGTTTCAGTGCTGCGAGAAATCATTGTGCGGGGCATTTTGGAAACCCCTTGGGTGCAGGTGATGGCTGCCTGCTCTTTTCTGCTCGTGTTGGGGGCTTTATTGGTTATCCGCGCTTGGATTCCGCCCACATTTGATGGTATTGACCCAGAGCAACAGGTATCTCGTCGTCATCGGCTGCGATTTGCTCAAAAGTTAGCTGAAGTAGAGAGCAAACTGGATGCTGAATTACTGAAGTCTTAACTGGACAGATGAGAGTTATTCACAGCTCAAGCTGGCCGAGCGTTAACCAGGTTCGACGACAATCGCTGACCTAGTTCGCAACACTGTTGATCACGTTTAATAAAACTATGAAACATAATACCGACAACGTTACCCAATCAGAGCCCACCGTGAATACTGACGAATGGGCAGTCAGGGTTTATGACTACAACCAGGGTTTATCGCTTACTTTGAAGTCTTCACATCGGCGGGCCATATGGACAAGTGCGATCGCAGGCTTAATCATTGCGATCGTTGGCTTTACCCTGCCCTATTCGGCCTCCAGGGGGGCTGTGGAAGCGGCTCCAACGACAGCACCGCTCCAGCTTGATTGACGTTTGCGCTATTTGGTCGCACGTCATACCCCATTGGCGGCTTAGTTGCCCTTGAGCTGCAGCTGGCCGCCGTACTCAGTGGGGATTTGACTTTCAGGGGCTAGTCCCTTGATCTTGCTGTAGAGCTTGATGTACTCCAGTGCCGAATTTTCCCAGCTAAAGTTTTCGGCCATGGCTCGCTGCTGAAGCTTTTTCCAGAAGGGTTTGTACTGGAAACCTTCCCAGGCACGCACCATACAGGTAAACAGGTCTAAGGGCTCATAACGGTCAAAACAATAACCAGTACCAGCACCATTAACGGGGTCATGGTGGCTAACAGTATCTACCAGGCCACCAGTACGCCGAACAATGGGAATACAGCCATAGCGCATGGCAATCATTTGGCTAATCCCGCAGGGTTCAAATCGGGATGGCATTAAAAATGCATCAGAACCGGCATAGATTTTTTGGGCTAGCTGGCTGCTATACATCACATAGACCGATACTCGGCCAGGAAAGCGATTGGATAGTTCCCACAGCTGGGTTTCATAATGGCGGTTGCCAGACCCCAACAGCACTAACTGAGCATCGGTATAGGCCAAAAAACGATCCATGGTTTGCAAAATCAGGTCAATTCCCTTTTGCTCCACCAGACGGCTGACTAAACCAATTAAAAACCGACTGTCGTCAACTTCTAACCCCATTTCTTCCTGCAGGGCCTTTTTGTTAAGGGCTCGTTTTTCTAGAGTCTCTGCGGTATACGTTTGTGCGATTTGCACATCAGTTTCAGGATTAAACTCGTCAAGGTCAATGCCATTGACAATGCCGCTGAGCTTTTCGCTGATGTAAGAGAGCAGCCCCTCTAGTTTTTCACCATATTCTTTGGTTTGGATTTGCTTGGCATAGGTGGGGGATACGGCATTGACCCGGTCTGCGTAGAGGAGGGCGGCAGCCATAGTGCTATCACCCTGCATGTACCAGGGACACCAGGTGATTTTATCGAGTTTCCAGCGCCAGGGGCCTTGATAGGCCAGGTTGTGAATCGTAAATACCGTTGAGATTTCCGGGGACTGGTGCATCCATACTGGAAGCATGCCAGTATGCCAGTCGTGGCAGTGAATAATGTCGGGCTTCCAGTAGTTCCAGCAAAATTCGGCGGCACCGTTGGCAAAAAAGGTAAAGCGCCAGTCTTCATCTTCGGTGCCGTAAATATCGTTGGTATCAAAGGCAGGATGTCCAAATAGATAGAGGGGAACGTCCGACTTGGGTAGCCTGGCTTCATACACCGCAAAGGTGTTGAACATGGCATAGCCCCACCAAGCGGGTTCATTGGGAATATCTATTTTTTCTCCTAGCATGCCGTAGTAGGGCATCAAAACGCGGACATCGTGCCCCATGGCTCGCAATACTTTGGGTAATGTGCCGACCACATCTCCCATACCGCCTACTTTTGCCAAGGGTGCGGCTTCTGCAGCCACAAATAAAATTCGCATCGCGCTTCTGTTGCCCCTTTGAAAAACCCATGTGCCACGGGATCAAGTCTAGAGGTGGATTGACTCCGTGCATAGTGTTTAAGCCTACGGAAGTCTAAGGAATTTAGTAGCTGAGGAAAATTGTTGGTACTCGCAGAAAGATGTTGGTAAAAGACAAAGGGTGAGCATCGCCCACCCTTTGGGATACATATAGCTTCTACTGTGGTACCTAACGGTTTTCAGCTGTGATCGCATCCAAAATTGCCTGGGCACCGGCTGCTTTAGCTCGTTTTGCTAACGTAGTTCCCATCTCATCCGCCGTTTCCACCGGACCCGAGATCACATCTTTCACTACTGTTTGCCCATCCAGGCTAGCCACAATACCAGTCAGTGTGAGCGTATCCCCCTCAATCACCGTATTCACACCAATAGGTACCTGACAACCGCCTTCTAGCTCCCGTAAAAATGCCCGCTCTGCATAGCAACGTTGGGCAGTAGGAATATGCTCTAGGGTCTTAATCACGGCCAGAATATCTTCGTCACCGCTACGGCACTCAATCCCTAGGGCACCTTGACCCACAGCATGGAGTGATATATCGGCAGGCACCACCTGCTGAATCCGCTCGGCCATGTCTAAACGCTTGAGCCCCGCCACCGCCAAAATGATGGCATCGTACTGGCCTTCATCGAGTTTACGGAGACGCGTGTTGAGGTTGCCGCGAATATCTTTGAACTGGAAAGAGGGATAGTGGTGGCGCAGCTGGGCCAGACGTCTCAGTGACGAGGTGCCAATGACTGCTCCCTCAGGTAGCTGATCCAGGGTTTTACCAGCATGTTTTTCATGCACCACCAGGGCATCGGCAGGGTCTTCCCGTTCGCTAACGCAGCCCAGCATTAGCCCCTCAGGCAGACGGGTGGGCAGATCCTTGAGTGAATGCACTGCAAAATCGACAGTGCCGTTGAGCATGTCGTCCTCTAATTCTTGGGTAAACAGACCCTTGTCACCGATTTTGGAGAGGGAAACGTCTAGAATCTTGTCCCCCTGGGTTTCCATTGTCTTCACTTCAAAGTTAATTTCAGGGAAGCGTTTTTGTAGCTCACCCTGCACCCAGTGGGTTTGTACCAGGGCAAGCTGACTTTTACGAGAACCAATCCGGATAGTGCGGGTTGCTACATTTGAGGACATAGTTAACAGATTTGTTATGGTTTTAGACAGCCAGCAAAGGGTTGCTGATATAGGAATTGTCGTTGCTGATTTTGCCGGATCTGACTGACATGATGTGTTTCAATGCCTGTCAAATTGCGCGCTTTCGAGGATCAGCCGCGCCAAAAAAATACGCAAGATCTTAAGATTACAGCACAGACGACCGCTCACGGTCGCTAAGCAGCGGGAGTACAAAGTTCTGTAAATGAGTGTTTACTTTGATTTACGAAAGCAGCGTTGGCTGCAGGCCTGTGGTCAGCGATTGTTGACTGGTCTGGCGGCATTAGCGTTGATGTCTTTGCCTGCCTATGGTCAGCGACTAGATCCGGTGCTGCTGGATGCATTTCTGGCTGATCCGTTGACAGCGGACCCCCGCGATCCGTTGCTCCCGACCCTGGTGGTGGATCGTCCCTTGAGCCCATTAGAGCTTTATGCTGTGGAGCTGGAGCTCTTCAAGATGGATGCTCAGGCACGGGAATTAATGCTTGTGAATCAGCCGGATGCAGCCTTTGAGCTTTGGATGCGGGAGGTGCAGCTACGGCGTTTATTTGGGCTAGATGCGGAATTAGAGGCCCTCAATCGGATTAGTCAGCAGGCGTGGAATGCTCAGCGATCGCAAGAAGTGCGGCTGATGTCAGTCCGGCTAGAACGAATTTGGGAAGCGGAAAAAGCAACCGCTGACCTGGAGCGAGTGGAAGCCATTGCTGCCATTGCCCAAATCTTGCGGATGCGGGATACCTCGACGGAAATCTATCAGCAGCTAATTGCAATGACGGCTGCTAATCCAGAGGTTCAACAGGGGTGGGTGGTGATTCTGGCGGGACATTATCTGCAATGGTTTGATTTTGATAATGCAGCCCAGCTTTACACCCAGCTAGCAGCCAGTGCTAAAACTACGGGTAATACCCTGGAACAGACCCAGTACCTCACGGACCTGATTTACAGCTATCAGCAAGCCAAAGACTATGCCCAAGCACTGCCTGCCCAATCCGAGCTGCTGCGATTGTATCGGGTGACAGGGCAAAGTGATCGAGAGCCGCCCCTAGAGATTGACATGGCTCGTAATTTTCGAGCCCTGAGCATCTATCCCCAGGCGCTGGAATATTACAATCTGGCCTATGTGACGGCCCAAAGCCTGCAGCTTTATGGTCATGTCACCACTGTGCTCAAGGACTTGGGTGATTTGTACGCTGAGCAAGGTCTGACCAATGAAGCGCTGACCATGTATAACCTGCTGGTGCGGGCTGAACAGCAGGCCTATAACCAGCATGGCATTTTAGAAGCCTATGATCGTTTGGGACAGCTCTACCTCAGCATTGGCGATACCGAAAATGCGCTGGTGGCCTTTCGGGCCGGGGTCGCTTTTGCTGAGTCTCTGCAATATCGTGAGTCCTATTTTCGGGGCGAGGTGGCAAAGTTGAGTTTAGAGAGTCCACCGGAGGAGACGCCTGCTGAGGAGGATAGCCCCAGTCTGGGTGAGTCATTGAGGGAAAATCTCAGGGATAATCCCCCCTTTGATTTGGCTCCTGTAGAAATTGAGCCACCTGTGGTGGAGCCGACGGCACCTGCTGAGCCGGAGGACGCGACTGATGCCTCTGAGCAGCCTGCGCCTGAGGTGGAAGTGATCAGCGATGAAACCATTGATGTTACCCCTGAGGGTGAAACCAATGATTAAAGCAACCGGCTATACCAACAGTTTCAAGCTGATCATCCCTAGCAGGATCAAGACAAACTGACGAAAACTGGCGGCATTGATGTAGTTAGAGAGCCAGAGACCTAGGCCCAAACCGACCATAAAAAATGGCGCGGCATAGCCAACCTGAGTCCACAGGGTGGCGTCAAAATCTCCTTGCCAGAGATGGGTTGCGATCGCAGCCGACGACAGCACACAAAATACCCCCGGCAAGTTGCCCTTAAACTCCTGAGGGCTCCACTGATTACAGCTGCCATAAATCACAATTGGTGGCCCGCCAACGTTAAATGCACCAGTGAGTACTCCTGATGCTGCTCCAAAAGCATAGGCCCAGGAGCGACCGGTGAGGTTTGGCAGCGACAGCTGCAGCCACGAGTAAACCACATAGGCTAAAATCACTACCCCCAGCAACTGTAGAGCTAGATGCTCAGGCACGTAGTGCAGGCCCACAACGCCTATCGGAATAGTGACCAGTGCTGCGAGTGCTAAATGGGCTATCCGCCTCCATTCAAAGCTCTCCCGGTGGTACCACCAAAGCAGGGCGTTGGCCATCATACTGACTGCAATCACCAAGGTAACGGCCAGTTGTAAGTCCATAAAAAATGGCAATAGCGAAACGGCCACCAGGGCAAACCCAAACCCAGTGAGACTTTGTACCAAAGAAGCGAGACCTATTATCAAGCCAATCCAAAGACTATCAGCCATGCTGGCGTCAAGGAGATCCATACGGCCTTATCTATGAATATTTACTTGTAAATCTTACCGATTATTAAGAAAAGTGTCTCAACGTAAAAGTAGAGCGACTGCTAAAGCATTAGCAATGCTTTGAGCTGGCGGACTTTACAAAAAACAATTGGCTGAGATGGTTGAATATACAACTAGCACATATCTCCTGGATTATGATGTCACCCTACGGGACTCCCAAAGAAATTGCACGACAGATGACCAACCACTGTATTGCGATGCGATTACGGCAGCTCAATCGCATGGTAACCCGTCTTTATGACGAGTCCCTACGTCCCCTCGGGTTCACTGTTAATCAACTCAACATCTTGGCGACTATTGTGAGTCGTGGCCCTATTCCGCCCGGTCAGCTAGGACAAATGCTAGGCATGGAAAAATCCACAGTGAGTCGCACCATCGACCGTATGCACAAGCACGGCTGGATTGACATCGGTCCCGGTAAAGATAAACGCAGTCAATTACTCAAAGCCACACCCCTGGGACGACAGTTACTATTAACAGCTGCCCCTGTCTGGCAAGACTTGCAGGCCAATGTGTTGGACTCAACGGCTGAAAATTCTGGTCTGCTAGCTGCATTTGGCCTCGCTACCCCAAAAGAGGATTCCCAGACAGAGCATTTGGACGATTTCTACAGCGATGAGTTTGCGGATGACTTTTATCGGTAGCGAGACCCCTAAATCCTCTAGTCACTCACCAGGGCCAAAGCCTTTTGTTGCATCATCTTAAAAATGTTGTAGAACCCATTGGCCCGCGAGGGTGTCAGACTGACATCCAGCTGCGTCTCTTTAATAAAATCGGGTTCTAACTTGATAATCTGTTGCGGCGGTAGCCCTTGGAGTCCCTCTATTAGCAAAGCAACCAGACCTTTCGTAATCTGGGCATCTGAGTCACCCTGAAAACTGACATGGCCGGCATCGTCAGCGCTGGCGATGATATAAACCTGTGAGACACAACCTTTAACCTTATTTTCTGGCGTCTTCGCCTCTTCGGGAAAGTCATCTAATCGTTTGGCATACCACAAGAGTTGCTCATAACGACGCCGTGGATCTTGAATCCGTTGAAAGCGTTTAACAATTTTATCTAAGGCCGGAGGGCGAGCGGAATTAACGGACATCTGCAAATGCAATCTTGCTGGCATTACTTAGTCTCTAGTGTAAACCGCTCAAGTCTCTATGAAAGGACCGTGCCTGGAACGAGGTGTGGGTGATTAATCACCATTCTCTTTGTTGATCATAAATCGATTGGCGACGGTCTCAGGCTGAAGAGCCGATAAAATGACATGGTCTGAGTCGGTAACAATGACAGCTCGAGTACGTCTGCCATAGGTGGCGTCAACTAATTGCCCTGTATCTCGAGCATCGCCAATTAGGCGTTTGATGGGGGCAGATTCGGGGCTGACAATAGCAACTACTCGATTGGCAGATACTATATTGCCAAAGCCAATATTGATGAGCTTAATATCCATAGGTTTGTAAGCAAGCGTGCGACCACAAAATTGCACAGATAGCAACTGCCATCGCGCGCAATTTTGTAAGTTTAAGTGCGTAAGTGACTAAATCCTAGTACCGAAATGTTAACGAAAAAAATCAGAATTAAACATGAGAAAAATAAGGCTTAATCATTGAGAATGAAGAAATTTGTCAGTATTACTCAGCTTCAGGTTTCTCGTATCTGAAAGCATTTGTGCCCAAAAAAAGCTAAATCATCGATAAACCTGAAAATTTACGATTAATAGGGGATAAAAAGTGCAGCCGGTTGACATTACAACCTTTAGGGCGGTATGCCACGAATTAACAGCCGAATGGTTGCCTGCTCGTTGTGAGCAAGTGGTGCAACAAGATCGTAATACTATCTGTCTGGCATTACGTACATTTGATCGGCGAGGATGGCTGACAATTTCCTGGCATCCTCAGGCTGCACGTATTCATATCGGTGCAGCTCCCCCCAAACGGCCCGACACATTTACCTTTAGTCAGCAGTTAAAGCATCAGTTTAGTGGGCTGGCCCTAACCAAAATCAGCTTTCTGGCCCCTTGGGAGCGTGCTGTCGACTTGCAGTTTGCTCGTCGTCCCGATGAGTCTGCAGAGTGGCATCTCTATGTGGAGATCATGGGGAGGTACAGCAATGTGTTGTTGACCAATGCACAGCAAGAGATTGTTACAGCCGCCCATCAGGTGAATGAGCAGCAGTCGAGTGTCCGCACCATTCGCACTGGTGGTCAATACAGACCACCACCGGCCATTGTGGGCACGTTACCCCGTTTGGATGAGCCCTTTGTCGACTGGCAAGAACGGATTAGCTTAGTGCCTGGCAAACTGAGCAAAATGATGGTGAAAAGCTATAGCGGTCTCAGTACGGCTCTGGCTAAACAGCTGATTGATGTAGCAGGACTCGATTCAAATCAAATCACTGATAGTCTGACCGGTGATGACTGGCAGCAGCTCTATGTGCAGTGGCAACGCTGGTTGCAATGTCTCGAAAAAAATGACTTTCAGCCAGCTTATACAGCCAACGGATATGCGGTCTTGGGTTGGGCCGGAGAGCCAGCGACCGGATCAATTCAACAACTTTTGAACAATTACTACACCAGTCATCTCAATCAGCAAATCTTTTCTCAGCTGCATCATCAGCTCATCCAAAAAACGAAAACTCTAACAGGCAAACTACGTCAAAAGGCAGCCAATTTTTATCGCCGTTTGGATGATTCTGACCAGGCTGAACACTATCGGATTCAGGCTGATTTGCTGATGGCCTATCTCCATGAATGGCGGCCAGGGATGTCGTCTATTCAACTACAGGATTTTGAGTCAGGTCAACCCGTTACCTTAGCGCTAAATCCCGAAAAAAATGCGGTGCAAAATGCCCAAGCCCTTTATAAGCGACATCAAAAATTAAAACGTACCCGTGATGCGGTGATGCCCTTGCTCGAACAGGTGGAAACGGAACTGCACTATCTTGAACAGGTGGAGTCTGCTTTGAGTCAGACCGCTGAATACACAAATGCTGACGATCTCATGGCGCTTGAAGAAATTCGTGATGAGCTGGTGCAGCAGGGATATTTAGACGACCCCTATCAGCGCCAGGATAAACAGCGTAGCCGGGACAGGCTGCCTAATTTTTATAGGTTTCAAACCCCGAGCGGTACAGAGGTTTGGGTCGGTCGTAATAATAACCAAAATGAGGCCCTGTCGTTTAGAGCCGCTAACGACTATGATTTATGGCTCCATACCCAGGAAATTCCTGGCAGTCACGTACTACTGCGCCTAGAGCCTGGCGCTAAGGCCAGTGACGATGATCTGGCGTTTGCAGCTAACATGGCGGCCTGGTTTAGTCGCGCCCGTCAGTCTGAGCAGGTGCCCGTGGTATACACCAAACCCAAGCATGTCTATAAACCGAAAGGAGCCCGTCCTGGCATGGTGATTTACAAACATGAACAGGTGCTATGGGGCCAGCCACAGCAGGCTAAAGCTTATTTGGCCGCGGTGGGAGATCAGTAATGAGTTTTGACCAACCCTGCCACTCCCGTCTCCATCCCCTCAGTGTGGCTCCCATGATGGATCGCACCGATCGCCATTTTCGCTACTTTATGCGGCAGATTACTCGGAAAACGCTGCTATACACCGAGATGATTACGGCTCAGGCGATTCTCCATGGCGATCGCAACAAGCTGCTCGGGTTTGATCCGGCTGAAAAACCCCTATCACTGCAGATTGGTGGTGATGATCCTCAGCTGCTGGCCAAGTGTGCCCGCATTGCTGAAGATATGGGCTATGACGAAGTTAATCTGAATGTGGGCTGTCCCAGTAATCGAGTCCAAAGTGGTAATTTTGGTGCCTGTTTAATGGCGCAGCCGCAGCTGGTGGCGGATTGTGTGGCATCCATGCAGGCGGCTGTGGATATTCCCGTGACGGTCAAGCATCGGATTGGGATTGATGATTGCGATCGCTACGAAGACATGGTGAAATTTGTCACCACCGTCGCGGTCTCTGGCTGTCGCAGATTTACGATCCATGCCCGTAAGGCATGGTTACAGGGGCTCAGCCCCAAAGACAATCGCAATATTCCACCCCTGCGATACGGCGACGTTTATCGCCTCAAGCAAGACCAGCCAGATCTGTGGATTGAAATTAACGGCGGCATCAAAACCCTGGCCCAGGCCCATCACCACTTACAACAGGTAGATGCCGTTATGATTGGCCGAGCCGCCTATGACACGCCCTATCTGTTTGCCATGGCCGATCGCGATATTTATGGCGCAACAGAGCCCTTAACACGTCACCAGATTGTCATGGCCATGCTGCCCTACATTGCCCGTTGGACCGAGCGGGGCACAAAGCTGCACTCCATCACCCGTCATATGCTCCAGCTATTTCACGGTCAACCCGGTAGTCGAGCTTGGAAACGTTACCTGACTGACAACAGCTGTCGATCAGGCGCTGGTGTTGACACCGTCAAAGCCGCCCTCGCTCAGGTACCAGAGCCGCTGAGTAGAATTACCTATAATGCGGCTCCTTTGTCAACCTGAGAGCCGATGACATTTTGAAAGACAAATACTTTAGCCACTAAAATTTCGCTTCTTAATAAAACTTAAGAAAATATTACGTTTTGATACAGAATGGGAGCAACAATTCGTTCACTCCTTTAGATGTCAAGAATAAAAATTACGGTTTATGGCCGGGTGCAAGGTGTGGGCTTTCGGTATCACACACGCAGAAAAGCGCAGGTACTAAATTTAACAGGCTATGTTATGAACAAGCCGGACCACACCGTAGAAATTGTTGCGGATGGTCCTGATGAGCAGCTGAAGGAGCTGATCGAATGGACTAAGACCGGGCCTGAGCGGGCTAGTGTTAGTCGTATTGAAGTTGAAGACTGTTTGCCAATTAATCGTTTTGATGAATTTGTGGTTGAGTATTGACTCGTTTACAGCAAGATAAACACTGGGCATTTTCCCTCACGCTACCTATTAATAACTCGCTATATTAGCCACGTTTTAGGTCTCTAAATTGTATTGGTCAATCCTTCGCCTGATCTGTAGGACTATGCCATTCAATGCTCATAACTAGATCAAGAGTGTTGGGTTAAATTTTTCACTGGATGCGTTGAAGGCGCTATCAGTAATGTCAAAGTAACATTAGGGCGGCGGTGCCGCTGGCTGAATAAACCTATATCACCTTGTCAGAACAATGTTGACTTGTGTAAATGGTTGTTGCATTTAAAGCTTTAACTTATGACAGAACAACTTGCTAAAATTACCCAGCATCAGTGTGAAAACGCGCCTGCGAAGTATGACGATCTCAAGGCACTGTTCTTGAATTGCACCCTCAATCGTACCCCTGTGCTCTCCCATACTCGTGGGGTCATCAATATTGCTAAAGAGATTTTTGAAGCAAATGGTGTACAAACTGAAGTGATTCGTCCTGTCGATTACGAGATCCCGGCAGGGCTAGGGCTAGATATGTCTGAGACTCCTGAATGGGACCGTGATGATTGGCCGCAGCTACAAAAACAGATCGATGAGACTGATATTTTGGTGTTGTGTACCTCTGTGTGGCTAGGAGAGAAAAGTTCGGTTTGTAACCGTGTGTTGGAGCGCATGTATGGTTACACCCACGTGCTGAATGAGAAGGGACAATACCGCGACTATGGCAAGGTAGGAGCCACGCTGATTACAGGGAACGAAGATGGTGTAAAACACTGCGCAATGAATATTTTGTTCTCTCTTTCCCATATTGGCTACACCATTCCTCCTCAGGCTGATGCGGGTTGGCTGGGTGAGGTGGGACCGGGGCCATCCTATTTAGATCCAGGTTCTGGTGGACCTGATAATGATTTTACTAATCGGAATACTACGTTTTTAGCCTGGAATTGTTTGCATTTGGCGCGGATGCTTAAGGACTATGGTGGTATTCCAGGTCACGGCAATCAGCCCAATGTTTGGGATGCAGGATGTAAGAGTGACTTTAAGAATCCAGAGCATAAAGTGTAGCTTAGGTTGAAACATCACTTCCTCAAATTCTGATCATGATTGGACACTCGCCGGTTAATCTTTGTAAGATCTGACCAATGGACATCATGGGCATTTGCCGTTTAGACCGCAAGAAGTATGACAGATGCTAGATCTCCAGAGCATTCTGGGGAAGCGTTGCTCACTACTGTGGAGCCGCTGAGAGCTAATCCTCGTTCATTTAGGTATCGCGCGATCGCACTCGGCATCGTCGGTATAGTGGGTTTGACAGGTCTTGCTGTCTGGGGCTACAGGCGTTATCGCAGCTCTGGTGCAGAGCCGATTTCCGTCCCTCTCTATGCAGTGGAGCGTTCGACTGTGGAGCTGACGGTATCCGCTGGTGGCACCCTGGCCTTAGGCGGACAGCAGACCCTCAAGTCGCCGCAAAATGAAGCGACAGTTGAGCAGGTGCTGGTGCAGGTACGTAGTGCGGTGGACGCTGGTCAACCCCTGGTAGTACTGCGCGATCGCAATGCGGAGCAAGAATTGCGATCGCAGCAGGTCGAAATCCAAAAATTCCAGCTAGACCTGCAGCGTAATCAGGAAAAAGTGACCGAGGTCCAGCAGCGAGTTAATGCTGCCATCGAGCAATATCAAGAATCCCAGGAACTGGCCGCCCAAGGTTTTATCTCCGAAGACGAGGTGCGCGAAGATCAAACGGAGCTAGACCGGGTGCGCTCCGAGCTAAAAGATGCTCAGTTAGCGGTTACTAAGACTGAGTTAGATCTAAAAACGGCATCTGAGAAACTGACCTTTTTGGAACAGCAGCTAAATGATCGGGTAGTGACGTCGCCTATTGATGGTGTAGTACTTGAAGTGCAGGTCAGTGCGGGGGAAGCAATCGCCACAGATGCCAACCTCCTGACTCTAGGGGACCCTCGCCAGGAAATTGTTAACCTGCAGCTTTCTACCCTGGATGCGGCTAAGGTCAGTCTCAATCAGCCTGCCCAAATTCGAGCCATTGGCCCTGATGCCCAGGAACATGAGGGGCGTGTTGTGGCGCTATCCCCCCAGGCTCTAGCGGGCACCAACGGTGGTAATTCTCAAGAAGGTCAGGCTAGAGTTACTGCCAAAGTCCGGCTAGACAGCGCCAGCCAAACCCTCATTCCCGGTAGTTTTGTTAGCGTTGAAATCATTACCGAGCAGCAGGAAGATGTGCTGGTAATTCCTCCAGAAGCGGTGCAGCGAGAGGGAGGCCAGCCGTTTGTCTGGGTGCGTAATCAGCGCGGCAACGCGACTCAACAGCCGATCGAATTAGGGCTACAGGGTTTGGACTTAGTGGCGGTAACCGATGGGCTCAATCCCGGTGACCAAGTTGCTTTGGTGCCACCGACACTCACCATTACTCCCGGTATGCCTATCAGTGACCCTGCCGAATTACTCCCCCCTGAAGCATTAGACCAATAACTGCCATGGGACTTCCCTTACCTGATTTGTTGTTTATGACCTGGCGCTCCCTGACCAATCAGTGGCTGCGCTCTAGTTTGACCGCCTTTGGTGTGTTTATGGGGGTGGGAGCCGTCAGCGCCACCCTGAATATTCAAACCATTACCCGTGAACAGATTGACCTGAAGTTAGCTGAGCGCGATCAGCCTTTTGTCAGCCCCTGGATTTATGTCAGAGATGGCCCTAATCCAGAACTGGATGAAGCCGTGCAACAATCCCTTAAGAACTCCATCGCTGAAATTCGTGCTATTAGCTCTATCAGTAACGTTTACAGCCTGAATACGGCCCAGTATGAAGCTCAAGAAGCGGAAATTCGTGCCCGTAGTGTGTCTCTTAACTATTTAGACACCACCGGTCGACGCATGTTGCAGGGACGTTTCTTTGATCAAGGAGATGTCGAACAATATCGTCCTGTTGCTCTGATTGATGAACAGTTAGCGGTGAGCTTATTCGAGGGGCAATCTCCCTTAAACAGGGCGATCTATGCGGACGGCAATCGGTTAGTCATTATCGGGGTGATGGAGTCCAAGTCTAACTCTGAGTGGGGTGAGGGTGGAGAGCTTTGGATGACTGAAACCTTTGCCACGGTCTTATCAGGTGGTTACAGCTGGAATTCGATCCAAATTAGCGCCCATTCTTTGACCCAAATTGGTGAATTAAGCGAGGCAGTTGATACCTTTCTAAGACAGAGCTTTCCTCAGGCAGAGGTACATGTCTGGAGTAATGCGGATGATTTACTAGAAGACCTGGAAGTGCAAAAAATTGCCTCTGCTGCCCTCACTGGTGTGGGGTTAATTGCCTTGGTGATTGGAGGAGTAGGCATTGCCAACATTACGGTAGCCGCTGTACTGGAGCGCACCAAAGAAATTGGCATTCGTCGAGCGATTGGCGCATCCAAGCTGGAAGTGATGGGGCAGTTTGTTTTAGAAGCCGTGATTTTAAGTTTGTTCGGAGGTGCGATCGCAGTGGCGACTGTCCATGGCCTGACCCGAGCCGCCACGACGGTTGTGATTGAAGCACCCTACCGCTTTTCCCCTCGTAATGCGGCGTTGTCCATGGGAGCCGCAGTGGCTGTGGGTGTGGGTGCTAGCTTTATCCCAGCCCTGCGAGCTACTCAAGTTGATATTGTGAAAGCCTTGCGGAGCGACTAATGCGACTACAAAAGCGGCTACAAAAATTGCTCATAGCGAGTGTTCTAGCAGTCCCATTTTCGATCCCAATCACCCAACCAGGGCTAACTCAACTGCCAGAGCTACCACCAGCTCAAAATCCTGAGGCTAGCCCCGCTGATGACTTGAGCCCATCACCAACCGACAACAGCCATACTCCTAGCTCTATACCCGCAGTCTCTGGGACAGACGACTCTAGACCGGCCTTGGCCTTAACTGAAGCAGATGTTGTCTCTCTATTGCTACAAAACAATCGTGAACTCAGAAATGAAGCTTTAGAACGCATCGCTCAACGGCAAGAATTAAGAGAAGCAGAGAGTATTTTTAACCCTGACTTTACTCCCACAGTCAGTGTAGTCGTCCGTGATAGAACCGATGATGCTACCGAAATTACCCGTGAAGCTCGTCTGGGAGGAGAATTGCTCACACCTTTGGGGACAACCCTGGAGGTGACTGTTGATGTGATAGACGATCAGGATGTAGAGCTAACGGTCACCCAGCCATTGTTACGCGGTGCTGGTCGGGCTGTTAATACTGCCTCAGTAGAGATCGCTCGTTTGCAAGAAACCAACAACCAGCTGGATTTACGCCAGCGGCTGATTACGGATATTACCGTTGGTGTAAGCACCTATTATGCTTTGATTCGTGCCCAGGCGAGCTTACAGATTCAACAGCTATCCTTTGAAACTCAACAGCAACAGAGACGTTCGATCGAGGCATTAGTGGAGGCAGGGCGGCGGGCTCAATTTGAGCTAGTGGAAATTGATGCTAATTTGGCTGCGACTGAAACGGATGTGTTAGAGGCTGAAAATGCTCTCGAACAGGCTAAATCAGATCTCTTGGATCTGTTGGATTTAGAGGATTCTATTGAGATCACCATTCCAGAAGAAATCTTGACTGACTTAGTTGTGCAAGAGGCTAAGGTACTACCTTTAGAGGAACTGGTCGAAGTTGCCTATGATAATCGTCCAGACTATCGTCAGGCGCAGCTGGATTTACAAATTGCTGAGCTAGATGAAGTGGTGGCTGTTGATAACCGCCGCTGGAACTTGGATTTGCGGGCCAATGCTAGCACAGGAGATTTTTCAGAGGCGTCAACGGAGCTGGTGCTGACCAGGCTGTTGGAAGATGAGTCAACAGAAACTGCATTTCAGCGTAATCAGGTAACCCAACAACAGCTGCGCAATGATCTAGAACGCTTGCAGTCTGATATTCGATTGGAGGTTGCTGACCAGCTGCGGGATGTAGAATCTGCTCGTAACCGGATTGAAGCAACGCGCCTGGCCCGTGAACTGGCTGAACAGCGGCTAGAGAATGCTCGCGAGCGGGCTCGTCGTGGCCGCACTCGGGATATTTTTGAGGTGTTGGAGTTACAAAATGATGTGGTTGAGGCACAGAACAGTGAGGTGAATGCGGCGATTGATTTAGCTGATGCGATCGCATCACTCAATCAATCAGTAGGGACCACCCTCACCGTATGGGCCGATCAGGTCGAGTCTAGCCAGCTGCTAACGATGCCCTCATCACCGGACTAGTAAACGAGTAAACGCGCTACTACCAGCTGACTAAGTTTTAGGCTGACTCTGGGGCTGGGTCAAATTAGGTAAGGAAAAACCTGATGATGCTTTGGCCTCCGTGCCTACGGCGACGTTCTTAGCATTCAGAGCTCCTCCCGATATCATGACGCCATTGTTGAGAATGGTTGTTTGTCTATCCTTTAAATCAGACGTGTCAATACCCTTGCTATCTAAAAAAGAGATAATGCTATCCAAGATGTTGCGCTCAACCAGCTTGATATACATATCCTTATCTAACTGTTGGAAGTATTGGCGATATTTATCAGAACTAGCGATCTCTCGAATATTGGTCGTAGCCCCATAATCAAATGTAGGGGTATTCTTCACGAAAGTTTTCAGCCTTCTACGATCTCGATTTTTTGTATACAGATTTATCAGTCTACCAATGCTTGAAATTGGTGCTTTGAAGCATAAATAGAGACTAGTGATGCAGAGTTCTCCACCTAATTCGGAAATCTTTCTCAAGGTAGGATTCTGTTGAATCTCATCAATAGCTCTGTACTTCTTTTTTAGTGGAGGTAAAACTGCATAAGAAGCCTCGCTAAATAAGTTATTGCCGACTTTTATAAATCGCAAAAAAATGGATAGAACGATATCACCTTTCCAGCTGAAAATGCGAAACACTTGGTAATGTCTAATCTCTTCAGTAGGTCGCTCAATAAATTTATCTAAAGTTTTTTGGTCGACCTGAGATATAGGAGAGGATAGATGATCTGGAAGAAAACGTTTATCATCTCGTATTTCCTGACCATTAATATATAACTCGTCTTTAATGGTCAGATTTTTAACTCTCAAGTCCTTAATATTTTTCCCTATATGCTCATGAATTTCTTTGATATTAAAATCTTGAGGGTTTTCTGTCACCCCAGCTAAATCATTTTTACCTTTGCCAATATTTAGTGCGAAAGACCACCCGCCAATTTCAAATCCAGCACCAACAAATGGGGAATAGCCGCTATAAACAATAACATTAGAGCTATTCCTATACTGGATAGCTCCTAACCTTTTCTGCGCATTGGAGTCACCGTCCAATATAGGAATATTTGGATTGAAATTCTTCCTGAGCAGGCTATTGGCGATTATCTTATATCGAGTTGCCCATGCTTCAAAAAAGGTGACTATATAGATTGCGATCAGTCCAGGGATCAAAAGTCTATAGCCAGAAATGAGAATGCTAAAGACAATACCCGTTATGATTAAATCCCTTCGATTCTTGCGCTTTCTAGAATTCAAACAATGCTTGAGAACTGTATTAATATCAATTCCAGAGGGTAGGTTGATAGCCTTGTAGTTGACATCGAGTGTTTCATCAATAACTCTATTGGCAAAGCCTTGATCAAGCTGTGCCGCGCCGCATAGGTACCTAGTCGTTTCTGTGTTTTGTGCCATTGCAAACCCTGTTGGTATAGCTGGAACTGTTTGATTAGCTACAAATCGGTTGATTTTTGGGAAGATCAGAATTACTTTTGACCAGATGTTGATAGGTAAACACTGTTCTTACGGTAAATAAAACAACAATAGAGATCTTTGACAGAAAAATATTTCTCATACATAGAAACTGTCTAACCATTGAAAAGTTAAGATACTATAGGCTAAATGTTGTTAGATAGGTCTCGATCTAGGAAAGCGTAATGATGGCCTCAGAAAATCATGGGTTTATTATTTCTGGCGATGCCAAAATAAACATTGGTAATGTCGCCGTTGGCAAAGGTGCAAAGGTTGAGAATTCTCAGTCAGAAATTCACAGTGCATCAGAAAACGCTGGGAAATCAGCCCAAGAAGATTTTGAGGCTGCCCTTCAAGAGTTAGTTGCTGCTATTGAATTACATCAATCTGCGATTCAAGATAAGGATGACATTATTCAACTAATTCAAACACTATCTGAGGAAGTGCATAAGGGAACACAAATGGAAAAACCTAACAAGTTTACCCTTAAGGCATTATTTCGCGAAGTAAAAGAGTCCCTTGGTTCTGTAGTGGAAATCACAGGCCAAATTGGAAATCTTCAAACTGCGATTAACGCTCTTATAGGGATTGCATTGCTCTAAGCTTATTTATTAATTGTGTAAAATTATACATGGTTAGGCAGTACCCATAGGGGTACCTTTATATAGTCTTTTCAGCTACTGCTTGGGTCCTTCTGCAAAGAGAACCTCTACATTTTAGGTAAGGCTCCGGGGAGCATCGTTCAAGGTAAATGTTAAAAAGCCCAATGGGAGAGCTCATCTGGCACCTCCCATTGGGCTTTTAATTTTGTAATGTCGGTCAATAAACGGTCTATTCGATTAGTCTAAATAGACTTGCTTTGCTCAATGTTTTGAATAGAACGCATGAGCATAGATTGCTGACGCTGACGGTTGTGCTGACGATTCAGCTGACCAAGCAGACGACCTTGCTTCGCAACAGGGATTGAGTTGTTAATGTGATCAAAAGTCATTGGATTCGTTTCCTCAAGAGACAATAAAGTTTCTAGTAACTGAGGTACGTTCCTTCGCGTAACAGCTGAGCCGCTACCTACTTCCGTCCTAAACCTGGCAAAAGCCATAGGCTTTGGATGAACGAAACTATTTCTGTATCTATTGTTACCGTTTGCTTCTCGATTGTCAAGTGATCTTGATAACATTGGGAATTCCAATATTCTGCTCACTGTGTCTTAGTTCGGACTACATGGGTGGTGGCGAGATGATGACGGGGGCTATTAACAGAGCTAAACAGCACTTGGTTGTGAAGGGCTGGGCGGTCAAATCTAGTCTGAATTGATAGGTAAACGTCAGGGTAGCCAGCTTTGTTTTACGTTGCTTGTGTTTCGGGATGCGATCGCTCTCTCAACGCATTCGCCCTTGCTACTCATCACTAATTCCATCCGCACTCAAGGCTGCAACCGTCCCATCGGCTACAGTTCAATTTCGCTATCCTTCTCCATCACAGCTATTGGGGGGTGCTGCTGTATGTTCTACTTTCCAAGCGCGAGCTCCAAATAACCCATATAAGAAAAATAAATGCAATACGTTGTAACGTTATCGTTACATTGCGTTACTATTGTTTACATAGGTTGCAGAGCGTTACTGCTATCACTGCCTTCAATCCTCTTGAAGTAACGGCTCAGAAAACCGTCTCAACACTTATTTTCAAGGAGCCCCCCATGTTTGCACCTCTTGTAATTTTGCTTCGTAGTCAGTTTGGCAAGCGTGAGTTTAATCAAATGCGTGGTAAGGTTATCGCCCTGCATTCAAAAGTAATCACAACAGTTTGCAACTGGTTTGGTGTTGACCGCACAGAGCGTCAGAATTTGATTCGCCTTGCCCGAGACAATGGTAAGAGACTAGGGTTCCTGGCATAATCTCCAAAGCTCTGAGTTCTTTTAGGAGCGGTTCAGACTGCGCTATTACTTCTTCCTCTCAACAGAGATACAACACAGCATGGCTCCTACTGTTATCAGTGGGAGCTTTTTTTATTGAGTTGATGTGGCTGATAGTTGAGTGAGCTTATGTAATAGATGTAATGATCAAGATCACAAATATTGAACTGGAATTCTAGAAGCAGATCCTGTTGCTTAATTCAGAGCAAAATACAGTGCTCGACACACTGTCATTCAGGGGGCATCTACCATGTATTTAACCTATCGCGGCATTAGCTACTACCCATCGGTGAAATCCTTAACCTGGAAACAGTTCTGCAGCCTGAGAAGATTTATCGTGGCGTGTTTTTTTAGCTACAGCAAGGCCATGCACAAGCACCCAACCTAGGCATTCAACTGACCTATCAAAGATCTCGTTACACTATTTAAAGAGTCTTCAGCGTTCGATACAGCACAGATAATATCCCCTGGCAGTTAAGCCAGGGGATTTCTTAAAGGAGAGTTGTGGCTGAGAAAGTGTTTAACACTTTTCTTCGCTGCTATTCTCTATTGTGAAAGGTAACCCTTTTAAGACTTCTTTTTGGACTGTTTTCGAATAATGATGATATCACCATCTTCATATTCGGATGCCTGAGGCTTTTTTGCTTGGGTGGGTTGATGTGCGCCAGCACCGTGAGACATGAGAAAGAGTAATACAAACGGCAATGAAATAAAGAAGACGGGGGACATTGCATTATCTCCTGCAAAATATTGGTAGATCTGATTGATCAGCTTAATTACTGGGAGGATGACTTCCTAAGCTGGCGCATATCATTGGATTATGGCTGTTCGCTTTTATTATGCCTAATGTAGTATCTGTGTAAAAACTCCGGATTTTTAGCAGACAGTTGTTCAATTGGTCTAGATCCTTAAGCCAAAATACGGAAACTTCATCATCAAGGCTGTACAGCTTATAAAAGCATTGTATTCCTCAATGCCTATGCCCGAGTTACCCATAGGGGTACCTTTCTGCAGCAGTTGCATGATGCCGGTGATGACTATTCTGGATTGAGGTTTTTTGACTGCTTCTAGCTTAAAGCCGTAGGTGATCACTGCACCTACGGCTACGGCTTGGACTGTGACTGGGTTAAATGGGTGAGCTTCAGGTCTGGCTAGCCTGTAAGGGCGCTAATTAACTGCTGGCTGTTAAATGTTGACAGAATGAGTTAGGACAAAAGTCATGTTTGACAAAGCCTTGATCGCATAGGGAATCTGGGCCGGTACGGTAATAAATCGTCCTGCTTCTAAAAAACGTGCCTCATTTTGAAAAGTCAGTTTTCCAGCTCCTTCAACAATGTGAATAGTGGCGTTATGTGGAGCTGTATGTTTATCAATTTCCGTGCCTGCGGTGAGACAGAATAAGCTACTTCGACAAACAGCATCTCTTGCAAGAATACGACTATAGACACCTGATGCAGGATATTGGATCAGGTCTGGCAAGTGGATAGAGGTTGTTGGAGGTGATGCTAAAGTGGCAACCATGACGATATAAAAAGAGGGCGGTTATTTCGCTTCAATTTCAACAGGGCACATGTTTGCCTGACTTGGATCAAATTCGTTAGGGAATCGTGTTGTTCCGGGGATATAGTCGGCATCTTGCAGGTTGGCATCGTTTAAACTGGTCTCTCGTAGATCAGTACCAATTAGCATCGCTCCACGTAAATCTGCATGGTGTAAGTCGACCTGGCTGAGTTTGGCATAACTCAGATCAACGCCACGCAAGTTTGCCTTGCTTAGATCGACGTTACTCAAATCGCTATAGCTAAGGTCTGACCCTTTGAGATCTGCATGGCTAAGGCTGGCATTTGCTAAAGATAAGCCAGAAAAATCTCTTTGGCCAAGATCGTAGTTTTGGAGCAGGTTAGTAACTTGAGACATAGCGCTGATACCTAAGACTAGAGAGCGTTGTTGTCTGGAAACTGCAGATAAGCTGAATATGGGGTAGGTAACTTTTGCATCTTAAATGCCTTAACTAATCTACCGAAATCCGGTGGTCTTTTAGATGATTAGAGGCGAATCTTGATAGTCTTTAATAGACAACAAATTTGTTGTTAAAGCCAATAACCGCAATAACAGTTTTGGATGTACATAGTTCAGCGCCCTAAGGGCAGAACATAACAAAATGTCAAATCGTTATTATTCTTTGGCAGGAACTTTTTCTTCGCCTCTTACTTTTAATTTACGTTTTTCAACCAAAATGAATTCTGGATCCCATTACGTCGAAAAATATTGAGAAACATGGGCGGTTTCGGCCTGGCTGCGTTTGCAACCTATAGCCTTCAATGGACCGCATCTAGAAACGCTAGTAAGACGACACTATGGCACAATCCACTAACTCACAGCCTGCTATCGAATCGATTCTGCACGAGCAGCGATTGTTTGAGCCTCCTGCTGATTTCGCTAACAGTGCCATTATCTCTGGCGCTGATCAATATCAGGCTCTCTACGATAAGGCAGCGGCTGATCCAGCTGCATTTTGGGCTGAGCTAGCTGAGCAGGAACTCCACTGGTTCAAAAAATGGGATACCGTTCTTGATTGGCAGCCTCCTTTTGCTAAATGGTTTGTCGGTGGCCAGCTCAATATTTCCTACAACTGCCTTGATCGTCACCTGGATACCCACCGTCGAGATAAGCCGGCGCTGGTTTGGGAAGGCGAACCGGGGGATGCCCGCACCCTCACCTATGCTGAGTTGCATGGTGAAGTATGCCAGATGGCTAATGTGCTCAAGGACATGGGCGTGGCGAAGGGTGACCGCGTCGGTATCTATATGCCGATGATTCCAGAGGCTGCGATCGCAATGCTGGCTTGTGCCCGTATCGGTGCGGCTCACACCGTTGTCTTTGGTGGTTTTAGTTCCGAAGCTCTGCGCGATCGCCTCAATGATGCCGAGGCCAAGGTAGTGATCACCGCTGACGGTGGCTTCCGCAAAGATAAGGCCATGCCCCTCAAGTCTGCTGTGGATGCGGCCCTGGCGGATAATGCGGTACCCACTGTAACTAATGTGCTAGTGGTGCAGCGCACCAAGCAGGATGTGGAGTGGACCGATGGTCGCGATGTCTGGTGGCATGATGTCAAGCCCGGTGCTTCCACTGAGTGTGCAGCTGAACCTATGGACAGTGAAGACCTGCTGTTTATTCTCTACACCAGCGGCACTACTGGTAAGCCCAAAGGCGTGGTCCATACCACCGGGGGCTATAACCTCTACACCCACATGACTTTTAAGTGGGCCTTCGACATTAAAGAAGACGATATTTACTGGTGTACGGCAGACGTGGGCTGGATTACGGGGCATAGTTACATTGTGTATGGTCCCCTGTCTAACGGTGCCACTAGTGTGATGTATGAGGGCGCACCCCGTGCTTCTAATCCTGGTTGTTTCTGGGATGTAGTGCAGAAGTACAAGGTCACCATTTTCTACACCGCTCCTACGGCCATTCGTGCCTTTCTCAAAATGGGGGATCAGCATCCCAATGCTCGCGATCTGTCTTCTTTGAGGATTCTTGGGACCGTCGGTGAGCCCATTAACCCTGAGGCATGGATCTGGTATCACAAGGTGATTGGTGGCGAAAAGTGCCCGATTATTGATACTTGGTGGCAGACGGAGACCGGCGGTTTTATGATTACGCCACTGCCGGGTGCGATCGCAACCAAACCCGGTTCAGCCACTAAACCATTCCCCGGCATCCTGGCCGATATTGTCGATGCTGACGGTAACTCAGTCGGTGCTAACCAAGGTGGTTATCTGGTGGTCAGGCATCCCTGGCCCAGCATGATGCGTACTGTTTACGGTGATGATGCTCGTTTCCGTCGCACTTACTGGGAGCACATTCCCCCTAAGGATGGTAAGTATGTTTACTTTGCTGGAGACGGTGCCCGCAAGGACGAAGATGGCTACTTCTGGATTATGGGCCGTACCGACGATGTGCTGAATGTGTCGGGGCACCGCTTAGGCACTATGGAAATTGAGTCGGCGCTGGTGTCGCACCCAGCTGTGGCCGAAGCGGCAGTTGTCGGTCGTAAGGATGAGATCAAAGGTGAAGATGTCTTTGCCTTTGTGATTTTGGAAGGTACTTACACCGCCAGCGATGACCTTGAGGCTGAGCTAAAGCAGCATGTGGTTAAAGAGATTGGTGCGATCGCACGACCTGGTGCAATCCGATTTGCCGATGGTCTACCCAAAACCCGCTCCGGTAAGATCATCCGCCGTTTTCTTCGTAACCTGGCTAGCGGTGAAGAACTCGTCGGTGACGCTACCACTATGGAAGACCAAAGCGTCCTAGAAAAGCTACGTTCTGAAGCATAAAGCACACATTTGAACGAATGCTGGGCAGCAGGGCTAGAATTAAACTAGCTCTGCTGCCTGATAAAAATCGAGGTGTGCCCTTGTCCCCACTACCTTCAAAGCTGACTGAGTCTCTTTATGAGACTGATTTTTATGCCTGGACTCAATACCAAGCCCAGCTAATGCGACAAGGGCAATGGCACCGGGTTGATGTTGCTAATGTGATCGAGGAGATTGAATCATTGGGGCGGCAGCAACGTCAGGAACTGCGCAATCGTCTGGCGATCCTGCTGGCGCACCTGCTCAAATGGCAATATCAGCCTGAGAAGCGAAGTCGTAGCTGGCTGGCAACTATTCGAATTCAACGCTTAGATATCGCCGATTTGTTAGATGACAATCCAAGTTTGCAGCCCTACATTGCGGCAGCTTTTCAAAAAGCCTATGCAAAAGGTGTACAGCTTGCTGTTAAAGAAACTAATCTTGCTAAGGGAAAATTTCCAGAAATTGCTCCCTACACCTCATCGCAGGCTTTATCGAATAGCTTCTATCCTGGTAGCCCCAGTGATTTAATCGATTAAGCAACCAGATAATAACTCTCTAGTACTCTATGGCGTAAGTTTGCCCACCATCAAATGTGGATGGGTGGATGAAATATCTGCTAAATTTCTGCCATCGGATACTAGTCCCTATCGTCCATCAATCTTGGATCAAAATCACTACTGTCGACTGCTTCGGCTAGCCAGCTGATCCCGTCTACTTCTTGCGTCCAAGCTTCTAACCGGGCAGCCTGGCTAAGGGCAATGTGATAAGGCAATGGACGGAAAGACCTCAGCTTGTCATTAGGTGGTTGTGACTTGGCTCTTTGATTCAGCAATGGCCGAGAAGAGGGCGGTTTAGGTCGATTCATAAATGCTTAAATATATAACCAGCTTGATTTTAAAGGGGCCATGCTGCGTTGTGGTGTGTGGTTAACCACACAAAACTTGGGTGTGGTAGTGCCCTTAGCTATAACGATGACTGTAATCAAAATTGAGTAATACATCTTCGTAATCTAGGTCGAGAAATCGATCCAAAGGCATATAAAGCCAGCGCAATGAAGAATCAGGATCGGCTTTGGTCATGCGAAAGCCAAGGGTGAGAGCAAAGTCTTCTGAGAGAGGATGAATTGCAATCGTATAGATATCACTCAGATTAGGGAAATCGTCTCGAATTTTTTTCAATGTGATCCGAGAATCTTCTATAAATTCACAGGCAGTCTCATAGGTCCAAACATTCAGTTCAATTTGCCAACTACGAACAAATACTGTGTAACAGTCAGGGTCTCCTTTAGTAGCGACTTTTATCGGATCTTCTTCTCTTACATCTAGCCGACTTAAGTGCAAACTTCGACTTGGAGAGAGATCAAATTTCTCTTCTGAATCAGGATGAGCGGGTAAAAAGGCAGCGAATCCGACCGGTTCTTTGGTGGACATGCGTCTTAATACTCTGAGGCCATCAGGATATTGTCGAGCCCACTGGCGGATGCCCCGTTTGATGTTGTGCAACATTGATTCAGGGCGCTCTGGGTCATAGCTATAGAGTTTTTCCAAGATGTTGGCAACAAGTGTAGCATCGTTGCGAGGATCAAAATTGTCGGGATAAAAAGAGTCATCCTTCTCCTCCTCAGGCAGCTCAAAATTTTGGGGAATGTTCAAGCTAACCCGCGTAGCTACACCATCAGCTTCACCCCGTCTCAGTAGCGTTTTAGAAGCGAGCTTATCCAACATTTGTCCAGCTGCCCTGGGGGTTCCTTGGGTTTGGGTATAAAATAAGTCAGCTGCATCGCTGTGGGAGCAGTAGAAGCTATCAATTTGGCGATTGAGGTGAGTAATCGGAGCATGGTTTATGCCCCGTTGTATCAGATAGCCGTAGCCCCAGAGGCGGACGAAGTAGGTAGCCTGTCTTCGAGTTATCCTTAAACCTGGCTGATGAACAATATGTTCGATGTATTGGTTTTGTATGGCTAGCGGAAACCACTCTTCTACATCATTTGGTTTTGGTCCTTGATTCATAGTGACGATGCTCCTTTATGCCATGAAAAAGGGGACTCAGAATTTGCTTCACCCCTACTTCACCCTGCTTGATGCTAGCTCATGCTCCTATGGGGTGCCACTATTCGCTTGAACACCCATCATGGCTTTAATCCTGGCTGCTGTGAGTTTGCGATCGCTACAGCTTCCTCGTCGTCACTGTTCAGCCAGATTGCGTAGGTTAGGAGTGTGATGAGTTGAACTCAACAATACCGAAGTCCGCCCTCTAAATATTGAGGTATTAGTGACCACTCATCACTTGTTCCCCCATCTTCAAACAGAACCATGGCGCTCAGTACCTTAAGCAACCTGTCAATCCCCATGGATGAGGTCTGCCAGAACCCATCCACTCAAAGCTCAAAATCAGCAAAAGCCAGTACTCACGACTTAGATCTGATTTTTGAAATACTGCTAGGACAATTCTTTCCGTTTCGAGGTTTTATCTTGTTTGACGCAGCGGGGCATCTATTACGTAGTACGACCAAAGCGGATGAATTTTGTACACTTTTGCATAAAGGTGCGAAGAGTCAAGCATTTGGAGTGATTGATCGCCAGTCTGTTGCAACCACCATACCTGAGCAGATAACGACGCTTTGCCAGTATCTAAGTGAGAGCTGTGATGAATTTCCCGACTACACATTGCAGCTTTATGATACAGCGTTTCTACCCGGAGGCATTCGTTTCTATCTCAATGTAGAGTGGATTGATTTAACAGACCAGCCAACAAAATGTATGTTGGTCACGATTGAAGATCTCACTCAAATTGCTCAGCATCGAGCAACAGCTGATGCCTATCGATACGATTTGACTGAGCGAGAGACTGAAGTCTGGACACTCTATCTGCAGGGGCTTTCCTACCGTGAGGTGAGCGATGAGCTGATCATTGCACTCAATACGGTCAAAAAACATATGAAAAATATTTTTCGTAAGTGCAATATCGAATGCCGTTGTCGGCATTTAGTTTAAACATGGTGTCGGAATACACCTCTAAGATGAATGCAGCAGAATGGATGGAGTGATTGCAATCCATCCATTCTGCTGTTTGAACTCAGTAACCACGCCATGGCTTGAGTGATATAAAACACATGATTGTATAGCCAGGATCACTAGCCTGATTCTGTAACAGGTTAAGGTAAAAATGTATTCTTAACTTAGAACAGCAACGGCGTCACACCTCATTTATGCTCTCCCCTGCCCCAGTTATGCAGCCTGTAAACAGCCACCCACCCGATCTGCTTGAGGTGCTGTCTTCCATGTGTCAGTTGTCGCAGCCTTACCCACCTCAACCAATCGCCCGCTGGATTCTGGAAGAAGGACAAGTCCTAGGAGTGCTCATCGCTTCATTTTCCTCACCCCTATGTCGTGATCATCTTAATGTTGACGCACCATATCAGACTTTTGGTTAGTGTTTATCCAGAGATGATTGGATATCCTTAATGTACTACAAGTAAATTCGCTCAATTTTTTAGGAAACTATCCGTAAAGCCTATAAATACAGAGATCACAATAGAAATTGCACTGAGGTCACAGGGATTATACTTAGGTCTGACTGCGGTATAGTTGCCAAATATTACAATCAATCTCCGTAATTCCTGATGTGTGATTTCAATCACGTATGAATGAACAGCGAGCATGTAGTACTACGGATTACCATTAGTTCTTTACAGTAACAAGTTAGATAACGGCTAGAAACCTGTCTGTCTGTTAGTTTGATTGCTTCCAGTCTATACATGCCTTTAAAGGTCAGTATAGATTGCCAGATTGTTCAATTTTCTAGACAGAGCACCAAACCAGTAAATCCCATCAGCCAATATTCCCTGAGGATTTGTCATGTTACGCATTGTGTTCCCTTTGGCTGCTGTTTTTTTAGCACCTTTTTTAGGCATACTCTCTCCAGCCTATGCAGAGTCTACGATTCGGCTGATTAACAGTGGCGTTTTAGAAATCGATCCTTATGATCAACAAGTTTTAGAGACAGTAGCTCCTGCTGTCCTTGAAATTTGGAGTGATGAGCCGGTCAACCTGCAGGTACTCTCAGCAAGCCTTGCTTCTGGTCCATCTTCCGATCCATCTGGCACACATCACAAGATACAAGTCAATGCAGGCGGTCGTCAGGGTGATGCTGGCGACCGCTTAGCATTACCGCCTGGATTTACCCAGGTCGAAATTAATATGCGAGTGATTCGACCTGAGAGTTTTGTTGTAGGCAACTACAACTATATGTTTACTGTATTAACTGATTAAGCTGTTTAGCAGTCAGCTTTATTGATTGAGCTGATGTAGAGCGAAGAATTGCGCTCATTAAAATGTTTTTAGATCTGAACATGAGCTCTCGGTATGCTGATAATACCGACTCTGAACAATTTAGGGTGGGTTGCGATCACATCTATCTGTTTGAGATATTTCATGGATATGGCTATTCAATATAAGTCACGATGATGCTACATCACAGTGAGCTCACTGCGACAACCTTTCGAAGGTGTGCTGAATTACGGCTATGTCTATGACCAACCATCAGGTGTAGAACAATATGTCTAGCAACAGTTTAGTAAATCTAAAGAGTGTGATGGAAAGTCCAACATATCGCCTAACAGTTTCGACCGTAACTAGTAGTCTTGTGGGTGCCTCATCATCATTAATGATGTTATCTGCATTATTCTCTACAAGTGCACTAGCGCAAGTTAGCTCTCCTAGCATTAATAACAGTTCAGCAGATATTCCCTTTGGTGCTGGAGCTCCGAATGCCTCCCCTTCAGTTGATATTCCCTTTACAGGAGTAGTACAGACGACGTGCACATTTGATACGCCAGATCCTGGGCGTCTTGTGCCAGTTGGCACTCCCATTGCTGAAGTCCTCAGTAGTCTGGCTTCAGGAGGCTTACCTGGTCAAGTTAATCTAAAGTGCAATGCAGATACCCAACTCATCGTGAATGAACCGACTCAGGTGGGTGGTCCAAGTGTCGTGTTGTCTTTGGCTGAGGCGTTTGTTGATTCTAACGTCGGTAATACAACATCCAATAGTACGCCTCTAGCGATTCCGGCAGGAGTTGATATTCCATTGCAGGTGGATATGAGAGTAACAGCGGAAGATACGCGTCTAGGGTTTCCACCAGGAACCTACACGTACAAGGTGACGCTCACAGTTGCGCCCTAACTGCTAAGTGAATAAGCAAAACTATCCATCAATCTGGGCTATCTCCGTAGGAGACGCTTCGCGAACGACTCCGCTCAGCCCTCATTTCTCTAAATTAGCTGGTTGAGCGGAGTCGAAACCAGCGGTGTTAGGGACGTTTACTTTCGGCTATCTACTTAATAGTTATTGGAGGCTAATCAATAGGGTGAAATACCCTATTGATTGAGCAGCTATCTGATTTAAATGCTGCTCACTAATGGTTGTCTTCACACTAATGGTTGGCTCGACCATACATTATCTTCAACCCTGATTGCTAAACATTATAAAAGCAATTGTTGAGGCCTCATTAAGTATGAGACAACCTCTGAGTCCTTAATGCATATAACCATTTCAGAGTGATTCCTGAATAGGTTTAATATTTAAGATGACAGTTTTTAAGACAATTGTCACAATTTTTGCTGTCTATAAATTAATAATTTTATATCGTATTTTGTGGTTTTTTCTTAATATTTTAATCTCTGTGTTTTTCCGGAGAAGAGATATCCATTAAGTAATCTTTATCAGACCTTTAAAAATAGTCATTTCTAAAAAAATGGCTTTTAATTAGGTCTTTGTTAATCAAGTTTTTCCCAATTCCTTGGAGGTTTATTATGATTCGGCACTTAGCTTTAGCATCTGTTCTAGCAATCGGTAGCAGTGTATTTCTTGCACCTACTGCTAAAGCACAGGATGCTTCCACAAATGTTCCATTTTATGGAACTGTTGAAGAGTACTGTAACTTTGACTATACCTACTATGGTTACCTAGCGCCCGATGCTAATCCCGCAACTGAGCTGTCTAGTACCAATCCTGGCGGTTATCCAGGTTATACCTATCTGACCTGCAATGGCGCTGCTCAGGTAGAAGCTACTACAGTCAGTAAGACTTCCGGTCCTGCCCTTGCTCCATTTGAGTCTACAGCGGTTCTGAATGATGATGACGAAGTTATCGTATTCGATGATCCTGTAGATATGGAGTTGATTGAAGTTGACCTTACAGTAAGTGAGGGTGGTGACCTGTTGACTCCTGGTGACTATGAGTTTGAAGTTACTGTCACTGCAACTGTCCTCTAGTAGTAGTGATTGAGTCCCTCTACATTGGATGAGATGGAGGAAAGATATTCTGCATTGGCCTAAGGCTTTTAACCCTCAAGAGTGTTTCCCAATTTAATACTCGTAGGAAATGACCTTTGAATGTAATAGAAAACCCTAAGTATGTTAGTTCGCTAACATTGTTGTCATTTTTTAGGGTTAGAAAAACCTTTGGTTTAATGGAAATCTCATCATCGAAGGGTGTGTCTACTATCTTTTAGAAGATGTCAGTAAATGTTGTCTTCAGAGGCGTTCCATTGAACGCCTGTACGGCAAAAATAGGATCTAATTAAATCCTCATTCCTTAGTTGGATGGTGAATGAAAATTGCTAGCTTGTTATTAGTAGAAATCCATCTGTGAATCTGGATGTTGTTTTGGCTTTTCAATAGTCAAAAAATGAGTGTGTAGTGTTTTCCTGTTTCTCGGTCTTTGTTGGATGTTGATGTCATGTTTAATATAAAGAAGTTATCTAGTTGTCGTTTTTTGACAGCGGTGAAAGCCTTGAACCTGAGTTTAGCTGGTTCGGTGTTATGGGCTGGTGCTGCGCTGGCCCAAGTTGGTCTGTCCCCTCTGGTAGTTGAGTTAGATGCTGAGCGTGGAAGAGCCCAAGGGGTGATTACAGTAACCAATGACACAGAGGATATTTTTCGAGCCAGAGTATACATGGAACCCTTTACCTATGATCAAGAAGAAGGGTTTCAAACAGTAGAATCATCGCCTCATGATTTATCACCCTATTTGCGATTCTCTCCCATCGAGCTTGAGGTGCCAGCTGCTGAATCACGTAAAATTCGATTTGTTGCGCAGCTGCCTCCTAGCCTGGCTGAAGGTGAATACCGAGGAGTATTGTTTACTGAAACTTTAGTTGAAACGCTCAATGAAGAAGGTGTCAGCGTTATTCTCAAAACGCGTGTTGGTTCAACGATATATGTGCGCCATGGGGATATTGCACCCAATTTAACTGTTAATGGGGCTGCCGTTGACTTAGAGGATAATCGGCTAGAACTACTTGTCAATAATAATGGTCCTGCTTCAACACGTCCAAGGGTGAACTGGCAACTATCCCAATCAGGTACTGAAGTAGCAACTGGAGAAACAGAACCTATTTCTATTATTGCCGGCGGTGGTCGTTCTCTGGGGTTGGGTAATCTTGGCGAAAGTTTGCCAAATTTGGGGCCTGGACAATATCAGCTCAGTGGTGAATTAATTTGGTCTGACGATAATGACTGGGAAACACTATCCTTTTCGGTGGATTTAACTGTGCCCAATGCTGTTTCCACTGTGAACCCTTAGCTACTTTAATGTGCTGTTATTGTGATGACGCCTAGTTCTTGATTGCGACTGCTATCTGGATAAGTATGTTCAGAGAGGCTAGGGGAAATTATAGGCTCAATATGGGTTGACTCATAATGTAGTCTAGTCTCTTCATTACAATTAGCTAGACGATTAGCCACTACAATTTGTGGGTCTAATTGTTCTACAGAAGATAACCCCTCAAAGGCACAGGTTACAGGTACAGTACCTGTAAAAAGAATGTCTGTGTTGGCATTCTCTGCATGTGCAGGTTGGATTTGAGTTAGCAGGCTGCCGCTCATGAAAAATGCGCTGGCAATACTCAGGCCATGTGAGTGTTTAGTCATGCTGATTGAGGTGATGAAGTCACTGAAAAACACAAATGAGGCGTAGAGGAACCATTTCACTTCTCTAGGCTAATCAGATCATTGCTACCAGTCCTCGATGGTCTCACCTGTTTCTTAATTAAGAATCTCTTGAGTGATTTCCAGTAAATTACGGAGTTATGGCCAGATAAGAAGTGGGTATAAGCGTTGCCTCGACACGCAAGTTTTCATTAACTCACGAGTGCTATAGAAAAAACTATTTGAAATCAGATTGGTTGTGAGGTTCCCATGTCCTACCCTATTGACGCTCCTAATCTTCCCCCAACATTATCGCTGCCGAAGCTAGACTCTAACTTGGAGGTTACAGATCAGGCTTTGCCGGAAATAACAACTGTGGTGACACCGCCTGTAACGTCACCCGATGTAGCCTCACTTCATGTAGGTAAGCAGGAGATGCCACAACCGTTATTTGCTCGGACTCGTAATCTAGAACCTGCAGTCTCTTTTAGTCCTAAAGATGAACAAATGCTACAACGGCCTGAGTTTGCTGAGGTTTTGTTGTCAGGAGCTGAACAAACAGACGGTGGTGCAGTTGATAACTCTTTAGGTGGAGTTGTGGCTAATGAGATTATTGAAGATTCTGGTGTGTCGCCCGCTGATGGCGTTGCGGAAATAGGTGTTGCAGAGGTTAATGTTTCTGAATCTCTTTTAGACTCTCTTGAGTCTGAGCAGCAGGAGTCTGAGCTATTAAAAAATACCTTGAATGTTGTTGATTCTGGGTTCCTTGAGCCTGAGGAGCAACTGACGGAGCCATCAGATGAAACTGTCTTAGCTGACACTGAGACTGTAGAAGGGGCCGAGGAACTCAAAAATCTTGAGGAGGGAGAAACTGTTGAGCTTAATGCACCCAACGCGACTGCTGAAAATGACGCTGTAGAAGCGGATGAGAGACTGTCCCAGAGTGAGGTATTTGATGTTTTTCCTGTCGGGATTAATGTTAACGAGCGCAGTGTTTTACCAGGTGAGCTAGTCAAAGGAAAAATTGATGGTTCGGATGCGATTGATTTTAGTAATTGGTTAATTCCTTACGATGTTGTGGTTCAGGCGTTGCGTCTGCAGGTGGATGTGGATTCTGATGGGCAACTGGAAATTCGTTCACCAGGTTTAGTGACTCGCTTAGATCCTGACTCCATTCGGACTGATGATGATTTGGGCCTAGTCTTCTCGGTTCAAGATCTGCAGGATCAATTTAATGTGGTTGCTGAGTTTGATATTAGTGAGTACGCGGTTCGATTGAATCCTCCTTGGGTTGTAGGAGGGCGTGGGGCACGTCTATTTCGAACATCAGAGGTTCAATTAGAAGGCTTACCGTTAGTAGCAGCGCCTCAATCTACAATCACAGCGTTTGAGCAAGAGTTGGACGTTGTCAGTATTGGCGATCGCGATACGACATATCAGGGAGATTTCTCCGCAGTAGGAACACTCTGGAATGGCAGTTGGTATCTGAGTGTAGATCAGCCTGAATTTTCTGACTCACGCTCATGGGATTTAGCCGAAGCCCAATACTTTCGGCCTAGCGATCGGTTTGACCTAGTGCTCGGTTCCCAAGGACCTTTCTGGGATTCAGCTGGTTCCAATGATTTATGGGGAGCTACCTATGTGCAGCGACAAGGATATGATCCCAAGGATCAGCGTAATGGTGCTGCTGATGTAGGGCAGCGGTTACAATCGGGTAACCAGATTGGGCGGATGATCACCGGGGAAGCTGAGCCAGGAACGTTGGTTCAACTGACTGAAGGCTTTAGTAATCGAGTGATTGATCAGGTGCTGGTTGATTCGTCGGGGCTCTATCGCTTTAATGAAGTGGATGTTGGTCGCGATATCTTGAGCCGCAACTATCAGGTGTTGCTATATCCCAACGGTCGTCTGACTGATTTGCCAGAGGTGCGTGTTGTTAGTTTTTCGGATGTGGCAGGTCAATTACCAGCAGGTGCATCCGCCTGGGTAGCATCTGCTGGCTGGCAGCGTGATGCAGGGAATAGTTTTTTGGGAGATTTTGGTGAGCCGCGTGGCGGCCTGGCCTACCGTTGGGGGGTCTCAGAAGAGCTAACTCTAGGGGTGGGCGCAGTTTATGATGAGAATTTTCAAGGCTTAGGGGAATTATTTTATCAACCGACAGATATCCCCCTGCAGGTAGCGGCCCAAGTGCTGACTGCAGATGATGAGGGTACATGGGATGTGGATGCGGTGGTGCGCTACGACCCGTCAGACGATCTGAGCACTCGCTTTATCAGCAATCGGTTTGAACGTCGGTTTAATGTTGATTTGCAGTTAAGTCCTGAGGTAACACTGCTAGGTATTGCTAGCGATCGCGAAGCAGAAGCTGTAGGTGCACAGGTTGCCTTCGGAGGTGAAGATGCCTTCACCTTTGCTAGAACAACCATCAATACAGACGGTAATTTTCGTTGGAATTTCCTTCAGAATCTAGGCGATCTTGAGATTGATTCACGCGGTGATGAAGTCAGTACATTATCAGAAGTCAGCTATAACTTGTCCGGTTCAAATGCATTTGATTCAGGGCACTCAGTCTTTACCAATTACGAAACCCGTAGCCAAGAAAATAGCGGCAACCTTGTGTCAACGGGATGGCGCTACCGATCACGAGAGCGAGCAACCGATGGTAATTTTGCCTGGGAAGCTCAGTTAGGATATGCCACTGGTAGTGAAGGGTCTGGAGTAATTGCTTCAGCCCAGACAACGATAGTTCCCGGCTTATTGCTAAGGGCTCGATATCAAGGCGTTTCTGTAACATCTAGCGATGATTCTTTCCGTTTAGAGCTAGTATCTAGCATCAATTCTCAGCGAGGCTTCCGTCCGGGTGATCGACGCACTGATTTTCTCAGGCCCCAGGGAGGCATTCTGGTAGAACCTTACTTTGATCGTAATAACAATGGTCAGCGAGATAAAGCAGAAGAGTTCTACACAGAAGATGCGGATCTGTTGTTGGCGCTTAATAACGAATCAATTCGAACCTATCGACCGGAAATTAATGATGATGGTGTTTTAATGCGTACAGCTCCAGGTATTTATCGTTTGGACGTTGATCCAGCTGGCTTCCCATTGGATTGGCAGGCAGATGCGGGTGCAATGGCTGTGGAAGTTGTGCCTGGTAGCTATACCCCGGTCTCGATTCCTCTTGTACCCGCTTATACATTTATTGGGATTGTGACAGACGCTAGCGGTAATCCTGTAGCTGGCGCACGGGTTGAGGCAATTTCAGAGGATGGTAGCTCTCGGCGTTTTTCTGTTACGAATGATGCGGGTGTTTATGCCTTAGAACGTTTGGAACAAGGAAACTATCAGTTGCAAATTAATGGCCAACCTGCCGAGCCTGGCTCTGTAATACTGACCGAAGAGACTGAATTTTATCAGGAGTTGAATTTGCAAGCGCCAGCGGCTATAAAATAACCGTCCATTTCTGTTCTTTGTGATTGTAATCACTCACTTGTCTCAGGTAATTTCAGAAATGTTTTAAAGCCTTTTCAGACATTGTCCAGATTAGGTTCAGGTTACCTCAGCATTCTAGTAAGTGTTCGGTGCGGCCACACCTCATAACACTACTGGAGCCCCTCAGATGAAACGTACTGTATTTACTGCCATTGCTTTAACAACTGTGCTAGCTTTCTTTGCACCCCTTGCCCAGGCTGAATCTTTACGTTTTAGTCTCAGTAATGGTCAGCCAGATTCGATATATCGTCCCTTTGGGCGTTCGACTGAAGCGGTTGACAACAGTACCCTATCTGACCGAGGTGACCTGTAATAGAGACATTGACAGAATATGCAGAGGAAGATAGGGGCAAACAGCTTAGAGGCCCCGAAATTTGTGACCTCAAGTATTTCTCTGACCCCTCTAGCCCCATTCTTCCCTCCTTTGCTATGAGAATACTTTTGTATGAAAAGCTGCAGTGAGCTGCTCTTTCCAATAGTGGAAAAAAAACTATATAACTTTTCCATCAGTGGAAGACCTAAGCGATTTGGCTTAGCCATACTAAGGTCAAGTCAAGCGGAACACTGTCGGTTTTTTGCGTCTCTGGCTGATTGTATCCAGCACTGGCAGTATGCTGTCTAGTGCGCTAGGCCTCTCCCCTGCTCAACACACACTTATTCGGACTGACTTATGCAACTTACTCATCTCGGTGTACCCTACACGCCATCTACCCAGTCTATTGAAACTGTTGAAACCCAGACTAAACTCTCTTTTCTGGGTCGTGCGTTTACCATGAGAGCGCCTCTTGCAATACCGGCTAAGCCTACTTCTAACAGTCTCATCTATCGCGGTGTACGCTAGAGCTTAAGGCTTTGACCGTCTCAGGATACAGTGTTTGATACTACTGTGCTTCCTATTTTTCATTTGCTGTGACAAGCATCCAAGGTTCATCACGACACTTGTTATGGCCTCTGACGTTTTGTCAGAGGCCATTTTTTTCTTTAGTGAACCTACGCACTGACTTAAGGGCTTGGGATGCAACAATCCCCGCTAGATGTGCTGAATTTGGTGTTGTTTTTGGCTGTGTATTGCCGGATCTCTGATCGCGCTTTGACTGCTGAGCCAAGAGGATGGCCTCCGACCTAAATTTATTCCATTAGCTTTTGTAATAAATTTGCTACTTGCTCGGCGCTGTCATTGACTGCAAGGGCCTCGGCGGCTACCCGCATGCAGGCTAGTTCATCTGGAGTTTCGAGTAAGGCTAAAACTCGTTTTTGTAGCGTGTCGCCGTTGAGTTCTGCTTGTCGATAGACCTTGCTAGCTCCAACGCTACCAAAGGCATTGGCATTGTAGGCTTGGTGATCGTCGGCTGCAAATGGATAGGGAATTAGAACAGAGGGGCTATGGGTCATGGCTAACTCGGTTAGGGTTCCAGCCCCAGCTCGACTAATGACTAAGGTGGCTCGCTTAAATAGGGCGGCGACATTCTCAAAGAATGGTCGATGAAGATAATGGGGATGGCTTAGACTTTCGGTGTCTGGATCGTTGGTGCCGGTTTGATGAATGATCCAGGCTCCTGCTTCGAGCCAGGCTGGGGCAGCAGCTCGCACGAGTTGGTTGACGGCAACGGCTCCCTGACTACCCCCAATCACGACGATCACAGGGACATTGTCAGGAATGTCAAAATTTTCAAGGGTGGCTTGACTGTCGGCTAGAAACTGAGATCGCACCGGGGTGCCTACCCATACGGTCTGCGTCTGCCCAGGCAGATACTGACGAGTTTCCTTAAAGCCAATGGCCACTAGAGAACACCAGCGACTGAGCCAGCGGGTTACCTTTCCCGGCATGGCATTGGACTCGTGTAGCACTGCCGGTAATCCTAGACTGCGAGCCGCAATAATCGCAGGAGCCGCAATATAGCCCCCGGTTGTAAAAACCCCCCGAAAGTTGCCCTGTTGTAACAATCGGCGTGTGGTTAGTGTTGCCTGTGCAAATTGGAATAAAACTTTGAAGATACCCAGTCCCACTTTGCCCTGAACGCCACCCATGCGAACCGTATGAAGGGGGTAACACTTGGGGACAAGCTCAGTTTCAAGTCGATCGGGGACGCCTAACCACTCGATCGGCCCCGGTAGATGTTCGGCAGTTGCGATCGCAGGAAAAAGGTGGCCGCCAGTACCACTGGCCGCAATCAAAAGCTTATTGCCTTCACCATTTTCTCGTCTGTCGTCCATAATGTGAGAAACCCTGACTACCGATTGGCGGAAGCGGCCCCAAACTTAGGTCTGATGGCTGTTTCTTAAGTTAAAAATCGGAATAGGGTACTATTTAGCGGTAACTTAGCCAGGAGCTATTATCCGCTGAATCGGTACGAATCGGTCAGTGCTTTCATTGCGATCGCGTTCAACCAGTCGGCTCTAAGATTAATGCTTTTTGGTTAATTTGCCTACTGCTTCCCTGGCTGACATATAACTGTCATAGATAATTACTATCGAGGAATTTACATATGATTCATCCTTGCCGCTGGTCGCTCTGTTCACTGAGTGTCCTAGGGATGAGTGTATTTGGCTTGACTGCCCAAGCAGCTCCTCCAGAAACCGCACCAGCAGCTCTAGTCAATGCCTTAGAGCAGATTGAATCTGCGTCCAATAATCAAGATATTGACGGGGTGATGGCCTTTTATGCCGAAGGGTTTACTAATAATGATGGCTTTAGCTATGACACCCTCCAAGCGACATTACCCCAGCTATGGGAACGTTACGACACCCTAAACTATCGAGTCGAACTACAGTCATGGGAAGACGTTGAGGGTGGATACGTGGCTGAGACCGTGACCTACATCGACGGTATGCAAACGACCCCTCGACAGCTCACCTTGGAGTCAGTAATTCACTCCCGCCAGCAATTTGCCAATGATAAAATCGTCTCTCAAGAAGTTTTATCCGAGCGCAACCAACTCAGTTCCGATAGCACTCCTCCAGAAGTAGTAGTGATCTTGCCAGAACGAGTAGAACCAGCAAGTAGCTATGGATTTGACGTCATTGTTCAGGAGCCTTTAGGTGAGCGCTACCTGCTAGGGGCTGCTCTAGATGAGGGGACTACACCGGAAGATTTCTTTACCCCGCGTCCCATCGACCTAGAGCTACTATCGGCTGGTGGGCTGTTTAAACTCGGTGATGCCCCCACAACTCCCGATAACCTCTGGGTATCTGGACTGCTGATTCGAGAAGATGGTCTGATTGTCATTACCCGACGTCTTCGAGTAGAGTAAGCGCTTGCTATGGGCGCTGAAGTGGGCTGACTCCATCTGGAGCTACCGTGCCCCAAAGGTTGCTATCTACAAAAATTGCGTTAGCAATGGTCGCCCCGCTTAGATCTGCAGCCCGCAGATCGGCCTGCTTTAGATTTGCCGTTGTCAGGTTCGCCCGCCGTAGATTGGCGCGGTGTAGATGGGCTTGGGTCAAATTAGCGTTAGTTAGGTTAACATCGCGCAAAATTGCCCAAGTTAAATCTGTGCCGACCAAGGACGCTTCCCTTAAGACACTGTAACTAAGGTCAATCTCCGGCAGCTGTAAGTGACTCAGGTCGCAGCCGCTCAGGTCCAATCCGTGGAATATCCGCTCACCCTGTTGGTAACGTTCGATTAAATGTTGAATGCTCGATTGCATGATGCCGCTCATCAAAGGATTCTAGTAGGCTTACTCACTTACTAGTGATGGCATCCGTGTATCTGTGACCGGTGGGTGTAGTGGTCAATACAATGATTGGGTCAGTAGACACCGTCTGCTTAAATCCTTAAAACCCTCTCTGGCAAAAGGCTGCAGCCTTTTTATTGGCTGGCGGTATCAGGGGTATGAATTGGTGATGGCTGTGGCAGTTGTCCCTGCTGAACGCAACATTGCTGGATGGCGGCTTTAGTCGATTGCCCCATAACGCCGTCAATGGCTCCGCTATAAAAGCCCTCCTCTTTGAGGTATTGCTGCAGATTTTTGCGCTGGGATGTTTGGAGACGGTGGGCTAGATCCTGAAACGCTTCATCTAGCCATGCTTCGTTAAGACAGGTCTGTATTTTTTGCTGTTGCTCAACAATATAATTCTCGTCGATTAAACCATGGAAGTGAGCTAACATATGGTCCGCCTCGTCGATTAAAAAACTAATTAGCGGATCGGCCTCAGCAATGGCCAAAATGGCATCAAGTTGCTCTGTATCACTTTCATTTAGGGTAGGCTGAACAGATAACTGGCAATAGGTTTGGATCAAGTCGCGATGTTGCTGGCTATAAGCGCTCAGGCTTCTATGATTGATGCTTGAGTTGCTGGACATGGGATTGTCTCCATTGCAGTGTGCTGAATAAATACGCTAAGTGGTTAGTGGCTGGGGCTACAGGGCTGTGACGGCTAATATCAGATGATTTCTCAATTAGCCGACTTTGTTCTGATGAATGGCGGTGTCTAATCCGCAGATCTACGTACCTCTGAACAACTATAGCCATGGTGCGGAATGTCACTAGTTCACACTGAACGTCACTATTAAGAGAATTACCTGGCTCATTGGTATGGCTGACCAACCTGACTTGCCGTTATTGGATGTTTTGGATCTTGCCCTTTCAGAAATTTTAGGTAGTGGTAATTCCTACGCCTACTCCACTCTGGCTACGGTGCGTCGTCATCTCTATCAGTTTCGATTGATACACCAGTTTGAGCCCTATGAAATTTTGTTTGAAGCCTATTTGCGGGGTAAAAAACGACAGCGTCAGGGCGAAGTAATTTACAACCCCCATGCTTGGTTAAAACGTACAGCTTTCAACATTGTGCGTGAAAAGAGTCGCCAGGCTCAACGTCAGGCCTCCCAAAGCTACGACGATGTTGAGTATCGCATTAGTGCCGAGCCTGAGTATGTGTTAGAAGCTATTGACTTGAGCCACGAAATTAACTTGCTGTATAAAGCGCTCAGGGCCTTGTCGCGCGAAGATGATCATACGGCACAGCTTTTGGTGTGGCGTACTATTGAGCAGCTGTCGTGGGAACAAATTACCAGTCGTTTAACCGCACTTGGAGAAACAGATATTCCCACCCAGGCGACCCTGCGCAAGCGAGTGTCACGGGCGAAAAAACGAATGCGGCATATTATGCACAGCTATGGATTGCCGACGGGGTAAGAAGTTGTAGCTGAGGACTGAGGTCTCAAAATTGCCTCTAGCGGTGTTGTTTTGACATGAAATGTCAGAACGGTTTCATCAATTCCCTTCAGCTGAAGGGGTCTGCATTTAAAGATTTCCTTTTCGTTGAGGTAGTCGGCGACGGCAGCAGAAACCAGGATGCTTTTACCGTCGGCAGCGGCTTGCAAGCGGGCGGCAATGTTGACGCTAGGGCCAATGGCAGTATAGTCGGCTCTTTCGGCACTGCCAAACATGCCGACTACAGCGGTGCCCTGATGAATACCACAGCGAAACTTCACCGTCGGTGTGCCTTGCTGGGTCCATTTTTGATTAAGTGTTTCGAGGGCTTGGTACATTTGTCGGGCCGCTGCGATCGCACGTCTAACTTGTTCATTGGGGCTTAAGGGCTCTGGAGCTCCAAATAGGGCTAAAACAGCGTCCCCCATAAATTTATCGACGGTGCCGCCATGGGCAAAAATAGCCTGGGTCATCACTTCAAAATATTCGTTGAGTAGTTCGGCTACTCGTCGCGATCGCAGCGTATTGGAAAGTTGAGTGAATCCGACAATATCGCTGAATAAGACCGTTACCAATCGTGGTTCTGGCTGTAAATTGAGTTGAAGTTCCCCTTGCGCTGCTTTTTGCACCAAAGTAGCTGGTAAAAACCGTTTGAGTACAGATTCAGTTAAATATTGATTGTGGTCTGCTATCCGACGTTCATTGGCCTTCAGTGCTAACAAATTGTGGATTGCTGCTAAAAGTTCACGATCCTTAAATGGCTTGGAAATATATGCATCTGCCCCTTGTTCAACGCCTTCTAGACGGGTGTCATCATCGACCTTGGCTGTGAGTAAGATAATCGGTGTGCCCTGGAGATGAGGATCGAGGCGGATGCGCTGAATCATTTCTATGCCCGATACCTGGGGCATCATTAGGTCAGTGACAATGAGCTGAGGCCGAATTTGAGTAGCGATGTTCAGACCACTGGCCCCATTGTCCGCAGTTTCAATGCGATACCCCTGACGCTTTAAGATACTGGCCACATAGCTACGTAAATCTGGATTGTCATCAACGACAAGAACGGTTATGTCTTTTTGGGCCGTCGCCTGGACGATATTTTGACTAGGGTTTGCCAGAGTAGCTGCTTGCTCACTATTTGAAGTTTGCAATGTATCTGATGGCGTCGCTACTTGGGCGTGCAGATCGGCAAGCTCGACAGCCGCACGTCGCTGCTCTAGGGTGCGGCTATTTTTGCTGACGCGGTCGGCAGGTAGATGCTCAGCACCTACGGGCAGTTCGATGGTAAACAGAGTGCCGGTGCCATAGGTGGAGGAAACGCGCACTTTCCCGCCGTGCAGTTCCACTAACTCTTTGACAAGGGCCAATCCTAATCCTGTGCCTTCATGGGTGCGGCTGGCAGAGCCATCGGCCTGTTGAAAGCGTTCAAAGATATGGGGTAATTGTTCTTTACGAATGCCAATGCCCGTATCTTCGATTTCTAGATAACAACGTTGTTCAAAGGTGTTGAGAGTGATTTGAATAGAGCCTCCTGTCGGTGTGAACTTTACGGCGTTAGACAGGATGTTGTAAAGCACTTTGTCAAATTTCTCGAGATCGAGGTAAACCGATGGACAAGGCTGAATTTGAGTAGTGAGGGTTAGATGTTTGCGATCGCAATAGGTCTGAAATGCCTCGGCAACGCTTTCCACCACCTGGTCAAAATCGCAAGGATAGAAGGTGGCCTGCATCTGTCCAGCATCCAGACGTTGGAGATCAAGCAGCTGGTTCACTAAGCGGAGTAATCGTCGCGAACTGCGCAGTGCCATCACTGATTGATCTAGACTGAGACCAGTCTTCTGTTCCACGGCTGCTTCCAAAGGTCCAATAGTCAGAGTTAAGGGGGTGCGGAACTCGTGGGAAATATTCTGGAAAAAAGTAGTCTTCTGTTTGTCTAGGGCCAGTAATTGTTCAGCTTGTTGACGGGTTTTTTGGTATAAACGCGCCTGCTGTACGGCAATGGCGGCTTGATTGGCCACCGCCTGGGCCAAGTTAATTTCTTCCATATGCCAGTGCCGTGGCTGGGTCTGGCGCAAGCTGATGCTACCGATAATGTGCCCATCGGTAATCAGGGGGACTATTAGCAGCGCTGCTGTCTGATGATGGAGTGATAGATGAGTAGCCGTAGTCGATGCCGATAAATCATCCAACACGACGGGTGAACGGCTGGCTAGAAGTTCTTGCAAGATAGAATTGTCGCTAATTTTGACCTGGGATTTTGGCCGTGTCAGAATTTTTGCTTGTTGAGCATCGTATAGACCCACACAGTCGACATAGTCATCGTCCTGGGTCCACAGAGAAATAGCACAGCCATCTGTTTGTAGGGCCTGTCCTAATTTCTGCGTGATGGCAGCAAAAATTTGTTTGGGTTCCAAGCTGCTGTGGATGGCTTGGGTAATTGTGTTAATTAAGACCTCTCGCTGGGCTAAAGCCTGTACCCGTTCATAAGTCCAAGTTTGAGCTAGGGCCAGGGCAGCCTGGTCGATTAGAGTGGTGAGCAATTTAAGTTCTTCCGGTTGCCAAAGCTTCGGTTGCTGGCAATGGTGTAGAGCTAAGATCGCCAGAGTTTCTCGCTTGCTAGTCAGGGGTATGAGAATGCTGGCATAGGGAGCCAGGGCGTGATAAGCATTTTGATCAAGACGAGGTGGCGTTGTCAGGACTTGCAGATTACTGGTGTCGAGCACGGTATTTGCTAGCAGCTGACCGTCAATGGTGGTGGCTGACTCTGCTTGGTACGTCCAATAATGCTGTCTTTGACCAGGGGCGTCATATAAAGCACGCAGGACACAGTAATCGGCCTCAAATGCTTTACCCACGGTGTGGGTAATGACCTGTAGCATTTCTTGGGAGGTTTCGGCACTGCGAATAGTATTGGTACTTTCGTTGAGTAGGGTTTCCTTTTCTAGAATTCGATCTAAATCTTGAGTTCTAGACTTAAGGACCAGATGAGTTTCTACAGCCTGTTGGACTACGCTTCTCAGTTCCTCTTGATCCCAAGGTTTCGTGATGTATTTAAACACCTTGCCCGTATTGATGGCGTCAACCAGGTCTGCCACATCGGTGTAGCCAGTCAACATAATTTGGATGGTGTTGGGATAATGCTGAGTCACGTGTAGCAGCAAATCTTTACCGCTCATACGTGGCATGCGCTGGTCTGAAATAATTGCCGCTGTATCGGGATGTTCGGCTAGGCATGACAGTGCCTCTAGCCCATTCGCTGCTCTCAGGACCTGAAATTCTCGATAGAACGTGCGATAGAGCAGGTCTAAATTGTCAGACTCATCGTCAACGACTAAAATCTTGGCCTTGGCGATGTGGACGGGTCGATTCGGTTTTGGACTGGACATGCACCCTATTGCTTATCTAATCGACTGTAGGAATGTATAGATTGCAGAAAATGTAGTGCGCCCTTGGACCCAGCTTCTAACCATTGATTACGATGTGAACATTACCTGGTTGAATGGTCCTATCACCTATTCAGAGTTCCCCAGCTGGTAAGCTGCTCACCATGTCCATCCTGAACTGGGATAGAGTCCACACTCTGCCCCAAGATTACCGGCTACGACCTGCCTCTCCCGGCGATTTACCTCAGTTAGTTGAGCTACTTCTAGCTAGTTTTTATCCTAAAGATCCCTTCAATCATTGGCTTTACCCGTTGATGCGTTTGGGTATTCGAGAAGATATCAATCGCCGCCTCAAGACCTCAACCGGTCAGTATGGTTGTCTAGTTGTGGTTGATAAGTCTGCTGGGGCGGCCATTGTGGGAACGGTGGAAATATCATTGCGATCTCAATTCTGGCAGCCGCTCCAGCCTCGTCGTCCCTACATTGCTAACGTGGCGGTGGATTTTCGCCATCGTCGTCGAGGTCTAGCTCAGCAAATGCTTCTCGCCTGTGAATATGTTGGTCGAGCCTGGGGCTGTCAGCAACTTTACTTACATGTTGCAACCGATAATCCACCTGCGATCGCGCTATATCGAAAGATTGGCTATAGCGCCTGTAATCAAATACATCCGTGGCAGCGGCGGCAAATGATGGTTAAAGAGCTGTTTTTCTAAAATATTTAAACTTAATTTCTACGAATAGGAATTTCCGAGAGAATAATGGAAATCCAGTCATTTACGTATATGCAGTGGTCATATGGAACTTTAGATACAGTGTCTAGAACCCTACACCCCGTGAAATTATCCATATACTCCTGATAAATATTATTTTTTATGTAGTGAGTATGAGGAGGGACTGGTAACTATCAAAGACTGGATAAAACTCTACTGATTTAGTGCACTAAAGTTATTGTGCTCGTATCAAATAAGAGTAACTAGTCTGAATTACCTCAGCCTCAGGTAGACGCTCTAAAATGATGGATGCTCAATCCAAACCACCTTCACTCTACTCGTCGTCGGTCAAACGCCTTGACCAGAAACGTTCCCATATTTTTACTGTGCAAGCAAAACCACCCTCTGGTAATGCTATGCATCTAGAGGATGGTACGGTAAAGTGGTGGACTGAGCGAGCAAAGCAGCCTTTCGGTTCAAGTTCTAATGTGCCTGTGAATGAAACCCTAGCTGTTGATAGTCTGCTCAAAAAAATCAATCGTGGCGATTTGCTAGTCGTCAATAGTCGTCGTCGTAACGGCCTGATTCTTTTTCGTGAGTTTTATGCTGAATTTGCGGGTCCCGGAGCAGCTGTGGGCGGAGACTTCGATCAGGGATGTCATAAAATCATTCCCCTTGGCAATCTGTCATTGATTGAACCCCATGACCACGAAGATCATCAAAAAGCACTCAAGATCCGTCTACAGTGGATTCGCCTCACTCAAAACTTTACCGATCAGCCGCGTTCTGCAGATCGAGCACAGATGATTCTGGATCAGTTCAAGACCTATTTTGATAAAAGCACTATTGATAATGTGCCTAATGAAGCGTTTGCTTTGATGGTTGGGGTATTACCTCAAACCGTACGTCGTGTGCGCCAAGGGATGGGGCGTTAGAAAATCGATACTGGAAAGTTGTCTATGGGGGTCGACACTTTTTCCCATAGACAACTGACAGCTGGATCAGCCGATAATGCTTTGTAAGTGAGCTTGTGTACGCTGATTTTCCGCCGCTGTGCCTAGGCTAATGCGCAGACCACCCCCTGTGTAGCGTATCAGTGTGCCTTGCTGACGTAGTTGGGTGAAAATATGATGGAGCCCTTCGGCCTGGGTCATGCCTAGCTGAGATAGCCCTTTATTACTTAAGCGGCAGTAAAGAAAGTTGGCTGCACTAGGCCACTGGGTGATCATGGGTTGTTGAGCTAACCACGCGGTCAAGTTTTCTCGTTCTTGGCGGGTGGTCTCTACGGCTGCTAGCAGTTCTGTGCGATGGCTTAAAGCGGCCAGGGCTGCAGCTTGGGAAAAGCTGGGTAAGTTATAGGGCAGCCTAACTTTTTCGAGGGCGTTGATCAGCTCTGCCTGGGCCACGGCATAGCCAACCCGATGGGCTGCAAGGCGAAAGGCTTTCGAAAATGTTCGCAACACCACCCAGTTGCTACGACTGAGGCTATCAGCTACCAGCGTGTGTCCACTGAATTCAAAGTAAGCTTCATCGATCACTACTAGTACATCGTCTGGCAGCTGCCGGAGCCAGTCAATTTCAGCTGATGTTAAGGGGTTGGCGGTGGGAGAGTTAGGATGCACCATAAACACTGCTCGGATCGGAAATTCTTCCACCGCAGCTTGGGCCTGCTCCAAATTAATCTGAAAGTCTTCCCCGCGGCCTACATCGACTACTGGAATACCCAAGGTTTGAGCCAGGATTCCGTACATTGAGAACGTGGGACTGGCAACCAAAATGGAGCCATTACCGATGGCTGTAGCAATGAGTAAGGAACGAATGAGCTCATCAGAACCGTTACCGACGGATATGTTCTCCGTCGTTATCTGATGGGCTGCTATGTCTGCCGCAGACTCGCACACATACTCGGCAATGGTTCGTTTTAGTGATTTGTGTCCGCCATCAGGATAGCGATTGGCGGCAATGATTTGCTGATAGTGAGCTGCCAGAGAAGCTTTGATCTCTGTGGGCAGATCAATCGGGCTCTCATTGGTATCCAGTTGGTCGTAAGGTTCTGGAATGGGCGGATGTGGTTGATATGCTTTGAGCTTGGCCAGATCAGCACGCAGGAAGGGCAGCATGGAAAAACTATGGGCAGTAGGCTCTTTATTGTGCCATTTTGCTGTCGCTGATTTGTGGATTGTTACAGGGCACAAAAGTCCTTGATTAGGGGCCAAATGGCTGCCATGGCGTTGGTCATGCCATGATCGGTATCAAGGGTAAGCAATGTTACCCAGGGTCTGTGCTGAGCGTAGAGACGACTGGTCTCTGCCGCGATGATTTCGTCGCGGTCTCCGTGAAGAATCAACGTGGGGATAGACTTTTTTAGTTGGCTGTCTGGGTAACGTTGGGCATCGGTCAAAAAATCATAGTGCAATCGTTGCTGGGACTGGAAACCATAGTGGTATATCGACAGCCAGCCTGTGGATTCCCATTGGTTAAGTTGTTCTGGGCTGAGTCGGGGTAACCACTGGTTCAAAAACTGAAAGGCAGGGGCCAGTAAAATCAAGCGTTCAACGTGTGCTGATTGCTGGGTTACCCAGGCGGCGACTAGACCCCCAAGGCTAGAGCCGATCAGGGTGGTGGGGCCTGGGAGTTGCTGGATGACCTGAGTAATTTGGCGGGTTAGGGTCAGATGAGCAAAGTCTCCTTGGTTGAGGTCCATGAGTTGTAGGTCAATGCCGTGGGTTGCAAATTGAGATCGCAGCCAGGTGCCCTTGAAGGACTGAGGTCCAGATGCAAACCCATGAAGATAAATGTAGTCGCCCATCGCTTCGCGTACTTCACCATGCTTACAATATGATGTTCTGATCATCCGAGTCGCCTCCATGACCCAGCAGTTTCGTATTACTCTTCTTCCCGGCGATGGCATTGGCCCTGAAATTACAGCAGTTGCTGTTGATGTTCTTAAGGCGGTCGGTGTGAAGTTAGACATCCAGTTTGACTTTACCGAAGCGCCCATTGGTGGTTGTGCCATTGATGCCACCGGTAATCCTTTGCCCGATGAAACCCTGGAAACCTGTCGACAAAGTGATGCAGTATTGTTGGCAGCTATTGGCGGCTATAAGTGGGATTCATTGCCCCGAGCCCAGCGGCCAGAGACAGGATTGTTAGGACTGCGGGCTGGCCTGCAATTATTTGCTAATCTACGTCCGGCCACCATTTTGCCTCAGTTAATAAATGCCTCGTCCCTCAAGCGTGATGTGGTTGAAGGGGTAGATATTATGGTGGTTCGCGAGCTGACTGGCGGCATTTACTTTGGCAAACCCCGAGGCATTTTTGACGCCGATGGTGACCAGCGAGGGGTTAGCACCATGGCCTATACCGGTACCGAGATTGACCGCATTGGTCAGGTTGCATTTGAAATTGCCCAAAAGCGCCAGGGTCGCCTCTGTTCAGTTGACAAGGCTAATGTCCTCGAAGTGTCTCAGCTGTGGCGCGATCGCATCACGGCCCTCAGTAACAACTATAGTGATGTGGAATTGACCCATATGTATGTAGACAATGCAGCCATGCAGCTGCTGCGCTGGCCTAAGCAGTTTGACACCATTGTCACAGGCAATCTATTTGGTGATATTCTTTCCGATGCAGCAGCAATGCTCACAGGCAGTATTGGTATGTTACCCTCAGCTAGTTTGGGGGCGACAGGTCCGGGGGTATTTGAGCCTGTCCATGGTTCAGCTCCCGATATCGCGGGTCAAGATAAAGCCAATCCATTGGCCCAGGTTCTAAGTGCTGCCATGATGCTGCGCTATGGTTTGAACCAACCTAAGGCCGCCAACATGATTGAAACGGCTGTGGATACAGTCCTCAACCAAGGCTATCGTACCGGCGATATTATGGCCGAAGGTATGACTATAGTTGGGTGTACAGCTATGGGAAACGCTCTTTTGCAGACCCTGGCTGAGTAACGGTTAAAAACCCTGGCACAATCAATAGATGATCGCTAGTATTATTGTACTGAATAGTGGCAGGGCTGTTTCCATTTGCGGACATAGGGTATTTTCAGCGAGTACACTGCTGAATTCATCACTGAATTTGTCTAACGTCAAGACAGTTCAATCACAAAAGTACTATTAAGCAAGAGAGGTATTCAGTCGTGTCATCTTTACAGCGGCCAGAGTACGGTAACTATGGTGAGGCGGCCGTTCACCCCAGTGTGGCCGCAACTGGTTTGCAACGGAGTCCGCTGAATTTACGGTCCCCGTCGTCCATGTTAGACCCAGCCTTATTGCGAGCGGCTCGTCATATTTATCGCACCTACTATGAGGTGCATCCAGACGTGATAGAGCGTCCTATTGGTGTGGCCATCGGTCGTACTACTCGCCGTGGCAAGCTCATCTTTGGCCCCAAACCAGTACTTTTACCCCATGAGAGTTTTATTCCTCTGACTCAGTTAGAGCCAGGCCTGCACTAAATGCCAAGTAGCTTAGTGCCCTCCCTATTTGTCTTTGTGCTAGGGGCTGCCATTGGTAGTTTCCTAAACGTTGTTATCTATCGCTTACCTGCTGGACTTTCATTGTTGTCGCCCCCATCTCGTTGTCCCCATTGTCTGACACGATTGCGGACTTATGACAACGTGCCCGTCTTTGGTTGGCTATGGTTGCGTGGGCGCTGCCGCCATTGTCGAGCCTCCATTTCACCTCGCTATCCCCTGGTCGAAGGTGGGAGCGGGTTTCTCTATGTGGCGTTGTGGTTACGATTTGGCTGGAGTCTGGAGACACCTTTGTATTGGGCTTTGATCAGCTGGTTGGTTGCATTGGCCCTGATAGATATTGATACCCTGACCTTGCCAAACCCTTTGACCATGTCCGGGGTATGTTTGGGGTGGCTGGCTCAAGGGTTTTTGGCCACTGATCAAACCGTAGTATGGGCTCTTGGAGCTAGTGTGGCCGCTAGTGTTTTAGGGCTATGGTTATTTGATGGGATTGGTCTTGTGGGGGCCATAGTGACTGGTAAGACCGTGATGGGCGGTGGAGATGGTAAGTTGGCTGCCATGCTGGGGGCATGGTTAGGCTGGCAAGGATTGCTTCTAAGTATTCTGCTGGCTTCAGTGTTGGGGGCAATGGTCGGTGGTCTGGGGATAGTACTCAGGCGTCTAGATCGTCGTCGGCCGATTCCCTTTGGCCCATTTTTAGCCTTGGGTGCAGGAATTAGCATATTTTTTGATAATGCCTTGATACGCGGTTATTTGAGTCTATTCTTCTAGGACGAGTCGTAATCTATCACGACGATAAAATCGCTGCAGGCTATTCCAGGTAGGAAGGCTAGCCGGTAGGATTGGAAAAAGCGATGTATCGAGATCAGGGTCTATGTCCCTTTTTGACTGGTTTGCAAATCGTAAGAAAGAAAGCCCCATCAGCCAAGAACGTCAGGAGCGGGAAATTGCTGACGGTCTTTGGACTAAGTGTGGCGAGTGTGGAGTACTGACTTACACCAAGGACCTTCGGGCTAATCAGATGGTTTGCCCGGAATGTGAACATCACTATCGTGTTTTCAGCGATGAGCGGGTTCTACAACTGATTGACGCCGATACGTGGCAGCCGTTAAATGAGCAAATTGCTCCTAAAGACCCGTTACGATTTCGCGATCGCAAAGCCTACAGCGACCGGCTACGCGACATGCAAAATAAGACCAAACTTAAGGACGGTGTCCAAACTGGCATCGGCCAGATCAACGGTGAAGGTATTGCCTTAGCTGCCATGGACTTTCGCTTCATGGGCGGCAGCATGGGCTCGGTGGTTGGCGAAAAGATTACTCGTTTGATTGAGCAAGCAACGGCAACCCGTCTCCCTGTTGTGATCGTCTGTGCCTCTGGCGGTGCTCGCATGCAGGAAGGGATGTTGAGCCTGATGCAAATGGCTAAAATCTCAGCGGCTTTAGAACGCCATCGCGATAGCCGTCTGTTGTATATGCCAATTCTCACCCATCCCACCACAGGGGGAGTCACCGCCAGTTTTGCCATGCTGGGGGATATTATTTTGGCAGAGCCCAAAGCGACTATTGGTTTTGCCGGGCGTCGAGTGGTTGAACAAACGCTGCGAGAAAAGCTACCAGACGACTTTCAAACAGCGGAATATCTTCTCAAGCACGGGTTTGTCGACAAAATTGTGCCGCGTACTCAGCTCAAAGATACGATCGCACAGCTGATTCGTTTGCATAAGCTACCTGAATTGTCTCCCTCTCTGAGTCATGTCTCTCTGGAAAGAGCAGCTAACGGACAACCGGTGCCGATCAAACCGGTTATATAGTCAAGCCTGTAACTGTTTTGGGAATTGACCCTATCGGTGGCATGATAGTTATTAAATATTGGCTAACTGAATCATCAGATAGCTGCAAATCGCGAGCTTAGCCTGGTGTTATTGGGCTTATTGCTTTGTGCTGTGTTGCGTCTTTTGTGGGCGATCCATTTCGAGGAGAATCATGTTGAAAAAGTGCATTTGGCTGGTGGTCGCGGCTGTTTTTCTTGTCGGTAACCTAGTTGTAGGTGGCAACGCGATGGCGGCTGAACTGGATGAAAATATCCGTACCATTCCCCTGAATGAGCAGGGTGACACAGTTGTGCTTTCCTTAGAGCAGGTTTCCCAGGGCCGGAAAAAATTTAATTACGCCTGTGCTACTTGTCATGTGCAGGGTATTACTAAGACTAATCCAAACGTTGGTCTAGAACCAGAAGCTTTGGAAGGAGCTTATCCTAACCGCAATAATTTGGAAGCGCTAGTAGATTATTTGAACAACCCAACAACATACGATGGGTTGACCGAGATTTCTGAACTACATCCCAGTACTCAGAGCACCGACATTTTTCCTAAAATGCGCAGTCTGACCGATGATGATTTGGTAGCCATTTCAGGGTATATTCTGCTTCAGCCTAAGGTGATGGGTGATATGTGGGGCGCTGGTAAAACTCGCTTCTCTGCACCTGCGACATTTGACTAGTTTTTCACGACTTCTGATTTCGTCGTCTAAATACCGTCAACAGTTAAAAAGGGCAAGGTTGCAAAGCCTTGCCCTTTTTATTGGCGATCGCAAGTTTTTATTAGTGTTCTATATAGGATTTTGCTCACCTATTAAGCTAGGTTAGGTAGGCAGTTTAGCAAAACAACATGGTAAAACGACGCACAGTCATGTGGGGATTGTTAGGTTTAGGGACTGCTGTTGCTAGCTGTCGTCCCAGTGCGTCTGCTGACTTAAACGTGAAATTGCTAGCACGTTCAGTGCCGTCTCAGGTTCTCAAGGCCTTTGGTCGAGAAACGCTAACCCGGTTTGAGGCTGAAACCAGCCTGGTTGATATCTATCAGCAGTTGCAATGGTGGCAGGCTCAGACACCGTTATCTCCACCTCTGTGGCGACGGTTAATTCCTTTAGGCAATTCAACCCCAGAAGGGACAGTGTCTGCTAATGTGGACACTCATCTCGTCACCCTCAGCGATCCTTGGTTGGAGCATGCGATCGCTCAAGATCTAATTCAACCCTTACCAGAGCTGGACGTAGTAAAAACCTTGCCCGAGCCCTGGCAGCGACTGTTACGTCGTGATCATCAAAAACGATCCATCCCCGATGGCAAGCTGTGGGCAGTTCCCTATCGCACCCAGGGATTGATGATTGCTTACCAAAAGCACATCTTCAAGGTAAATACCAACAATAAGCCCATTACTAAGTGGGCTGATCTCTGGCGACCAGAGTTAGCTGGGCGGATTGCCATCTTAAATCAACCTAGGTTAGTCGCCTCTATTGTTCTGCAGGCATTGCAATATTCGGTTAACGATGAAGCGGCTTTGGCTAGAGATGATGTCAAAGAGCAACTTTCAGCGCTCTATCGTCAGGTGAAGGTGTTTGATTCCCAGGCTTATTTAAAGGCCCTTGTTAATGAGGATGTTTGGTTAGCGGTAGGTTGGAGCGGTGATATCTTGGCGACATTAGTGCGCTATCAACGGCTTGGTGCTGTTCATCCCCAAGAAGGAACTGTGCTCACCAGCGATCTTTGGGTGGCTCCAGCTGGTGCAGAACTCAATAAAGCCGCCCAATCCTGGATGGAATTTTGTTGGCAGCCTCCGATCGCAACTCAAATCTCAGTATCGAGCTATGGGTTATCGCCTTTATTTTTCTCGCCGGATGCGGATGTGCCATCTCAGTTAGACAAGCAGACACTGCTGGTGCCCGACCATGGCGAAGTGCTGTTGCCCTTATCTCAAGAGGGGCAAGCAAATCTAGCGGCGTTGTTTAGCGCTGACGACTACCCCGAATTGCACCTGGATCAAAGTAATTCAATACAACAGCACAAACGGGTGTAAGTACAACTTCATCGGGTACTGTTGGGCTTTCTAAGGGAATCGGACTAACAATATCTCCATCGAAATCGCAGACTTGCAACCCTACTGGGCGGTTGCCGATAAAAATTCGGAGCTGATAGCGGTAATCTTTAGCACTCTGTCCCAGCTGATTCATCAAGGAATATCGCTCTAAATAATTCAGGGATGGCCATAGCTGACCATTGACTACCACATCTACGTGGGAGGCGTTGTTCGAGGGTATTTCGCGACTTTGATCGGTGTTGCCGCTGTTGTCGTAAGCTCGCCAACTATCAATTAAACGTTCATTGATAGCATCGCCTACCTGAATTTGTGGCCACCACAGACTCGGTATTGTGAAGGTCTCAGGTGATGGCTGCTCGTCGCTTGCGATCGCACCCTCATCGGTTCTTGGTTGCACCTCATTGATTAGACAGATAGCCTGTATCTGGCCTTTAAGCAATGCCTGCTGAGAGGAAGGATCATTGTTCGCTGCATTGTTGTCCCTCGCATCTCCATACCGCCAGGCTTGTGCGATGAAGCTTTGACAGAACCCACCTCCAGACTCATTTGTCTGTTCTGGTGCTTGGGCGAAAGCGTACTGCCCCAACAGCCACACAATTGAGATAGCTGGCCACAAAATGAATTTCATAACTGCACCTATCTAACGCAACTCGCTAGGCCATAATTAGCCGCTGACGATGCACATGTCCCAAAAGTAATGTCTGATCCTCTGGTAGTTGTCGTTCTAACATACGCATTAACTGTTCAGGACGCAGCATGTTGCCATCATTCCGGCAGCTGCCAACGTAGCGAATGACGACATCACCCGTCATCTTGAGTTTGTGAATAATGCTATCAGGCAAGTGATTAGGGATAGGGTTGATGAGCTCCAGGCTGTGTAGACGTTCTCTTAAATTAATTTGTTTGATCTTGCCAGATTTAGTTGTGTGGGTATCTAGAATTTCGTCCGCAGCTAAGATTTGATCAATGCAAAACTGCCAGGGAATTTCACAGTCACCGTGTGGTGCGGTGATCGCTAGCAAGTAGTCAGCCTGCTCCAGGGCTTTAGTCGCTGATGGAGCCTTAATATCAACCGCTTGAACATCATAAATGGGTAGAGTGTTAGCAAGCTGTACCTGCAATCGCTGTTTAAATTCAGCAATGTCCATCTGCTGAATTAATTCAAAATCAATCACTTCTGCAGTACTCGTTGCCCCTAACAATAGGGCATTGGCCGGGGCAATGCGTGGACCTGGGTGATAGCCCCCGGTAAACGAAATTGGCAGTGCCGCTCGTCTAACAGCACGGTCCAACATTCTGACCAAGTCTAAGTGACCGATCAGAGCCATATCCCCAAGCTTACCCAGGGTGATTCGCAGCCGCTGTACTCGCTCAGAGCTAGGTTTGGCATGTCCCTCAAAAACAGGGATGGGTAAGGGCGGAATCACGATATTGTGGCCAAAGTCAGTGCCGCATACTCCGCAATGGGAGCAGCCCTCAAACGAGCAGTCAGGAACGACGGCTGCAGCCAATGCCCGTCGCAGATCGTCTTGAAGCCAGCTCTTATCGATACCTGTGTCTAGATGGTCCCAGGGCAATGGTGTGTCCATCGCTTTTTGCCAACGGTCAAAACTCTCTGTCTGTGGTGGAGTCTCCTGTTCTAACGATTCGCCCAGGTTCCACTCTCCCTGTTCCACCTGGCGATACTTCCAGGTTAAACCGGCATCATCAATCGCTTGAGTCCAGGCATTGAAGGCACGTTCTAGACTTTCCCACCAAGCGTCCATGCCGGCCCCTAACTCCCAGGCACGTCGGACTACGGGGGCTAACCGTCGATCGCCTCGACCAACAAAGTCTTCCATCGCTGAGATGCGCACATCGGTGAAGTTGACCTTTACCCCACGAATAGGGCGAAATGCTTCTCGTAGCATAGCCTGCTTACGTTTAAACTCACTGGTTGAAACAGAATGCCACTGGAAAGGCGTATGGGGTTTGGGAGTAAAGTTAGAGACCGTGATGTTGAAATTCAAGGCCCTGCGTCCCTTGGTGCGACATTCTCGCCGTAGCCACTGGATAGTTTCGGCAATTCCCAGCACATCGACATCCGTTTCTCCGGGCAAGCCAATCATGAAGTAGAGCTTGACCTTATCCCAGCCTTGTTCGTGTGCGGTTTTGACCCCACGCAGGAGTTCTTCATTAGTCAGCCCTTTATTGATAATGTCTCGCATCCGCTGGGTGCCGGCCTCTGGAGCGAAGGTGAGGCCTGTTTTCCGAGTACCCCCAACAATGTGAGCAATATTTTCATCAAACCGATCAACACGCTGACTGGGTAGAGAAAGGGAGACGTTGTCGTTTTTTAGCCGATTTTTAACCTCAACCCCCACTGCTGGCAACGCTAAATAGTCTGAGCAGCTGAGGGAAAGCAGCGAAAATTCGTTGTAACCTGTTGCTCGCATGCCGCGCTCAATTGTGTCGATCACCTGTTCAGGAGCGACATCGCGCGCCGGGCGTGTCAGCATGCCGGGCTGGCAAAAGCGACAGCCGCGAGTGCATCCTCGGCGAATTTCGATGGTGAGACGATCATGGACGGTTTGCACATGGGGGACTAACCCAATGGAATAGTCAGGAATGGGGGTAGCAACTCGTCTGAGAATCCGCGCTGGAACATCGTCACGATTCGGGTGGACTGAACCATCATCAGCCATGTCGTAAAACTGGGGAACGTAGACCCCAGGTACCTGGGCCAGGTCCAGCAGAATTTCTTGGCGAGTCATGCCAGCTGCTTTGCCCTCTTCAAGCACCAAGCCAATTTCTGGCAACAGCTCTTCACCATCACCCAGGGCGATAAAGTCAAAAAAATCGGCGTAGGGTTCTGGGTTGGATGTGGCGGTCTGACCGCCTGCAAAGATTATCGGCCAGCTAGATTCGTCCCACGGCCCTTCGCTGTTGCGTTCTTGCCAGGTGAGGGGAATACCTGCCAGGGTCAGCATTTCTAGGATGTTAGTAGCCCCTAGTTCATAGCTAAGGCTAAAGCCCAGGATGTCAAAGTCAGTTAATGGTTTGCGAGACTCGACACCAAAGAGAGGAGTTTGGGATTCTGTTAGCTTTGTAGCTAAATCTGGACCGGGTAAGTAGGCGCGATCGCACAGCTGTCTGGGCTGTTGATTAATAATGCTGTAGAGAATGATATGTCCCAGATTTGAGGCTCCCACCTCATAAATTTCTGGATATGTCAGCACCCAGCGAATCGTAGCAGTGTCCCACACCTTGTGTACTGCTCCAAGTTCATTACCCAAGTAACGAGCAGGACGATTAATATCTGGGGTGATCAGTTGATCTACAGCGATGGCCACGGCAAATAAAAAGCAACTTAAGCATTAACAACTATAGCTAATTCACACCATAAGCGAATGGTCTTCCCATCAGTGGGAAGACCATTCGCTATCGTTGCTAAGTTGATTAGACTGCTGTTATCACAACCTTTGCCAAAGCCTCAGAGAACAGCGATAACGACTGTAGGGAATACTAAGCAGCCTGTAGTTCTTGACTATCAACCATAGAAACAGCCCGATCAAGCTGTGCTAATTCAAAGACAATCCGTACCCGAGGGGCAACATCACACAGACTTAGACGCTTGCGATGCCGCTTAGCAGTATCACATCCAGCAAGTAATGCAATGAGCCCAGAGTTGTCCACGCTGTCCACTGCCGCCATGTCAATTGCCACCTCATTAGCACTGGTAGAGGTAATAGCATGTATCATCTCTTCTTTAAAAGCATCAACATTAGCGGATGTCAGAGCGCCTACAGGCCGCACAACCTTAACTGATGTTTCAACGCTACGCATAATCTGTCTCCTATCAGTTTGATTAGATTGAAATTAAGTGTCGGACCACGACCTTTCCATATGTCGTTGAAGCTAACTTGAGGAATCTGAGCTTGCCCAGATGACCAACAACGCTTTGTGGAATCTTAATGTCTGGTCCAATTCTTTGAAGTTTCTAAAAAGTCAATTGAACAAACAGTAGCGAATGCTACGTCATTGATAGTGATGTAGCATTGCCATGCTCTGAGTGATGCGGATCACTGAGTTTGCCAACTTCAGCAGTTTCACTTGAGATAGCCCCAAATTAGGAAGCCTCTATTCCAGATTGGAAAATGGCCTCTTGGGAAATACATCATTATTAAAAACTTGCTAGGAGCACCATGCACTCGTTTGCAATTCGTCAGCTGGTAGAGAAAGCTCTTTACACAAAGCAGCTGACTCCTGATATTGAAGAAAAAATCAACTCTGAGCTTTCACGCTTAGGCTATATTTCTGAGGTTGATTATGAAGCCCTTGAGCTTTTGATGAGCGAAATGGATGAGGGCCGTATAAAACTAGTTCCAACTGTGCGATAGCAGTTGTAGAAATTGTAATTTCTCTGTCCGCACACAGCTAGTCAAGCTTCTATTTTTCTTAATAAAAGATATTTATCTGATTGAGACTAACTTTGTTGATGAGTGAGGGGTATCGTCATCAAAGTTGCCGGTGTTCCAACATGTGTGTAAGAAATATTGAAAACGTTGCTTTGCTAGTTCTTCAGGGCCAGTATCGTCAGCAATCCGTAAATGGAACAGCAGTGCAAAAAAGTCTGTATCTAACGCTAGCTTAAACCTATCGATTGGCCAGACCAGATCAGGGGCTGTTTTCAAATCGTAGAGTTCTAAGCTGCATGCTTCTAAATCAGCAGCGGCTTTCGCAATCATCAGTTGCTGCTGCCGAGAGCCATGAGGCAGGTGACCAACCAGCATCAAGGGCCTACACCATAGGCGTGCTGAGCCAGCCAACTGAATTGCCTCAACATAGAGACGCTGATCTAAGCATTCAAGATAAACAATTTGCCCAGGATTTATGTTAACCATTTTGAAAAAGAAATTTCAATCAAAAGAATGGAGATAAACAAGTAACTAGGGTGGGAGATTGTCTAAATCCCTTATAAATCAAGGAATTAATGACTATACGGCTACTTTATGGCTGAATGAGATGCAAAAGTTCAATTTTTGTTAAATTAGCTAATACGCTACCACTAAGTGTGTTTCGAAACATTTACTTAAATTATTTATTTGTTGCTTTTTAAGCTTGTCGAAATTATTGACAATCAGCAATCCCTTGTCTGATATCTGTTTGCGACCTTCTGCCTAAGTTTTAAGATAAGTTCTGGTTAAAATTAAAAAAAGGTGCGTTTGGCCTATGTTTTGGAATCATCCATAGGTTAAACGTCCTTCTAAAGTGAACTTGCTTGATCTAACGGATAAATAAGACCATGGTGTCTACAGGGACAATCGAAAAAACAGTTACGTCCAATAAGCGGCAGCATGCTCCCCGCTATCGGGTCCTATTACATAATGATGACTTCAACTCTATGGAGTATGTAGTTGAATCCCTGGTTAAGACCGTCCCTAGTCTCTCAGTGCCGCAGGCGGTCGATATTATGATGCAAGCCCATAATGCAGGTGTTGGTCTAGTCATTGTGTGTGAGCTAGAACACGCTGAGTTTTACAGTGAGATGTTGCGCTCAAAAGGGCTGACTAGCACCATAGAGCCAGACGAATAAGTGACTGTCCCTACCTACGCCTCTATGTCTAATTGTTTCTGTCAGCTACTACTGGTTGCCTGGCTATGATGCGTTGGAGCAGGTACTGTCGGCAAGTTGCCAAGGTTATCTTGCCTGGGCGGATTCTTATATTTTTTGCCCTCTTGTTGCTGCTTTGGGCCCCGCTGGCAGTGCCTGTGTATGGAGTCGGTGTTCTTTGGGGGTTGTCCAATATAGCCAGTATTGTCGCACTCGTTTTTTTATATAGCTGCTTTATTGGTATTGCTTGGTTTTGGGGGCGCTGGGTACATAAGTGGCGGCAACCCTGGAGCCATTATGGTCTGCTGTGTCGCAGGCAGTTTGTCAGCGATGGGTGCGTTGCTTTACTCGTGGGCTTTGGCTTGGTAGTGGCTATGTTTGGCTTACAAGTGCTGCTGGGTTGGGCCAGCTTTTACCCTCGGTCGTTGACTGGTATTGCCTTAGAAGGCTTGCTGGTAGGGTTGGCCATTGGATTTGCTGAGGAGCTATTATTCCGTGGTTGGTTACTGGCTGAACTCAAGACCAGCTTGCCCCGCTATCAGGCCATCCTGTGGAGTAGCCTCATTTTTGCAATAGCGCACTTTATTAAGCCTTTGCCAGAAGTTTTGAGTACATCTCCACAATTTTTGGGATTGCTACTGCTCGGGTTGATTCTAGGGGCTGGACGATATATAAGTCGTCTCAAACCTACTTTTGCCAGTTTAGCGTTGCCCATGGGTTTGCATGCTGGCTTGGTGTGGGGATATTACATTGTGGACGTGGGTGATTTAGTCATCCCTTCGGGGCGTGTGCCTGAATGGGTAACCGGTATCCATGGCAATCCCCTATCTGGAGCCTTAGGAGTATCTATTTTGAGCTGTTTGACAGTTTTGGCTCTGTTTAAACTGCGTTCAAAATAGCGGCTAGTAAGGCTTTTTGGGCGTGAAGACGATTTTCGGCTTGGTCCCAGAGACGCGATTGAGGGCCTTCCATGACATCGTTGGTGATCTCTTCGCCACGGTGGGCAGGTAAACAATGAAGCACAATTGCCTGTTTGTTTGCCATGTCCAGGATAGTCTGATTGATTTGGTAGGGCTGGAATTTAGGGATTCTGGATGCTGCTTCCGATTCTTCCCCCATGCTGGCCCAGACATCAGTGTAGAGGGCATGACTGCCTTGGGCTGCAGCCTTGGGGTCGGTTGTAATAATGACATCGCTGCGGCCTTGACTTAAATGTTTGGCTTGATTGACCACAGCGGGGTTAGGGCCATAGCCCTCGGGCGTTGCGACTCGAACATTGACGCCTGCCAGGGCGCAGCCCAGCATGAGAGAGTGGGCAACATTGTTGCCATCTCCTAGATAGGCCATAGTTAAATTTTCTAGGCTACCAAATGCTTCTTTGAGGGTGAGTAAATCGGCCAAAATTTGACAGGGATGCTCAAGATCTGTGAGGGCGTTAATCACTGGTATTGAAGCATACTGGGCAAATTCCTCGATCTCAGATTGTTCAAAAGTGCGAATTGCCACCACATCTAGATAGCGATCGAGCACGCGGGCAGTATCGGCTGTTGGTTCACCACGGCCTACTTGGGTGACGCCAGCGTTAAGGTCAAGAACTTGACCCCCTAACTGATACATGGCCACTGAAAAGCTGACACGGGTACGAGTAGATGCTTTGGAAAACACTAATCCAAGCACTTTATTCGGGCATTTGGGCTGTTTAGTACCCGCCTTGAGTTGTGCTGCTAATTCTAGAATTCCGTGCAGTTCTGCCCTGGTTAAATCTGCCATGCTTAGCAGATTCCGTCCCTTCAGTGAGTCCATAAGGCCTTTGGTGATAATCGGTGGAGTCAACAAGATACTACTATTTAGCCTGGGTAGGCAGTATTGATGTTTTAGGTGGATATTGTTGAAGGTTTTGGGGGTAAATCATGGAATTGTATTCGCGACTGATCTTTCCACGTTTGTTGGAATTGACCATGTCCGGTCGAGAGTTAGGGAGCTACCGTCAGTCGTTGCTGCAGTCGGTTAAGGGGCAGGTTCTGGAAATTGGTTTTGGGACGGGGTTGAATCTGCCTTACTACAGCGATGGTGTGACTGCTTTGACGGTTGTGGACCCTAATCAAGGAATGACTGCGATCGCAACTCCACGCATCCAAAGCTCAAATCTAGATATCACTCTACAAATAGCCAGTGCTGAAGCGTTGCCGATGGCGTCAGAAAGTTTTGATGCGGTGGTTTGTACGTGGACCCTATGCAGTATTCTCCACATTGATCAGGCCCTATCCGAAGTCCATCGAGTGCTTAAACCGGGTGGCAAATTCTTTTTTATTGAGCATGGCCTGAGCCCTGAACCTGGGGTGAGTACCTGGCAGCGACGCATTACCCCTTTACAGCGACGGGTTGCTGATGGCTGTCATTTAGATCGACCAATGGCCAATTTGGTCAAGACCGTCTTTGATCAGGTGGAGTTAGAGGAATTTTATGCGATCGATCTACCAAAATTGCTTGGCTATTTTTATAAAGGCAGTGCGACTAAGCATTGATATTGGGCCAGATGCAATTATGCGTCACCTTTAAAGATTTGAGCGATTGCGATCGCAATCCGTTCAATATCAGCATCTAACAAAGGAGGCCACTCTACTCTTGCCCGTTTACCTTGCTCATAGAACTGACGACTTTCATAAGCTAACTGATGTAAGGCATAGACCAACGTGAGCTCCAACTGTTTAGCAGCTTTGAGATCCGCTGTAAGTGTCTTTAGGGCTAACAATAGCGATGTCATTTGCCCAGGTACGGGTGGTTGATGCTGCCTTAATCGTGTCAAAAACGAATCAGACACAGTCAAATCCGCTTGGGTCATCACCACATCTCGGGCTGTCTTAATATCCATACTGTGAGTAAAAAATAGGAAAATTACCGTGGATGACTTAAATTCCGCTCACCATAAGCTTAGATATGACCAGCGTCAATTCTGAAGCAGAGACGAAGCTATTCCATAAGCTTTATAGAGAATTCACAAGGTAGGGATGCACAATTATTAAGTCAACAAGGGAAACTGAGTAGTAGAACCGTTGGTGTGCCAATCCGGTCCTGATGAATCTCGTCTCAACAGCTGTATCAGCCAAGTTTGGCTAGATTGCACTTCCCTCAGGTGCTAATTAGCTTTATGTAGGGAATATTTTAAAAATGGCGATTAATCCAATCAATATGTGTTGGTCATCGTAAACATCATGGGAGCAATTGCCAGTATGTCCCTAGAGATTTCACATCATGGCTAGTCCAAGCTTTGTTCCCTTTGTTGATCTAGCTCAGCAACATCACCCGCTACGGTCTGAGCTACTGGCGGCAATGGCAGCTGTGGCGGATCGGGGCGACTATATTCTGGGTAGGTCGGTACTTCAATTTGAGCAGTCGTTTGCTGCAGCCTGTGGCGTTTGTCATGGGGTTGGGGTTGGTTCTGGTACCGATGCGCTGACCTTGGGGCTGCAGGCCTGTGGTGTTGGTCCTGGAGACCAAGTGGTTTTGCCAGTGAATACCTTTGTAGCTACCTTAATTGGTGTGCTGCAGGCTGGAGCTACACCTGTTTTTGTGGATTGTGACTTAAAGACAGGCTTGATGGATTTGACGGCTGTAGAGCAAGCCATTACCCGCAGGACTCGGGCGATTATTCCTGTTCACCTCTACGGTCAGATGGTTTCGCCTCTGGCGTTGCGAGCTTTGGCTAAGGCCTACGATGTCATTGTTTTTGAGGATGCTGCCCAGGCCCACGGTGCTGAACGAGAGGGCTTGAAAGCGGGTAGCGTTGGCTTAGCAGCTGCTTTTAGCTTTTATCCCAGTAAAAATCTGGGGGCAATGGGCGATGGAGGGATGGTGGTGGCTCAGCAGGAGCTGGTGGCTCAAACGGTCAGATCCCTGCGCAATTATGGTTCAACTCGCAAGTACTACCATACTGATCCTGGTGGGACGAATAGCCGTTTAGATACGCTACAGGCAGCCGTATTACAGATTAAGCTGGCTCATTTAGACGCATGGAATTGCGATCGCAATCGTTTGGCCAAACTCTATGATCAAGCCCTGAGCCCGTTAGCTCACTCAGGTATTTTCCCCATGGTCAACGACAGCGGCAGTGGCCATGTCTATCATCTCTACGTTATTCGTCTGACCCAAGACTGCCCCGTTGATCGCACACGTCTGCAGCAAGAACTGGCGGCTGAGGATATCCAATCTGGAATTCACTATCCAGTTCCTTGCCATTTGCAGCCTGCATTCCATCATTTAGGATGTGGCGCTGGAAATTTTCCCATTGCCGAGCGGCTAAGCCAGGAAATTTTATCGTTACCCATGTTCCCCGGCATGACTGACAACCAGCTAGAGTACGTGGTAGAGACCATTGCGAAAGTAGTGAAAGCACATCCAGTTTTGATTTAACAAACTCAATGATTTTGATATACCAGCTATGATTAGCGTTCCTCAATCTAAAGCTTCGCGGTGGACACTTGAACTGATAGTGATTAGCTGTCTGGCTATTCTCTATGGCCCCTTACTCTACCACTGGGTTTGGGATGGCTGGATTAACAAGAATATTAGTATCCAACATGAGTACTTTAGTCATGGCATCTTAGGCCTTCCTTTAGCTGGCAAACTTGTTTGGGACAAACGACACACCTGGCAACGACTCAGTGACAACTGTCATTGGTCCGGCATTATGTGTTTGGTCTTAGGGTTTGTGTTCTATGCCAGTGGAGTGATGGATGCGGTAAATTTATCACTGCCTTTGATGTTAACGGGATTGCTTTTATGTCTCAAAGGGCCATCTGGTCTAAGACTGATGCTGTTTCCGTTGATCCTGATTGTCTTTTCTACCCCGACACAGCTGCCCTACTTGATTGAACCTCACATTTTGCCACTACAGCGGTTAATCGCTACCGTAGCAGGGGCTATTTTGCATGGTTTTGGCTACGAAGTAGAAGTTAACAACATCTACTTAAGTATGAATCAGCAACTCGTGGAAGTTGCCCCCCACTGTGCGGGCTTGAAAATGCTCTTCACAAGTTTGTACATGGGGTTAGTTCTTACCTATTGGACTGGTATATACCGTTCAAGATTGCGTACAGGCATCTTTTTCGTGGGCATCATTTTGGTAAGTGTTATTGGTAATATCCTCCGTAATACGATTTTGACTTTCTTTCATGGCAACAGCATGTCCGAAGCGTTTCACTGGTTGCATGAAAGCTGGGGAGGCGATCTTTACTCTGCCATCATGCTAGGGTCCTTGGTTTTGATAGTTAATGCTATTCAGGACCACATACCCACTAATCTAGCGCTCAAAAATGTCTATGCAGACAATAGTCGAGCTGTGAAGCAAGTTCCTCCTGTTGATTTCTAACGCTATGTTCCAGAAGAAAAGCGCTCCTCTATGGATATTTTGAGCCAATGGTTTTGTCATTATTTTCCTCGGATGCCAAGCCTAGATCTTGGGTAAAGTGGCTGGTTGTTGTTGCCCTGGCCATCATTATTGCTGCTGCTGCTCTTCCTCGTTATATGTATGCTCAATGGCCGTGGCAGTCTCCTCCGGGGGTAGCGCAAATTCGTGCTATTCGCGATTTAAAGGAAACAGGATTGGCTATAGATGGGTGGTCTGAAGACTTTCAACAGAAGATTTCCATGAGTGGCTCTCAGTGGTCAGTACAACAATTGACCCATACTAGTGAGGCTACCTCAGAGCAGATGGTACTCTTCCTAAAACCTCAGGGGCAAGCAAACGATCAGCCTGAAGTTGAGTGGATTGATATCAAGGGGGCTCAAAAATGGCAAACCTCTGATCATCGTCGTTTACGATTTGGAACACTGAATGTTGATGCGTTTCGAGCCTGGACATCTAGCCAGACCTTTGCTGTGGCTCAATGGTATGCTCTGCCAGATGGCGGACATCCGGCTCCCCATCACTGGTTTTGGCAAGATCAAAAGTATCAATGGAATCGTGGCGAACGTTTGCCTTGGGTGGCCGTAAGTATGCTCATACCCATGCCCCCCCTCGGAGATGTATCGTTGGTCTATTCTGATTTAGAACGCCTGAGCCAGCTTGTGCAATCTTCTTTGCGGGAAACTGTTTTTGTCGCTCCATCCTAGGTTGATGCTATGTCCAGGATCACGGTGAATTGGTGAAACTCTGATGGTGCAAAGGATGAGTTAAAGTAACTACATTGAAAAAAGCATAGTGTTCACGACTAGATATATTTCAAGCATTTTTAATTAAGTTTTGAGTTGGTATGGTTCTCATCAAAAAAGCCACAAAACTCCATGTGTTTGGAGAGAAAAACCTAAGTTTATTGGCTGGGCAGTTAG
>NZ_AWNH01000116.1 GCF_000482245.1 Leptolyngbya sp. Heron Island J | reverse complement strand
CTCTGTTTTTTCAAGCCTTAGCTGCGCGCTATCCTAATGCGGACAAAATCCAGGTTGTGCAGGATAATCTCAACACCCATAATGTCAGTTCTTTCTATGAATACCTGACGGCTGAGGAGGCCTTTGCCCTTGCCCAACGGTTTGAGTTTCACTACACCCCAAAGTCAGCCAGTTGGCTCAATATGATTGAGATCGAGTTTTCGGCACTGGCTAGAGGCTGTTTGCATCAGCGCATTCCCACACAAGACCAATTAGAGCAAGCGGTGCTCGCCTTGGTGCAAGAACGGCATGACCAGCGTATCCGCATCCATTGGCAATTTTCAGTTGAGGCCGCACGCGATAAATTTCAGAAGCATTATGTCAAAATTCGAGAAGATAAGACTCTCTAAAATGGTAGAAAACTTACTTTCCAGTGTACTGAGTTAGGCAACTTCTTGAAAAGTCCCGGTAAAAGCCGGTTTTTCATCGGGTGTACTTCGGTAGAACGCCAGGATAAGCCTTCTATAAAAGGGGTGTAGCGTTCAATGGAGGCTTAACTGCCATGAAACAACCTAAGCGTCGTCGCTTTTCCCATCGTCAGATGATGGCCTTACAGATGGTTCTGTCTGCCCTGATTCTGTTTACAAAGGGCGGCATTCAAGAGATCTGCATTGTCGTAGGTGAGATGCTTTTTAGCGATGTGCATTCAACTGAATCCGTGGAGTCAAAATCATTGGCTGAATAGTCAACCTGGCTATCTGCATTAGAGCCAGCATACCAAAGCTTCCTTCTCCTTTGCATAATTCGCCTCTGCTGAGCGGACCTCTGCTGCTCAGGAAGGGGAAGGCTGCGCTTTTTTCACTTTTAACTTTAAGGAGAAACAACAATGGCTACGATTCGTCCAATACCTGCCGGTGCCACCTTAGGCAAAGGTGTCGATGCCGAGATGGGGGAAAGCTATGGTTATGCCATCATCTATGACCCACCCACCTCTCTGATTGACGATCAGCCGTTAGGACAACGAGTACGGTTCAATCTGCAACAGATTACCAGCTCGGTAGAACTTAGTAAAATGCTGAATGTCTCAGCATCTGCTTCTGTAGGCTTTGGTCTATTCAGTGCTTCGGCAGAGGTGAACTACGCCCAGCAGCAGTCAGTGAACCAGTACAGCACCTATTTGCTGGTGAGTGTGGAGGTCAAGAATCCCAACCTGATGATGCGTAATCCTCGATTTAAGCCAGAAATTTTCCAGCTTTTGGCGGAACGGGGCTGGGATTGGTTTGAGAACCACTATGGGCCAGAGTACATGGCCGGAGTGGTTACCGGCGGCAGCTACTACGGACTGATTGAGATTAAAACCCTCAGTAAACAGGAACAGCAAGCTATCGCTGTGGCGGTGAGTGCCAGCTATGGTCTGTTTAAGGCATCGGGTAGTTTAGACCTGAAGCTGAAGCAGGCCATTGAGAACAAGGAACTCAAGGTGACGGTGCTGCAAAGTGGCGGCAGTGGCGATCCGGTGGAAACCACGCTGGAGGAGATGATCACTCAGGCGAAGAACTTCCCGAAGCTGGTAAAGGATCACCCCGTCGAGTTCCAGGGCATTTTTGAAGAGTATCGCAAGACGGTGCCGCTGCCCCCTGCAGTGGGTGAAAGTATCTTTTCCCGTGCTCATCGCCTAGCGGTGATGGAAGAACTGGGAATGAAGTACTGGAGCTACAAGGACTATCGTGCCAACCTGCGCTACGTGCTGGATAACTTCTATGGCTTTGAAGACCATCTGGTGCTGACGCCGGAGGAGCAAACTGCTAAGAAAGACCGCTATCGGCAGGATTTTGAACAGATCAGCGAACAGCTAAATGAGCTGCAACGTCGAGCTAAAGCCTGTCGAGCCTCGTTTGATGCTTGTGAACTACCTACGTCTTATTTTGTTGCGACTGAACCACTACCTGAATTTTCGGAGGAAAACATGCTGCTAAAGCAACTGGAAGAACAACTGGCCAAAGTAAGTGAGCAGGTGAATCTGTTGCAGAGTGCGGTGAATCCGGATGAGAATGGTGACATCCGCGTCAGCGGCAAGGTGATTGCGGATGATGGGTTTCAAGCAAAACGAGGAGACTGGCTGCTACGGAGCGATGGCAACGACCTGGAAATTCGGGAGCCTGAACAGGGAAATCAGGTTTGGGCTAAGTTCAACGATGGCAAGAATCTGCACCTGATGGGCACGCCAGATCTTTTGGTGAATGGCAAGGTGGGCATTGGTACCACGAATCCTAAAGGCAAGCTGGATGTGAATGGTAGCATTCGGGTGAGAGGTGGCTCGGCGATGGTGCTGCGAAAGTACACGGGAAATCGGGTGAATACGAGGTTCTCGACCCGTGATTGGATTGCGACAATTGCTGGTTTCCGTGCGTTAGGGGGTGATGTGCAGGAGCATGATCGGGGGGATATTGTGCAGGTGTATCCCTATGAGCGGGATAATCGGTGGTGGTATTTTGCGGATTTTCGGTCTCATGCAAATCGGCATGAGACTTGGGAGGTTTGGGTGTTGTTCATTCGGCGTGAACTGTTCTAGCTAGCAAATAAGTGGAGCATTCTGGAGTATCAGCTCTTTACTTTTTGAAGCTGATGCTCTGTTTGTCTGAAACAGAAACATTTTCTGTGATTATTTGTAATAGATCAAACTTCATCTGACAGAAGGGAGTTATCTGACACTTAGAGATTTGTCAGGTTGTGTTTGATTTTTTACACTCTTTTCTCCGTGTTGATCTAATTGTTTTTCTTTCGCTAAATGCGCACTATCGAGAAAGGTTTGTATGGGTGTCTTGCCATAACAATATCGACCTGAATGAGGTCGTTCCCAATTGTAATACTCTATCCATTCATCTACATCATTTTGTAACTCCTCAAGGCTTTGATACACCTTTTTACGAAACGCAATTTGATAAAACTCTTCTAAAATCGTGCGATGAAAGCGTTCACAAATGCCATTGGTTTGGGGTGATTTTGCTTTAGTTCGCGTATGGTCAATGTCTTCAATGGCCAGATAGAGCTGATATTCGTGGTGTTCTACATTGCCACAATATTCGGTGCCTCGGTCCGTCAAAATCCTCAGTAATGGGATGCTCTGTTCTTCGTAAAAGGGAATCACTCGGTCATTGAGCGTATCAGCGGCCACCAGTGCATTCTTGCGGTCATACAGCTTCACCTGAGCCACCCGTGTGTAGGTGTCAATAAAGGTCTGCTGATAAATCCGTCCGATGCCTTTGATGTGCCCCACATAGAAGGTGTCTTGAGAGCCGAGATAGCCGGGATGATGGGTTTCTATTTCCCCATGGGCTTCCTTGTGCTCCTTCGCTTTTTCGAGGGCTTTTACCTGCGCTTCGGTCAGGATCAGGTTGTCTTGAGCCGCTTTCGTTTCCAACGCTTTGAGACGGAGCTTAAACGTTTGAAGGTCATGACGTAGCCAGATTGAACGAACACCGCCTGGAGAGACAAAGATGCCTTGTTTCTTCAGTTCATTCGAGACTCGCACTTGGCCGTAAGCCGGTTGGTCTGTGGCAAACGCAACCACGGCGGCTTCAATCTCAGGATCCACTCGGTTCTTAGGGCAAGGCTTTTTACGGTCAATGTCGCGTAGAACGGCTTCGCCACCTGTTTCATAGAGTTCTTTATAGCGATAGAACGAATCTCGTGATACGCCCATCACTTTGCAGGCCTTGGATACGTTGCCGAGTGTTTTGGCTAGATTTAGAATGCCTAAGCGGTTCTTTACGATCTTGTCTTGGGTATTCATTGTGACACTCCTGATTCAGTGTGAGTTTACAGGATGTGTCAGATAAAGTCTTAACTATTACAGATTATTGGGGCTTACACTGGTTCAACTTAGTTTGTTCTAAAAATAGAAAACACCGATCTTGATGAATCCGCGTCATCTATTTTCTCTTATTCATGTTTAGAAGACGACTACAGTGCTGCACATACAAATTTCAATAAATACTTTCAGAAACTGAAGCTGTATCAATACATAAACTTTTGCTATCTTCTTCCAAATTAGGAGGATTTTTAGAAAAGTGCAGACTTACTTGTTGACAAGCTTTTTTTACAACCTGATCAGGATTCCATTGCCAAAGTCTTACTATACCTTGTGAATTATTCGTAATAATCAAATCCCTATTAGGAACGAAAGACATAAATCTAAATTCGCTATTCTGTTCTTCAAGGAAAATCAAAGGAGTCCTATTAATATTCCACAGCCCTATAGTTTCACCATCATGAATAGCCACAATATTACCGTCATCACTGAATTGAGCCTTGTGTCCTTGAATAGACTCAATAAAATTTCCCTTAGCTCCCCAGAGTCTTATAGCACCACTATCTTGGGTAGCAATAATATTGCCATTAGGACTGAAAACCGGATTACTTCCCTTCAAAGCAGTGAAGGGTTTTCCGTTTAAGTTCCACAACTTTGTCTCGTAGCTATTTATATTGTCACGAGACGAATATTCATGAACGGTCGCGGCAATAAAACTACCATCAGGGCTAAAAACTGGATTGTAAAGTTTCCGACCATCATGTTGTTTGAGAGACGTTATGAATTGACCATCTTGGTTCCACAGAAATATCATTCCATCTTCGCTAGCAGTAGCAATACTTCCATCAGAGCTGAAAGTCACCGTTCTAACTTCGCTCACATGTTTATCTAGGGAGCTAATCAGTTGACCTTTCTGGTTCCATAGATAAACTCTTCCATGTTCACCTGCGGTTATGGTAGTACTACCATCAGGGCTAAAGAGAGGTTTTTCTCCAAAACCATTGACACTCTTACCTTCGAGAGACGCAATAGGTTGACCATCAAGATCCCATAGTTTTACACGCTGCTCAAAGTCTTCAGTAGTTACAAGAGTATTTCCATCAGGGCTAAAGCCAATACGTATGTAACCAAAATCATCTAAAGAATCATCCAAAATACTTTCTCCTGACAGAGATGCTAAAATTTCCCCAGAGTAGTTCCATAATTTTACTGTCTTGTCTGCGCTAGCTGTAGCGATGGTTTTACCATCAGGGCTGAAGATAACCTGATACACTTGACTACTATGTTTTTCAAGAGACGTTATGAGTTGACCATCAAGATCCCACAATCTCGCAACTCCATCTGTACCATCTGTAGCAAGAGTTTTTCCATCAGGACTAATATCAAAACTGACGGCTCTCTCATTATCTTCATGTAAAGACGAGATTAGTGTTTTATCGATATCCCACATGGTGGCTTTTCCTCCCACATATGGATCAGTTCCAGCATATGGATCAGTCAAAGTCAAAGCTATACCTTTATTCTGATTGAGGCGTACACCGGAAATAGGAATACCATGCTCTTGAAACGACGCGATAAGTTTACCATCCAGATCCCATAGCTTAGCCGTCCCATCTTGACTAGCAGTGGCAACAATGTGGCCATCAGCACTAAATCTTACTTCGTTAATCCGATCACTGTGTCCTTGCCATGAAGTAATGGGTTGACCATTTTTACTTAATAGCCTAATTGATCCACCAAGGCTAGCTATAGCAATGATTTTTCCACTAGGACTGAAACTTATATCAGATATAGCACCAATCTGACTTTCAAGAGAAGTTATAAGTTGCCCTTCATGTGTCCATAGCTTAACCGTTTCATCCTCACCACTAGTCACAATGACATTCCCATCAGGGCTAAAATGCACCTCATAAACTGTGCCTTTATGCCCTCTCAGAGAAGTAATGAGCTTACCATCGAGATTCCATAACTGTGGACCCCTCAAGAAATCAGTCGTTATGATCAAATTCCTGTTTGGGCTAAAATCAATAATATTAGCGGTAGAGAGGAATTCTATTGTCCCGTATCTATCGTTATCAATATGTTTTGGTATGGGTACGATGACTCTTTTTGGGTAGTTCCACAGTAGTACCTTTGCATTGTTGCACGCTACAGCTAGAATTTTCCCATCGGGGCTAAATCTCATATCGTGAATAAGACACTGCTCATCCTCTATCTCGATAGAGTCAATTAACGTACCATTAATCTCGTATAGCAAAACTTTAGGTTTTACCAGCGTTACCCCTGTACCGTCTAAACCATCCCCTGCAACAGCAACGACTTCGCCATCAGGGCTAAACCGAATAGCTTTAGCATCCCCCAAGTGCTCGAAGCCCTGTAGTTCAAACTCTGTTATGAGCTTACCGTCAAGATTCCATACTGCTGTTGATTCGCCAGCAGTAGCGACAACACTACCGTCGGGGCTAAAACTTATGTCATTAGTATTATTTTGATACAAATATTTTATCTCTCTTAGCCCTAAAAAAGAGGAGAGAATTTTAGATCTTACTTGAGCCAATATGATGTGGTTGTCTATCTTGTTCTTCTCCAAGTATTTAAGACTTTGCAAAGCATTAATGAGACCATCAAATGGCTCTCCAATAGCGTTTAGCTTTGCAGAAGTTTCAATTTGAGTCTGAGCAATCTGCAAGAGACTTTCTTTACGGCTACTATTAGCAGCTTGGGCGTACAATACAGACAATACAGTTGTTGTTATTGTTATTAGTAAGCCTACTAATAAAGCGCTAAATCCTAATTGACGCATTTGTCTGCGTCGTTTTTCTGCCAACTGAGACTTCTGAAAAAAAGTGAGTTGGTCTAATGTCATATTCTGTTCAAATCGTTGATAAAAGTCTGTCAGAAGAGATAAGTCGGGAGGACGCCACAGTAAGCCTTCTGCCTGTTTCTTAGTCTGCCAGTTCTGAACAGCTGCTTCTAGTTGTCGATGAAATCGGATGTTATCGCGGTTATCGTCCAGCCAATTATTTAAACGCTGCCAATGCTCAATCAACGCCTCATGGGTCACCTCAACCGTCTCATTACCCTCATTGTCCGCCGCAAACGTCAGCAACCTCGCCTCCCGCCAGGCAAACAGCTCAATCACTTCTCGCACCTGAGCCATCGTCGTTTGCTGCGCCACTAAGCTACTCACCTGCGCCCGTCGCCGAGTATCCCGAGTGCCTTCCCCTAGCTGAATCACCCCCAAAAACACCCGCCGCGCGATCGCCTGCTGCTCCAGCGTCAATGTCTGAAAGATCGCCTCTGCCTTCTTCGCCAGTGCTCCCCCCACACCTCCAATCTCTTGCAAGGTTTGACCGGGTTCCATCCCGTCCCGCAGTCCATTCCAAATATCACTCAGCGCCACCTGCAACAGAGGCAATGCCCCTTCCCGCTGCTGGGTCTCTTGAACCAACAGCGTCACCGTGGCCGCATCTAGAGGATGCCTTGCCTTTTCCGCTGGTTTGCTAATCGCTTGCCGTAATTCTACCTCATTCATCGTCGGAACCAAGTAACCATGCTTAGAAAACAGCCGATTCAGCCAGGGATGAGACTGGGTTTCTCCTAAAAAGTCACTGCGCAGCGTCACCACCACGATCACCAACCGCGATTTATCTGCCGCTGCCGTCAGCAGGTTATTGATAAAAATCAGTCGCTGACGTTTATCCTTGCACTGAGAGTAAATCTCCTCAAACTGATCTACTGCAACAATCACAGGAGAAAATTCAGTTCCTGGCAGTGACCTGACAATGCGCCATAGCCCGTCGTATTGTTCTCGCTCATTGCGCTGCTGCAATTCCCGGTAAAACTCTCTCGCCTTTGCGACAGGTGAATCATCCCCTGTCGCCATCCGTGCTAAAGCTAAGGCCAACCCCTTCAATGGTTGAGTCCGAGGCTCCAGAATCGCAACCCGAGTATGCTCCTGGCTAGACAGGGAATGCTGACCAATCACTGGCAGTAACCCCGCTCTCACCAGCGACGACTTACCCGACCCCGATGGCCCATATACTGGCAAAAACCGAACTACTGAAGGATGATCATACAGAGCCTTTAGCATTTTCCAAAGCTTATAGGTCTGCTGGCGGCGACCAAAGAAAACGGTATGGTCTTCTTCTCTAAACGCTCTTAGACCCCGATAGGGATTTGGGCCAAGTTCCGAATTGCTAATGGGTTCCACATCTGGTTCCGCAGCCCGTGGAGTGGAATAATAAATTGAAAGATTCTCTACCCGCCAGATGACGTGCCCATAATTAGTAGCTACATTCTGCTGGTTAGTCTGGTTGACAGCTAAATGTTCCTCATTATGGGGCACGTCTGACATAGCTAGGAAATCGGATGCATAACAGCGAGCAAATGGTCTGTACCAAGCCAGCTTTCTAATTCAGCTAGACCTTTTTCACCAAGCTGATCGCCTCAAAACTCCATCATGATGGCAAATTCCCGGATTGTAGAAGTACACTACTTAAACAAAATTTGATTATCGCGACATATCTACGTTGCGGTTGATAGCCGGGTTAAACTGTTTTTCCAACGTAGACAATCGTCACACGCATAACAGAAAACCGTTTTGATATTCAAACGCCGATCGGACTATTGCATCTAAAACAGATAAAAGGGCACAGACATCAAAACTCCGGTAGCCGAGGCCGACTATTCACACTACCCGCATAATTCTCATACAGTGTCTGCACATCATGCCCCGTCAACTGCGCTACCTCCACCGGATTCATCCCCATATTCAACGCATGGGAAATAAACGTATGCCGCGTATTGTAAGGCTTCCGATAATCAACCCTGGACTCTTCTAAAACCGAAGTCCAGGCCCGATTCCTAAAATTATGATCATCGATCGCACCACCCTTCGCAGACCTAAACACTAACCCATCTGGCTCAGGCTTCTCAGGCCGTCTCCGCAACAACATTTTCTGCAGTTTGTCAGATAACGAGATTGTTCTCGCCCGATTTGTCTTTGTCGCTTTTCGTACCCCACGGGTCAGTGATTCCCCAATCCAGATAGAGCTACAATCATCCGTCAGATGCTTCCAACGCAGACCGATCGCCTCAGCAGTCCGGCAGCCAGTGCCAAACAAAAACTCCACATAATCCGTGTAGTAGCTGTAATAGCGACTTTTCTTAAACCCCTCAACGATGGCAGTCATTTCCTCGCGAGTAAAAGGCTTAGGCATCTGTTTGGGCTCAACCCGCACTCGCAAAATCATATCCACCCAAGGGTTCGACTGGCCTGCCTCTAAATGATCATCAGCAATACCCCAGTCCCAGGCCGCTCGGATCAAAGTAAGCCGCTCCCGGCAAACCATGGGCGATAGCTTTTGCTTCGTTAGCCATTCCATAAATTGCTCTGCTGCCTTTTCATCAATGGCAGCCGCAACCCGGTTTTCAAAGTAGCGCTCCAGATATTTCAGCGTTGCATCGTACTTATCCAAACTTCTGGGCAATAACCGCTTCGCCTTATACTTCATAAAAAGCTCGAAAAGGCCTACCACAGAAAGGCCTTCGCTATTTTGGGTATGAGGCTTGTACTTTTTCAGGGTGAGGTCAAAGTTGCCCGACGCAATATCCAGCTCAATGATCGTCGCCTTTTGCTGTGCCACCTGGCGGTTGACCTTAGAGTCTGGAAGCCCGATAGATAGAGCATATCGCTTGCCTAGGTACCGCCACCTGAGTCTCAATCGCCCTTGATACTCCTCAATTGAAACGGTGCCTTTGGGGGATTTTTTTCGGGTCGTTTGCGGCATATTTCATACCCAACTCATACCCAAATGCTACCCAAACTGACCAAAAGTGACCCAATATTTTGATGAACCTACCCCATAGGGCAAGGCTCAAAAGGCTTGATAAATATGACAAAACCCGCTCAATGAGCGGGTTCCAATTAAATCGGAGCGGCGGGATTTGAACCCACGACCCCTACTACCCCAAGGTCAGTCGATGTCGCTTGAGACGCCTATCTATCAAGCAATTGAGAGAATAATGTACAGCTATAGTCCAGTTACAGACTATTTTGCAGAATATAAAAGTTATTAGAGCCACGCTCAGAGACCACTAGGTCAACTCCTGAGCGCTCAGGTATTTTCCAGCAAGCTATCGCTCTTTTTACAGATGCCAGGTTTTTAGGCATCGTTTCTTGCGAAGCTTAACTGGATATTGGACATTTTGGACAGAACGAATAGCAGCTTAATTTTTGTTCAAAGCATGGGAGTTAGCAAGGACCGTCAATCAGAATGAGGGCACTTGATTGTCTACGATTGCTGGTACGAGCAAACCAGATGAATTGCCACCTGAACCTAAAATGCAGGACGGAGATTTGAAAATAGAAACCCCATTAACGGTTGAACCTAGCCCAGAAAATCAAGCTATCGATGCCCCGGTGATTTTTGCCCACCTTGAAAGTGCGGTGAGATCGACAGCGATTTCCCCCGATGGACGACGGATGATTGCTGGGTTAGGCAATGGCACCCTGCAACTTTTTAATTTGATCAGCGGCACCCCCATCGGGCAACCCTTCCAGGGCCATCAAGACATCGTCTGGTCGGTAGCCTTTTCCCCGGATGGTCAGACCATTGTCAGTGGCAGTAGAGACAAGACGATTCGCCTGTGGAGTCTGGAGGGCACTCCTATCGGGCAACCCTTCCAGGGCCATCAAGACATCGTCTTGTCGGTAGCCTTTTCCCCGGATGGCCAGACCATTGTCAGTGGCAGTGCTGACAAGACGATTCG
>NZ_AWNH01000115.1 GCF_000482245.1 Leptolyngbya sp. Heron Island J | reverse complement strand
CGGTCGTTTGATCTTCCAGTACGCCTCCTTCAACAACAGCCGTTCCTTGCACTTCTTCTTGGGTGCCTGGCCCGTTGTTGGTATCTGGTTCACTGCACTGGGTATCTCCACGATGGCGTTCAACCTGAATGGATTCAACTTCAACCAGTCCATCATCGACTCTCAGGGTCGTGTTGTGAGCACTTGGGCTGACGTGATCAACCGCGCCAACCTGGGTATGGAAGTTATGCACGAGCGTAATGCTCACAACTTCCCGCTCGACTTGGCTGCTGGTGAAGCGGCTCCTGTTGCTATGGTTGCTCCTTCCATCAACGCGTAGTCGTCCTGGTTTGATTGCAACTGCTAACTTGATTTAGCAGAGAAAGCGCCCCTCAAATGAGGGGCGCTTTCTGTTTTTAAATTGTGCGGCGCGACTAAGTAACCATTGTGCGGTAGCTCAATCAGGCAACAGCAGGTACAGCTTTAGTTCGGACAATTTAGAATCCTAAAACGTTGCCACTTTCAAGTATTTTTCTCATACCTTTTATTATCATTCTTCCATCCTTTGCCATAGCACCGATTTTCTTACTGAACCTTTGCTCAGAATTTTGTTTAATGTAACTGAGGCAAAGGATTCCTCATTAGTACTGTCTTATAATTAGGACATTAGCTGCAGGAAGTGTTTTCCTAGCATCATGCGTTGCTCGCTTAATTGCGTCATACTCAATGCAGATAGCGTTATAGACCATGCTAAATATCGAGTTTTTTAGTAGCGATAAGCAACTAATGTGTCGTGTTGAGGTTGCTGACACATTTTTGCTGTGGTTGGCGCGCACTGATTTTGCCCGAATTGGCGAGGAAGCCGCTACGGATTTATCTATCAATGGTGAGCTGTTTACACTACCGCTGGTGCAGCTAGCTCCAGCAACCCGGAAAACGTTTGTCGAGTTTTTTACCGACTCTGTACTACTCCATACTAAGCAGGTAATTTTGCAACTTGAGCATGATAAACCGCAAGCAGAGCTGGTATATCGTTTGAAAAAACTAATTGAGTTATTGGATTGCTTGAAGAACGAAGAGTACCAGTATTTGCAACGAGTTTGAACTCTAGCATTAAGCATAAGCAAACTGCAGATGAACGGCTCCATCTCTAATGGCAGCCGTTTATCTGCAGTTAATTGAAAATTATTAGAATAGAGTCAGTCGGCAATTACTTTTGAAGACGACGCCAAAGACCAAAGCCAGCCAGAGTAACCAGGGAGACTACCCAACCGAGGTAGGAGCTGCTGCCATAATGAATGTCAGTGTCGCTGCGATCGCTAATCAGCTCTGTCGTCACCCCAGCCTCATCCACAGGTACCGTCAAAATATCCCCATGGCCCTGTTGCCGGATGACCACTTCCCAATCTCCGGGCTTGGTTTGATCAGGACTAAAGCTAAACCGACCTTCACTATCCGTTATCCCTTGCGCCCAGGGCGTTACCGGATTGTTGGGTGAATAGATATTGACCTTAGCCCCTTTGAGCGGTTGACCGTTGCTATAGGTGCTTTGCATTTTTAGCACCTGCTGGGACTGCTCATTGGAAAACCGATCAAGGAAATAATTAGTCTCAATCATATGGGCCGAGGCTTCACTTGCCACTGTTAGCAACCCAAACACTAAAAATGGTGTTAGTTTCCGAAGAGCCATCCCAAAAATCCCTCTTAAAAAATTATGCCTGGATAGACTGCAAACCAGACCAACCAATAAACACCCTAATGCTACCTTGTTAATCCTAAAATGTGCCCCCAAAATGCAACGCCCTAAGGACGAATCAAACTGCGTTCCACATTGCGGCGATACAGGGCAATGGCTTGCGCCCGACGAATTGGCAAGTAGGTCAGCATCGTACCAATGCCAATACCGTTGGCAATTACCCCAAACGTCATCCAGGGATTACTGATGGTAAGACCTTTTATCAAACCGAGCCCGGTGCCCAGGAGACCTGTAAGTAAAGATAGGCCAATGGCAAATTTTGGTTGAAACCCTTGCTGCCAAAAGCGATCAATGGTCAATCCATTAGTCGCACCGACAATGCTGCCACCAATGGCCCCCAGGCCCACAATGATCGCAGTCGTAATGCCATCGGTAGGAGTGATATCCAGCACCAGACATAAGGGAGCAATCAACGCTACCCCCACAGCCCCAATAACGGTGATCAGCCGAGCTGCCGGGGACTTGAGCCTGGCTTCATGCAAAAGCCAGCCAGCAATTTGTAAGCCTAGACTGGTGCCAAAAATAGCCAGTACGCTGAGACCGTTGCTGACACCGGGAATGGACGCGTCATATTCAGGAGCCAGAGAACTGACAATCCAAACTGTACTCCAACAGGCAACTAACAAAACCATCAGCAATGGATAGGCAGTACCTTTAGGGGTAAGTAGCGGCATGGGAGCCGTCTGCACATTTAGATTCAGAGCATAGACCGATTGCTGGGCATTACTTTTGAGCAATAAAGTGCGTTGGTAGGTTTGCCCAGCCATCAACTTGCCGGTATCAATCTGAATCTGAGTGGTGATGTCATTGCCATGAAAATCAGTTGGAGAGAATTGAATCCAGCTGTGATGGTTGGTGTTATTAGGGTCGCTGCTGTGGGGAGCCACCTGCCAACGTCCCGCTAAGTGGGTTTCGGGGACAGCATTATTCAGGGTGATAGCGGCTGTTAACAACTCACCTCGATGGTTAGCGTTTAGCTCGATAGTTGACTGCTTCAACGTGATTTGTGGCTGACGCAGACCATGGTCTGGAATGTTTTCTAGAGCCACACTGGCGTTGGCAAAACGCTCGCCTAAGCGAGGTTCTACCATTTTTGCCAGCCATGCGATCCATTGGCAGCTCAAGTCAGCCTTAAGCTGATTAAAATCCACTTGATAGGTAACATCCACCAGCTTACCGACCTGATGGGCAGGGGTATTGGTCAGCAGACAGATCAAGGTCATGCCTAAGCCATAAAGATCCGAGGCTTCGGTCAGCTGCCGATTAAAAATTTGCTCCGGTGGCATAAACCCCAGAGTGCCTTTAACGACACTACTCATACCGACTTCACCATCACCGATGCGCGCAAAGCCAAAGTCGACAAGATAGACTTGCAAGTCATCACTGACCAGAATGTTGGCAGGTTTAAAGTCGCGATGAATGATCGGAGGAATCCGAGTTTGCAAATAGGTCAGAATCTCTAAACAGGAGATGGCAATCTGACGGATGGCATCGGGGCTAAAGCTGCGAGGTTCAGCCAGGCTTTTAGCACGTTTATATTCCTGGACCATGCAAAAGCCATCGTCGGACTTAAAAACCCCCAAATATCTGGGAATGCCTGGATGTTTCAGGCTTTTGAGCACCTGCCCTTCCTGTAATAAAGCATCGTACCCGGCCCAGTCAGATGACTTGGCAAACTGGAATTGTTTAATAACTACCCGCTGTTTTGTTTTGAGATGGGTCGCGAGATAGGTAACTCGTCCGCCCGCTCGGTTCACCCCTAATTCAGACTCTATTCGAAAACCGTATCTGGAAAAATTAGGCAAACCAGATGTTAGAGAAGAACCTGTAAGGCTTGTCATTCTTACAACAATAGGGGAGTTTATCTACTACCCATATCGCACAATTCTTAAGTGATCTAGACAAAACACAGTGTCTTTAACATGAAAACATTAGTGTCCTCACTAGTATGTGGATATGTCTCCATGCTGAGCACAATTGATACGTTCTCAGCATGGAAATACACATAACCGTGGACCGTGGACTTATTCCCCAGTGATCGATAGTTCATCGATCCACACATGGGGGGCAACACCGCTAGGGGTAATTTCCTCGTCAGGGGAGACATAGACAATTGACTGCAGCAGCTGACGAAAATCTCCAGCGACGGTAGCGGATTCAATGCTAGTGCGCTTGCCCTTTTGGATTAGCCAACCGTCAAAGGGAAGTGAGAAGGAGCCTTGGAGGGCATTGACCCCGGCGTGAAGCGCCTGTAAGTCATCGATTAAGACAACATTGTCGGCATCGTCCAGGCTATAGCTGGTTTCTGCAGGCTGCCCCTGGGTGATATGCAGAAAATTGCTGCCGACGCTGACTTTGGCACCAATGCTAGCGTGACCGGTGGGTTGAGCCCCCATGCGCTTAGCGGTACCAGCGCTGTGCAAAAAATTAGTCAGGACACCGTTTTCAATAATAGGTAAACGGCGGGTGGGTGTGCCTTCACCATCAAAGGTTTCGGGACTCACATTGCCTGAGTGTAGGGCATCGTCATAAATCGAGAGCAGCGGCGAAGCAATGGTCGTATTGAGGCTATCGACGGTGGAAAGGCTACGGTTGTCGAGAACACTCTGGGCATTGTACAGGTTACCAAAGGCCCGAATCAGACTTAAAACAGCATCTGGTGATAAGACAACGCGATATTTGCCTGACTCAATTTTTTGGTAATCCAGGTGGCTCAGGGTTTTATCAGTAGCTTCCTGCAAACAGCCATCGACATCAAGAGTATCAGGACCCACACCCACCCGCACAGCATGGCCAGAGCGAGGTTTACGCCCTTCTTGTTCTGTTTTGGTATATAGGTAAACCGAGGCAGCGGTGCGTTCTGCACTGCGCTGGGCACCGTCACTGTTGACATAAAAGTGCTCGCTGGTGTCTTGGGCAATACCGTTGTAGGGCACACTTGCGATCGCATCATGGGCATTCAATAGTGACTGCTCAGCCTTCACCAAGCGCTCAATCAGCGTTCCCACCGGAGCGGGCTCAGCCAGAGTAATCTCCACCTCCGGCAAGGGAGCCGTCGCCTCGGGGCTAAAGTCAGGAATATTCTCAGTTGCCCCAAAGGCACTGGCCTCAGCCGCTGTTTTGAGAGCCAGTTCCAGACCGCGCTGATCCACATCAGTAGTCGAGGTCACCCCCAACCGACCCTGGTCGTTCCACACCCGTACCGTAATACTGGCTCGGTTAGATGCTTTGACCTGCTTAGGCTCTCCCTTATCCACCTGCACACTAGTGCTATCAGTGGTGGCACCGTAAATATCATATTTAGTAATGCCCAGCCGCTGGGCTATGGATTGAGCGTTTGCAGAAATTTCAGTAACTTTGGACATTATGGGTGAAGAGAATAGGGAATGAAGGTGGACATTATTGCCCACAAAAAAGAATTTTTCTTCCTAAGGTGTCGAGGTTATGGTGTCTTCCAAAAGCTTTGCTCCATAACCAAAAACTCTCCCCTCTTGGGAGGGGCGGCGGGGTAGGTCAACGACCACCTACCGTAATGCTGTCCACCTTCAAGTGAGGCTGACCGACAGTGACATAAACGCTGCCGCTAATGGAGCCACAGAACCCCGGAGCTAAACTCAAATCCTGCGAGCACATGGAAATCTTTTGCATAATATCCACCGCTTCTCCGATCAGCGTTGCCCCCTTGAGGGGACGCGTCACTTTACCATTCTCAACTAAATAGGCTTCATCAACAGCAAAGTTAAACTGACCAGTGGCACCGACGCTACCACCACCCATTTTCTTGCAATAGATGCCGCGATCAATCGAAGCAAACAAATCATCCAGGCTGTAGTCACCAGTATCAATAAAGGTGTTGCGCATGCGGGATGCTGCCGAGAACGTATAGTTCTGTCGACGACCGCTGCCAGTACGGGGGTGACCCGTGCGCATCGCCCCGGCCCGGTCAGACAGAAAGTTTTTCAGCACGCCATTCTCAATCAGCAAGGTGCGCTGGGCAGGCATGCCCTCATCATCCATATCAATGGTGCCAAAGGATTCCGTAGACCGGCCTTCATCCCATGCCGTCAGGTTTTCGTGGGCAATTTTCTCACCTTTTTTGTCAATAAAAGGAGTCGTACCCCGCTCAATCTGAGTGGTTTCCAGCAGGTGGCCACAGGCTTCATGGAAGATCACACCGCCAAAGTGATTGGCCATGATAATGGGATAGTTACCGGACTCCACGTAGTCGGCATAGAGCATTTTGCCCGCCGACTCAGCCAGCTCTGCAGCGGTGGTGCCATAATCCCATGCGGTTAGGAAACTCGGGTCGCTGGTATTACCCAGCCGCTGACCGATGGAAGAACGATGGTCGCCATCAGCGCAGAGAACATTGGCACCCACCGATTGAGTCAGGCGAATATCACGGGCAAAGGTACCATCACTGCTGGCCACCAGCACTTCTTGCCAATCTCTAAAGTAGGCCGTGCGTCGCGCTTGTAGGTGCTTAGCCACCTTGGCAACCGAAGCATTAGCCCCCAACAAAACATCACCCATCACCTGCATAGAACTACAGTTGGTCAGCCAGTTTTCCTTAGTAGCCCCATAGTCCCGAAACATTTCCAGAGTGACTTCGGGCACATAGGCCGAGGTAGCTGGCAGCAGCAGCCCCATAATTGATAGCCCCTTTTCAAGGGCTGCTTTTAGACCCTGAAAAGTAACATCATTGGTACTGACATAGCAGTCTGATTTGCCTTTAAATACTCGAACCCCGGCCCCCGTCGTCAGGCTCGGAGAGATGCTGGTAATGGCATCATCTTCAGCTAGACAGCTGATGTAGTTACGCCGTTCCAGGAAAAATTCAATAAAATCAGCTCCAGCCGCTCGGCCTAGGCCCAAGAGCGTTGAGAGGGGAGCGGCCCAAGTGGCATCAAACCGATCGGTAGCCGACTGGTAAGTCAGGTTAGGAATTTCCTGCAAACGCAGGGATGACAGTGGCGGAACAGCGATAGTCATAGCGGTTGCCTGGCTCTCTTAAACATGGGTGAATCTTCATCAGTCTAGCGCATGGGTTTAGGTAACGATTCTTTTGGGATACCTAAGTCCCTCCTCACGAGATCCTTTGCCAATTTTCAGGATTGGTCCAGAGAGATTTTGTATGATAGGCCACTAAAGGGGCTAACCCACCATGGGTCTGCCACAGCATCAGCGAGCGTCTGTCCTTATTGATGGGTATTACATCTATGTAGCTATTTCCAGTTGTGGTAGTTGACCAATCACCATGGTTAGTGTTTTGCAGACGTCTTTGGGGTTACTAAAGTCCCGGCTGTCTCGGAAAATTGTGACGTCGATTTTTCTGAGCCTGGTCGTAATTGAATTTGTAGTTTTTATCCCGTCCTATCGTCAGCGACGGGCGGACAAATTGAGGGAGCTAGAAACACTCTCTCAAGAGGTGATCGCTACCATTAAAGCGAACGTGATGTTAGATATGCTGTCTACGTCACTTTTGGTAGAAGCTCAGACAGCTTTGAAGACCGACTCGATTATTCTGGGAGCTGTCCTCTACAGCGAGGCGGGAGAACTCATTGACTCTTTTGGAGAAATGCCGTCATTAGGGGTGCCAGCCAGTGGCTTAAGCCGGGTTGAAACACAGTTAGTAGAATCAGGTACCCGTTACGACGTGGCCTGGCCCAGCCAGCAATTTCAGGATCGCTACATCCTGGTTATTCGCCATGACGCCAACTCTGTTAAACGCTACATGGTTCAGTATTCTCTCCTGATTTTATTGATCGTCATCATTATTGCGGCCTTTGTCACTTTGGTGACAATTTTTATGCTGGAGCGGATGCTGATTAACCCGTTGCTATTGCTACGGGATGATCTGTGTCAGGCGGCGGCTGTGGTTGATCGACCCCAGATAGCTGAGTTCAAGAGTCTCAAACACGTTCAACAGGATGAGCTGGGAGAGGTGATCCGCGCGTTTGCTTGGATGTTTGGGCAAATCTCTCAGGAGGTGCAGGAACGACAGGCCGCAGAAATTGCCCTCAGGGGTGAACAGGAGAAAACAGAAGCGCTGTTACGGAATGTGTTGCCGGTTGCGATCGCAAACAGACTTAAAAACGATCTCTCCAACCGTACCGCCATTGCCTCTCGATTTGAAAATGTCACCATTTTGTTTGCTGATATTGTCGGCTTCACCCAGCTAGCCGCCAAAACAGCCCCCACCGATTTAGTCTGTCAGCTCAACGATATCTTTTCCATATTCGATGCCCTGGCCGAACGCCATGGCTTAGAAAAGATTAAAACCATAGGCGATGCCTACATGGTAGTAGGGGGAGTGCCTGCCCCCATGGAAAATCATGCCGCAGCCGTCATGGCCATGGCCATTGATATGCAAGCCGCCGTCCAACAACACCCTTTCAAACTGCGGATTGGCATCAATACTGGTCCCGTGGTGGCCGGCGTTATCGGTAAAAAGAAGTTTAGCTATGACCTGTGGGGAGATGCCGTCAATATTGCCAGCCGCATGGAGTCCCATGGGGTCGTGGGTCGGATTCAGGTCAGCGCCGATACCTACGAGCTCCTCAAAGCCAAATACTCATTTGAAGATCGCGGCTGTATTGATATCAAAGGACGCGGTCAGGCTCGCACATACCTCTGGTTGCCCGCGTCTGTTCATACTGGCGAAGCTGTGATTAAAACAACTGCCAACAATGACCCTCATTTTCAACAGAGTTTAGACCGAGTCTTGTGGGGCAGTGGAGAATAAGCCGTTGCTGATTTAGGGAAGGAACCGAGCTACTCAGCCGGGCCATTCGCCCAGACTTGACCGATGAAATCACACCGAGGATCAGCAACTAGTGCAGTGTCCAAAGCTAAAAATGGGGATTCTGACCTTGATGAAAGGTGAAGGGTAAGGAGTGACGCTTCATCCCTTTTACCCTTCACTCTTTACCGACATCATCCCCAATCTTAGGCTTGACAGATCACTAGTCCTGATAAAACAGCTCTAGACTTTCCTGGTTACCCACATAGCGCCAATGCCAGGGCTCATAGGCAACATTTTGATCATTGCCCTTGGGGAAAGACAGCTCAAACCCGTAGTAAGCGGCATTCTCTTCTAGCCAGCGAAAGGCTGGAGTCCCTTCAAAGGAGACCTCCAGATCGGTGGCGGGCTGAGTGCCATCGATAAAATCAATCGCATAGCCCGTGTGGTGTTCGCTATATCCAGGAGGAGCACTGACCTCAGCACGGGTCTGTGTGGTCTGCCCCCGTTCGGCCTTGAGGTCAAAAAAGAGATATTGCTGATCCTCCAGGGACCGAAATCCAGAAATAACATCCAGGTGGGCACCCGCTGCTTTTGCATCCGCAATCATAGCTTCCACTTTTTGAGCCGCTTCCGGTTTGAGCCGCACCATGGCGTTCGTGGATATGGCCACCAGACTGTTGGTATCGGCCAGGGCGTACTGGCGGTGCCCCAGGAGACTGACTGGATCGTTGGATTCGCTATTCTCTGATGCGCTGTCTGTCGAGGCGCTGTCTGGGGCGGGGGGGGCTGCAGTCTCGCTAGCAGCGATCGCCTGTTCGGCAGCCACGGCTGACCCTGTAGCGGCAGGCTCAACCGGCTCAGGGATATCCACCACTGAAGTCCAGGGTTTGAACCACCAAATGCCAGCTCCTGCCAAACCCAAAATAGCGATCACAAGCAAAATCCAAGCAGTACTATTCGATGCAGGTTTTGCTAACGATGGCTCAGGGCTTGAGATCAGGGTTTCACGCCTGGCTTCAGGAATATCGTCAGTAAAATTTGCCATGGATTTGCCGGGGAAACAGGTCACTCATAGGTTCTGCGGCTAGTGTATGGCATCAATGTTTTTTTGAGGCAAGTTAACCAAAAAAAACCTGTAAAAACCAAGAAAAAGTCTAAAACCCCTATCAATTGGGCCAACTTCCGTGGCAAACTTTCATCAACGAATGCTATCCATCAGGGAGCACCATGCTTAAGGCCTGTGATCACAGGCACTGGGCGACTCATTTTGGCGTTGCTGAGCCTTGATGTGATTTGATCTGTACAGTCTGGTCTAATGGCCCGGTTGAGCAGCTCGATTCACCTTTGAAAATCAGCAACGGCTTATTGTTCACACGTTATGGATCGTGCTGAGGAACCCCCATGGCCTTTGAATATCCTGACAATTTGCAATACACTGATACCCATGAGTATCTAAAGATCGACGGTGACATCGTTACTATTGGCATTACAGAATTTGCGATTGACCAACTGGGTGATGTGGTGTTCTTGGAACTACCAGAGCTGGGTGACAACGTAGAAACTGGTGAAAAGTTTGGCACCATCGAGTCAGTTAAAGCAGTAGAAGACCTGAAATCCCCTGTGGATGGCGAGGTGCTTGAACGCAACGATCAGCTGCTGGATGCTCCAGAGCAGATTGCCGATGATCCCTATGGCGATGGTTGGCTAATCAGGGTTAAGGCCGATGATCTAGATAGCATAGACGACGATACGATGACTGCGGAGGAGTATTCCGAGCAGGTTGAAGGGCTCTAACAGCCACGTGGCAATTCATTGCTAGTCGTCTGAGACGCGGGGCCATGAATTGCCAGTGAAATCCCTAATAAAATAAGTCAGAATAAGTATTTATAGCCATCAGATACCTTCTGATGGTTTTTGCTATGGGGATTAGCTGATGTCCAGCTGATTGCTTTATTAGTTAAATTGTGTGGCCTCACTGGAGCTATTGATGTCCTACGAACAGTCTCAGTCAATGTCTGCAACCCTTTCGAATACCTGGAAAAGTGAATTAGCGGTCCCTAATGATTTTCCTCAACGACACATTGGTCTGACGGAGACGGACATTGCTCAGATGCTGTCAGTATTGGGCTATGACGGTTTATCAACCTTGATTGATGCAGCCGTTCCGGCTGAGATCCGCTTGTCTGAGGCCCTAGCTGTGGGGGATGGCCTGAGTGAGCATAAGGCCCTGCAAACAATTCGTGCGATCGCAACCCAGAATCAGGTCTTCACCAACTACATCGGCCTCGGCTACTACGGCTGTATCACCCCACCGGTGATTCAGCGCAATATTTTAGAAAACCCCGGCTGGTACACCCAATACACCCCCTACCAGCCCGAAATCTCCCAGGGTCGTCTAGAAGCCCTGCTCAACTACCAGACCCTGGTCAGCGACCTGACCGGACTAGAAATTGCCAACGCCTCCCTACTCGACGAAGGCACCGCTGCCGCTGAGGCCATGACCCTGAGTCTGGGCGTCTGCAAAAACAAAGATGCCAAAAAAGCCAAAATCTTTTGGGTATCGGCAGACTGCCACCCCCAGACCATTGAAGTAATTCAGACCCGCGCCCTCCCCCTGGGCATTACTGTAGTGGTCAGCGAGCAACCCGACTTTAGCCAGCCATTCTTTGGACTGCTGTTACAGTATCCCGCCAGCACTGGGGCAATTTACGACTACACCGATGCGATCGCCGCTGCCCACGAGGCGGGTGCCCTGGTCACGGTTGCCGCTGATCTGCTGAGCCTGACGCTGCTCAAGTCCCCCGGTGAGATGGGAGCCGATATTGCCGTTGGGAATACTCAGCGCTTCGGCGTACCCCTGGGCTATGGCGGTCCCCATGCCGCCTACTTTTCGACAAAGACAGCCTATGCTCGCAAGCTACCCGGTCGGCTGGTGGGCGTTTCCAAAGACAGTAAGGGCAGACCGGCACTGCGTCTGACCTTGCAAACCCGTGAGCAGCATATTCGTCGAGACTCAGCCACCAGCAATATTTGTACCGCTCAGGTACTACTGGCAGTAATGGCCAGTATGTATGCGGTTTATCACGGTCCCGCCGGGCTCAAGGCCATGGCGACCCGTGTGCATCGGCTGACGGTGGTGCTAGCAGAAGGGTTAAGCAAGCTCGGCTTTGGCATTCCCCAAACACCATTTTTTGACACACTGGCAGTGGACGCTGGGGAGCAGGCTGGAGAAATTTGCGATCGCGCTCTGACCCAGAAAATTAACCTGCGCCGCATTGACGCCTCCACCATTGGCATTTCTCTGGACGAAACCACCACACCCGAGGCCGTTGTCCAGCTGCTGCAAGTCTTCGCTGGCGACCTGCCAATGCCAGCCATAGAACGCCTCAAGTCTGAACCTGCTATCCCAACAGACTTAGCCCGCACCAGCGACTACCTCACCCATCCTGTATTTAACCGCTATCACTCAGAAACCGAGATGCTGCGCTATATGTACGCGCTGCAAATGAAGGATCTCTCCCTGGCCTCCGCCATGATCCCCCTCGGCTCCTGCACCATGAAGCTCAATGCCACCGCCGAGATGATGCCGGTCACCTGGCCCGAATTTGGCCAGATTCATCCCTTTGCTCCGCTGGATCAAACCAAAGGCTATCAGGTGCTATTTAAGCAGCTCGAAACCTGGCTAGCTGACATCACTGGTTTTGCTGGCATTTCCCTCCAGCCCAACGCCGGCTCCCAGGGAGAATATGCAGGTCTGCTGGTGATTCGTCAGTACCACCAGTCGCGAGGTGACGACCACCGCAACATCTGTTTGATTCCCCAATCCGCCCATGGCACCAATCCAGCCAGTGCAGTGATGGCCGGGATGAAAGTGGTGGGTGTCAAGTGCGACAACGACGGCAATATCGACGTGGCCGACCTGACAGCCAAGGCTGAAAAACACAGCGATCAGCTAGCGGCCTTGATGATCACCTACCCATCTACCCACGGCGTCTTTGAAGAAACCATCCGCACCGTGTGCAACCTGATCCACCAGCATGGCGGTCAGGTTTATATGGACGGGGCCAACATGAATGCCCAGGTAGGTCTGTGCAGTCCTGGAGACATCGGTGCTGATGTCTGTCACCTGAACCTGCATAAAACATTCTGCATTCCCCACGGTGGCGGCGGTCCCGGCATTGGCCCCATCGGTGTACAGCCCCACTTAGTGCCCTTTTTGCCCAGTCATTGTCTGACACCCATCTTAGGAACTGAGCAATCTGTCGGTGCAGTATCAGCGGCCCCCTGGGGTAGCGCCAGCATTCTGCCCATTTCCTGGATGTACATTCAGATGATGGGAACAGCAGGTCTTACCCACGCGACTGCAACCGCAATTCTCAGCGCTAACTACATCGCCAAGCGGTTGGAAGGTCACTACGACATCCTTTACAAAGGTAATGCGGGGTTGGTGGCCCACGAATGCATTGTGGATCTACGCAGCTTTAAGAAATCCGCTAACGTCAACGTGGATGATATTGCCAAACGCATGATTGACTATGGCTTCCATCCTCCCACCATGTCCTGGCCCGTAGCAGGCACCATCATGGTAGAACCCACCGAAAGTGAATCTCTAGCAGAGCTAGACCGCTTCTGCGATGCCATGATTGCCATCCGGGATGAAATTCGCCAAATCGAAACGGGTGAGCTACCCCAGGACAATAATCCGCTGGTCAATGCGCCCCATACGACGGTTGACCTCACAGCAGAGTGGGAGCGGCCCTACAGCCGTGAGCAGGCAGTGCATCCCACCCCGTGGACCAAGGAACGTAAGTTCTGGCCCACGGTTAATCGGATTGATCAAGCCTATGGCGATCGCAACTTAGTCTGCTCCTGCCTACCCATGGAGGCCTACGAGGCTTAGTCCAGCGCTTTGCCAAAGTCTAGCTAATCATCACTTTCACGCAATTTACAAACTATCGTCTGGCAATCTCTCTTTTGTTTGCCCTGGGCTGCTTGCGATCGCTAAAAGCGTTCACTAGCAGCTATGTATAACGCAATCTGCCGAACATATACGGCAGATTGTTGTGTCTTGCCAAGGGAGACCAGAGATTTACCAGACGTGCTTGATAGTGGTTTTTAGCCAAGCTGGCATTTATGGGCACCAGAAACGCAACAACTTACGCTGCCGCAGATATCGTTAATTACTATGCACAACTGAATCGTTTACAGCCAGCCGAGTCTGCTCTTTTGGAGCGACTGCGAGACCAGTTGCCTAGAATGAAAATGTTAGATATCGGTGTGGGCGGTGGTCGCACCGCCCAGCATTTTGCCCCCCTCGTGGAACAGTATGTTGGCATTGATTATTCATCTGAGATGGTAGCCGCCTGTCAGCAACGGTTTAGAAAACTGAACCACCCTATGAGCTTTGCAGTCGCTGATGCCAGGGATTTAAGTCAATTAGATAACAACTCTTTTGACTTTATTTTGTTTAGCTACAATGGCATCGATTACGTATCCCATGACGATCGGCTCAAGATCTTGCAAGAGATTAAGCGCGTGGGTAAGCAAGGATGTTATTTTTTCTTTTCTAGCCATAACCTGCAAGCGTTAGAGAACGAACTTACCTGGCAAAAACAAATTGGAGCCAATCCTCTTAAAACCTATGAAAATCTAGTGATGCTAGGTTTATTTCGGCTATTCAATCGTTCCATAAACCGACAAATACTAGCAAAAGCGAACTATCTCATTGTTCGAGATGAATCTCATAATTTTCGTTTGGAAACGTATTACATCCGAGCAGAGCAGCAGATTAGACAGCTGTCTAAAGATTTTAGTCATGTGGAAATTTACCCATGGCAAAGTACAGAAAAGGTTTTGGACCTGGATGCTGCCGCCATGGGAAGAGATCTCTGGATTTATTACCTATGTCGAATAAAAACTGTCAATTGATTAGAATAAATGTATGAGTCTAGGCCAGTAAGCACTGCCCACCGTCCAAACTTTTTCAAGAACAGCGGTCATGGTTGCTATCCCCCATTACATTAGTCCTGAAGAGTATCTTGCTTTGGAACGCCAAAGCTCAATTCGCCATGAGTATCAGCGGGGTCTAGTGTATGCCATGGCGGGGGGTACGGATAACCATGAGCGAATCGCGTTCAATCTGCTGAAGCTTATTGATAATCATTTGGGTGACTCGTCTGATTGCCGGTTTCATGCAGGTAATGTAAAGGTCAACTATGCAGATGAGTTTTACTATTATCCAGATGCGTTTGTGACCTGTGATCCAAGAGATCGGGAGAATCGTTATATTAAACGCTATCCGAAGCTGATTACGGAGGTGCTGTCGCCCAGTATCGAAGCATTTGATCACGGTGATAAGTTTAAGGATTATCAACAACTGGATTCTCTAGAAGAGTATGTTTTGATTTCTCAGGAGAGCCAGCGGGTGGAATGTCGGCGGCGCATAGCATCTGATGTTTGGCAAACGGTAGTTTATGAAGGTAGCGATCTGGCTATGCTGACCAGCATTGGATTGGAATTTTCGGTGGCTGATCTTTATCGTGGTTTGGATGCTACATGATTAGAATAGGGGCGTGAATCTCTCAATGGCAGTGCCCTATGTCTCCGCCTGGAAATCAGCCCGATGGTAAATCTCTGGAAGAAAAACTTGCCGATGTTTTGACCAAGTGTTTGGTGCTGGGCGGTGGCGGTTATGGCCTATACAACCTCCTTTATCTAGAGGATATTCCAAGAGCAGCTATCTCGTTTGGGATTTCTTTGACGACCAGTTTAGTTACAAGTTTTGGGCAGCCGATTATTGACAAGTGGAAATTTGGACTGAAATCTTCTGGTGAAAAGACGGCAGATGCTATTAATGAAGAATTTGGAAAGGCGGCTTCACGGGTTCTAAATCGTGGCTTTGATAAGCAATATTTTGAAGCTTTGAAGGTGCAGTGCGATCGCATTGAGCTAGAAGGTTTTCAAAACTTGCAGCCTCTAGCTTTGGATAAGGTTTATGTGCCGCTGCAGATTCAAACCCGTGACCAGCTGGATCTATCGGGTCAGAAAACGATTTGGGATTTTTTGCCCAAGCGATATCAATCGCCGAGCCAGTCACCCCATCGACGTATCGCAATTTTGGCAGCTCCGGGCTATGGCAAAACGACACTGATGCGCCATTTGACCCGTACTTATGCCATTGACCCACCGGAAGATACTCCGCAGTTTATTCCAGTACTGCTGCGCTTGCGAGAAATTTATGGACTATTACGGTGGATAGATGAGGACGAACAAAGGACTTGCTCCTTGAGTGAGCTGATTGTGGAACATATTCCAAAACAGAGAGGCTGTAAGAATCTGAAGCCTTCAAAACATTGGTTTGATCAGGTACTGAAGGATGGAAAATGCTTGGTGTTGTTTGATGGGTTGGATGAAGTACCCAAGGCCCAGCGGCAGATAGTCCGGCAGTGGGTGGATACTCAAATGCAGGATTATGGCAATGTGCAGTTTATTTTGACATCGCGGCCCCATGGCTTTGACCTACGACCTGATGAGCCCAGTCATCCGATTGAAATTGATACTCGGTTAGAGGTGCTGAAGTTTAATAATCCCAAAAAGGAAACCTTTATCAATAACTGGTATCGGGCGTTGTATGAGCGGGAGTGGGGCAGTAATCAGCAGGAGCGCGGAGAGCAATTAGATCCTGAACAGGTCAGTGCTCACATTGAGGATGAGGTGGAGAAAAGTGCAGCTGATTTAAAGAAGCAGCTGTTTGCAGATATTCAACTAACGGCCATTGCCAGCAATCCTTTGTTGCTAACATTGATTGCTAATACTCATCGGGCAGATACGTTTTTGCCAAAGCGGCGGGTGGAGCTGTATGAGCGCATTTGTAATTTGTTTTTGGGGACTCGGCCCTATGTAAAGGGGACAAAGCTGAGTCTGACTGCAACAGAGAATCAAGCTCTATTGCAGTTACTGGCATGGGAGTTGGTTCAGAATGAGACTACTCAGTTTACACTGACAGAAGCGACACGATGGATTGCAGAAAAACTTGCCCGATTTAATAAAGAACAGCCTGTAAGCTCTAAGCAGTTTTTGGAAGAGATGCGGGATATTTCAGGGCTGTTGGTGGAGAAAGAAGTGGAGCTATATGAATTTAGCCATCAGACGTTTCAAGAGTATTTGATCGCTTGTCATGTTAAGGAATTGGGAGAAGCAGGGGAGAAGGTACTGTTTGAGAATTTAGCTAATGATCGTTGGCGAGAGGTGATTTGCTTTTATGCGGCACAGCTGGATGCGACACGTTTGATAAATCAGATATTGGACACTTACACTTACTCAGAAAAAAATAATTTAGATTTGCTTGATCTGGCAGATTGGTGTCGAGTTCAAGGTCGAGAGATCTCGCAAGAAACTTTTCAAAGATTAGATGAGCTGTTATTAAGTATTCCATCTATGGCCAACCAGAATGTTGTCAGTATCTCTGGCGATATTCCGATTAGATCTTCTAACACTCCAATCATTTCTATTAAAGAACAAGCAAGGACTTTTGAAAAATTCAAATATTTCTTTTTGCGGGGAATGATTTCCCTCAATGAAAACATTGATATTAGTCAAGCATTAGTCTTCTGGAAAGATTTTCAACTATTTTTACAAGATGTCTCTAATGGTCAATTCCATGCAACGTTGGAGTTGAGTGAGCAGAAGCGATTGATCCCTGCGTTAAGTGTAGAGTTTCGAATCACCTGGGGTGCGGCACAGTGGTTTTGTGGGTGGTTAAGCACACAGGCTGAAATAGCACCAGATGAGGGTACATATCACTATCGATTGCCTACGGAAGGGGAGTGGCAAAAAATTTCGGAGGATTTTCCCCTTGAGCCCTTCTTGGCAAGGGGCGCTAGAGGGAATCTCCAACCCTTGACTCAATCTGCTGACATCCCTGGTAATGCTCTCTGCATTGTTCGAGAACAAGTACATCCCCGTTATGCAAACCTGATTAATTACCTAGCTAATGCTCGTTGGCAAGAAGCTGATGATGAGACTCGAAATATTATGCTAGAAGTCACAGGTAATAAGGACTATTGTCTATATCCAAAAGATTTGAAAACCTTTCCTTGCCAAGATCTACAATTGCTTGACCAGCTTTGGTCAAAATTTAGTGGAGGACACTTTGGCTTTAGTATTCAAAAAGACATTTATGTAAGCTGTGGAGGTGTGCCTGATCATCAGTTTTATGCAGAAGCAGAAGAAAAATTCAAGAGCGCAGTAAATTGGAAAAAGCAGGGACACTATTGGCCTCTAGAATTTCGGATAAAAGGAGAGAACGCTGATCCACCTGGTTGCTTACCTTATCAAGGGCTAGTTGTTTCCGTGCCTAGATCTTTTTTTGAAAATACACTTAAAAATAAAAATAGAGTATCAATTGTTGAAGCACTTGATAACTTAGCTATTAATGATAGTGAAATTGATGTCGAGAATGATGAAACGATTGCCTCAATGCCTCTGATTTTTGGTGTTGCTTCCAGATTAGTGGCTTGTGAAGAATAAATCTTCCTTAATAAAAATAACCACGAATTTACATATTCCTGTTGCATCAACTTTAGAGCAAAAAATTGGGTCTACTGGTGAGCATTTTAAGTACTGGCTTTTCCATTGTCTCGATGAATGATAGGCATCTCAGCATGTACATGCTCATTATGTCTTACCCTAAAAAAGTTCAGATAAACTTCATTTAGTAAGCAGGGTGTATTTCTAAATGAGTGAATATCAATACTACGAATTTCAAGCCATTGATCGCCCCCTCACAGCCAAAGAACAGACCAACATCCAAAAACTATCCAGCCGTGTCGAGCTGACACCCCACCGAGCCGTATTTCTCTACAACTATGGCGATTTTAGAGGTAACCCAGAAGAAATCGTTACCAAGTACTTCGATATAATGTTCTACATCGCAAACTGGGGGACCCGCCAGCTAATTTTTCGATTTCCCAAGGCTATCGTAGACCCAGGCTGGTATGAACCCTACGAGTTGCCCTATGCCATTACCAGCAAACAAACCAAGGAATACGTTGTACTAAACATCAATATCAATGATGAGGATGGCAGCATGTCTGGTTGGGTAGACGGGGAAGGTTGGCTGCCACAGTTACTGCCATTGCGCGATCAGCTTCTAACCGGAGATGTCCGATTACTTTACATAGCCTGGTTACGGGCGGTGCCTAACTGCGCTGGCTATGACATTGAGAAGGACCCAATAGAACCTCCAATTCCACCTAATTTAGGCAAGCTATCGGCTCCACTGGAGACATTTATTGACCTTGTGGAACTGAACCCAGATTTATTTGCTGCTGCTGCCGAAGCTAGTCAAAAAACGTCTGCTAAATCCAAATCACCTTCGTTAGAAGCTGGCTTAGCTAATCTGCCTGCATCAGAAAAGGAAAAGTTTCTGTTGAAACTGGTGCGGCGTGAACCCCACGTGGATTTGCAGCTGATCAACCGCTTAAAGCAATTGGCAGGACCAGCTGATGACGCCCCCAGATCTGTGCCAGGTTATCGTAGATTGTCTGAACTGACTGAGATGTCGGATGCAGCTTATGCGAAACGACAACAAAAAGAACAAGAAGCAGCTCAACGCAAGCGAATTAAAGAATTAAAAACTTTGGCATCTAAAAAAGAACAGCTCTGGCAACAGGTGGTAGTTTTGATCGAAACAAAACAAGCCAAGCCCTATGATGAAGCCACAGCTTTGTTAAAAGATTTGCGGGACTTAGCGGAATATCAGAAGAAGCTGCCTGACTTTATTGAACGTTTTAACGGGTTACAAGACGAGTATCAAAACAGACCAGCTCTTATGAGGCGTTTTAGAACAATTGAGTTGTAAGCTTCTTTTGGGATGTTCGTAGGTAAGGGCATGCTGATACTCTAGAAAGTAGCCAGTATCATTGAAATGCAGTATTGAAAGTTAATCTGTGTCCCCTAACGACTTTTCTGTGAAACCTATTCCCACTAGAGACGAAGTTCTGGAGCAGCTCAAAGCCCAACAGTCAGCACTGCATGAGCTAGGTGTTGCTTCCCTACAGATATTCGGTTCAGTTGCCAGGGATCAGGCTACTGCTGATAGCGACATCGATTGTCTGGTAGAGTTTTCCCGTCCAATTGGGTTGTTTGGGTTAAGCAAAATCAGGCTATTTCTTCAAGACCTACTTCAGCACCCCGTAGATATTGGCACCGAAGATGCCCTGAAAAAACATTTAAGACAGCCTGTTTTAGAGGATAAAATTCGTGTCTTCTAGAACTTGGAAATTACGTGTTCGAGATATTTTAATCGCTATTGAAAGCATTAGACAGCGCACGTCAGGGTTGACCTATGAAGCATTTTCTAAAAATGAAACCCTGGTTGATTCAATATTGTACAAATACGTTGTTATTGGAGAAGCTGCCAGGCAAATTCCAGAGGAAATTCAAAAACTTGCACCAGATGTACCCTGGCGTTTAATGAACGATATTCGGAATGTGATTGCCCATGAGTATTTTCAGGTTCGTTTGGATATCGTATGGCAAGGTATTCATGAGGAACTTCCTCTATTGGTAGAACCGCTGCAGCATCTACTAGAAAGTGAAGCAGAAGATTAGATATAGCGAAGAATTTTTTTTTCCATGTAGCCAATGCGTAGGTTGGGAGGAATATATGAAACCCAACAAATCCAACCGTCGTGTATTTCCCGATCCACTTTATGGTTCGTATTGTGGGATTTTGGCAATGTTGGGTTAATCAGGTTGTTGTGTCCAGGCGAGAGATTTTGGTGGGGTGGAACCCAACCTACGATGGCGCGATCGCAACCCACTAATCCACCCTTACATCTACGATTTGTTCAAGTACAAACAATGCAGCTAAAAAGACCAACTAGACTACCATTTTTAGTCAGTGCCAGCACCAACCTAGGAAACACAGAGCCTACCATAGACTCGTCATCATCGTCACCTCTTTCGTCTACACTCACAAACACAGGAGCTTGTAACTCTGGTGTTTCACCAAACCATTTCTCTAGAGCTTGCCAAGCTTTGACATAACGATCTTCACTTTGCCTGTACACTTTATCCTGATCATCTTCGCCATAGTCCACGTTTGAATTGTCTTCTACCCAACTGACGATTCCGTCTAATGGCTCAACTGTGATTTTGGCAGTATGGTGAATGGTGCCACCAAAGGCTGAACGCATTAAGTCTTCTGTAATCTCTGCTGGACTATTAGAGCCACTATTCGCAACAATATAGAATGATGAAAAGTGATGATCGCTTTCATCTCCCATATTGATATATATGCCATCCATAATTTCAGCTGCTTCCTGTGATAGACGCTGACATAGACCAAACTCGGTCGGATGATGGTTGTGTTCTACAACATCTCCATCTCGACAAATGGTCCCACAAGCATAAACAACCGCTCTTTTTGAGATGATATTCCAGTCCCACTCATCTTCTGGAACAGAATCAACTGACTCACTGATATCCATGATATCCATGCATTCTGTCATGGGTTCAAGTCGGGTTGGATCGATTTGACAATTTTGGATCACACTAAATACCTCTTGGAATTCTTAAACGACAACCATTGATAAAGCAACGGCTTTGTTTAGAATGTCTAATGAACAGAATTTAGATAGTATATTCAGACTGCCAGGCAAATTTCCATGACAAATGTCATCCACTGCCTTGGCTAATCTCCATGGTAGAGTTGAAATGCTATGTAGCCTTTAGTAACAGTGATTTCAGCCTCATGGGTCCATTAGTTAAAATGAGAAAATTTAATCTAGACTAATTCCACATCATCGGTTGGGTTGCAAGAGGCTCAATCCGACTTGCGCGATCGCAACTCCCTCTCCCAACCTCTGCAAAATCCGCAACACATCCCACAGCTCATTTCCCGGATTCACCAACGAAAACAACCGCGAATTACCATACTCTTGTTACATCGCCTTCAAAAGCAATAACTCAGTACCGTCCGATTTTTATCAGATAAGTGCCTATGCAGAATCATTTACAAAACAGGTTTTGAATAACCACCTAAAATCAAGCCATTTAGCCAAAGTCTTTTGTAAGAAAATTTGCGTATCTACTTATTTGTAAGAAATATAGGGAAAACAGACTGTATCGCACATTGCCATACAGTACTCACGCTTGCCCAATCAGCAAGCCCCTGCAATTACTATGACCCTAAGCAAATGGAAAACCTGTTCTCTGCTGTCTCTGGTTCTACTCAGCTCCCCAAGCTGCACTCCAAAAGCGAACCTGCCATCAGCAGAAGCAACGACATCGATTCCAGAAAACTCTGCCACCCTCCACAAAACGAGCCAGCAGCCGGAGACTGCAGTATTCCAGCCTATCAAAACCGCACCAGCCCAGCCCCGATCCAATCAACCAGTTGAAAATCAGGCTCCTCTGATCGCACAGCAAGCCCCCGATCCAGACTCCCTACCTGAAATTATCGATGGCATGACAGTGGGGATGCCCTATGCCGAGGCTCGTGCCCTGATTGATCAAAACATTTGGGCACCGAAGACCTATCCCCCCGTAGTGTCTGTCAGTACGACGGTGCAAACCATGCGCGATCTCGGTTATGAAGAAGTACAAGACTGTGCCGGCACCGGCCTGGGGCTATGTCGAATGGAATTTATCGAACGTGAGGGTTTAGTACTGGCCATCATTGTCACCACATCTGAAGCTGAACCCATGGTGTGGAGCTGGTTTTTAGAATAGGGCTACCCATGAGTCAGGTTTCACCTTATCCCTTTCTTAGCCAAAGAAAACTATCAATGGCTGCAGCAGATGCTACTTGAGAAAGCGTGAGCATTTTTAACCCAGATGTTGAGTTTTTAGGTTTTATGACAGATTAACTTGATTGAACGGGAAGTATCTAAACTCTAGGTTCCAGCTAAAATGCGCCATGTTTCGACACTTGCTCCCACTTGTCGTTCTGCCTCTAATCACTATGCCTGTCTCTGCCCAAACCGATCAGCCCTCATCCCCATGGCAAAATCCGCCGGAACCGATTGTGTCGATGTTGGATGTGGACCCGCTACCAGCGGTGTCGATTTCGCCGAACAATCAGTGGTTGGTTGAGTTTGAGCGTCGCTCGTTAATGCCCATTGAAGAACTGGCAGCCCCCTGGGTGGCGATCGCAGGTACCAAACTCAACCCTAATACCTGGGGACCAGCCCAGGAAGGATCATTTAAGGGAATTAAAATTCGGCCCCTGGGCGCGTCGGAAAGTACTGCCATCTATTTACCAGCAGATGCCCGTATACGAAACCTGCGCTGGTCCTACGACAATCGCTATCTGGCCTTTACCCTCACCGAAGCTGACGGCATCGAGCTATGGGTGTTGGATGTCGCCGAGGCCAAAGCTCGCCCCCTGAGCGACCCGATTCTCAACGGCGTCTATGGAACTCCCTGTCGCTGGTTACCGGGAGATGAAGGATTAATTTGTAAAGTGCGGCCCCAGAACATGGGGGTACCACCGACTGAGCCAGCAGTGCCGTCAGGCCCTGTGATTGAGAGCAGCCAGGGGCGGGTAGCGGCAACACGCACCTATACCAATTTGTTGCAAAGCCCCCACGACGAAGACTTACTGGACTATTATTTCTCATCCCAGCTGGCCCACATTAGTCTGGATGGAGAGATTACCCGGCTGGATCAGCCCAGTCTAATTCGCAATTTCTCAGTTTCTCCAGATGGACAATGGCTGTTGCGGTCTACTGTTCAGCGTCCTTTTTCCTACCAGGTCCCCCTATCTCGGTTTCCTGTGCGTCATGAGATCCTCAACCGTCAGGGGCAAGTCATCCATAAACTGGCTGAGTTACCCCTGGCTGATGATATTCCCATCGCCTTTGACTCAGTCCGTCAGGGGAAACGGGGCATTGGCTGGCGAGCCGACCGGCCTGCCACTCTACATTGGACAGAAGCGTTAGACGGTGGGGATGCTAGCGTTAAAGCAGAGCATCGTGATGGGCTCTATACTCTGGCGGCCCCCTTTGATAGTGAGCCTACCGAAATATGGCGATCTACCCTGCGGTTTCGTGGCATTACCTGGAGTCATGACAACTTGGCGATCGCAACCGAAGCCTGGTATGACACAAGACAGCTAAAAGCCTGGGCCATTAACCCAGCTACCCCTGATGCCGAGTCGGTGTTGCTCGATGCAAGAGACTTTCAAGATGCCTATGCTAATCCCGGTAATCCAGTGACCGTACCGGGAGCCTATGGCCGGTCAGTCCTGATGCTGAGCGAGGATGGCAACAGCATCTACCTGAATGGGGGTGGCGCTTCGCCTGACGGTGTCTTTCCCTTTTTAGATCGGCTCAATCTAACTAGTTTAGAAACAGACCGTCTGTGGCAAGCTGAGGGAGGAGCCTTTAGTCGAGTTACCCGCTTATTGGATACCAATGCTGACAATATTATTATTCGCCGAGAATCACAAACCAGTCCGGGTAACTATCATCAGTTAAATTTAACCAGTGGTGACGAGAGGCAATTAACAGAATTTGCCGATCCGCTGGCCTGGTATGCCGATGTCCAAAAAGAGATTGTGCGCTATCCCCGCGCCGATGGAGTCATGCTGACGGCGACTCTATATCTGCCACCAGGATATGATCCGGCCAATGATGGCCCATTACCCACGGTCTTTTGGGTCTATCCACGGGAATTTAAAGATCGCGAAGTTGCCAGCCAGAATACTCGCTCAGAATATACCTTTACGCGCCCAGGGCGAGATTCAGTTTTGTTTTTGTTGACCCAGGGCTACGCGGTTCTCAATGGGCCTACTATGCCAATTGTGGGTGAAGGTGAAAAAGAGCCCAATGACACCTATATTGAACAACTGGTATCCAGTGCTGAAGCGGCAATTAATCTTTTAGTGGAACGAGGGGTGAGCGATGGTCAGCGGTTGGCCATTGGTGGTCACTCCTACGGTGCATTTACAACCGCTAATTTGTTAGCCCACAGCGATTTGTTTCAAGCAGGGATTGCTCGCAGTGGTGCTTATAATCGCACCTTGACGCCCTTTGGATTTCAAGGGGAACAACGTAATTTTTGGCAAACACCGGAGACGTATTTGACGATGTCTCCCTTTATTGCAGCCGAGAAAATTAATGAGCCACTGCTGCTGCTCCATGGGGCTGAGGATAACAATCCAGGCACCTATCCGATCCAATCGGAACGGCTATATGAGGCGATGAAAGGGTTAGGCGGGACGGTACGCTATGTGTCATTACCGGCAGAGGGCCATTCCTATCGGTCGCGGGAAGCCGTCGGCCACGTACTGTGGGAAATGGTGTCGTGGTTAGATGAACATGTCAAAGGTGGTGAACCATAAAACCTAGGAACTAGGTCAACCACAAGGGATTGTCCCTACGGGATATCCCTTGAAATTTGTATGCCGAGAAAAAACGCATTACCCCTCCAATAACGACCCAACCAACAATTTTTGTAGCATCCAGACCAGGCTAACGGCCAAAGATGCACTCCAGATGGTGGCGGCTAGGGTGAGCTTGCCGTTGAGTACACAGAGACTGCCGCTGATTAATAGGGCGATCGCAACTCCCCCCGACACCCGTACCAGAATCTGTACAGCTTCGGTGAGTTTGCGCAAACGGGTGGCGACATCATCGTTGGATACGGGCGAGATTGCTGATTCCAGAAGGGTTTGAAAACTATCGTATTGCTTGGGATCAATCTGATAGTAAGTGCCCAGATCGGTATCGCGGAGGGCTGGATTCGAGCGGAGACCAAACTGTTTGGCGGTTGCGATCGCAGCCCGCACCTGACGTTTGCTCGCCACCCCACTAAATGTTTCAAATAGCGACTCGCGGTAGACACCTGCCTTGGCCATTTCTAAAATTCGCTGGCTGAGTTCCACCTCATGGAGCTTGGCTAGGTCAGACACTTGAGTCACTGGCTTTTTCCAATCACTAAGTAAATATGTACTATTTAGAATATAGCCGATTAATATCTCTGCGCCAATCAATAATAAAAAACGTAGGGGCATTCCATGGAACGCCCCTACAAAATATGGCCTAAAAAAGGCAGGATGGATGTTACATCATGCCGGGCATACCCATGCCGCCCATGCCGCCCATGCCGCCCATGCCACCCATGCCGCCCATGCCGCCCATGTCACCACCGGGAGCAGCAGATTCAGGCTCAGGCTTCTCAACCACCAGAGCTTCCGTCGTTAGCACCATACCCGCCACAGAAGCAGCATCCTGTAGCGCCGAACGTACGACTTTAGCAGGGTCGACAATACCGCTGGCCATCAGGTCTTCATACGCACCCGTGAGAGCGTTGTAGCCCTGATTAAAGGGTAGGTTCCGTGCCTTCTCAACGACAACAGTGCCTTCATCACCAGCATTGTCAGCAATCTGACGCAGGGGTGCTTCCACCGCCCGCATCACGATATCCACACCAGTTTGCTCTTCAGAGCTGAGGCTAGCTTTAACGTCATCGAGCTTCTGGGCCAAATGCAGTAGCGTAATACCACCACCAGGGACGATGCCCTCATCCACAGCAGCTTTAGTAGCGCTTAGCGCATCTTCAATACGCAGCTTGCGGTCCTTCAGCTCAGTTTCAGTAGCCGCACCGACTTTGATCACGGCAACGCCACCAGCTAACTTAGCCAGACGCTCAGAGAGCTTCTCCTTGTCATAGTCAGAGTCAGTCTCACTCAGCTGTCTGCGGATCTGACCAATGCGCTCGTCGATGTCTGACTTGTTACCGCTTTCAGACACAATGGTCGTGGTGTCCTTAGTAATCGTGATCTTATCGGCAGTACCCAACATGTCAATGGTGGCCATTTCTAAGCTGAGACCGATATCTTCAGAAATAACCTGACCACCTGTCAGTACAGCAATATCCTGCAGCATAGCCTTACGACGATCGCCAAAGCCAGGAGCCTTAACAGCCGCCACATTCAGCACACCACGGGCCTTATTAACCACCAGCGTTGCCAAGGCTTCACCGTCTACATCCTCAGCAATAATGACGAGGGGCTTACCGGCACGGGCAATATTTTCTAGAACACCTACCAGGTCCTGCATAGAACTGATCTTCTTATCAGTGATCAGCACCAGCGCACCTTCAAGGTCAGCGATCATCCGCTCTTGATCGGTGACGAAGTAAGGGGAGATATACCCCCGGTCAATCTGCATCCCTTCAACCACATCGAGTTCGGTATTGAGGGACTTAGATTCTTCAACGGTAATGACACCGTCCTTAGTGACCTTATTCATAGCCTCGGCAATCATGCTGCCAATGGCTTCATCACTACCAGCGGATACCGTAGCTACCTGGGCAATCTCTTTACCTTCTACAGGCTTAGCAGCCGCTGCAATCTCATCAACCAGTTTGGCCACTGCTTTTTCGATACCGCGACGTAGACTCACGGGGTTAGCACCGGCAGCTACGTTCTTGAGGCCTTCACGGATAATTGCCTGAGCCAACACAGTGGCTGTGGTGGTACCGTCACCGGCTAAATCCTTAGTTTTAGAAGCTACCTCTTGGATTAACCGTGCCCCGGTGTTTTCATAGGGATCAGACAGCTCAATTTCCTTAGCAATGGTGATGCCGTCATTGACAATCTGAGGTGCGCCGAATTTCTTTTCAAGAACAACATTACGACCCTTAGGACCAAGGGTGATTTTGACCGCATCGGCCAGGGCGTTAACGCCTTGTTCTAAAGCCTGGCGGGACTTTTCATCAAATACTACCAGTTTCGCCATAGTCAGCTCGTTTAGCTCTGCAATGAAAGACCTTAGCACTCTCTGAGTCAGAGTGCTAATTAAGCGTATATCACGACATGGTCCTACTTAATTCGGGATAACCGATCCTTACGGGTTGCCGGTCGTTGTCGTGGGTATATCCCATAAATCAAATGGAGTGAGAACAGCGCCCCTCGTGACTATCAACAGCTGTCTTCTGCAGGCATCAACTTTTATTGAGTTTATTCAACGTTATAGAAGAATATTGCAGGGATTTTACTCAACCGGTGAATGTCTGGCCTGGTCTGCATTATCAGCCAATCTACTGATACGAGTAATGATGATCACATTAACTACGTAGGCGATATTAATGGCGTTCGGGGAAATATGATCTCAGCGTTGGCGAATTCCTTAATTTTCTACTAACCCTTTTAATCAAAACTATAAACCTGGACCTGAGAGCAGGTGAGTATCCGGAAAGATAAAGCCCAAATGCGTATTCTGCATCAGACGTTGAAAAATGTCTTGCTCGTAACACACAAACGCAGATCTATCTTCTAGCATTTATCTGGACTTAAATTTAGATGGGATTCTCTGTTCTGACAGTTTCTGGACTTTATTAGACCTTTAGAAAACTTTCGCCAGGGTTATTCCTCGCTTTACCTAGACACAATTTTAATTGCTTAACTTAGAGGGGATTTATACACCACTCTTCGCATCCTTATAAACGCATATTTAACGGTTAACGCTTCTAACAATCTGTTTTCCTGAAAAATTACGTCTTTTTATTTAACTCATGTCTTCTGCCACTGCATTTCTGAAGAATCATGTCTTTCATGGCGTCAAGTTTCAGTTTCAACCCCTACAGCCCATCAGACGTTGGATTGATGCTTTAGAAGTTAATGATCCCAGGCTGGCTCATCGTATTGCACGGTTTGTACCTGCCCAATGTCCATTTGAGCGCGATGTTGTTCTATTTGGTCGTACGGTCGCTCATATTCCACCGATGTGTAAGCTCAATCCTTTATATGACGAGGTCGTTGGGCTGCGATTTCGGGCTCTGTGCTTTCTAGCCGATGAATGCGGCGAGGATATTTCGGCTTGGATTTAAGATTTCTTGTTTGTCGGGGTGTTCTAAGGAATATTCCGACAAACCCTATGATTGGATTGCTTTACCTACTTCCTTTAATAGCTGCATTGGCCCAAGCTGCTTGAGCTGCTCCATCTGGTCTTGGTTTTTTACCAGGAGCGAACCGGCAAAGCCTAAGGAGTTGACCGAAATGCCCAGGTAGTCGTCCTGGCGACGGGGAACGGCCATTAGCCAGTGGCGTGTACCGAGTAGGTTGTAGGCTATTCGTTGAGAGCCTTGCCACTGACCGGTTGGATCGTCGATGTCTAAACTACTCAACAGTCGTCGATAGTGTTGAAGCCATTGTTGGGGGCCATCGTCAGGTTGGATTTGGACGATCCGATGGGCATAGGGCAGTTGGGGAGATTGGCCCATGCCATCGATAAAGGATGTGGTGCGAATGGCTGTTTCAATGGGCAGGGCCATTGATTGCTGAGGCACAAGCTGCAGATGTTTATGGGGTTGGCTAGCTCCAGCAGCAGGGCCACCGTTATAGAAAAATAGACCGGCGACTTCATTGAAGCAGCGACACAGGGCTTCAAAATCCGTCAGGTTAAGCCAGTCGAGCTGTGATTCGAACTGACGGGTAACAATTAAAAAGTGATGGTCAACGACGTTGAATTTGTTGAGCAGACAGACATGGGTATCGGAAACGTCTGTGACGTACAGATTAGGATCGTAGGGTAAAAAAGGGTTGGTCTTTTTTTTTGCCTGTACTTTACGGGCTTGGGCCTTACGGTTCAGGTTGATTAAAATCCGTACGATAAATTCCACACCGCCATCAGCAACTATTTCATGGTTGGTGTCAATGGGTTTTAGGGCCTCAGTGGCTAAGCCATGCTCAGTTTGAGTTTGTAGCTTAGACCATAGGGTGCTGGGTTGCCAGGGTTTGCGGGGAGGTGTGCGATCGCACATATGTCTATCCTGATTGCCGCTTTACTGCTATGCAGTTTTAACATAGCTCTAGATGGCCCTAAGGCAAATCCAACAAGCCCTCTGGTTTAGAGTAAAGTTACAAACCTATGAACTGAGACAGCCCAAACCCTTAAACCGTCTGGCCAGGCTCTTTGCCAGTCACCGTCAGACCAAAGCAGCTCAAACCACAGCAGTGCCCCAATTATTCCATCTGCTTTACAATTAAATGCGTCCTAATTATTAGACTGTAAGCATGGGTAGGAACCCCTTCGAAGTACTTAAATTCCGCACCCATGTCCTTGTCGCCTTCATCATTAGCAATCTGCTAGTGGGTATCGTCTACGGTGTCCTCGAATATCAACAGCTATTGCCCTGGCCTCTAAGTGACAGACTCTGGATGCCGATCCAGTTCATGATCATTTTTGGCCTAGTGTGCGGTGTTCTACTAACCACCGGACGTCGGGCTGGTTTGCGGTTAACTCGGGTATTCGGTCCACCACCGCGTTTTCCCTGGGCCTATGGCATCTTGCTAATCGCCAGTATGCTCATTTTTTCGTTTAGTAGTTTTTTACTCCTGTTCTATCCGATCTCACTGTTTGCCCCCGGTTTTGTCGAAGAACGCTTGACCGAGCAGCTGCTGAATGTAGAAACGGCCGCCCCTGAGCTATACCGCTACTTAATGCTGTTTGTCGTTCTGGTCTTTGCACCCATCACCGAAGAATTTGTATTTCGCGGGGTCTTGCTACAGCGCTGGGCTGTCCGTTGGAACTTGCCCGTAGGGGTGATTATGTCATCGGTGTTGTTTGGTATGTTACACATCAACAATCCGATGGGCCTGACAATGTTTGGGGTGATTATGGCACTGTTGTATATTCGTACCCGCAGCCTGTGGGTTCCGATCATTGCCCATGCCCTCAACAATGTCGTTTCAGTTACTCCAGAACTGTTCTCCACTAGTTCTCAAACGTTTAATATTGAAGACTTTCAGCAAACCTGGTGGATTGGCTTAGTTGGGGTATGTTTAGCGGCACCAACTCTGGGACATTTTATTTACAAAAGTTGGCCTCAAAAGAATACGCAGCCACCCTACTTTAGAGAATAAAGAGCTGCCTTTTAGGCGTTTTCTCGAAAAGACTATACCAGTTGAAGGCCCCCCTTTTATGGAAATACCTGTGTTTTCCCAGTTAGGCATCCTGGAGTTTCCCCAATCCTGGGGAGGACAAGACTAAAAGCCCCCAATTTTGGGGGTTTGGGGGCCTGGATAACTGGTAGTTTTTTTGTCAGAAATGTCCTTAGCTAGCACCATCTTTGTGACGAAACCGCTCCTTAGCCGCCTTAAACGCTTCTTTCATCACTGCTTGAATTTTTTCAGGATCAGGCTTCTTGCCACCCATGAGATCACCAAAATAAACACAGGCTCCTTCACCTAAAGCCCAAGTGTAGGCTGCCGCCCAAGACGCAGCAACGACACTGCCAAATCCAGGCACCAGTTTGATTAACTCTCGTCCAATGGCCTGAGCTAAAAAGCCGCCAGCAATGGTGCTAGCAACACCACCAGCCTGAGAAAAGCTGAGGCGCTGACCATAAAGTTGACCCAGCGCCACAATCATCGATACCTGCAGAGCAGTGATGGCAGGCATGGTGGCAAAAGGTAAGGGCACCGCAGCCAAGGTAGCCGCAATCACGGCAAAGGCAGCAATATAGCGTCGAGCAACATCTCGATAAATGGCCCCTAGCTGGGTTGTGGCATTGTCTGTCTGGTCAAGCAGCTGATAAATCGCTTTAGATTCGGCCTCAGGCAGCTGCTCAGAGAGGACATGCAGCAACGCATCTAGTCCATAAAAAACAGGCTGGTAGCTATCTTCTTCAAGGGTAAAGTCAATCATGACGGCACTGTCGTACAGACCGTCAAAACTACGTTTGAGTTCACCAAAGGCCCGTTGAACAGCAGTTTGAGTAGGGGGGTAGGGCGAATGCTCAGCGCCTGTGGGATAAAGTTCGTGGAGACAAGTGACAATCAGTACCACTGGCACAGACGGATTTTGGGCTCGCACCTGGCTTAAAATCTGGTGCAGACTGTCAACTGCAAAGTCGTTGACCTTAATCGTGACCAATAGGATCCTGGCTCCCCGTGCGGGTTGCGCCAGGTCTGTCTGCAGTTCTTGGATAATACTGTCCACACTGCGGGCCACATCTCCCAACCCCACAGTGTCAGTAAATAGTAATAGGGGCAGTTCTGCTGAAGGGTAGGCATAACGCTGGGTATGCTGCGTGTGAGGTCGAAACCCCTGGCCGATAATATCTGCAGATACTCTAGTTAAACCGCGTACTACCGAGCTTTTACCTGATTGCGGTTTGCCAATTAGCCAGGCTTCTGTGGTAGGTAGCTCTGCCTTGATTTTTTCTAAAATACTGGCAACTTGAGTGTCATCAACTATGAACCATTTCAGCAAACGCCGGGTGACCTGATCTAGTGATAAATCGGTCATCGTATGCCCTCACATGCAGTCTTCGATGCTATTGTACCGATTGCTCTTTGGTTGCCTGGGGGGAACCTTACCCAAATCAGGTGATGATTACACTACACTCGCCCATCAAACCGATAACTCGCTGAGCGTTTTTATCTGTTTGTTAGCCTTTGCTAAGGGGATGTAAACCAAGGCTATAGGCTAGCCCACAACAGTTTTTTTGAGGCTTATATTGCGGGTATCTTAAGGTTTTCGAGGGATTATCAATTCTCTTCCAGATTGTGCTTTGTTCTTTAAAGCGTATTGATTACGTCATCTCGGTTGTGTCATTTTGGCACAATGGATAGTTGGCTCAACAGAGCTGCAACGATACTCTTTCTTTTTCTCCAATTTCTCTAAATATCCAAGCTGATGCCTTTGCAGAGGGTGGAGATATTGCTAAGTACTTTTGCAAAATGTGTCAAATATGATAATTATCTACATCAACCTTTGCTAAAGTAAAATATAAATGTGCAGCAAGAGTCAATATTTATGCCATATACCACTGAAGAAGGTGGACGCCTTAACAACTTTGCTTCTGAGCCCAAGATGTATGAAGCTGAACCACCCACAGCGGGTGAGAAGCGTAACTACCTTATCCTAGGAGGTCTAGGGGCTGCCCTGGTGGTTGGCTTGATCGCTCTAACTACCGTAATTTCTTAGATAGGCATGCTCCGTTCGGAGTCAGCCAATGTTGATATTGTTTGAATGAACTACCTAGGGCTCGCCAGCGGTGAGTCCTTTTTGCATATCGGCCAATTGGGAAACATGTTTTAGAAGCTACGCTAACATCAGATGTCATCTCCGCAGATATTAAGGAGGGGATCTGAGGTGACAGCAACATGGGTATGGATTACAGGGGCAACTCGCAATGGCAAAACTCAGCACCTGATTGATTGGTTATCGCGTCAGTCGGCCAATGTAGAGTGTCCCTGGTTGGTATTTGCGGCCAATGGTGATAATCGTATGGCCCTGGCGCAGCGACTGGCGGCTGTTATTCAGGATCGAGTGCCCTATACGACCACCACACCAGCAGGGTTTATCCAGAGCGAAGTGATTCTCTTTTGGCCATTGCTGGTGGATGTCATGGCGCTGAAGGCGCAGTTTCCTCTGAAGCTGCGGCCTGAGAATGAACAGTTACTGGCTTTACAGCTGTGGGAGCCTTTGTTAGATCAATCGCTGCAGGTGGAGGGGTGGTCAGAGTCAAAAACGGTGCGACGCGCCCTAGACTTATTGCAGCTAGCGGCCTCCGCAGGTATTCCCACCGAGGAGATTACCCAGCGGTTACGGGCCGGGATGATGCCTAATCTGGTTCCCATGGATACTTGGAATGTGATGGGGACCGCGCTACTGCAGTGGAGAGCCTGGTGTTTAGAACGAGGATTTCTGACTTATGGTTTAATGACGGAACTGTATTGGCGGTATTTGTTGCCGCTGCCTCAGTATCAGGCTCAGTTGTTAGACCGATTTTCCGGGACGGTGGCTGATGATGTGGATGAGTATAGTGCGATCGCACCCTTCCTATTCCAAGTCTTCAAAACCGCCGATCGGCCCCAAGCCTTTACCTACAATCCCAACGGACAGATCCGGCTAGGTGTGGGAGCCGATCCAGCAGCCACTCTGGCATTAGCACAAGGATGCGAAAGAATACAGCTGCCCCACACCAATAGCGACAGCCTTGGCCATGCCATAGCCGATGACATCGTGCAGTGGGTGCAAGATCCATTGGCCATTCCCGAGCTACCTGAGCCGATCCAGCTAATTACAGCCACCACCCGTGGCAAAATGCTACGCCAGACCGCTGATTTGATTGCCGATGCCATTCATCGTGAGGCCGTTGCTCCCTCAGACATTGCCATCATCGGTCCAGGTTTAGACGCCATTGCCCGCTACAGTCTGATCGAAATTTTAAGCAGACGCGGGATCATCGTTGCCTCTCTCAAAGACCAGCGTCCCCTCATTAGTTCACCCTTTGTCCGAGCATTGCTGACTCTGCTGGCCCTGGTCTACCCAGGATTAGGTCGGTTAGTCAATCGCGATGCCGTAGCTGAAATGCTAGTGGTGCTCAGCCAAACCCCAGAAAACGAAGCCAGTTTACCCTGGTTTGACCTCACCCACATTGACCCGGTGCGCTCAGAGCTAATTGCTGACCACTGCTTCGTACCTGACATTGACCACCCTAGGCTGTTACCCGTAGAAAACTTTCCCCGTTGGGACCGTCTGGGCCATCAAGCAACAGCTGCCTACAATCGCATTTTGGCCTGGCTTAGCGAGCAAAAAAAACAGCAACAACAGCGTTATCCAGTCAGTCCCGTAATCACCTTGGATCGGGCCGTACAAGACTTTTTGTGGCGTGGCAACTATTTACCCACCGACCAGCTTTCAGCTCTACGAGAACTGATGGAAACAGCCCAGTATTTTTGGGATGTAGAACAGCGATTAGCGCTCTATGGCGGCATACCAAGAGAAGACACCCTAAGCGATGTGGGACGTTTTATTCGGTTGCTGCAGCGTGGGACGGTATCCGCTAATCCCTATCCGGCCAGAGCGTTAGATGGGGAACGGCAGGGGGTAACGTTGGCCACCGTATTTCAGTATCGAGCCCAGCGACTTACCCATCGCTGGCAGTTTTGGTTGGATGCCGGGTCTCCCCGCTGGCTAACCGGCCGCGATGAACTATTTGGCGCTGAGATTTTCTTAAGCAGCTGGCCCGAGCGACCGGTGACGGCTGCCGATACAGAGACCATGCATGAAGCCAGATTAGAGAGAATTTTGCGAGATCTGCTGGGACGGACCACCGAGAGGCTTTATCTTTGTCATAGTGAGTTGGCCCTAAACGGACAGGAACAAGTGGGACCTCTGCTGGGTTTAGTCAGCGCTATTGAGCCACTAGAAACCACAGGCACAAGCGAGGTGCCAGGACGATAGCGCACTTACTGGAGTTGAGACGGTTAATGGGCGAAGCAACGTTCGAAACACTATGGCTGTTGGCTAGTTCCCATGATCAGCACTAATGCTTGTGATTTACCAATCACGATAAAGCCTTTCAGCATATGCCAAGATTTCTTCATTGGGCAGACGAATCTTGGGTATCTGTCGCGGATAGCTCATTTCAATAGCTGCGGCATCCTGTTCAACAACCAGAGCAACACCTTTAAGAATGGCACTACTAAACGCTTTTAAGAAACTATATTTAAATTGAGCAAACACTAGAACAATGGTGCGGGTCACATCAAAACTTTCTGGATATAGCAGATGCATCTGAATTAGGTTACCAGTTGGCAGTGACGTTCTCACAACTGTAGTCGAAGGAAACTCATAGTCCAGATGGATTTCATATTTTTTAGGTAATAACAACAACGCTGGGTTACCCACAAGTTCTTGCCAGGAATTATCGGTGCGGTTAAGTCCTTGAATCACCGTTGCCTGGTAACCATCTTGCTCAAAGAGAGAAACGTAGTTGTCTTTAATGCGTAAAACGTCTCGGTGAGTGCCGTTCTGGTGATTGTAGTCATAATTGATCAGAACGTTGCTCAGAAAATCCCCCTGGATAGCTCGGGAAACGGCAACGCCTACAAATTCATAGTCTGAGACTAACTGTTGATGGAGTTCAGGGATGGGTAATCTCGGTTCATGACCACCGTAAGTCCAGATAAAATCATCTTTGACGATTAGCTCTAAGGAATTTACCAAAGGTCGTCCTTCAGGTTTACCATCTCGACAAAGTTGACCTTGATCGTTAAATGTCAGGGTATGAAATGGGCAAACAATCACATCATGATCTGGACAAATCCATCCATTGGATAGGGGAGCTTGTTGATGAGGGCAAACATTACTCAGAGCCTTAATTTTGCCTTTGGTAGTTTGCCACAATACATAATCTTGATGGTTGAGCGTCAGCTTATAGGGCTGGTTAATGCCCAACATAGACCGATGGGCGATTAGCCAGGGCGCACCCGGTAGAACAGAATTCATAGACACCTACACTCGAATAAAACGTTGACATCACATAACAACGCGATGTCAACGTCCACACTTCTCAGGATATCGCGGCACCGAATAAGTTTCTGATCTACAGTACAAAGGTAGTTGCGTGAGTCATCTATGAGTTCAACCGCAAGCGTAAGCCAGAAAAAAGTAATCGTCGTGGGCGCAGGCTGGGCCGGACTAGGAGCCACTTATCACCTAGCCAAGCAAGGCTACGATGTGACATTACTAGAAGCTGGACCTCAGCCTGGTGGTTTAGTTGCCGGTTGGAAAACGCCGGGCGGACGTTCTGTAGAGGCCGGTATTCATGGTTTTTGGTATCCTTACAACAATATTTTCTCGCTCGTGGATGAGCTAGGCATTCAGCCATTTACGCCCTACACCCGGTCATCTCAGTATTCGCCTGCTGGGCTGGAAGTCGAATCGCCTCTATTTCAGGCAATGCCGTATCTACCCAGTCCCATGGGTACCTTTGTCTACACCCAATTTAAGCGGTTACCCCTAGCAGATCGACTGTCGGCATTGCCATTGCTATACGCAGTGGTCGATTTTGATAACTCTGATGATGCCTGGAAGCGCTACGACGGCATGACCGCCAGGGAGCTGTTTAAGCAGTATGGTGTTTCAGAACGTCTGTACAAAGAATCCTTTGAACCCATGCTACTGGTGGGGCTTTTTGCTCCCGGTGAGCAGTGTTCAGCCGCTGCCGCCCTGGGCATGCTCTACTACTTTATTCTGGCCCACCAGCCTGACTTTGATGTGCGCTGGTGTCGCGGTACAGTAGGCGAGATGATCTTCCGCCCCTGGGTAGAACGAATTGAGTCCCTGGGAGGTAAGCTACTGGCCAATAAGCGGGTGAGCGATATACAGGTGGAGGACAACCGCGTTACCGGGGTGACCTGCACTGGTGTGAACGGTGACGAGGCATTTGCAGCGGACGCAGTGATTTTTTCCGTCGGGATTACCGGCATGAAAAAGATTGTTGCGGGTAGTGACGCCCTACGCAACCGGTCTGAATTTAGAGATTTGCAAAATTTAGGCGGGGTTGACGTACTAGCCACACGACTGTGGTTTGACCGTAAGATTGAGGTACCCCTGCCGTCCAATGCCTGCTTTGGTTTTCATCAGACCACAGGCTGGACATTCTTTGATCTCAACGCACTCCAAGATGAATATAAGCATGAGCCAGGTAGCGTGATTGAGGTGGATTACTACCATGCTAATCAGCTACTACCTCTGAGTGATGAGCAGGTTGTCAAACTGACGCAGCAAGATTTGGCGGGCTGTATTCCAGCGTTTGGCGATGCCCAGGTTGTGGACCAGGCGGTGGTCAGAATTTCTCAAGGAGTTAGTCACTTTGCCCCAGGTAGCTATCAGTATCTACTGCCAGGAACAACTAGCTTTAGCAATGTATTTATGAGCGGCGATTGGATTGTGACTCGCCATGGCTCCTGGTCTCAGGAAAAAGCCTATGTCACCGGGTTAGAAGCCGCCAATCGGGTCATGGACTTGTTAGGCACTGGCACAGCTGCAGAGATTATTCCGATCGTGCCAGATGAACCTCACATTCAAGCTGCCCGGACAGTTAACACAACGGTACGGCAGATAGTAAGTCAGGTATTCTCGCAGTTATGGTCTTAACCCACATCTAATCCCAAATCGGTGTCTCTAAACCCGATTAAAATTGATGATCTCCTAGAGGCTGCCCTGGGTCAGCATTGAAACCCCGAGGGCTATTAGAGAGAATTTTGTATGAGTTGAACCCTATAGTTTTCTCTACAGAAAAACCAGCACTAGGCTCTGAATCTGTAACCGGGTGCTAGGCTGTGAGTAGTTAACTAGATTCTTATCAGCAATGCCATCACCTTTCCCTGGTATGGATCCTTACCTGGAGAATCCGGCACTGTGGTCCAATGTCCACGGACGGATGATTGTGGCGATTGCTGACACCTTGAGCCCTTTGCTGCTACCAAAATATCAGCCGATTATCGAAGAATCTGTATATCGAACCAGCGACTCAAGCTCAGTTATGGTTGGTATACCGGATATTGCCATCCAAAAAACAGGATCAGAGACTCAAGAAACAAACATAGCGACTGCTGTTGTGGAATCAAGCACCTCGCCCATCATTGTAGAGATTCCTGTTCCTGTGACCCTTCGTCAGCGTTTTATCGAGATTCGCAACACAGCTAGTCAAGAGGTTGTTACTGTGATTGAGGTGCTGTCACCGGTCAATAAGCGAGGCGATGGGCGATTACGATATTTACAGAAACGAGAGCGTATTTTAGAAAGCCAGGCCAATTTAGTAGAGATCGACTTGCTGCATAAAGGCGAACCAATGCCGACTGTCCAGGGCAATGTAGTCAGTCACTATCGGATTTTGGTAAGCCCTGTTCAGCAACGCCCTCAGGCACTACTTTATCCCTTTAATCTGTCACAAACGTTACCTCAGGTAGCTATTCCACTGAGAGAAGGTGACAATGAGCCTATCGTCGATTTTCAACTATTGTTAGAGCAGATATATAGGCTTTCTGGATATGAGTATTCAATTGACTATAGTCAGCCGCCAAAGCCAGGTTGGGAAAAGTTAGAGCTAGCTTGGATAGCCAACTGTGTAAACCAACAAGCCTATAACTCTTAACTTGAGTGTTGCCATAGAGTATGCCAATCCTCACCACCGACTTCTAGTCCGGCCTGTTTGCTGTGGGCGCGGAGAATGGGTTGATGCGATCGCACCCCCTTTTGCCAAAGACTCACCAACAGCTCTCCCTGGGTTGTATCTCGGCATAAAAATTCTAGTCCTTTGGCAGTAGGTACTCGAATCGGCACACTAGCCAATTCTGTTTTTCCGCTGAGTTCCACTCTATAGTCTGGGTTTTCAGCCCACACCTGCCAGCAGCCCCAGGGAGATACCTGCCAAGAGACTTGCCCATTCCAGGGAACAAACTCATAAAATTGGCCTCGGTGATGAATTCCCACCATGCCCACAGATTCTTGTTGGCCTAGCATCTGTCGAATACCACCGCCGGAGGTCAGGCTCAGGTCAGGCTCATGCTCAAAAGCATTACACTGAATCCAAAACCATTTTTTGGGAAAGGCTCCGCCCCAGTTTTTTTCGGCGTAGGCAGGGGCCTGCTCAAAGTCAAACCGATCAACAACCTGACCAGCGGCATCGACCCACTCAAACCAGCCGGTTGCCAAACCATGGGCCATCAGGATTTGCCAACCTGGCTCAAAAATCTGGAACTGGGACAGCCAGCCTGCAGTGGACTGGGGCTGCTGGGGGGCTCCCCAGCTATAGACAGGCTCTAAGCTGTAATGCCAGCGGACGGTTCGTGCTAAAGCCGGGTTCCAAAATTGGCCTTCATGGGAGGTAGCCGTCACCCGATAACTTTCTACAATGGGGCCGTTGCGGCTGTGACCGTGTCCTAGCCGATGCTGCCAGGCCCAAAACCGCGATAGGTCTGGTAGAGAACGACAAAAGTATTGCTCATCAGGGCCTAAAATTTGCACTGCGCCACCGCTGGCTGGGGTGGGCCGGGCTGGGTCTTGCAGTGAATACATAAAGGCAATGGTTTGGTTACCCTGTTCTGGGGGAAGGGTTAGCCGGTAGTACCATCCTTCAAAAAAGGGGTGTTGTCTGCCATTCCAGTGGTAGCCACTATGGGGGGTGGGACGGGGCATAGTTAGTTGCCTCCTTCTGGAGAGGCAGCGCTAGCGTACTGTTGCTGGCTGTTTTCTGCAGCTTCGATTGCTTTGTACAGTGCTAAGAAATTGCCTTCACCAAAGCCCTGGACCGCCTGACGGCGTTCAATAAATTCAAAAAAAAAGTGATTACCTTGAAAAATAGGATGTGAAAAGATTTGTAGCAGCAGTGACTCTGGTTGTTTTGGCTGCCAGTCAATTAAAATTTGCTGCTCTACAATTTGTTGCCATTCTTGATGCTGTACGGGCGCGATCGCACCCAGCTGCAGTCGCTGCTGTAGCTGGTCGTAATAAGCCAATGGCACTGACAGCAGCGGTAATCCCCGTTGGCGCAATGTCCTCACAGTGGGCACAATAGGTTCACTCTGCAAAGCAATGTGCTGAATCCCAGCACCACGATTGGCATCCAGAAAGGTCTGGATTTGCGAGCTAGCAGAGGTGGGTTCGTTAATGTTGAAATACAGTTGGCTGGCAGGTGCAAACAAAACCTGACTGCGTAGTCCAGACTGTATGGTTTGAATATTAAAACTTTGTTGTTTTTCTAGCTTAAAAAGACATTGATAAAACTTGACAGCAGCCTCAAGTTCCCCAGTTGGAACATTGAGAACAATGTGGTCAATGCCTTTAGAAACACAGGGGCACACAGATGTTGGAGCCGATTTGGCCAAAGGCTGACGCTCAATTAGGGTATGCTGTAACCCGCCCCAGCCCTTAATTCTGGCCCAGGCTGAAGGCTCTTGTTGCTGGCTGGCACTAACCAGTTTGGACAGCAGCGGGGAGATAGTTTTTTGAGGTTTAGGGGGGGTATCTAAGTGATGTAGGGTAGCCGCGAGATTTGGCACCTCAATCGCCACGTCTGCAACGCCCGGCGGATGCTGACGCAGATACTCGGCAACGGGACTATTGGCTGTCAGCGGAGACGACACCACGAACACAGTATCTCGATAGCGGAGCACTTCTACTGTGCGATCTGAGCAGTTAATCTGCTTAACCCATGTCCACCCCAGATGCTGCACCAGCCAATCTCGTTGGCAGGTGGCATCTTCAACAAAAAAGTGAATGTGGTCAATTTTCATAAATGAGAACAGACAGAAGATGCTGGGTTAGAGAAAACCGAGGAATTTATCCTCTTGGTGCCTAGGGTAATGCGATTTTTAAGAACTGTACGTTTCCTTAACAACAGGCTTGGAGGTCTTAATAAATTTAGAAATACGCCAGTGAAAATTCAAAACCGGCTTACCCTTTCACCAGTGCTTCTAGTGATAAGCCCCCGTTCACGTTGTTAACCCTGCTGCCATGACCACTCAAACAACCGACGCTGCTGTCAAATCCTCTTTTACTCAACGTATTCAGGTGTTCTATGACGAATCTTCTCAGCTATGGGAACAGGTATGGGGTGAGCACATGCACCATGGTTACTATGGCCCGGAAGATCAGACAGATAGTCCTCAGGAGGCCCAACGACTCTTAATTGAAAAGATCCTGGACTGGAGTGGTGTATCCCAGGCACCGTCGGCCCTGCTGGATGTGGGCTGCGGCATTGGCGGTAGCACCCTGTATCTGGCAAGTAAGTATCGGGCAATGGCCACTGGCATTACCCTGAGTCCAGTACAGGCTAACCGAGCTCAGACTCGAGCCAGCAGGGCAGGGCTGAAAGAACACGTGCAGTTTCAGGTGGCTGATGCCCTGGCTATGCCCTTTGCAGACGACAGCTTTGATTTAGTCTGGTCCTTAGAAAGTGGTGAGCACATGCCCGATAAAGGACAGTTTTTACAAGAGTGCTGCCGGGTGTTAAAGCCAGGAGGGCGGTTAATCGTGGCAACCTGGTGTCACCGTGTTCCTAGCCCACCTTTGACCACTGTCGAAAACGACCATCTGGCCCAACTTTATCGGCTCTATCATTTGCCCTACGTTATTTCCCTGGCCGAATATGAAGCATTAACCCAAACATTACCGCTACAGGAGGTGAAAACAGCTGACTGGTCTAGGGCAGTAGCTCCCTTCTGGCAAGACGTGGTCAAGTCGGCACTCAACCCCCAGGTGCTCTGGGGCATTGTCACAGCGGGTTGGAAAACTGTAGAAGGGGCGATGGCGATTCCGCTGATGATGGAGGGTTACCGTACAGGACTGATTCGCTACGGACTATTGACGGGTGTTAAACAAACAGGGGGACAATAAGCAGTTATGGTGACAAGATCAAACCAGCATCAGCCGTTTTCCTGGGGCAATTGGTTACGGTCTCTGTGGGCATTTTCTCGACCCCATACTATTGTTGGCACCACCTTGAGCGTGGGCGCACTGGGGGTGATGGCTTGGGTGTTAACAACCGATATTGAAACCGCCGGACTGCCGGGCGCGCTGGTGGCGGCGCTGGTGCCTAGTCTTTGTGCCAATGTATACATTGTGGGGCTCAATCAACTGACTGATATTGCCATTGATCGGATTAATAAACCACACCTACCGTTAGCATCTGGGGCATTTTCTGTGGCCATGGGGCGCAGGATTGTGACGGTGCTGGGGTGTTTAGCCATGGGGCTGGCAGCGCTGCAGGGACCGATGTTGTTGGCAACGGTGGGACTCAGTATGGCCATTGGTACGGTCTATTCTCTACCGCCGCTGCGTCTGAAGCGGTTTCCTTTTTGGGCAGCGCTGTGTATTTTTGGGGTGCGTGGAGTCGTAGTGAATTTGGGCTTTTTTGCTCATTTTCGTCAGTGGCTTAATCCGGGGGTCACTCCCTGGTGGTGGGTGCCAGCGGAAGTGTGGGCACTGACGGCGTTTATTGTGTTGTTTGCGTTTGCGATCGCAATCTTCAAAGATATTCCTGATCTAGAGGGCGACCGCCAGTTTCAGATCCGTACGCTCACAGTACGGCTTGGCCCTCGGTTTGTATTTCAGCTCTCGCTCTGGGTGCTGACCCTTTGCTACGGGTTATTGATGGGGCTAACGTTGCTGGGATTGTTGCCAGCGGTGGAACCAGCATTTTTATTGACCACCCATGGCGGGCTGCTAGCAGTGATGTGGTGGTTAAGTCGTCAGGTTAACTTGCAGGAAAAAGCCCAGATCAGCCGCTTTTATCAGTTTATTTGGCGACTGTTTTTTCTAGAGTATTTGTTGTTTCCCATGGCCTGTGTAATAGCCAAATTGGCCTAGAAATGGCAGATAAAAATCCTTGTTAGAACTTCACGTGATCTTTATCAGTCTCTATCTGTAGGCAGCTAACCCATGGCGTATGTGTAGCTGAAGGCCTTGGAGAACTGACTATGAATACCATTATGCTGCTTGCAACTATTGAAATCTGCAACTTTATGGGTTGCAGCTGGTTGGAGAGTGCGATCTCATTCGTTCAAGAGTGGGTATCTAAAATCACTGTCTAACACTGTCTAACTATTTGGTCTGATTAGTCTGACCATTCAATTTCCTACAACTTAATATCTCAATCCAGATAGAGGCTGTTTGAAGAGTCCCGGTGGGGTAACCCACGGTGCTTTTTGTACAGCCTTTGTCTATAAAACGAAGAACGGAAAAATGAGGACAGAAGCAGGCAGAGGATACTCAAAGTCGCAAAGTTTTGGGGCAATCAAGGATCTTAACCAGACTATCCCTGTTATTTTTGATACAAAATTTCAATTTTTATCAAGAATCTAACGCTAATCTTTAGGAGCGCTTGAAATCTTGATTGTGGGTTGGATACACCTAAAATTGAGCCTTTCTCCTATGGCTATCAAATGGTAACGGGCAACGTTTTTTGATGCTCGATGATGCCTGACTCTTGGAGAATTCAGGCAAGCTGTTATCGAGACACCAAATTTTATGTCAGACTTTGATTTGCCCAGGGAAAATGGCTACAGTCCTGCCCCAGACTACACCCAACCGCTTTTACAAATCTCTTTAAAACAACGGCAGCGGCTGTTAGGACGACTAACATTTCTCTATGGTGAAGCAGTCGCCGAGCAATATTGGCCAGAGTTAGAACGATTGCTCAAGGTCCACGATGCCCATAAAACCCCAAAGAAGAAGGTTCATAATGGTCATTTTCATCCCGCCAATCGTTTCACACAGCAAGATATTGCCTTAATCACATACGGTGATATTTTACTCAGCGAAACAGCATCCCCCCTAGCTACCCTGGCTGACTTTTTGGAATGCACTTCTGGCCTCAGGGGAGTTTTTAATATCCTGCATATTTTGCCGTTTTTCCCCTACAGCTCCGATCGCGGGTTTTCCATCACCGACTTTAAGACCGTTGACCCACATCTAGGTTCCTGGAAAGACATCGAATCCCTAGGAGAGCGATATCGCTTGATGTTTGATGGTGTGTTTAACCATGCCTCCTCCCAGAGCATGCCCTTTCAAGAAATGCTCAACGGCAATCCCAACTATCAAAACTTTGCCACGGCCTATCGCTCTCCCGATGAACTCACCCTCGAACAACGAGCGATGATTGTCCGTCCTCGCACATCCGATATTCTGACCCAGTATCAATCAATCAATGGTCCTATTTGGGTCTGGACGACATTTTCTCCCGATCAAATCGATCTAAATTTTACTAACCCCAAAGTTCTGTTAGAAGTCATTGATACCCTGCTGCTCTATATCCGCCGGGGAGCCGATATTATCCGTCTGGACGCCGTCACTTACTTGTGGGAAGAGCCGGGCACCCCTTGCGCCAACCTGGCCCAAACCCATGAAGTCATTCGGTTATTTAGGGACGTACTCGATATTGCCGCCCCCCAGGTAGCCCTGACAACCGAGACCAATATTCCCCACGAAGAAAACATCACCTACTTTGGTAACGGCTATGATGAAGCGCAAATGGTCTATAACTTTGCCTTACCACCGTTAGTGTTATATACCTTCTACCAAGAAACAGCCACAGAACTCTCTAAATGGGTGCAGACCCTGGAATATCCGTCTGATGCCATGACCTTTTTTAATATTCTTGATACCCATGATGGGGTAGGGTTGTTAGGTGTCAAAAATATTTTGTCAGAACAACAGATTAATTTTATTATTCGCTGTGCCAGAGAACATGGCGCACTGATTTCTTACCGCACTGCAGAAGGCGGGGTTGAAGAACCCTACGAGATTAACTCTACCTGGTTTAGTGCGCTGAATCTGGATAGTGAAGATGAGGATCTAGAGCTGCAAATTAAACGGATGGTCGCCTCTCGCAGCATTGCGTTAGTCCTTCGAGGTATCCCTGGCATTTATTTACATGGCCTGGTGGGCACCCGTAACAACATTGAAACCGTCTTAAAAACAAAAGTAAAACGCGATATCAATCGCGCAGTCATTCACGCATCTGACCTCAAACTAGACTTAAAAAATCCAGAATCTAGAATCTCTCAGATGATTACTCAGCTGAGTCGACTGTTGGATGTACGTGTTAGCAATAAAGCATTTCACCCAAACGGAGAGCAAAAAGTATTTCATCTAGACCCGGCCATTTTTGCGCTGCTCCGGATCTCACCGGATTGTGAGCAACACATTTTGACCCTGACCAATGTGACGCCTCGACGCTGTCAGGTCAGCATTTCCCTAGAAAAACTCGGTGTTGCTGGTATTTACACAGGATTAGAAGACCAGTCTGACTCAGAGCCTACCACGACAGATAAGCCTTTCTGCGCAATTCCTCAAGATAACTATTGGTATGATCTGATGGGGCGTCGAGGATGGCGGATTGTGGATAATCAACTTAACGTTACCCTGGCCGGTTACGATGTTGCCTGGTTAATTCCTCTGATTGAGCTAGAGCAAATGATTGAGTAAGTAAGGATGATCTATTGAGTAAAGACAGTAGCCTACCCAGCTAGGGGAAGACTCTTACCGGCATGCCGCCTGTTAGAGGGAGACGGTTGCAGCGGTGAGTTGTCTTGAAATTGGCCATAAAAACTAGCCACTGCTCGCTTAACGACTAATGACAACAGATTACCATTGCTAAGATTTTCTAGGGAACAAGGCCCTTCAGTCGGAAAAATAATTTGGCTAGGAGAGACTCCCCATTCATGGTGAGACCATCTTTGTAAGTAATAGAGATCACCCTGATATTCCAGCGGCACATATTGGAACCGAATATGCGCTAATTTAGGTCGTTTACGCTGGTATTTCAACAAAGTACATCCTTCGGTGGTCAAGGCCCTTTGAATAAAATCAGGCACAGCTTTCCAGGTGATGGGACCAGGCTGATTCGACCGTTGGACTGGCTGACTGCTTAGGGTTTGCATAGTCATCTCACTCGATACTTTCTTACGTACAAATACACCTTACCTTCCTTACGTACATACCATAAAGGATCACCTTGAGGATGTTATGAGGATCAGCAACGTCACAGTGCAGGGATTATTTACGGGAACCGGCTGTAGTTGATGTTGCTGGCGTCCTGTCCTAGAAAAGACGTTGGTATAATTGTAACGTTTCACTATGAAACGTTTCTAAGGATCTGCGAAAAGTCTCTATGTTTAGGTTTCGGGAAGAAAAGAGATGTAAAGCTTTGTATTTATTTTGTTGAATGAGATCGCTGTAGACATTGCACCATGACAAACAAGCACCTCTTATTATCTTGATCAGACGTTTTGGTGAGAGGAGCCACTATGACGAGAACAATTTGGAGAAACTTAAGTTTGTTGTCATTGCTGCTGGTCAGCTGTCAGAATGTTGCGTCTGAGCCTGAGATCACCCCAACAGACTGTGAGGCCATGCCAGGATTTGCGTATGTGGGTAGAGGTGAGTTTATTGCAGGGAGCGATCGCACCGAACGCGACTACGCCTATCGCATTAGCGCCGAAGGATTTGCCGACTCGCCAGATGAGGTAGCGGCTGCCGAAGCAGGTTACCGCCAACGCGGTTGGTTTGAACGTGAGCCAGAGCAACGTACCGAAAATCTGCCATCATTTTGCATGAGCCAACACCTGATTACGAATACCGACTATCAGGCGTTTGTACAAGCAACAGGGCACCGTGCACCAGGAATTTCCGCAGCAGATTACCAGCAGCAGGGCTTTTTAGTCCATAGCTACAACGAAGTAGAGCCTTATTTATGGCAGGGTGAACAGTATCCAACCGGGCAGGCAAACCACCCTGTAGTATTGGTCTCCTATGGGGATGCTGTAGCCTATGCCGATTGGCGCTCAGGTCAAGACGGTGTGAACTATAGGCTACCGACCGCGTTGGAATGGGAGAAAGCCGCACGGGAAACAGACGGACGCTATTTCCCTTGGGGTAATGATTGGCAAGATGATGGCACCAATTGGGCAAAACATGGTCCCTATGGCACCAGTGAGGTGGGCACCTATCCCCTGAGCCGCAGCTCCTATGGTATTGAGGATATGGCAGGCAATGTGTTTGAGTACACCAGCACGTTGGTTCAAGGTGGGTCTGAAGTATTACTCAAAGGCTGCAGCTGGGATGATTTTCCAGGCTTTTGCCGCGCTGCCTATCAGCATGATCGCCCCATCGAGTCGCGGCACATTTTATTTGGGTTTCGCTTGGTAATGACAGGTGGTTAGAGCTTAATCACAGTAGAACCAAAGCACTAATCTTTGCCGCCGAATTAGCAGTAACAGAGCCAACAATCCCCCGGTCGTCGTACTATAAATAGGGCACTTTTGTCCTTACATAGTAAAAACGTTGCGATCGCACCCCCATGAGCACTGCCGTCGAGTGGACCCCTGAAGCTAAAGCCCGTTTAAAGGAAATTCCATTTTTTGTCCGTCCAGCTGCCCGCAAGAAAATCGAGAGATTCGCCCAGGAAGCAGGAACTCCCCAAATTACCGTTGAGGTCTACGAACAAGCCAAGCAAAGATTCGGCTAGTCGACCGTAGATAACGTAAACGTTCACAGTGGATGGATAACGATGGGTTTCTTACGTTGGGTATGCCTACTGGGTCTAGTGTTGCTATTACAAGCCTGCAGCAGCTTTGGCACTGTACCGCCTCAGTCCGTGATAGAACGGGGGTTAGCCATCAAAATAGCCCAAACCCAGCAGGCACTAACTGCCCATTTAGCCCCCAAAGTACCTCAGCTACCTAACTTCAAGCTCCGTCAGGTAGAAGTCACCCTGAGAGAAGCCCAAGACGATGACACCTTTCATGTGCAAGGCACCTATCAAGCCATTATGCAGCTAGCCAGTCAAGAGAAAAAAGAATCAGGTCCTTTTGATATCTACCTTGCTAGAGAAAAGACAGAAGACACCGTTAGCTGGTTTTTGTTGTCTGATCATAAAAGAGAATTATTGGTGACCAATCCTACATAAAATGACTCTTGTGCGAGTTTCTATTGAACAATGAGATTTTCTAAGCGACATTCTCTTAATCTCTCATAACCGTCTGAGCAACACTCACGGGTACATTAGCAAAGTATCGTCGCTGAAACTGCTCTTCTTTTAAACTTGCTAAAAACAATCGTAAACTTGCCTGCTGTTGTGCTGTTGGAGCGGCCAAATCTGCCTCATACACAAGGGTTATCGCTGTAGATGGCAACAGCGATTGAAGATCAGCTGTTACACTTTCTCTATTTCGGAATCCTAGACTGCCTAATGCCGCCAGCCCAAAGCGCAACGAAACTCCTCCCAGTCTGAGCTTTTTCATTAACTCTGCTGCTGTTACACTTGTCTCTGTCCTTGCCAGATACTTGGCAATTCCCACCAGCTGTTTCCACACGTCCACCGGAGCGACAGTTTCAGGACGGTCATAGGCTAATACTAACGATGTTTGTTGCTGAGTTGCCTGATGAAACCAGGGACGCAATTCTTGCCATGTTGTTGGACATTGGGTAACAACCAGGGCATCGGAGATTGGCTCCAGGGCTGATGCACGGGGCTGAGCGCGACGGTCAATCAGAGGCTGTTGCGGTGTTGCGATCGCACCCTCCTCTGCACGCACATCAATTAATCGCACTTCATAGCCGCCATATTGCGGCTGTTTTTGCCGGGAATAAGCATTAAAATCCAGCTCTACCACCACATCGCAACGTCCCACGGGCAGATCATCTTTATAATGGTCCCACCATAGTCCGGGAAAGCCCGCTGTAGAGGTATCGTCCTTAATCAAAAAGTGAGTTTTAATAAATCTGAGCTTACGTTTTGAGACCGGGTCTTTAATTTTTTGATGCCAGGTCTGATCAAACCTGGCATTGCGAATTAGCAAACGTGGAACCGGATTACCCATGCCATAGGGTTCCAGTAGATTTAGCTGCTGAAACAGCTCTTTGCCCAGCTCACAAACGCTCACCTCCAGGTCCACCCTGATGATCGGTCCAGACGTTATGCCGATCTGTCGCAGCTGTCGATTCAGGGCATCGGCAAATAGACCCACATTCTCCACAGGCAGCGTCATGCCAGCAGCAAACGGGTGACCACCAAAGCTGGTTAACAGATGGGACTGGTCCGTTACCAGCTGATAGAGGTCAATCTGATTGACTGACCGGGCTGAACCTCGGGCCACATCGCCATCAATGGTAAGTAACACAGTGGGTTTGCCATAGTCTTGAGCCACCTGCCCAGCCACAATGCCCAACACCCCCGTTGGCCACTGGGCATCCGCCAGCACAATCACCTGGACTGTTGCCAGATCTAACTCGGTTAGACGTTGGCTGACCTGGGTATACACGTCTTTTTGCAATGCTTTGCGTCGAGTATTGGCCCACTCCGTTTGCTCAGCCAGGGTCTTACAGTGATCTGGATCTTCACTGGTGAGCAGCTCAACGCAAAACCGAGCATCGCCATGGATACGGCTAACCGCATTGATACGGGGACCAATGCCAAAGGAAATATCGGTAGGTCGATCCCCCGTGCGACGGCATAGCTGCAAAAGCTGGGCAACACCGGGGCGAATTGGGGTTTTGGTTTTGAGATGTGTCTGCAGCTGCCGAATACCAATTTGTGCCAGATAGCGGCAGTCACCCCTGAGCTGTACTAAATCGGCAATTAGACCAATGGCCACTAAATCAGTCAGTTCTACCAGCGGTCGTGTGGGATTTAGCCGCTCATACAAGGCTTCTACCAGCTTAAAGGCAACAGCCACACCGGACAGATGGGCCAGAGGGTGAGCGGGGTCAAAATAGCGCGGGTTGATAATGGCGACCACCGGGGGCCGTTCATCCGGTAATGTGTGGTGATCGGTGATTATCACATCCAGCCCCAGACTATGAGCGTGGTCAATTTCTGCGAGATTTGTACTGCCGTTATCACAGGTAAGCACCAGGCGGGTGCCCTGGGCCGCCAGGTCATCCAGACCATGGCAAGACAGTCCATGGGAATCGGTTAAACGATTAGGAATAAAGTAGTTAAGCTTTCCATCTAAGAAAAACTGCCGTAGACCATCCCAAAGCACAGCCGTAGAGGTGATGCCATCAGCGTCAAAGTCCCCCCAAATAGTGACCGTTTCCTGACGTTCTAATGCCTGCAGGATACGCGCCACCGCCTGGGTCATTTCTGCCCCAAAGGCAGCAGCGGAAGTCGGCTCATAAGCATCAGGATTGATAAATGCTGTCAGTTGCTCAGGGGTATAAATTCCTCGTTGCCACAGAAGCTGAGCGGCTTTCCCTGGAGGATTAGACAGCTTGGCAATAGTTTGTACAGTGGCGACCCAATCGGTGGAAATTGTTTCGCTACCGGGTAGCTGCCACTGGGGAGTCGGTATAGTCAAAATAATGAAAAGATGCGACTAGAGGTCGGACTTAGTTTTTCTGGCGTTGCTGATCCTCGGAATGATTTTATCTGAAACACCTTGAACTATTGGATGACGGGTTGATCGGGTTATACCCTACATCAGCAACGGCGTTTTTCTTACGGATAAAATATATTTCCCTTGAGATTGGCTAAAATGGCGGAATCTTACTCGAAGGGTGTGATGTAGCTCAAGGGTAAGGATTAGACCGGTAGGACATAATTAGCTGTGGTGATAGTCAGGAGTAGCTTGTGAAGCTTGGTGAATGGATTGGCCTGATCAGCATCTTAGCGACTTTCTATATTCTTTGGAGTATTCGCGCCATTGTGCTGCTGGTGTTTATGGCGGTGGTGGTGGCGATCGCACTCAACAGCCTTGTTCGTCGTCTACAGCAGACGGGTATACCTCGACGCTTCGCTGTACCCATTGTTCTGACCATTAGCTTTTTAGTCATCACCCTCTTTTTTCTTGGGGTGGTCCCACCCTTTATTGAACAGTTTAGTGATCTAACCCAGCTGATTATTAACGGGGCTCGCACCCTCCCAGAGACTTTAAATGACCTGGAAGCTCGCTTCCTACCTGAACAGCTGCGCTTTCCTGACTTGGACGAGTTTCTGGACTGGGCCACATCCCCCGACTCAGCTCTATTAGATGTTTTTAATAACTTCTTTTCATTTTTTAACTCTTCACTGCGGGTCTTACTCCAGGTTCTTCTGGTCTTGATCTTGTCCCTGATGTTTTTTGGGAATCCCACCATCTACCGCAATTCTCTGTTGCGCTTAATGCCGTCCTTCTATCGACGGCGAGCAGACGGCATCTTACAAGATTGCGAAGTTGCCCTCTGTAACTGGCTGGGAGGAATCGTTCTTAACTCAGTGTTTATCTTCTCCCTTAGCTTTATCGGGCTATGGCTGCTAGGCATCAAACTGGTCCTGGCTCACGCCCTCATCGCTGGCGTGCTCAACTTTATTCCCAACGTCGGACCGAGTCTAAGCGTTATCTTTCCAGCCACCGTCGCCCTGCTCTCACCCGATCCCTGGAAAATTGTTCCAGTAATTGTGTGGTATGTGATTATCCAGCAGATTGAAAGTTACTGGCTAACACCGACGGTCATGGCCCGTCAAATCTCGCTTCCCCCTGCATTTACCCTGATTGCCCAGATCTGTTTTGCCACCATATTTGGCTTTCTTGGCCTGGTACTGGCCTTGCCCCTAGCCGTTGTTGCCAAAATCTGGATGCAAGAACTCTTGATCAAAGACATTTTGGACCGATGGGAACTATCTGCATTTACTCCCTGGAAAACCGCTTTAGTGGAGGCACCAGAATCACAAGACTCTCTCCCAGAACATGCTGAATCCTCCTCTGGAATCACACCAAGTGGGAGTGAAGTTAGTGAGACGGGCAGCCCTGTTAATAACAGCTAATCCATCACTTGTCTTTTACTTTTTTAGCTGGGCATCCTAACCCTAAAGATTTTCAAATCGTCACCCATGCCCTTTGCCGCCAGCGTTCGCCATCTGCAAACCTTAATCATGTCATTTCATCCGATCATTGTGATCGAAACGGTGGAAGAAGAACGCATACAACAGCTGATCAATAAGGCCACCCTGGATCTACAGCTGCCTGTTTATGAATGGAGTATTGCCCAAGGCTTGGTGCGTTTAGAAGGGAATCGCTATAACCGTTGGCAAAATGAATATGCACCACCGGGCGCTAGCCGTGCTGCCATTGATACCGATACGGCTGAGCCAATTGATGCCCTGCGCCATATGCAGGCAATCAGTCACCGGGCTATTTACTGGCTCAAAGATTTTTCCAGTCACTTTGACGATGTGGTCGTCACTCGCCTCTTTCGCGAAGTTGCCCAGCAGTTTGCCCACAACCAGTCCACATTGTTGATCTCAGGTGAACAGGTCTCGCTATCACGGGAGATTGCCCATGAGGCGGTTTACTTTGATATGCCGTTACCAGACTGGGATGAACTCCATAAAGCGATTGTGGAAGCAGTACAGGCTCTCAGAGGACGCATTCGGGTAAAACTGAGCCCCGAAGAAATGCGCACCCTGGTTAGCACGACCCAGGGCATGACCCTCAACCAAACCAAAAAGGTGATTGCCTATGCGGCCCTAGAAGATGGTCATCTTACAGCTAAAGACATTGGTCGAGTGCTAGAGCGCAAGATGCAAATTATTCGTGAAAGCGGGTTGCTGGACTATATTCCAGTGGAGAAAAACACCGCTGAGCTAGGTGGTTTTGACGGGCTCAAGCATTGGTTAGCTCAGGCTCGCATGGGGTTTAGTCCCCAAGCCCAGGCACTCAATCTCACACCGCCTAAAGGAATTTTAATTGTGGGTATCCAGGGCTGTGGCAAATCATTAGCTGCTAAAACCATTGCCCGTGAGTGGCAGATGCCCCTGCTCAAGCTGGATGCTGGGCGACTTTATGACAAATATGTGGGCAGCTCCGAAAAGAATTTTCGTCAGGCTGTTTCCCTGGCCGAAAAAATGGCTCCAGCGGTGCTGTGGATTGATGAAATTGAAAAAACCATGGGTGGCACCCAGAGCATGGATACGGATGGTGGCTTGAGTCGTCGTTTGTTTGGTTCGTTTTTAACCTGGCTACAGGAAAAATCTCAGGAGGTTTTTGTCGTGGCCACCGCTAACGATATTTCTCAAATCCCCCCCGAGCTGCTGCGTAAAGGTCGTTTTGATGAGATTTTCTTTGTGGATTTACCGGATGCTCAAGATCGGGCCACCATCCTCACCATTCACCTGAATCGTCACCATCAAACCCCAGCTGACTTTGATATGGCAGAACTCGTCGAAGCCACGGCAGGCTTTAGTGGTGCAGAAATTCAGCAAGTTATCGTTTCAAGTCTGTATCAATCCCTCCATGAGCAGTGCTCCTTGGACACGGTGCTGCTGGTCCGAGCCATTAAAGCCACGGTTCCACTATCAATTTCTCGACGGGAGGATATTCAGCATCTGCGTCAAATGGCTGCCGATCGGTTTGTCCAGGTGAAGTAATCCGACTGTCAGAAACAGCGTCGAATGTTGCGATCTATTAACCGAGCCAGCGGTGCGTTCGCCTGTAAGTCTTACTTTATCGAGAGAATATGTAAACGCTTAATAAGCAGATCTTACGGTTTCTAACAGACGAACATTATTGTGGGGAATCCTCTGGACAAGCTCTGTAACCTTGAGTACTTGCTATGGGCTCACAGAGTTTTTGACACACTTACTTTTGTAGAGGAACGGATTATGACACCTGCTCAAGTTCAAGGTCTTTGGATTTGCTTTAGCTTTTCTCTGGCGATGGTTTTGCTGACACCCATCTTAGTTTGGGTATTGCCTAATCGTCAGCAACCTGTGTAGGGGATTGCTTAGGCAATCAGGGTATGTTTTTGGCACCGTAGACCCGGTACCATAACCATAGGTTAGTAGTACGGATTGCTACTTAGCAGTCTGGTACTGACTAATGCGATCGCACTTTAAATTGCCGCTGCTGATCCTTGGTATGACTTGATCTGAAAGATGCTGGTATATGGCACTTCCAACAGATCAGTTCATCCTCTAAATCAGCAACGGCTTTAGATTTACCCTAAACCTACCCTGATTCTTGCAATGGCTTTTCGTGCAACCCTAATCGCATTCATTATTATGTGTTTCGGGCTGATCGCTGCTCCGGCGCACGCGATGACACCTCTGGATGTATCCAATCTTGCCTATGACACATGCCCCGCCGAATATGCAGAAGGCATTGTCGACTCAGGTAGCCTGGGCAAAGCTACCTGCTATTTGGTCACAGGCACGCTAACCAACAATTCTGGCAAACCTATCCTCAACGCCGATATCTTTGGCCGCATTTATGACAAAAACAATAATCCAGTCATGCAAAATCGGGGCAGGCTAGGGGGCGTAGACTATGTTCCTCCCGGTGAAAGTGACTTCAAAATTCGGGTATCAGTCGCCGCTAACCAACCACCGCCGCTAAAGTTGAAAAACTTTAAAGCCTCTGGGTTTGTTGGCAAGGTACGTCGACAAGGACGGATAGACTAAGGTCTCAAACTTCAAAGAATGCTGAAGGGGTGGAGCTGATATCAGTTCCACCCCTTTTCAGTTCTAAAATTCCAATTAACAACCCGCTAACACCAACAGCCTACACCAGCATTAAAAAGATGAATAAGCTGCATAGCTGGTACCCAAAGTAGCGACAGCACTGCTAAGGGCAGACTGGACTACCTGTAGAACGATAAAAGCAAGAATTGCTGAGAAATCAATTCCGCCCAAGGGTGGAATGACTGAACGAAAAATATTGAGATAGGGATCGGTAATTTGGCTTAAAGCAGAAAACGCCGGATTACTCCAATCTACATTTGGAAACCAGCTCAGCAATACACGGACGATCAGTAAAACCAAATAGATACTGATGAAGCTAGCGAGTGCCTGGAAAACTATAGTCATAGCTGTATGTCTTACGGTGAACTAGAGCTTGCTTTGAAATTCTCAGCTTCTAGTGTAGCTGATGAAACGTTGTTGCCTCAAAGGATGAACTGATTTGAAGCCACATCGTTGTAATCACCATGATAAAAAGCCAGTAACAACCCTTGAGCACAAATTTAGATGACTCATACTTATGCTTAAAAATCTCTTCTAAGCATAAATTTTTACGATCTCTTTATGCCTCAAGAATCCATCGTCGAAGTTTCATAATCAGTCATATGACCATTGGTGCTGCCTAGCTGCTGACGCACCTCTTCAATCGCCGCATTCAGTTCAGAAATTTTGTCCTCAAGACCGCGGCGGGCAATTTCCATACGTTCATCGTTACTCATATCAGCCAAATTTTGTCTGATATCGTCCGAAAGCTGATTGAAGTTGGCAGCTTCGTCAGCATCTGTACGGCTAATTCGATTAGCTGCCAGTACGCCAGCTACGCCGCCCACAAGCCCTCCCAATAAGGCTCCTACAAAAAATCCACTGGTAAAATTACCCGACTGACTCATGATGTGAAGTGATTAGTTAGTACCAAATGTGCGATCCCCAGCATCTCCTAACCCTGGCACGATAAAGCCATTTTTATCTAATCCTTCATCGATGATGCCCGCATAAATCACAAGCTGCGGATACGCTTCAGCAAGTTTCTGGAGCGCTGGAGGAGCCGTGACCACTGAAACCACCCTAACCAGAGACGGATCAACGCCACGCTTCACTAATTCTGCCATAGTGGCCATCATTGTACCGCCGGTTGCCAACATTGGTTCACTAATCAAAATACGGGTAGTCGGATCAATCTGATGCGGCAATTTGTTGAGGTAACAGTTGGCTTCCAGAGTTTCTTCATTACGAACAAAGCCCAGATGATAGACTGAGGCCGTTGGTAACGCCGACTGTACTCCTTCCATCAAGGCTAAACCGGCCCTTAAGATGGGAATGACCATCAGCGGCATTTCAGGATTGATGAACGTGGCAGGGCAAGGAGCTAACGGCGTTTCTATCGTGGCATCCACGGTTGGCAGCCAATCATGACGAATGGCTTCGTAAGTCAGCCAGCGGCCTATTTCGGTCATACCACTACGAAACACAGCGGAGGGTGTGTTAACGTCCCGTAACACACCGAGCCAATGTTTGATTAACGGGTGAGGTGGAACGTGAATCCGCAGCTGCATTGCCATAGGAAAACTCTAAGAGAGACAGTAAGATGGGCTGAAATTTGCCCAATCATACGTCTTTGCCATCTAAGCGGTCTAGGGTCAGATGAACAACTATCGCCCTCGCAGCAAATGTTTAACGGTTTCTACCATTTCCGCCGGTCGAAACGGCTTGGCAATGTAAGCATCCGCTCCTTGCTTCATACCCCAATAGCGGTCGAACTCTTCATTTTTAGATGAGCAAATTACAACGGGTACATTTTTCGTAGGACCATTATTTTTGACCCATCGGCATAGTTCGTAGCCGTTCATATTAGGCATGACAATATCAAGCACCACGAGATCCGGCGGCTTTGATGTGATCATGTCTTTGGCTTTTTCACCATCTTCAGCTTCTAAAACAGTCATACCCGCTTTGATCAAGAGACCAGAGATCATCTCCCGTAGGGTTGAGCTGTCATCCACAATCAAAACCGTGGTCATAATGCAGGGAATAGGTAGAGTTCCTTAAGTGTTGTTATTGAGCCCAAATTTGAGGACTAGATTAAACGTAACCAGCTAATAATACGGATTTAGTTTGGTTTCAGGCAACAATTTTGGTTAGTAGCCTATTGCCAGAGGGCTAACTAGGGGAAGTCACGCAGCAAGATAACCTCAGTAGCTATCCCTACCGTACTAAGTATACGAAGAAAGATAAGAAGCGTCCGCTATGGATAACTTCACAGTGATTCCAATAAGTTCAGTACGGGTTTGGTTTGGAGCTTATCTTTGAACCAAACTATTTTGGCAGGTACCTTTTTGACATCGATGCCTGACTTGGCTAAGTTCAGCCGCTCCGAAATCGCTAAAATCAGGTTTGAACAGTCTGATTTCTGTACCTGGGCAAACTTTTTGCGCAGATAGTCTGGCCGCCAATATCCTACTATTTCCAGCAAATAGACCCGACCATCGGGATGAACCAGTCGAAAATCAGGAATCATAACGCTGCCAGGTATGGGGATCAGTTCTACTTCCCGCTCCAGCTGCCACTGGGTTTTACTTTTTTCTACCAGGCTGGCCCAGCGTTCGGCAAAAGCAGCTTCAATCATGCTGTCATAGGGCTTTCCGGGTGGATAGTGACTGACCAAGGAGCACTCGGAATCCAGAGTGTAGCTTTTTTCAGACAGTTTTTTGGTGTAGGTGTCCTTCCATTGCAACGTGGCGCTAAGGTGCCAGCGGGTTACATGCAAAATGGCTGGCACTAGCTTGGCAATATCGAGACCGTACCGGGTGCTAGCTTTAAACAAACTAGCGGGACCATCAATGGTGATGGTAAAGCCTTGATCAGCTTCCCCTTCGATATAGGTCATCAGCCGAAATAGTTTCAAATAGCGGAACATCAGCTTATATTCGCCGGGATCGTTACGGTGCAGATTAAGAACGACATGACTGGCTCTGTAGAAAATGCCCTGAACTTGGGAGAGGTTATAGCGGTGAATGAGTGCTTCTGGGGTAGGGGCATCAAACTGGGTCAGGATACGATTTTCTTTGAGATCGGCGTAGAGGCCCTGCTGGATGTGAGTGGGTTCGACATCCTTATCCAGTTCTTGGGTGAGCTGATTGGCCAATGTTTGCAGGTTTTGCTGGGCGGCCACTGGGGACGGTGCACTGGCTGAGGCCAGGGAAAATACACGCTGGCGTAATGTTTGGGGATCGAGGGGGCTAATAATTTCAAAGGTGCTAAAACTGCTGCGCAGAATATGGGCTAGACCTCGCTTGATGCGGTAGTCGGTGTTGTCACCTTCGATGGCCTGCAGTTTTTGGTTAAGGTTGCCCTGGGTGTCGCCCACAGTGGCTTGGAAAAGGGCAATTAGACTGGTTGCGATCGCAATCCACGCCTCAGTCAACGGCAGTTGTTTAGCATCAATAGAGTCACCCCGAGGGCGATGAATCAGTAAGTCAGAAGGAAGCATCTTCCTAAGATAGAGGCTATATAGTTAATTAAGATCGCGATTACCTTTGAGTTTTGAATATCCAGGTTTGAGCTTCAAGCTGAAGTTTTTCTTACCGTGAAAATACTAAGTCTGTCTCACTCAAACTGCAAAACTTACAACTTGTCCCCTCCAGAGCATCACATATCCCCCATCCAACCTTGATCCAGTCCGAAACCCTCGACCTCCTAGAATGGCCCCGTTTATGCCAGCAGTGGGCCACCTTCGCTGCCACTAAGCTAGGTGCCCTGGCCGCCCGCCATGGGCGGATCCCTGAGCATCAGAGCGAAAGCGAACGGCTATTAGCCCAGACCCGTGAGGCTTATCAGTTAGAAGAAAAAGCGCCACTTAATTTTCGGGGTGTTCAGGATATGGGAGATGCCCTGGAGCGGGCTAAACGCCAGGGTATTTTGTCTGGGGAAGAGTTGCTGGAAATTGCCACTACCCTGGCCGGTGCTCGTCAGCTCCGTCGCACCATTGATGCCCAGGAGGAAAAGGATTTTCCAGTTCTACAATCGTTAGTGGCCCAGCTGCGCACGTATCCAGAGCTAGAAAAAGAAATCCATCACTGCATTGACGATCGCGGTAAAGTCACCGACCGGGCCAATCCCAAACTGGCCGGTATTCGTAAAAACCTCAAAAATAACCACGATCAGCTCCATGCCAAGCTGCAGCGGATTATGCAGCGCCATGGAGGGGCGTTACAAGAAACTCTGATTACCCAGCGGGCCGGACGGTTTGTGGTACCGGTTAAAGCACCACAAAAAGATGCAATTCCCGGCATTGTCCATGACGTTTCCACCAGTGGTGCCACCCTATATATCGAGCCCCAGAGTGTTGTGGAATTTGGCAACCGTCTGCGGCAGTTAGAACGCCAGGAAACCCGCGAAGAAGAACTGGTGCGGCAGCAGCTGAGCGGTCAGGTGGCGGAGGTGAGTGAAGACCTGGAACAGCTGATGGCCATTATCACTACGTTGGATTTGGCCACGGCTCGTGCTCGCTACTCGCTCTGGTTGGAGGCAAATCCACCCCGGTTTAGTACTGCTGAAGAACGTACCGTTCTACGACAGCTGCGTCACCCCATATTGGTATGGCAGCAGCGCCATGAAGAGGGAGCAACCGTAGTACCAATTGACATTACCATGCGCCCTGATATTCGGGTGGTCGCCATTACCGGCCCTAATACGGGGGGTAAAACGGTGACCCTCAAGACCCTGGGCCTAGCAGCTCTCATGGCTAAGGTCGGGCTGTTTGTACCGGCCCGTGAGCCAGTGGAACTACCCTGGTTTGATCTGATACTGGCAGATATTGGGGATGAGCAATCGATTGAGCAAAGCCTGTCTACGTTTTCGGGGCACATTCGTCGGATTGGTCGGATTTTAGAGGCGATTGGTGCAGAAGGCGATGCTAATAATCCAGAATCTGTGGGCGATGCCCATCCTGCTACTACCGCGCCCACCCAAGCAGATGCCTCTGGCAATAATGCGTTAGTGCTGCTGGATGAGGTCGGGGCCGGGACCGATCCAACAGAGGGCAGTGCGCTTGCGATCGCACTACTTCAACACCTAGCCGACCATACCCGTCTTGCAGTCGCCACCACCCACTTTGGTGAACTCAAAGCCCTGAAATATCAGGATGAGCGCTTTGAAAATGCCTCAGTAGAATTTGACGATGTCAGTCTGTCCCCCACCTATCGACTGCTGTGGGGCATTCCAGGTCGCTCCAACGCCCTCACCATCGCTCGACGGTTGGGGCTAAATTCTGATGTGATTGACACCGCCCAAACCTATGTCGGCGTCAGCAAACAAGAGGATGTTAACCAGGTGATTGCCGGGCTTGAAGCCCAGCGGAAGCGGCAGGAAGACCAAGCTGAGCAGGCCGCTTGCATTGTGGCCCAGGCAGAAGCCCTCAAAGCAGACATTGAGCGTAAATCTTCCGCTATCAAAGAATGGGAACGTCATCAAAAGCTAGAGCAAGAAAAAGCCATTCAAGCCGCTGTAGCTCAGGCTAAAACCGAGATTGCTACCGTTATTCGTCAACTCCAAAAGGGGAAACCCACCGCCCAGGCTGCCCAAAAGGCAACGGAGCTAGTGGAAAGCATTGCCCAACAGCAGTCCGTGCCGAAGGGAGACCATCCCGCCAAAAAAGTCATCACCGACTACAAACCCAAACTGGGCGAAAAAGTACGGCTGATTGGTCTTGGCGGTCAGACTGCCGAGGTGGTGGAAGCACCCGATGCCGATGGTAAGGTTATTGTTCGCTTTGGCCTGATGAAAACCGTTGTCGAGTTGAGCGACATTGAATCCCTGACCGGGCAAAAAGCAGCGGTGTCCAAACCAGCGGTTGAAAAAGTAGCTGAGAAAAAACGTACTACAACTGCCAAAGTGGCCAAAAAAGAACCTGCAGCCCCGGCTGTACGCACCTCTAGAAACACCATCGACCTTAGGGGGATGCGTGTCGCAGAAGCGGAAGCCGATTTGGAAAACTTTATTGCCAAATCCACCGGTCCTATTTGGATTATCCATGGCCACGGCACCGGCAAACTAAAGCGCGGCGTACGGGAATTTTTGAAGCGTCATCCCCAGGTTCGCAGTTTTGAGCATGCCGAACAAGCTGATGGAGGCACCGGCGTCACAGTCGCTCAGGTTTAACCATTCTCCTGGTTTCTCTGCGATTTATTACCCCCTGCCTAACATCCACCCTCGCTATGCTAACTGTGGATTTATAGTTATCAAAGAATTACGTCCACATGACCATCCCGACGGTTAATCAAGAGCGTATCCAGTTTGCCGATACCCGCAAATCTCTTTGGCTAGCCGCCATTAAACCTCCTATGTACAGTGTTGCTGTCATCCCTATTCTGGTAGGCAGCTTGCTCGCTTATTTAGAAACAGAACAGCTGGATGGGCGGATCTTAGCCATTTTTCTGCTATCGGCTGTATTGTTGCTGGTGTGGGAAAACCTGAGCAATGATGTTTACGACGCTGACACTGGCATTGATAAAAACAAGCATCACTCCCTGGTAAATCTGACCCAGAATCAGGCTTTGATCTTCTGGTTAGGCAATCTCAGCTTAGCTCTGGGAGTGGCCGGAGTCAGTACCATTACCCTGATGCAGCGGGACGCGACTATTTTGGGTCTGATTTTGGTGTGTTGTATCCTGGGCTATCTCTACCAGGGTCCTCCTTTCCGACTCGGTTACCAAGGATTAGGTGAGCCTCTCTGTTTTGTCAGCTTTGGTTTAGGTGTAGGTGCGGCTTACTATGCTCAGACTCAGACTTTTTCTCTATCCTGTTGGGCCCTGGGTGCTGTAATCGGCATGGCCACTACTTTGGTGCTGTTTTGCTCCCATTTTCATCAGGTGAGTGATGATATAGCCGCTGGCAAACGCTCACCCATTGTACGATTGGGCACCCTGGGAGGGGCAAAACTCTTGCCCTGGCTATGTGGCAGCATTTTTGTGATTTTGGGGGGGGGATTACTAGTAGGGGTATTTCCCAACAGTTTAGCCCTGGCCTTGGCCAGTGCTCCATTTGCCATCCAACTTTGTCACCATGTAAATCGCTATCACGATCAGCCGGAGTTGGTACAAAATGCTAAGTTCGTGGCTATCCGTTTCCAGTTTTGTTGTGGAATACTCATATGTCTGGGGCTGTTGTTGCCAATCACCCTTAGATCACTCTAGTCAAGCGGTTCTCAATTGAATCGACTTAGCGTCTACCGCCATGTCCTACCGGTTTGAGTTTCGTCCCTATCAACGTCGGTTTCGACAGCCGGTTCGTACCCATCACGGGGAATGGCAAGTGCGTCAGGGATTAATTCTCAAACTGACCGATGAGGATGGCCGCTGCGGCTTTGGTGAGGTGGCACCGCTCCCCTGGTTTGGGTCTGAAACATTTGAGCAGGCCTTAGATTTTTGTCAGCAGCTCCCCGCTGAGCTATCTGACCATGTGGTGCCGTCTTTATTGCCTACATTACCCGCCTGTCAGTTTGGTCTGGAGTCAGTCTTTAGTAGCTTGGAGCGTAAATTACGCCCCATCGACCTACCCAATGCGCAATGTGGTGTCCTGCTGCCCAGGGGGCAGGCATCCTTAGAGCAGTGGCAAACCCTATGGCGACAGGGCTATCGCGTGTTTAAGTGCAAGATTGGTGTTGGTCCTATAGCTGAAGAGATGGACTGGCTCGATCAGCTACTGGGTCAACTGCCCCTAGGGGCAAAGCTGCGTCTGGATGCTAATGGGGGGTTGAATGAGCTGGCGGCACGGCAGTGGTTAGATTGGTGCGATCGCAACGATCAGCGCATCGAATTTCTAGAGCAGCCGCTGCCTCCCAAGGACTTTGATACCCTGATGCGATTGAGCTATCGCTATCACACCCCCATTGCCTTGGATGAGTCCATTGCCAGCCTGGAACAGCTCAAAGCTCACTTTCACCGAGGCTGGGATGGCATCTATGTAATCAAAGCAGCGATTATGGGGTCTCCCCAACGATTACAACACTTTTATCACAAGTACCCGATTGATCTAGTAATTTCATCGGTGTTTGAAACCGCCGTTGGACGTCAGGCCCTGATTCGTTTGGCCATCGACTTAGCCATGGCCTACCCGGATATTCCCCACCGGGCCTTAGGATTAGGCACCCAGCAGTGGTTTACCAACGATGGTCTGAGCCAAACCAATTGGCAGCAGCTATGGCAAAGATTGGGATAAGCGCGGCGAGTGACTATCACCTCAGCCATCAATTCTGCCAGCCACAAAACCTCTGGCCTACCCTCACCGAACCCTGGTGTGAGCTGATTCAAACGATTCCAGCCAGGTCCGTGGTGCTGATTAACGAAACCAACCCCAGCCGGTTTCTAGCCTATCTTTGGACCGGACTGCTGGCGAACGCTACTCTGGTGCTAGCCAATCCCCACTGGAAACAACAGGAATGGCAGCAGGTTGCCCAACAGCTAACTCCCGATGTGATTTTGGGTGAGACGCCGCCTGTCTCTTTTGGCCTCTCTACACAGCAACCAGAGCCAGGCCATATTCTCATTGCCACTGGCGGCACCTCTGGACAGATCAAATTTGTCATCCATACTTGGGCAAGCCTCATTGCCTCCGCCCAGGGATTTTTGACCCATTTTAATCAGCAGCCCGTTAACAGCTATTGTGTTTTACCGCTCTACCACGTCAGCGGTCTGATGCAGGCAATCCGGGTGTGGCTGTCTCCAGGGAAGCTAATTATCCAGCCCTTTAAACAGCTAGAAGCAGGACAGCGGTTGACGCCACCAGACCGGACCTGGTTTATTTCTCTGGTGCCTACCCAGCTGCAGCGGCTGCTCAAAAACGACAATACTCAGGCGTGGCTCTCGCAGTTTCGAGCCATTCTCTTGGGGGGCGCACCTGCCTGGCCTGCCTTACTGACGCAAGCGGCTCAGTTACCGATCGCGTTAACCTATGGCATGAGTGAAACAGCCGCTCAGGTGGCCACCCTGTTGCCCGAAGAGTTTCAGCAGGGGATACGCAGCAACGGCCAACCACTCCCCCATGTCACTCTGGCAGTGCATGCTCTGCACTCTTCTCAGCCTCTGCCTGTGGGCACCGTGGGGCGGGTGGCGCTGAAGTCATCCGCGTTGGGACGAGGGTATTGGTCAGGGACAGAATTTTCCTCACACCATGGCTGGTTTTATCCAGACGATCTCGGCTATCTGGATCAACAAGGGCATTTGCACATTGTGGGCCGCAACAGCCAGAAAATAATTACCGGCGGTGAAAATGTTTTTCCCGCAGAGGTCGAAGCCGCGCTACTGGCAACGGGATTGTTGCAGGATGTGTGTATTGTAGGTTTGCCCGACTCAGTATGGGGGCAAACGGTGGCAGCACTTTGTGTCCCTGGGGATGACCGTCAGTCTACCCTTACGCCAGCCATGGTGAAGGCGGCTCTAGTGCCCTTGCTCAGTGCCTACAAACATCCTAAACAGTGGTGCTTTGTTGAGATAATTCCCCGTAACGCTCAAGGAAAGGTCAACCGGTCTCAGGTGGTAGCGCAGTTGACTGCATCCATTGCTCTAAGTCGGGACTCAGTGGATGACGCTGATGGCTAGTGCTGTCAATACATACGTGGCGGGTGAGGGCCGTGGCTACTGTTTTTTCAGCAGCATTGCGCAGACAATAGCGAATTTCAAAGCTGGTGGCGTTGAGACGCTGAGGTGTTAGTGCGATCGCAACCTGATCGCCACAATACAGCGGTTGGCGAAAGTCCACAGCAGCATGGACCACTGGAACCGCCAATGTTGCACCGCTAAAAAAGTCCCGCACATTGATACCCGCCTCAGCCAATGCCGCTTCATAGGCCTCATGACACAGGCTCAAAATATTGGCAAAGTACACCACACCAGCCGCATCGGTTTCATGGAATCGAATGCAGCGGTCATAGGTAAATCGCCAATCTTGATCCTTACTGGGCATGGGGTTGGGCAGGTCGGAAATGGGGGGCATCCTTCACCAAGGTTTCAGTCTTGACTCCCTTAGGTAAAGCCGCCTGAGCCGAAGCCGCGTGGGCCGGATGAATAATATTTAGCGCCTGTAGCGATCTGCCATTCATCTGATTGTTGAGATTTGCTAGGGCATATCTCAAAACATCGTCAGGATTAATCGCTGACCATCCTTGGCTAGTGAGCTGGCGGAGCTCAAAGTGGAGGTGTGGCCCAGTAGAATTCCCCGTAGACCCCACCAAACCAATGACTTCGCCCTGCTCTACCCATTCGCCAGGCTGCGCCAGAATATGAGACATATGGGCGTAGCGGCTTTCCAGGGTGTTGTCATTGTGCCGCAAAATAACCGTTAGACCATAACCTCCTAAATAGTCGGCTACAGATACCTGACCCGATTGAGTCGCTAGAATCGGAGTCCCCTGGGGTGCTCCCAAGTCGGTTCCACTGTGAAAACGATAGTCATGATGGATGGGATGCCAACGCCAGCCAAACAACGAAGTAATTGGAGATGGAGCCGCCAGGGGAAAGACAAATGATTGACCTGCCTGGAGCTCAACTAGGGGTCGGGCCACCGTATTATAAAATTCACGCCCGGCGGCAGTAGTGGCACCGCCAGAAAAACGCACACCCGAGCGGCTAATGCTTACTGGCCCGAGCTTGACGGAGGTTTCAGGAGCATTCGTTTCAGGGACACTGGCTACCGCTTCAGATTCTTCGCCAGCCTCTTCACAGCCGCCGACATGCTCAGCATCAACCGTATACTCACATCCGGTCGAACGCTCTGAAACAACGACTTCTGGTCCATCTGACTCCAGCGTTTCTTTTTCTTCTTTTTCTCCTTCTTCTTCCTCACTGGGGTCGACAAATACCTCGCCATCTTCAGAGGCCAAGTCTTCCCCTGTGGGTATGGCACCGGGAACGACATCGCTGGGGGTGACAATCTCTACTTCGGGGGTGACGTCTTCTAACTCGGAGACAGCGCCATCCGCACCTTCTCCATCAACGCTGACGTCTTCTCCATCAGTACTGGCATCTTCTGCCTCAATGCTGTCATCTCCCCCATCAGCGTTATCGTTTTCTACGTCAGGGATCTCCACGTCTGTTGCCACCGTCGCAGTATCTGTTTCTTCTACGGTGGCGTCTATTTCTGTTATTTCTTCTACGGCTTCCTCTACATCGGCAGCCGTAATTTTTAGCTCAGTCGGAGCCGCCTCTGCTTCTGAAGCCGGGTCAGCAGCCGGAACAACAATTTCGATTTCTACCTGGGATGTAATCGCTTCTACAGCACTAGATGCAGCTGGGGTGGGCGAAAATGAAGGGGGAGCCGCCTCTGGTGATACAACTACCGGCGGCGTTACCAGCGCAGACGCTGCAGGTGCATCTGGAGTGGCCGTAACCAAAGGAGCCGCTTCAGCAGCCACGGCTGGTGCAGCCGTTTCACCCGTCGGGATATTAATCTGAGCCAGCACTGGCTGGCTACCCATGACAGCTACTGAACCGACGATGCCGATTTTTTTCCACAACTGCCCAGATTTTTGATTAGTAATAATTACCTTGGATTTAGCATGACAGGAATCAGCGTTAGACTCAGCAGAATTAGACGATACCGAAGATGAAGGGCAGAAGTCAGCCATAGGAAGATAAATAAATAATTTGGGTGACGATTTAGTTAGTAATTAAGGAAAGTAATGTAAAAAGAACACAATAAATAAATTATTAGGAAACTGAATCGAGGCTATGCTGCACAATAGGAGTACGCGCTATTCGATTTCAGATTGGGAGTACCCTAGGGATAGCTCACCGGGCTTGATGTAGACCAGTTGTTCAACCGGCATAGTGGTTTGCCTTGAATCTTGTGACGAAGACTTTAAAATTAAGTGTCCCGCTGCCGTGACACCCACAACCTTTAATGCCTTTCCTTCCAGAACTACAGGCATATTTAGGTTGGTCAGTAGACTTTGATAGGCATCCGAAAAAGTTTTGTCATCTGTTTGACTCCGATAAAAAATGCCCCGCCAGATGCCTGAGAGTACAGCTGCAGCTACTTGGCTTAAGGTGGCAATCGCTTGGTCGTGTTTGTTTTGGGTGAGTTTTTGCCAGGTGATACCGGTGGTCGGCACCGGGTTGTAAACATTAATACCAACTCCAATGACAGCCCGAGCTATGGTTCCCTTTTCAAGCTTGCTTTCACTCAAAATACCGCCAAGCTTTTGCCCCGCCACTACAATGTCGTTGGGCCATTTGATTTGGGCTGGAATGCCTAAGCATCTAAATTGACTGACAATTCCCCAGACACTGCAAAGGGTAAGTTGAGCTGCCTGCTCTACAGGCCAGTCAGGCTCTAGCATCAGTGATAAATAGACTCCGCCTAGTGCGGATGCCCACTGTTTTCCTCGCTGACCTTTGCCAGCGGTTTGAGTATGTGCGATCGCAACCGTTCCGGCCTGAGCTTCTGCCATGGCCCAAAGAGTTTCATTGGTTGACGCCACCTGTTCAAATACATGAACATCGAACCTGGGCCGCATACACTTTAGAAATGCCGGTATTGCTGGCACGGGCAACTGAGCCAATGCCTGATTGACTGACTGTCGGTCAAAATTGTCTAATATCAACCGTGCTGCCAAAATTCCAAAACCACTGCACCCATCAGCACAAACCAGCTCATTTTACCGGTCAACCGCTTGCTATCCTAATGCTCTGATGCATTACTACCTGCCATGACTGATTTGCCTACCCTCACCGAAACCACCCTCTGGGCTATCCTCAATGAAGAGCTTGAGGACGATATCGTCAATCGACTCGTCTGGTACCATTTGGGCTATCGCTATGACACCTCCACCGAGCAATGGGATGCTAGCGGTGTCAGGGAACCCCTGCGGGAAAAATTTCCTGAACCACCCAATTTTATTGAGAGTCGTCCTGCAACGGTACAGCTGACCCGATCGATTCCCAAACCGAATAAGCAATTACTCAAAACGTATCTGGGCTTTAAGGGCTACAGCATCGATCAGCTGATACCTCGCCTCACTCGCCGAGCTACCATGACCAGCTGGTTACTCAGCCATATGCAGCTTCAAGGCTTACTCAAGGATGAACCCCAAAGTGAGACATAAGCCATATAGTACGCACGAACCAATTAAGTGTGCTATCACTGATGTGTCAGGTTTTAAGATTGGGTGTTAGCCCCCCAGCTTCTATGGAAATCAAAAATATCTACGCTCAACTGGCGGCCCAGCCTGAGGGATCTTTTCTAGACGTTGTCGCGTTTAATGGCAGCCATGTCAGCGCATGTAGCATCACAGGCGTCTCACCTGTGTGGGAAATGCATCCAGATACGGATGAGTGGTTTTACATCCTTGAAGGAGAATTTGAAATAACGTTGCTGGAGGGTAAAACACCGCAACACGTTGTTGCTGAGGCGGGTTCAACGTTTGTAGTTCCCAAAGGAATTTGGCATAAGCCGGGCGCACCGAGGGGCTCTAAGTTTATGTATTTTACTCCTGGTCAGACGCTGCACTCGGATCAGGACGATCCACGTAATTTGTAATGGGATATGGCACCTTAAAAATCTAGACCAGAGGACATTTCGATACAAACCCTGCAAACTCAACTAAAACGCTTGCAGGGCAGAGGTTTTAAGAATTTTATAACTCGTATCCTAGAGTTACTAAGACTACTTCTTCAAGTTCAGTAATTGTCTTTGGCTTGAGTTGTCCCAATCGCTTAAGTAAGCGTTTTTTATCTAGCACTCGAAGTTGAAAACAAAGTGCCACAGAATCTTGTGTTAGTCCACCATCTCCTCGTTCAATCATCACGCAAATAGGTAAAGAAGCACGACGCTTATTCGTTGTAAGGGGAATAGTAATGGTTGTTGTGGAAAATCGTGAAACGATGTCATTCTGGAAAACTATGACAGGGCGAATACCTGCTTGTTCAGAACCTTGAGTCGGATCAAGATTTGCTAACCAGACTTCTCCGCGTTTCAACGATTTGGGCATTATTGATCTTCCTGAGCAAGCATGTCCCCATAGTCATCCATCCCTGATTCTGCAAGAGCACGGTCTTCCTGTGCAAACTCATTCGTAAGAGGAGCCAAAAGTGCTGGATTGAGTTCTATGCGTCTTCGTTTTTCTTGAAATCGAAGAAAAGCAATAAATTCTGCAACTCGCTGAAGCTGATCGTCAGTGAGTTTTTCAATATCTTGTTTTAGGGATTCACTGGTGACCAGCATAGATAAATATCAATAGGTTGAAAGCTACAGTTCAATTATAGAGAACCCATATTCTATAGCTATAGAGGGGGGCAACGTTGATCTACTCGCACCTGTGACAAATTGAAATGGTTACTTAGATACGGAGAAGATATGGAGAATTTTGAGCCCTAATAAACGCGCGGCATTGCTGATTCTCGGGATGACTTTAGCTGGGAGATACCATCAGATAGCAATCGCTCTAGACCGGTTCATCCTTTAGCTCAGCAATCGCAAAAACGCTAGTTCAATATATTTGCTTTCTACGAAATCGATCTACACACCACAAATTTGTATCAATACCTGCCGCCCCTGCCTCGGCCCATCCAAGTCCACCAGCATCACCGATTGATAGGTCCCCAACGCCAACTCACCATTGACAATCGGCACGGTTTCACTATTGCCCAGAGTCATGGCCATCAGGTGTGAATGGGCATTGATGGGTTCATCAGGAGGGACATCTCGTAAATGCAGGTCATTGTGTAAATAGCGGTTCTGCGGTGGAGCCAGCTGACGTAAATAGGTTTTGATATCGGTCAACAAGCGCTCTTCATGTTCATTCACCGTTAATGCTGTGGTGGTATGACAAGAAAAAATCACCACATGTCCCTGGCGGATGGCAGCCACCTCGACTTGTTGCTGAATGGCTGAGGTAATGTTGAGGATATCAATTGTGTCAGCTGTATCAAATTTCAGATAGTGAGAAACAATTTGCATAGGCCCGCGATACTTACGAGTGAGATGTCATGAGCACGTCCTATCGAGACCCAGCTGTGATTGAACGTGTGCTGGCCAAAACGAAGTATATCGCTGTTGTGGGTCACTCTCCTAAACCCCAGCGCCCCAGCTACCAGGTCGCTCGCTACATGCGTCAGCAAGGGTACATTGTCTACCCGGTTCACCCTGCGGCTAAAGAAATCGATGGTCAACGCTGCTACGCCCGTCTGGCTGATGTGCCAGGCCCCATCGACATGGTGAATGTATTCCGTCGTAGTGAGTTTCTGCCTGACTTGATGAACGAACTGCTGACGATAGGGACGATGTCTGAGGTGAAGTGCTTGTGGACCCAGTTAGGTATTTACGATGCTGCTGTGGCCCACCAGGCTGTGGACCATGGCTGGCAAGTGGTCATGGATGCCTGTTTGAAAATTGAATTGCAAAAAAATCAGCGCTAGTTTGCAGCGATCGCAACCAAGGTATCAGCCAGGGTCTGTTGACGAGCATTCAGCTGATGTCGCTCGTGAGTATGTTCCATCAACCAGCGCAAGGATTGTCGATACATCGGCTCTTGCCATAGGCCCAGGGTAGAATTCGTCTGAGCCTGATCGATATAGCGCTGCAGCTGGGTCTGGGCAATCTGCCGGAGTTCTCTATCAGTCTGATCCAAACGATTTTGCAGCTGGCTCAGCGTTGCTGCATCAGCTTGCTTCATCGCTCCATGGAGTTCTGCTTCTAGCGTCTGTAACTGCTGTAATTTAGCCTGATAGGCCGCATCCTCCGCCAGGAGTCGATCGGCAAAACTCTTGCCATAGGCTTGGATGGAGAGCAGCTGCTGTAACCCTAATAGCTGCGATTCAACTTCATTGGACCGCCGATGCAAATCTCGACGATGGCCTTCCAAACGTTCAACCGATAGGGTTGGAGCCGTTGGGGACTGCGATCGCAACAGTTTTTGAGCCTTTAGTTTTAGGCGAGAAAAGCTGGGCCTTAAAGCCGCAGGTTCTACAGCAGCTGCCTTGGGAGGATCAACCTCTGTAGTGCTATCGTTTACACCTTCAAGTTCATTGGCAGGAGCCTCAGGTGTAGCGAATGTTGCTGGCAGCTCTGCCAAAGCATTGGCAGCCGACCCTGACAAGCCACAGGTGAGCGCTAACATACCTGAGGTGACAGGTAGCCAGCCAGGGGATTGAGCGGATATCGGATGATGGTTGACCGCTATAGAGTAAGCTCTATTTCTTTCCATGGATAATTAAGGAAACACACGGATGACGCCAACCTTCAGATCGGTTAACGCTACTCCCCTATCCCAATTGCCATGATTAAGTCCGGAATTTACGGGGCGCTTGTAGAAGTCTACAAGTTAACTCTGTAGAGGTACATTGAGCCTACATATACTGGGATCAGCTCAGTGTCATCGATCACACCAGTACCCGCTCTCCCATTTGTACGCGCCATAGATTTGCATAGATGCCATCGCGGGCCAAAAGTTCCTCATGGGTTCCCCACTCTGCTAGCTGTCCTTGATCCATGACATAAATACAGTGGGCATTGCGGACCGTGGATAAACGGTGGGCGATCGCAATCGTGGTGCGATCGCAGGTGATTTTTTCTAAGGATCGTTGAATTGCCGCCTCAGTTTCGTTATCCACCGCCGATGTCGCCTCATCCAAAATTAAAATCGGCGGGTCTTTTAGCAAGGCACGAGCAATGGCTAGCCGCTGACGCTGGCCGCCTGACAGTTTCTGACCACGCTCTCCCACGATGGTGTCATACCCCTGGGGAAGCTGCTGGATAAACTCATGGGCTTCTGCTAGTTTGGCCGCTTTCTCAATGTCAGCAGGTGCAGCACTAAAGCTACCGTAGGCAATATTTTCAGCCACCGTTCCATGGAATAAAAATACATCCTGGCTGACTAACCCAATGGCCTGACGTAAATCATCTAGATGCAGCTGTCGCAAATCGTGACCGTCCAGAGTAATCTGCCCATTGCTAATTTCATAAAAACGCAGCAACAGCTTGACCAGCGTACTTTTGCCAGATCCTGTTGCGCCAACAATAGCCGTCGTTTTGCCCGCCGGGACCTTTAGGGTCAGATGCTGCACCACCGGCAGGCGGTCATGGTAGGCGAACGTAACATCTTTGAAGGCGATCTCTCCACGCACGTTGCTGACCGGCAGCCGGTAGTCACCAGGACGAATCGCGACAGGAGTATCCAGTAAATCCATGGCGCGATCAATGGAGGCCATAGCCCGCCGGTACTGGTCCAGAGTTTCGCCTAAACGAGTCAGGGGCCATAGTAGCCGCTGGGTTAGAAATACCAGCACACTGTAGGTACCCACAGCCAGATTGCCAGCTACCGCTTCCAAACCGCCGTACAGCAAGGTAGCCGTAAACCCGATCAAAATCAGAATGCGAATCAGGGGAATAAAGGCCGAACTTAGGGCAATCGCCCGACGATTACTCTGGCGATAGGCTTCACTGTCCGCCGCCACCCGCTGATTTTCATAGGTTTCAGCGGTATAGCTCTTAATGGTGGCAATACCAGTCAGGTTATTGGCCAGACGACCGTTGAGCAGTCCCACCCGTTCACGCACTTCAGCGTAGCGGGGAGCCAGATATTTTTGGAATGAGATCGCACCCCACACAATAAACGGCATCGGTAGCATCGCCATCCATGCCACCTTAGGAGCCATGACAAAAAAGGCTCCTCCAATCAGCAGTACGGTGGTCACCACCTGCAGTACTTCATTGGCCCCCCGATCAAGAAACCGCTCCAGCTGATTAATGTCGTCATTGAGAATAGACATTAACCCGCCGGAACTCCGCTCCTCAAAAAACGCTAATTCCAGGGACTGCAAATGGGTGTAGGCATCCAAACGCAGGTCGTGCTGAATCGACTGGGCCAGGTTACGCCACATCCAGTTGTAGGCATATTCAAAGGCTGACTCCAAGGCCCAAACAATCACCGTCAGCACCGACAGCCACATAAACTGTCCGCGAATGCTGGATACCCCCCAATTGGCGATCAGCGAGTCCTGTTGTTTGACCACTACATCCACCGCCAAACCAATCAGCACGGGCGGAGCCAAATCGAAGAGTTTATTAAAAATTGAGGCTAAACTGGCCAGCCAAATCCGGCGACGATAGCGGCGGCCATAGGTCAACAAACGTTGGAGCGGGTAGGTCATAATCCCTGATTCTGAAAATAGTGAAAAACGGCGATATTTTCAGGTTGATCCATTGTGAACGATCATCGTCGCCGCTCGCTGACAAAAAAACAGTCTACTTCTGTCAAAAGTGTGTCAAAAGTGATACAGAAGTCCGGACATCTAGTTTAAAGGCTTCAAAAAGATCCCGCTGACTGAGCACTGGAATCAAATTTTTTCAGGTATTCTACTGAGATGGGTGCTACACATTGATTATCAGTAGTGGTGTATTTGCAGCTAGAGTACTAGCAATTTTTTACAGAGGCCACGGATAAAGCTCCAGGGTAATAGCCTGGCCCATAATTTTTTTCAAATTTACGATCCGCGCTGTTGCTAATTTGAGGGCTCGCTGTGTCCTCCATGGCGACCAACTAACGACGCAGGCTCGCTCTAAACAACAGGCAATTATCGCTCAGGCGCGACCAGGGCGATAGCTGCCATTGATTAAATTTCGGCATTGCTGATCCTCGCGATGGCTTGAGCTGTAAGCAACCGTCAAATAGAAAAAACCGTAGATCAACTCATCCCCTAAATCAGCAATCGCTAAATTTCTCACCTCAGCACCTCCTATGAAAACTCCTTTTGAAATTCGCTATAACAACATCAAACTCAAAGTAGAGAGACTTTATAAAAGCGCTGCTCAGCCTGGTGAAGAGCGCTTTCCAGGTCTAGAAGATATCTCCTTTACCCTCAAAGGTGGAGAATGTGTTCACTTACATAGCAATGTCCCATCAGCCAACAGATTATTGCTAGATGCTCTGAGCGGGCATATTCGCATCGACGCTGGCGCTATTTGGGTCGATCACCAGGGGCGATGGCTCAACTTACCCCAACTCTCCCATCGTCAAATCGACCAAATCCAAGCCCGCACCATTGGCTATCTGGGCCAGAGTGAGACACTGCGCCGTGAATCTACGGTGCTCGATTGCGTATCCCGTCAATTACTTGAGCTAGGTCTGACTCGTACACAGGCTGAGGCTCAAAGCCGTCATGTTTTAGATTGGGTGGGTCTAGCGCGACGTCTGTGGCACCAAGCGCCTAAACACCTGACTCTTAATGAACTGCATCAAGTCAATCTGGCGCGTACATTTGCCATTGATTACAGCGTCATTGTGATTGATGGGTCGATCAATCGTCTGGAACCAGAAAATCAGGAGCGTCTGATCACGTTAATTGAATATCGCAAGGCTCAGGATACGTGTTTTATTGGCCGGTTTGATCAGGATGACCTGCGCCAACAAATTTGCGAGCGCCACCTCTCCATCCACGTCCCCACGTACATCCCGAAGGACATTCCCCCTATTCACGCAGTAGCAAATAATATAGCTGCCCACTCGTATTAATCAGACCTGCCTGTTCTCCAGCCTCAATACCTGTACCCACAAAAATATCCACCCGACCGGGACCACGAATCGCCCCACCAGTATCTTGATCCAGCACATAGCGATTGACGGGTATGGACTGCCAGCTATCGGCTGTAGTCGGTATCGGCAGCTCCAAACTAATCAAAGCCAATGCTCCGGGTGGCATCAGAGTTTTATCGGTCGCGATTGAGCGCCCCGCCGTCACCGGCACATTCAGATTGCCAATTGGTGGTGAGCCCCCCGTGGCCTTAAAGAATACAAACCGATCGTTTTGGGGTAGATAGCGATCCAGAGCCTCTGGCTGCTGCTCAAAATAGTCCAGTAACACGGGCAGGGATAACTCTGATTCTTCCACAATGCCATCCTTCACTAAGGCTCGGCCAATGCTGATGTAGGGATACTCTGTGCGCCCGGCATAGCCCACGGACATCACTGAGCCATCCGTTAGCTGCAGCCGTGCTGAGCCCTGTACTTGCACCAAAAATGCTTCTAGTCGATCTCGCAGCCAGACTAGTTCTAAACCCGCTAACGGCCCATTTTCACCCTGCAATCCATCAGTGCCTTCTAGTTCAGCCCGGGTGGGGTGGGGTAGTGGCCAGGTATCGAGATCCGTCGGTAAGCCGTATAGGGGATAACGATACTCTGCTGTGGGTACGGCACTGGCGGTGTAGGTAGGCTCAAAGTAGCCGGTAAATTCCACCTGACCCTGACCGTCATTACCCACGGAGCGATAAAACTCGAACTCCTGACGCACGGCTTGCTGCAGCTGCTGCGCCGAATGACTGGTGGCCACCAGCTGACGAAACCGCACCAGACTACGCTGCACCCGTTCGCGAGTAATACTCGATATCGGATACTCGGCATAGGCACTTACAGCCGCGTCCGTATTCAAATAATCCAGGCTGTAATCAATGGATTGGAGCAAGCGAGTGCGTTCTTGACCAAACTGAGCGTCGTACCCCAAACAGAGCTCAGGGACAAACTCAACGTGACAGTTGCCCCGAACCAGTGGTACTGCTGCTGCCGATACTGGATAGCAAACCGCAGCTGCCATCAAGGCTGTCCGTAGCCACCGTCCACTCAGTATCACTATCCGTCACCTAGAAGCGCTCTACACTGGAGCTAAACTGTGGCTCAACTCGAATCGCCACTAGCCGAGAAGGCCGAATCACCATATATTCGCCTGGATTAATCTCTGGCAGTGGCACCTTAATAAAGTCGTCTGAAGAAGATTTGGGCATCAGCTCATTGCTGTACCACTTTTGAAAGTCTTGAATCGATGAAAACCTTACTTCCTCATGGTGGCCACCATCAAACAGCAGATGGACAATAAATTCGCTTGGTTTCCTGGGCATAACGGCTCGTCGATTTAAGTCATCGCCCTATTATGGACCTCCAGCTGTCAAAAATTGCATCTAATAACGATACGAATGCTTACAAAATATTCACCGGTTATCTGACGTTCGACAAATGGCGATAGAGTTTATCTGTATTTTTGGTCCTGATTCTGTTTCGTAGTTAGCAATACTTCCTGATCCCATGTTGCGTAAAGTTTCCATCGCCATCGGTACTCTTGTGCTTGTCGGGCTGCTGGTTGTCGGTGGCTGTCAGTTCACCCAGCTCAATGCCTCTCAACCCAGCGACACGGCAAAATGGGAGCAAATTGAAGCACAAACACCTGCGATCGCAGTTGATAAAAAAGCTGTTATCAATGGCGGTGAGTTCAACAAGTTCTTCCCCACAGCTGACGGATACGAGAGGGTTTACACCCAAGAGAAGGATGGCTTTGCTGAAGCTAAGATCAAGCAGGATGGGAATACGTTAGCGATGGTGTCCGTATCGGATACAACCTCTAATCCCAGCGCTGCTGCCAAATATGAAAATAGCGATCGCACCTTGTCAGGGTATCCCGTCGTGGAGGTTGGCAGCACAGCCACGAGTCTCCTGGTTGCCGATCGGCTGCAGGTCAAAGTCCTCTCACGAGATCCAGCATTTACCCCAACTGACCGTGAAGCCTGGCTCGAAAAATTTGACCTTGCTGGTCTTGCTCAGCTCGTCAATTGATATCGCCTGCGCCACTCTACGAGGACATCACCATGAGCAAGTCAATTTATGAGCTAGTTAACGAGTTACCGCAGAAAAACCTCACGGTTTTTGCCCTCCGCTCCCTGGACAGAATTTTGCCTGGAGAATGGGAAAACCTGGTTGGCTTTGAAAACACTATTCGCCAGGTAACTGGTGAGAGTGACACCGCCATCATTGAACAAATCGGTGCGCGAGCCCTTCAGCTTTATAACGATAAGTCTGAAGGGTATCAAAGAGCGATGTGGCTCTATCAGACAATTGATTCTACTGGGCGAGCGTTAGGTCAAGCCGCTCTGGCCAACAAAATGACCGAAAATGTGCGCTTTCTGTCAATTGTCAACCGCCTCACGCCCAAGGCTGACAAAGCTCAGACCATTGATCTGTGTATGAAATTAGTAACCGAAATTGTCGCTTTTTGCAAAATCAATGGCATTCCTGGTGACAGTGTTGGGGATTTTGTTAAAGCCCTGGGAGACTATGGCGGCGAGTCGTTAATCCGGATGGCAGCCCTGGTGTGCTTTGACGGTCTCGTGCCCCTGGGACCTAATTTTATTAAGCAAACCGAAACCGTATTAGGAAATCTCACCCCTAAGGACCTGGACAACAATCCAGCGTTTAAGGCCATTAAAGAAGCTGTACCTGGCGCTAAAACCGCCGATCAGCTGACCTTTATTGGTGCTAGCTTTGAATCGGTCAAAGGCTGGATGGGCAACTTTGTGGAGTCTAAAGGTATTACACCCCAAAGCGTTGTTGCTAACCTCAAAACATTTGTGGACATCGCCGACGATAAGATGGACTACTTTGGTGCCTTCTTAGATATTTCCATCAATTATTATGAGCATACAGGGGTACAAACCCTGACTCGTCGCCTGGTTGAGCGGGCTGTTGCTGAGATTTAGATTTTTCAAACTATGGCAATTATAAGAAACGTTCTGGGTGAGAATTTACAAGTGTGCTGTACCAGTCCGATGACCGGATTTTACCGTGATGGTACCTGTAATACAGGCCCTAATGATTTAGGCTCCCATGTTGTGTGTGCTGAAGTTACAGAAGAGTTTTTAACCTATACCAAGGCCCAGGGCAATGACTTAAGTACACCGATGCCAATGTATCAGTTTCCGGGTCTCAAGCCAGGGGATCGCTGGTGTCTGTGTGCTAGTCGCTGGAAGGAAGCCCACGAGGCCGGGTTTGCTCCTAAGGTAGTGCTAGCAGCAACCCATGAATCTGCCTTGAAAACAGTTTCCCTCGAAATCTTGAAAAAATACGCCACAGAGTAAGTGCGGTCATTATTAGCATACTCGCGAGCCTCTGCCAATGGGTTAACCACCACTCACTGGTGGAATTAGAACAACTTCGTCGCCATTGTTCAGGGTAGTATTGGGTTCAACAAACTGTAGGTTAATGCCAAAGCGGGTGAGGTTTTGCCACTTTTTTAGTTCAGGGTGTTGATTGCAGATGCGATCGCACAGCCCACCAATCGTTGTTCCTTCAGGCAACTCCATGGTCATTTCAGGACATCCCAAAACATCCTGATATACCGCAAATAGCTTCAAGGTAATGACGATCATGCCTGTTGCTCACTCTAATCTGTGCCCATAAATCTTAGGCTATAGGGGTATGACCTGTCCCTTCAGGACGTGCAAAAATTGCATGAGATCTTGGCACTAAATCCTAATTCAAAGGAGCAGCTGTTGCTTGAGCTAGGGTATCAAGCAACAGCTGCTCCCGATAGGGTTTTGAGAAATAAGCATTGGCTCCCAGCTTCATTGCCAGTTGACGATGCTTATCGCCTGTCCGGGATGTCAGCATCGTTATGGGAATATGCGAGCAACGTTCGTGGGACCGAAGTTTTGCCAAAAAGCCATATCCATCTAAACGAGGCATTTCGATATCACACACAATCGCGTTAATATCCAAACCAGCATCCAGTTTTTCTAGCGCGTCCAGACCGTCCTTTGCCTGGGTGACCCGATACCCCTGCTTTTCTAAGGTTAAGGCCAGCAACCGTCGAACATTGACCGAATCATCCACCACCATGATCGTCGGCTGTTTAGCAGCATTCGCGCCTGAGTTAGGCTGTAGGTCACTGAGCTTGCCGCTGAGTAGAGGATTACCATATAGCACAGCAGCTTCTTTAATATTCGAACCTTCACAGCTCAATATCCAGCGCAGAAACTCTGGTGCGTTGAGCAACGGAACGACTTGACCGTCCCCAAAAATAGTACAGTTATTAAAGCCTGTCGGCATCGGCACCGTTCCTTCGACTCGTCGCAGCGCTACTTCTTGTTCTCCCCATGAGCGGTCAATCTGGAAACCAAACCGCTGCTCGTTATAACGGAATACTAATACCGTTGGCACGGTTACATTAGGACTCATCTCCAAGCTCTCAATGTGACGCGCACAGTTGAAGGCAAGCCATTTAGCCATACGAATTAACCGGATCGGCTGACCGTTACGAGTAAACATTTCGCGACCGCCATCGTCATACACTTCTTCATCAGAAACTACAGTAATTTCCTGGAGGTTATCCGTTGGAATAGCCATTGGCAGACGATTACTCTCAGCTAATAAAACCCTGGTAACAGAAAGGGTATAAGGAACTGAAATGGTAAAGGTTGAGCCCTGACCAGCCTTAGTGGAAACACTGATATCACCACGAATCTCTTCAAGATTGTTGCGAACCACGTCCATGCCCACACCACGGCCAGAGAGCGTTGTCACTTGACTCGCCGTACTAAAGCCAGGTTCAAAAATCAATGAGAGTAGATCGGTTTCACTGGCCGTGGCTAAGAGAGACTCATCTAATCCCATTTCCTTAGCACGGGCACGAATTTTATCGAGGGGAATACCGCGACCATCATCTTGAATTGTAATCACAGTACGGCTACTACGTTGTTGCGCATTGATGGTAATAGTGCCCTGCTCTGGCTTATCAGCAGCTATACGTTCAGTGGGTGTCTCAATGCCATGGTCAAAGGCATTGCGCAAAATATGCATCAACGGATCGTTGAGCGACTCTAAAATATTGCGGTCAATCAGCGTCTTATCGCCTTCTACTTTAAGTTCTACCGATTTACCAAATTCCAGAGACAGCTCGCGTAATGCCCGAGGAAAACGATTGGTAATATCCGATAGGGGTCGCATGCGCAGCTGGTTGAGATTGCGCTGCAGCTGACGAGTAGTGCGCTGTAAATTTCGCGACGATTGTTCTGCTGTATCGACGCTAATTTCAATATCATCGGCAACTTCTCGCAGTCTTACCGCAGTTTCCATCATGTCACGGAAGGGCAAGTGTCGCTCGTCGTAGCGATCCATCTCCAGCGTGTCAAACCCTGAGGTATTGCTACTACCCAATCCCTCATTAGATAACGTCAGGGCAACGGCATCACTGTGACCATTGGTGGCAGCCGGTAGCATCATTTGATTGCCACTAGATGTTTTGTCGTAGACATCGCGCAGATCTTCTTCGGATGCTTTTAAAGAACGTAGTCGCTCGTGAAGCAGCGTAACTAATGTTCTCAAGCGTTTGACTTCACTATCGAGGCGATGACGCTCAATGGTTAGATCACCAAAATAATCGTTAAGTTCATTGAGCTGTCGTACTGAAACTCGTACGGTGGTATCGTGACCCACATCTGAGACTGCGTTAGTCTCACCACTGGTTTTGCTAGAGAAACGAAATTCTGCTTGAGACTTGGTTGTATCCTGCCCCGTAGGCTGTTCCCCAACAGGTTCTACGACTGGTGTCACTGGTTGAACAGTCTCTTCTGGTTTAGTTTCTACCGTTTGAGCAGTAGCAGGTTGAACAGTCGTTTCTATCGGTTGAACATCTTCTGAGGCAAGTGATTCCACAGATTGAAAGATGTCTGTCGTTTGAGCAAAAATATCCTGGTCAGCTGGAGTATTTTCTGCTTGGGCAAGAATCGTAGCCCAATCATCTTCTGCATCCGGTTCTATGCCTGGCATAGAATCAGCGGGTAAAAGCTCGTCAACTGCACTCACTTCACTAAAGAGATCGGCAGCAACAGTCGTCGCGGGCACCTCGAAACTTAGCCCTGATACTGCTGTGGGCAATTGGTCAGCTTTGCCTTCTAGAATCAGATTTTGGGATTGTCTCCATATACTCAAAGCCGCTTGGGCGACTTCCATCACCTGAGCATTGCTGGCACCATGGATAGCTTGCCCAACTGAAGTACATAGCTCACAAAAGGAGGATAGCTGTAGCATCTCTCCTAGGCCGCCTAACTCTTGAGCAAGGATATCGACTTCTTCACGTAGCTGTGGACTTTGGCTGGAAATGGCAGATTCTAAACGAGTCAGACAACCTTCAACTTCAGTACCAAATAAGACTGGGATAATATCTTGATTTTCATCTGATGACAGCAGGATATTCTCGTCCTCAGGCTCAGTCTCTCCCAAGATCTCGTAAAGCTGCTCAAAAATAGGTAGGGCTGTGCCATTGAGCCAAGTTTCATCAGGAGGTGTCTGTCTGCGATCGCACTCAATTACCTGACGCAACACATTCACCGCTGACAATAGCAATCGTTCTAAGTCATTATCTACTACCAGCCCATCACGTTGGACCTTAAGCACCTTCAATGAGTCTTCAAGCCGATGGGCAAAGTCACTCAGCAGCGCATATCCCATCATGGCGGCACCACCTTTGATGGAGTGAGATGAGCGTAAAGCGGCATCAATATCACTACGCAAGACACCCTTTTGCGCTAAATCCAATAATGCCCCATCCAGGGTTTGTAGATACTCATCCGCTTCGTCTAGGAACTGAAGCTTAATTTCAAGTTCTTTATCAACCGCCATGATGTCGCACCTTTTTGGAAACCTGCCTTATGTGACTGCTTATTACTCAACAAACAACATGTTATTGCCTTTAAGGTGCACTCGAAACTCCATTATCGTCCACCTTAAAGGCAGCCATAGACAGCTCCAGTTCCTTAGCGACTCCCACGGTCTGTTGCAATGCTTCTGAAACCGTCTTCGACGAACTGGATGTCCGCTCAGATACCAGGGAGATTTCCTGCATCAGCGTAGAGACATTCGCCGCAGTTTCGACCTGAGAAACCGTTGCTGCCGAAATTGTCTGGACCAGCGCATCAATCTGCTGAGAGACCTCTACTATACGAGCTAAACTCTGCTTGGCTTCATCCACCCGGCGGGTTCCTTCAACCACTTGAGACGTACTACTTTCAATGGCATCCACCACATCAGCAGTCTCTCGTTGGATACTATCTACAATACGTTCAATATCCTGCGTTGCCGCTGCTGAACGTGCAGCTAACTCACCAACCTCTTCAGCAACAGCCGCAAATCCTTGGCCCTCCTCGCCAGCACGAGCTGCCTCAATACCGGCATTAATAGCCAGTAAATTTGTTTGGGTTGCAATCTGATTAATCAGAGAAACAACCTTAGAAATTTGTTGAGAGGACTCACCCAGACGCTTCACCTTCTTAGCCGTTTCACCAACAGTGGTTCTAAGTTCCAAAATATTTTGTACTGTTAAATCCATGGCAGCTCCGCCAACTTCAGCGGTCTGTGAAGCTTCACGGGCCACTACAGCCGCCTGCTGAGCACGGTCAGCCGCCTGGGTAATCGCCATGGTCATGGTTTCCACAGAATCCAGGGTTTTGATCGTCCGTTCAGCTTGCTGCAGTGCATCTTCGGCTAGAGCCTGCATAGCAACTTTATTGGACCCCAGAGAGGAGTTTACCTGAACCGCTGAAGCTTTAACCTGAGTTACAATCTGGCGGAGACTCTCAATAATGGCGTTAAAGAAGTCCGCAACAGTCCCAATTTCTCCTGCCGAGACATCAGCACGTACAGTCAAATCACCACGAGCAGCACCTTCTACGTCATCCAAAAGACCCAATAGTTCCATTTGCAGGGTCTCTTGACGTTGTCGCCGCTCTTCGGATAAGGCCTCGGCTTCTAACTGTGCCTGTTGCTTTTGGTTAAACAAACTGATTTGATCAACCGATAGACCGACCTGTAAAGCTGCCTGCTTAAAGAAGCTAATATCTAATTCACTCCAATCCCTTGAACCTGAACACTGATGGGCAACCAGTAAACCGATGAGTTCGTCATTGCCTAAAATCGGGGCCACCAAATTGGCCTGCACCTTAAACGGCCTTAGCTGGCCCAAGTGACATTCAGTTAATCCGGCTGCAAAAATGTTACTAGTTGCTTGCACACGTCCTCGACGATACTGTTCAACATAGTCAGACGCAAAGCAAGGATCGGCAATATTGACACCCAAGGCAGTCGGCCATCCCATCCCTACTGACTCAGAAACAACATCACCACTCCAATCCTCGTTAAAGCGATAAACGATCACTCGGTCTGCTTCTATGGCTTTGCGGACATCATTGACAGCAATACTATAGAGACGTTCTTCATCAAGATTATTTTTGCGGAGATCGCTGGTTAGGCTGGCTAATTGATTGGCCCGCTGTGCGGCTTTTGCCTGCGAACTAGCCTGGTCAATCAGAGTTCCCTCAGAACGGAGAACCGTGCCGGTTAAATCGTTAAAAGCTGTTGCTAACTGTCCTACCTCGTCCCTGGCAAAGATATCAGCTTTTGCCTGGCGCTCTCCTCCTGCAAAGGCCTCAGTCGCCTTCTGTAGTCGTTTAATTGGATTAGCAATCGAACGCCCTAATAGCTGGGCTAAAAAGATATCGGCTAAAATAGCAAGCAGTGCAATCAGAAATTGGATCTGTAAGCTTCTGTTAATCAGCTGTTGCAGCTTCACTTCTGAGGTACCTCGGATTAAAACTCCGATCGGTTCACCATTAATGTCACTTAAGGTTCTAGCAGACATGGCGTAAGCCTCGCCGTCAGGCTCCACAAGACGCTGCGACACCACCTCACCTTGATTTTGTAGAGCACTCGTTAGCAGGGCATCGTCGTAAACTTCTTCATCCACTTCAATTTCATCCTCACCTTCATCTAAATCAGCCGATGTAGCGAGTTGAAAACTATCGGCAGCATCACCTAGATAAACTGCAGCATAACCAGTGCCAAACGCTTTTACACTGCTTTCTACAATAGATTCTTTGCCATTGACCACATCACCGGCAATCAAAACGCCAACCAGCTGATTGGCTTGGTTTTGGGAAAATACAGGAGTCGCCACATAGCGAATCAATGCCCTATCCCCGTCAGTGAGTAGTTCTACACTTTGACGCTGGAGTTCACTGCGCTCGACTAAACCGTTAGCCTTGAACTGTTGTCGTTCAGCAACAACTCGCGAGACCAGGCCATAGGGATCAAATGTTTCACCGACTCTATCAGTCTGAGCATTAGCTATAATTTTGCCATCAATACCGACAAGTGTAGAGTATTCAATATTTCTGGCTTCAATTTCCCCTTGTAAAATCTCACGGACAACAGCTCGCTGATTAGCGTTCACTTCAGCATTGTTAGTAACGCTTTCAGCTAAGTTGACAATCGCCGTATTTTCAGATTGTCCACGAAAACCAAATCCCATTTGGTCTACTTTGATGTTGTATTGAAGGCCGGTGACCGCTAATTCAGCCTCAGCTTGTTTTAACAACTGCTGACGAGCACCGCTAATAATTAATAACGACCCGACTCCAACTAAACCAATAACTGAAATAACTTCCGATGAAATCAAACCGATTAGCTGTTTACTGCTAACAGGTAAATCGTAAAACCACTGTAGTAAGGTACTACCACCAGAAACAGTCAGATTTTCAGGAGCATAGCGACGTTCACCTTCGCCATATTGAACTCCCCGATAGGACAAAACAGGTTCAGACTGATTGTCTAATGCATTCTCTGCTGAGGTATTGTTGGGAACTGCAGCGATTGAAGCATTTTGACGACTAGACGCAGCCAGCTCTTTTAGCTGAGCAGCCAGCTCTAGATTTGGATCTTGCTGTCTACTGTTTTCTAGTTCGTTGTTATTGCCCGCAGATTTCACCACAACACCTTCCAATACTCGATCGTTTTTAGAATTGCTTGCTTGAGTAGGGATACCTTCCGCTGCGTCTACCTCAGACTGTGGCTCAGCACTTGAGTTTGGATCAACATCCATAGCCATAAGAAATTTCCTTTAGATAGCGTTTCAATAACAATTCTTAAAACGATTAGAGCAGATAAATATAAATAGCCGACAACAAACAGTGGGTTACTTCAAGTAACTAAGGCGCTTAGCTTGTCTGCAGAACTGAAGATTGAAGAAGGGATTCAACGTCTAATATAAAAATCGTTTCGTCTTTGTGAGTAACACAGCCTGTTAGGTAAGGCAAAATGATACTGCTTACATTGTTCGGAGGCGGGTGGATAGCTTCAGGGGAAAAGCTCACCATACCGTCAATTGATTCCACTTGTAGCGCCAGGGGAGTGGAGCGCCCTTGAACAATAATTAAGTTGTACTGTTGACTGTGCTTATCAGGGATAGGTAGCCCCAATAAGCGGACTAAATTAGCTACCCAAAATACACGTCCACGACGGTTGATGAGACCTAACAAAGCTGCAGGCATATTGGGCATTGCCATCACTCGACGCGTTGCTAAAACAACGGCTTCTTGAACATCACGAGCAGGCAGCATGGCTACAACATTCGGAGCCAACTGAAATTTCAGGAATGACTTCGCTAGTACAGGGCTATCTTTTTTTAGGGATAGAGCAGACAAAATAATGACCTCATGAACAACATGCGATCGCACATTAGTAATTTACAGTACCGACTTAATTACCTTAAGTAGTTCCTCACGTTCAAACGGCTTTGTAAGATAGGCATCTGCTCCCTGTCTCATACCCCATAACCGATCAATAGCCTGATCTTTGGAAGAACAAATAACCACTGGTACCTTTTCAGTTTCAGGCGCACGCTTTAAGCTACGACATAGTTCAAAGCCACTCATTCCAGGCATCACCACATCCGTGACAATCACACTAGGTTGACTAGCAATTGCCTTGGCCAACCCTTCTTTTGCAGTCACAGCATGGATGACACTATAGCCCTCCTCCTGCAAATAATGGCTGATTAATTCTCGTTCAGAGGGTGTGTCCTCAACAATTAGCACCGTAGCTGTTTGAATTACTGTCATACTCTGCCTATCATCCCCTAAATGTGTTCAACTAACCTGAGTTAATAATAGTGACTATTACAAATTTGAGTAACCAAAACAAATGAACTATTGAACCCACTCATTAGTTAGGCTCTACAACCGGCAAATGCATGAACACCATTTTTAGAAGCTCTGACTGACTAAAAGGCTTCGTCAGATAACCAGAGGAGCGGACCAATTTAGCCTTCGCTCGGTCAATAAATCCCGTATTTCCTGTCACCATCACAATAGGCGTGTTTCTAAAACTTGGATGCCTGCGCAAGAGAGAACACAGTTCGTAACCATCTAAATTAGGCATGGTCACATCCAACAAAATTAAATCTGGCCGACAGCGCATAACCTGCATTAATGCTTTAACAGGATCGTTAATCGGCACAACATTCAGACTTTTATCATTCAAAAACTCTTGGATAGCGTTCAAAACAGTGGGACTATCGTCAATGCAGGCAATCGTATAAACAGCTCGGCGAACATCCGGAGATGCTGACGTACCAGCCATACCACTTTTGGGTTTTGATACCAGGCTAGCAGTAGCAGACTGAGTAGTTTTATTGGATTCAGCCAACCCTTTAGTAGAGGTTGGCGCAGGTGCCACAGCATTACTAGATGTGGTAGCACTAGTGTTCGGCATCACGGCTGTTCCACCGGAAACAACGGACGGTGATGCCATTAGGTTTTGTCGCCGGTTGCGCTGACAAATTTCAACAATGGGGCGCAAGTCTAACTGACAAAGCACTGGGTACTCACCAATGTCATCTAGTCCCAATAAATCATAACTACCTTCTTGTACTCCTAAAAAAGACTCAATCACTTCTATCGCCATAGCACGAATCAAACTACTCGCTTGATCTGGCGTCAAATGAGATTGCTCTACTAGCCAACTAATGGCTTGATAATCGGGTGTTAAAGGAGCTTGTTTAGGGGACTGTTCAAACATCAACCGTAGCTGCACTCGAACGGCACCAACCAAGCCGGAAACTTCACTACTTAAGGCCTGAAGATGACGATCTAAGCGATCAAACGGTGCCTCTGTATCCGTGGCAAAATTGAGTTTTCCTTGGTTAAGAAAAAGTGACCATGAGTTTGTCCCCGAGTACAACTTGAAGTGACCACTCACCTGACGGCTAATCAACTGAGCCAGGAAGCTTAGAGGATGTAACTTCTGGGTTGCACCATAACCCACAATCGAACGACTGTTCATAACTGAATGTTTAACGATACAGCAAAAAGCCAAAACCCTTTGGGGTTAAACAGACCAAAGCAAAAGGATATGTCCTTATCACACACGGCCATAAATACACATATAAACTCTCGACTCAATAACCATACAAATGGTTTCTTCCCTATGGGAAAGGATTATGTAGAAATGGAGATGAGTTTATGCGCTATCTTCACTATGAAGAAATTCCCTCCTTTTCTTGCTCAGTCCGGACTGTATACCTTTAAGAATTACAGTTGAAACTCGATATTTATTAAACGTTGAATAAACCTAGAGTATCATCTGAATTAGCATCTTAAAAAAGAGCAAACTTATAACTTTTAATTTGAAATTAAAAATTTAAGTTAACAAATTAATTAAGCCTTATATACCTAAATTTTCTCCCTAAGTAGAATATCAATAAAAATATAGTGAATAGCCCCAGGGTATTCATTTCCTAAGGCTAAATTAATTTTTTAGTTCTTTTCAATAGTGACAGCAGCGCTTGCACGTACAGCAGGGAAAGGATTAGTCAAGTCCAACAGAGATAGAGAATTTTAGGCAACCTGTCTGAGTAAGGTTTTAATTTGGTTTTGCTGTTGCTGATCGAGAGAGGCGGGAAATGAGAGTTCCAGGGCCACGCGATAGTCTGATAGCTGACCAGGATTTTCTAAAGAGGTTGATGAGTTAGCGCCATAGGTAGACGAAAGTTTAGGAACCAGCTCAAGTCGTTCTACTTGGGCCATCAAATCGTAGGAGTGAACGCTGTCAACTTGGGGGTAAATTTGCAAATGCAACAAGGGATGGTTATCCTGAAGCGCTATCGCCGCCGTGCTAGCATCACCCAGCAACTCCAAGCGCATATCCCTTGAGCCCAGCTCGGTGATCATGGCAGCTTGAACATAGCTACCCCATCCTTTCCATCTGAGATCACTCATCACTTCTACCTGCTTGCGCATTTTCACGCTACTGGCTGGACGCAGCTCCTGGAACGCTCGCCTCAAACTCAACAAAATAAAGCTAAGTGACTGCCAGGGATTATCGCTAATCTCACGAGTCTGAGAGTACCATTTACGCACATCTGAGAAAATTACAGTGGTCAGATCGTCTTTCTGCCGCTGGGTCATCTCAATAAAATTGAGCGCTAACTTGGTCTGTAAAGTGTCTGTCGCACTAGCTCTAATAATTTCTCCATCCAGTAAAGCAACGGCACCATAGTCACCAAAAAGCTCAACCTTTACTCGATCAGAAACATTGGGCCAAACATCTAGTAAAACTTGGGCTCCGGTCTCGCTAACATCGATCGTTGTGCCTTCCCAAGCCTGGCCATCATCACTATACACTCGCGCGATTAGCTCACGTGGCAAACGATGAGACTGTCGTAGTTGGGGTTGCTCAAACGCTACTAGACAGGCCGCTAGGACAAGTACCAAGTTAAAAACACACCATAGGGTATTGATAAATACGGCCTGTCTATCTAAAGGGCTAAGAATTAACCAGATGGGCACTGTTAGCAGTGATGCTGCCGTAACTGCGCCTAGAACAACAAGATAGCGCACACTATCGATGTCAAAACTACGCGATTCTACCGAGACTCCCTTATCGGTAACGTTAAACGATCCTAAATTTGGATTAATCAACGCTAGCAAGGTGACGATACCAGCCTGAAATGACATGGCAAACTCATAGATCTCATTCCAGAAGGAAAATCGCACATGCTTATAAGAAATATGGTTAGCGTGCATTGACAACACAATGTGGGGCAATGCGTAGAATAATGTCTCGATACCCAGACCTTTTACGGGGTTGATCCCAAATAACAAAAATAGGTTAGGGGCAACAGCGTACATCAATCGAGGAAAGCCAAAAAAGAAATGAGAGGTGGCGCTGAAGTAGCACAACCGTTGAGACAGACGTAAATTTAGCTTTCGATTAAATAGGGGGTTTTCAATCCGCAAAATTTGGGCCATGCCTCTGGCCCAACGGACTTGTTGTCCGACATAGGACGAGAATTTCTCAGGGGCTAAACCGGCTACCATGATTTTGTCATAGTAGACGGTACGATAACCCAGAGAGTGGAGTCGTAATGATGTATGGCAGTCTTCGGTTACTGTTTCAGTGGCAATGCCACCAATATCCAGTAGATATTTACGACGGATAACCGCAGCAGAGCCACAGAAAAACGCTGCGTTCCAAAAGTCATTACCTTTTTGCAACACCTTATAGAACAGTTCGTTACCTACAGGTATCTGTCCTTGGGTCAGCAGATTGCGCTCAAATGGATCGGGGTTATAGAACCAGTGAGGGGTTTGTACCAAGGCGACTTTTTTATCAAAGAAGAAGCCTATAGTCTCTTGTAAAAATCCACGAACTGGAATGTGATCGCAATCTAGAATCAACACCAATTGGCCATCAGTTTTGTCTAGAGCCGTGTTAATATTGCCCGCCTTAGCATGGTCGTTATTGTCACGGGTGAGCATCATACACCCCAGTTCTTCACACATAGCCTTGAGTTCAAGGCGACGTTCTCGATATTTCTCGGCCCGACCGTCATCTAGGACATAAACAACCTTTTTATCCGCTGGATAATCAATGTTGAGAGCCCCTAAGACCGTACTGCGTACGATAGAGACATCTTCATTATAGGTAGGAATATAGATGTCAACCTTTGGCCATTTTTCTTCTGGCCAATGATCAAGGGGAATAGATTTGCGATCGCGAATCCTGAGAGTCTGAAAATAGGAAAGAACTAAGGTTGCGATCGCATATAGTTCGGCCACAAACAGCAAAATTGAAAAGAAGCCATCCAGCCAAGAATCTAAGTTCAGCGTGTAGTTAGAACGATAATAGAGGTAGCGTAGCGTCGTAATTGTACTAATCGCCACCAACAGCAAATGCAAATATTCACTGACACGTTGACTGGTCTGCCGATCCTCTAACCGCAACAATACCTGACCAACCCCTAGTAGCGCCAGGGCGACCAATCCCTGTTGTAGAATAGTTGGCCGCGCTGTCATGATTGGCCAAGCAAACATTGTTAAGCACAAGGCCAACACCAGCAGCTGTGATTTATTGAGCCACTGCAAACTACGGTCAAACCAATCAGGTAGTGTAATAATCAGCAGCTCGATTAGTAACGGTCGAACTCGTTTAGATAGGTATGTTTCAACCGTCTGCTTAATGTCTTTTAAGCGGTGCGTTCTAAAAAGTTGTTCAGCCATGATTACAGTTCTCCTGGCGCAGATGGGTCAGTCATAACGCCTGGTGCAGCTATTAGCGCATCATTTCGCTTTAAGTATGCTTGAAGAACTCCGTAGAGCAGAAGTGACAACACAATGATGCCAGGGATTAAGAGAAACCAATTGCCTTGAATTACCGTGATCGCTCTTTGAAATGCACCTTCTTCTTGAACATCTCGTTGAGCCGAGCGTTGCAAGAATTCCAAGTTATAGGCGTTTTCATCGTAGGGAGAGGGGGTTTCATTGTTCGCACTAATCAAAGCCGTATCACCCTGCAACTGGAAAAATAGAGAATCCAGACCGAGTAAGTCACGTAACTGTTGTAAACCAACATCATTTTGGGCAGTCATCGTTAGGAGCACCCGTGATTCATTCCAAGGAGATAACTGTTGTTGGAGAACTCCTTCAGAATCAGGCAGGGTTCGGACCTCACTGTCGCCCCACTGTCGCCCCCCGTCTTTCAGATTAAATTCGGCAGCCTCCAATGCCTCAACCAGGGGAAATTGAGATCGCAATCCTATCGCCACCAAATGCTGTGATTCTTGAATTTCCGGTGTTAGCTGACTCACCGGATAAACCTCAACCTGCACTGCTTCCGAGCGACTTAAACGACCCAGACGCTCACTAAACTCCAGCATGACAGCCAGCTCATTTAGGTCAGGCTGGTCGGGTACAACAATAGCAGTACGAGACAAATCCTGAGGCGATGCAAACGGATAGCCTGCTTTAAGTAGATTCAAATCCGGCAGTTTCGCCACCTGCTGACGATTCAAATTAAACGTACTATCACTGTGAATCGTTCCCCACAGCTGGTGATCGGTCACTCGACTACAGGAACGGCGTTCTCGTGGATCAAATCGTAAATAAACCTTGAGTCGTGACTGCGGTGTGATGTGCTGCTCTGGCAATTCTACTTTTAGGGTTGCGCGGCGCTGACCATCAACCGAATCAAGGCGTTCACCTGCGACTGTAATGCCGTCCAGCTGCACTTCTACCAGAGAAGTGAGTGGATTCACCTGAGGCCCGTAGGTATAACGCAGAGTCATTGTATTGCCCGGCAAGAACCGATCGTCTGGCAGAGCCTTAAAGTCAAATTCAAACGGGGGCGCATGGGCACCTCGAATGGCCACATCATCAAACGGCTCATTATTAAATCCAGTCAGGTCACCCAGCTCAAAATTATCATTCAGGGGTAAGTATCGGGGCCAGTCACGAATATCCGGCGACTCAATCTCTTCTACATCATTGACCAAAACAACCTGACCGGCACCAATCTTGCGATCCTGAGATTGGGTTAAAAACTGTACGGCTTTAGTAACTGCTGTAGGTCCATTCCCCGTCGCCACTAAAACAGGAGACTGTTTATCTTCAAGCACAGTCCACATTAAAATGCCAGTATCAGATGAAATCAAAGTCTGCTTATTATCTAACCAACGGTCATTTTTGAGGGTTAGGGGCAGATCCAGGTTGGCCAATATGGGTTGCTCAGTCGGAGTCCCAACCACAACAACTCGGTTACCATCAGCCACATCATCCAGGTTTTTAACTAAATCTGTCTCTAGAGGACGATAGTCAGCAATGCGACCTAGGGATGTCTGTAGTCGGGCAAGCGATGTTAGCCACGTTTGGTCCTGCTCAGTAGGGACAATGTAATCAATGTGATTTGTCTCTAGACTCAACACATCAATTAATGGATAGGGATAACTATTGAAATCTAACTGAAAAGGTTCAGCCTCATAGTTAAAGACTAGTTTTGAGTCCGGTAAGATTTCTGTCCAAAGTGAGGGATCAAAAGGGTCTTGAGTACAGGTAGGTGAGTTATTCTGTAAACCAGCAATCACTAACTCGTTATAGTCTTTGAGAATACGCGTAGGAATATCAAAAATGATAGTGCCGGTATCACCTTGCTTGAGATTGAGCGGCACACTTCCCACATTATTGTCATTGACAATTACATTGAGATTGGAACGAGTAGCATACAGTGCTCCAGAATGGCGATACCGTAGCAGAATCTTGACGGACTTGACCGACCAGTTGCGTGGCCGCGTAAATCTCAGTCGAGACTCGTTGTAAATACCCTCTAAACGCAGCCGCGTTCCTACCACTGGACTGCGATTGAACTCAAGGATATATTGACTGCCATCTTCCTGTTCTAATTCAGCAGCCTGCGCATCCTGGATAAGATCTCGGCCAACTGTTGCACCGTCCACATCACGATTTCGACGATCAACGGCTGTTCCTGCTTCTGCTGGATCATCAGAAGCCCCTGGTGATGATGTCACCTGGGCCATACTGGGGCCTAATGTTGTTATAGATAACAGAACAGATAAAAATAGCGAAATAAATAGACGTTTTCTGATTACCCTTAAAAACACTGCTGTAAGCACTCCCCCCAGATATATACCTAGGTCAAAATAATCAAATAATAATTAGTTGGCTTTTTGCCGTTTCAAAACATACACAAACCCTGATCGCCCCTTAGAAGGGTGTTCAGTCAAGTTTTACTCAGTTAAAGAATACTTTGCAAGGGTTTGTTCTGTAGCTTATTGATTTGCACATAGTTGATTCTCACCCTAAGCCATCAGCATGAAGGCTGGTATTGTTTTTAAGGAATAATGCATCTGACAAACTTTTACAAGCTTTCAACCTCTAATTACTAGGCGCAATCGTCAGGATCCGGCAGAGTTAGGTCAAGTTGTAGTGTAGATAAGATTATCTGTGTGAATGTTCCGTAGACATATCAATCTCATAACCCTTACCCATCTCCGATAGCTATATTGACGAATGACAATTAAATCCACCTATAAAGCAAGCCTTAAAAACACTAAATTTTCTATGTATTTTGTATGAAAATTGTTGGCCTAATGATTTAGGAACAACCCTATCGTTCAAACGTTCTCTAGATTAAATAGGGATTTATAAAAATAAGATTGTGATTAAAACCACTCACCAAAGCACAAATCAATTGTCGCTACGAGTGAAACTTTCCTGTTAAACGGGCAAATTCATCGTACTCGATTTTATAGCATCGTTTTGATTGCTTGAGAGTTAAGCCAAAAAGTATCTGAAAACCATATAGGTAAGTGGAAATTACCTTAGATCGCTCCTAACCAACAAGTTACACGATTTTTTATCTATACCAACTATGTCTGCAAACTCAATCAAGCACTCTAGTCTCCGTAGCTTGAAATTGTTCTGTCTGCTTGGTGGTTTGGGTGGCCTGTTAGGTGGCTGTGGTTTTGCTATTGAAACTCCCAATAATCCTGTTTTGATTAACCGTTTGCCTGTGGCTGAAATGGATTTTACTGTGGAGCCAGGTAGAACTAGTTACACCTATGAGCTGCAAGGTACTGCTAATTTCCCAAACCAAACAGAACTCAATGTGTTGGCCATTCGTCAGCTTGCATCTACTGATGAGAAATTGGAACCTAGGCCAACGTTCTCGGTATTAGATTACCAGGTCGTGACGGTTCAAAATGGACGCTGGCAAGGTGAACTCACCCTCAAACAGCCAGCAGCTGATGGTAGTCGTCAGGAAACTTGGCAGCTGGATCAAACAGAACTAGGTCTAGATGTGGAGCCATTGGATCAAGTTGTTATTATGGCCACCTATACTCCCCTAGACCAGCTCACCACATTAGAACGAATTCTTGCCCAGCAGGGTCTCAAGGTATCGTCTGAGTTATTGCAAACTACGATTGATGGACGACGCTATCTGGAGATGCAAAAAGTACTGGATATACCTGTGGATAATCAGATTAGTGAACGTCCTCAGCTATATAACGACGGCTGGGGAACACGGCATATCTTAATTGAGGAGCCGCCATTGCCGTATCAGGTTGACTTTCCTAAGGAACGGCAAAGCAATCGACCTCCAGAACATACAGAGTTCTTGTATTAAGCTAGTCTATTGCTAAAAAATTCCTAGGAAAGCATTGCGGCATCGAGATTAGCCGTATCCATTTCGGCACCGGTCAGGTCTGCATCTATCAGGTTGGCTCCCCACAAATTGGCTCCAGACAGACAGGCATCTCGTAAATCACATCCCTGTAGATTGGCTCCCCACAAGTCGGCACCAGTGAAGTTAACACCAACAAGGTTAGCTCCACTGAGATCGACACCAATCAGTACCAGGTTACTTAAATCAGCTGCCCATAAAGATTGGTTTGGTCCTAAACAGTATACGCCTGCCCATTCCCAATCAAAATCTTCAGGCCATTGAGTGGCAGGATCACAGACAGCTCCAGATAGACAGGTGTCTGTGAGATTTGTTTTACTTAAATCGACACCAAAGAGAATTGTTTTTGACAGATTAGCTCGGGTAAAGTTAGTTCCTTTCAGCTTTGCCCGTTGTAAATTGGCATTGGAAAGATTACTTGAATTGAGGTTTGCTTTACCTAAATTGGCTTCGGTCAGCTGTGCACCAACTAACCAAGCTCCCAACAAATTTGCCTGGATGAGTTGGGCTCCTGCTAAATCACTATGACTGAGATCAATACCCCCTAAATCACGCTGACTGAGGTTGCAGTCAATTAATGTGGCTTTTGGCCCCAGGTGATAAATGCCTGCCTGGCTCGGTTCAAAGTTGTCGGGAAACTGAGTTTGGTAGTTTGCGATCGCATCCTGAAAATTAGCATCCTCAACCTGGGCATCCCTGAGACACGTGTCTCGTAAATCAGCCCCCTGAAAATTTGCTCGCCGCAAGTTGGCCCGTTGCAAATCAGCCCCACGTAAATTGCTACCACTAAAATCCACATCGGCCAGATGGGCATCAGCCAAATTACAGCCCCATAAATCAATCCCAGTTAGCGCATACTGAGACATCCGAATAGCCTGCATCTGACAGTAGCTAAAATCTCGCCGTCCTTGGCCGTAGGCAGCAATTACCTGGGAAGATAAATCAGTCATACGCCATTAAATTAAAAAACAAAATAATAAATATAAGAACCTAACGATTCACTTTCTCGATTAATTCGATATAGCTCTAATTTATCTAAGCTGTTTTGGAGGAACGTACCAAAGCGAATATTGAGACTCCGTATTTTGAGTCACAATCACATCTCGATTTTGTCGAGTCAGACGTCGTGCCCATCCCATCACCTGCTCTAAGTCCGATGTACTGCGCCATAAACAGTAGTACTTATTCTGATACCGTACACCAAATACCATGGCATCACCGGTATCTAAATGAGCCGGCTCCACCTGCTCCAAAAACCTCAGAATAGGAATATCAATAGAGGGAGCATCAGTATCTAACTGCATCAGCTCATCCAATGCAATAGGTGTCAACTCTAACCCATCAACATTACCGTTTTGGGTATACCCTCTAAAATGAACAACCGTTTGCCCAGGGGCAGACTTTGTTGCCAATAAACTTTGTCCATTTAATGTCATTGAACTGCCTACGCCCATAGCAGCTGGCAGTTGTTCATCTAACCCCTTAGATAACGGTGGTTTCTCTTGACGTGTAGTGGTATCGCTGACTATAGAGGCATCAAAAGGAGCAGGGACTGCAGACAGAGCGCGTTGTCGTCGATAAATGCGCCGCAATATATCAGCTGTAATCATGCCAGTGCCAACACTACCCAGAATGGCTATGCCAATGTAACGAATGATGGGTTTAGCTGAATTATCTAGAGGGCTGACTAAAGCGCCCCGAGATTGACTAGGCATCACCCAGGTGGGTACTGAATTCGCCATTGACAAAGGTAACGTGATAACAGCGAACGCTAATCCCGACGAAACCAACGATGGTAAGAAAATGCTACGAAAGGGAGATGAGCCCATGGAATTCAATCTGTAATCAGTGTATGTAACGTAAAGTTAAGCTACCGACTGTACGGTCCCCCTAAACCATCCATCCAAAACCATTAACGTCAGGAGGCTGTTTTAGAAAGCCATGATAGATAGACACCTCTATTTCAGACATTCTAAAAGGATAATGAACTGAGATGGCAGGGAAACAAGCGTCAGGGTATTAATCTAAACATTAGGGCCAAGCATAATTAAAACCAAATTTTATTGATTATTAGATAGGTAAAATCTATGACTATGGACTGAATGTTCTGTAATGCGTCCATTGGAGTAGGACAGGTATAAATGGTAGAGGCTTTTATTCTTACTCTGGGTCCTAAAACAAACCCAAGATTCTGATTTTTTAGACAACTTTTTATTATCGGCAGTGCATGGCCTATGAAACTTAACTTTCTGCTAACCCTGTTGATTCTATCTGCTGCCATGGCTCCACTAATTGTGCGTTTGCCACAGGTCAATAAAGCACTGTCAAGGTCAAGCGATCCGGCGGCAGCAGTTACTCAGCGGGGTAATTCCCTAGATGCTATGACTGATCCACAGCATCCAAATTACACCTGTGTTAGTTGTGATCTGCGGGGCAAGGATTTTAGCAACCAAGATTTGAGTCGGGCCAACTTCTTTGGCTCTGATTTAAGGGGTGCTAATTTTAGCAATAGCCTGCTGATTAACACGATTTTCCGCGAAGCCAAACTAGATGAAGCTGATTTGAGTTACACCAATATGCGAGGGGCTGATCTAGAAGAGGCAAGTTTAGTGCGGGCTAATCTACGCAATGCCAAGATTCTCCAAGGCACTCTAGAATACAGCAACCTTGAGCGTGCCGACCTGACAAACGCTGAATTGAGGGATGCGAACCTGTGCTCCGCTCGGTTAGTCAATAGCAGCTTTAAGAATGCTAGCCTCTACGGCACAATTTTACGCGCCGCCGATATGACTGGAGCTGATTTTAGCCAGGCTTATATGCGCTACGCCGACATGTATAACGCCATTACTAGCAGTACCCGATTTGATCAGGCTGATATGGCCTTTGTCACTTATCCCGATGGTTCAACAGCACATGAGGGTTACATTAACTCTGTCAATCAAGTCACTGACTGCAACATTGATGATGAATCCAGCAGCTCAAAATAGCGATCAACTCCTAAAAATGAATTAGGGAGTGCAGAAGCACTCCCCCGTAATAGATATTTTTATTGTGACTTTTGGCCAAGTGGCTGTGCTCGCTGACGCTTTAGCGATCAACTGAGCCCATAATCACATCAATGCTGCCTAGGATGGCCATGATGTCTGCTAGCTTCACCCCCCGCAACAGGTTGGGTAAAATCTGCAGGTTATTAAAATCAGGTGCACGAATCTTCCAGCGCCAGGGATAAATACTGTCATCACCGACGATAAATACGCCTAATTCACCTTTGCCACTTTCTAAACGCACATAGTGCTCACCGGCTGGAATCTTGAACGTTGGTGCAATTTTTTTGCCAATAAACTGATAGTCGAAACCATTCCATTCAGATTTCGGACCTTCGGCCATACGCTTGGCTTCAAGATTCTCGTAGGGGCCACCTGGTAAACCCTTAAGAGCCTGGCGAATGATCTTTACGGATTCCCGCATCTCTCGTACTCGAATAATGTAGCGAGCAAAGCAATCGCCAGCAGTTTCCCACTGTACATCCCAATCAAAGTCGTCATAGCACTCGTAATGATCAACTTTGCGCAGATCCCATTTCACCCCAGAACCTCGTAGCATGGGCCCCGAAAGCCCCCAGTTGATAGCATCTTCACGGGTAATGGTACCCACACCTTCAACCCGACGCCGGAAAATGGGGTTGTTGGTGATCAGCTTTTCGTACTCATCAACCTTGGGTAAAAAGTAATCACAGAAGTCTTCACACTTATCTACCCAGCCATAGGGCAGATCGGCGGCTACTCCCCCAATGCGAAAATAGTTATTATTGATTAGTCGAGCCCCTGTAGCGGCTTCCCACAGATCGTAGATCATCTCCCGCTCACGGAAAATGTAGAAAAATGGGGTCTGGGCACCGACATCAGCTAAGAAAGGGCCTAACCACAGTAAGTGATTGGCAATACGGTTTAACTCGAGCATGATTACTCGAATGTAGCTAGCTCGTCTGGGTACCTCAATATCGGCCAGCTTTTCTGGAGCGTTGACGGTAATTGCTTCATTGAACATACCCGCTGCGTAGTCCCAACGACTGACGTAGGGAACAAACATGACGTTTGTGCGGTTCTCGGCAATTTTTTCCATGCCGCGATGCAGATAGCCAATCACGGGCTCACAATCGATTACATCTTCACCATCAAGGGTGACGATGAGTCGTAACACACCGTGCATTGAGGGGTGGTGAGGACCCAGGTTGATTACCATGGGCTCTGTTCTGGTTTCGAGCCGTGTCATAGAAACTATGCCGTATTATTCTTTGATTTACTTTAGCAAGATTCTTGGCTGAAAGCTGGCCAAAGAACTAACTAAAGAACTAACTAGGGTATGATGCGATTTCGATTTCAACGAGGTGTGTTGTGAATAATGCCAGTGCTGATGATACGTCAAAGTCGGCACCTATCTTTGCTCATCAGCCTGTACTGGCAGAGGATGTTCTGACGGGTTTGGCTCCTAAACCCCATGGCTATTACCTGGATGTCACTGTAGGCGGGGGCGGTCACAGTCGCTTGCTGCTGGAGGCTGATCCTACAATTTGTCTGATGGCGCTAGATCAAGACCCGATTGCCTTGGAGGCGGCCCGGCAGAACCTGAAAGAATTTGGGGACCGAGTGACGTTTTGGCATGGTAATTTTGCCGACTTTTCTCCCACCGAGCCATGCTTTGATGGGGTGCTTGCCGATTTGGGGGTGAGTTCTCCCCAGTTAGATCGTCCTGAACGGGGGTTTAGCTTTCGCCATCAGGGAGCGTTGGATATGCGGATGAATCCTAGCCAGTCCTTAACGGCGGCTGACCTGGTTAATTACCGATCGGAGCGTGAACTGGCGGATATTTTTTATCACTATGGTGAGGAGCGGCTTTCGCGTCGGATTGCGCGTCGGATTGTAGAGCGGCGGCCATTCCAAACCACAACGGCCCTGGCAGATGCGATCGCAGCCAGCGTGCCGGGTAAATATCGCCATGGTCGCATTCATCCAGCTACGCGAGTTTTTCAAGCACTGCGAATTGCGGTTAACCGGGAATTGGATGTACTGGAGCGGCTGATCGAAGTCGCACCTGAGTGGCTAGCACCGGCTGGACGATTGGCTATCATTAGCTTTCACAGCCTTGAGGACCGGCGGGTTAAACACGGCTTTCGAAATCATGAGCAGCTTAAGGTGCTGACCAAAAAGCCGATCACGGCTAGCCCCGATGAAATCAGACGCAACCCCCGGTCCCGTTCGGCAAAATTACGCCTGGCAGAACGGATTTAGCTACCCCTAGGGGAGTAAGGCCTGATACGGGGTAACACCAGTCAGGGTGAGGGTGTAGTCAAAACGATTATTGCCACCAGTAGTTTGCCAATCTATCAGCTGTCCTTGACTATCTAAGATGGGTGTAGTGCCCTGGGGACTCACAGCAACAAAGTAGACATCTGTTTTAGAAATGACAATGTCTTGCATGTATACCTGTGAGGCAGCGTTGCCCTGCTGGGTTAGCAGACGTCCACTTTGATCAAACATAAACACCTGGAGGGTGCTGCTCAAATCTCCCCGAGTCACATTGGCCTCCAGGGATACTCGATCGCCAAAGCGGGCTAAAACGCTGTAGACCTGTTGATTTCTGTCTAAACTCCCACCAACTACCGTAAACCCATCCCTTGTGTCCATGGGGCTGGCAAAATTTGTCAGAGCATCTGGACTACTGACCATGAGTTCCAGCGGAATGATAGTATCGGTGGGCTCAAATTCATTGTCTAGCTGAATAATCGGGCGCGGGTTGCGCAATGTGGCCAGGGCGCGATTCCAATCTAGGGGCTGCGGTTCAGGGGCTGCCGGTTCAGCCAGGGTTAAAAACAGGGGCAGGGTGCGATCGCAACTAGCCTGAGTCGAAGGAGGCGTTGGCTGTATGCTCCATGTCTGCAACTGACGCCTAAAACTCAGTAATTCTTGGCGGTAAGCGGGCGAGATATTTGCCGTCGCCATCAGCTCACTGGTAACCCCAATCGCTTGCTCCCACTGCTGTAAACAAATGGCTCGATCTAATCTGGCCAATCCCTCAGAGACAGGAGCAGGCACTGACTGACCGTAGGCCTGGCCCCCACGCCATAAGGCAAGCGCCATCGAAAACCCCACTGCAAAAGTTAGCCCAGTAGACCGGAGTATCGTCATAGCTTCTTAACGACTAGCAGAAATCTTTAGATAGACCATAGTGCAACGCTCCCCTAACGTCCATTATTCCCCTAAAAATCCCATCAAATTGGATTGAAATCGAGATATCGTCCAAGTATCTCCCTGGGCACACTACTATTGATGAGTAAATATGGGTGAATTGGTGATTATCTTGCCCAGGTTGGTCCCAATATGCCCCAAGAACCAGATATCCTACAGGATGATATGAGTTCCATCGTTCAGGAACAACTTAAGCTTCTAGTTGTCGATGATGAACTCGATAACCTAGAGTTACTGCATCGTACCTTCAGACGTAATTATCGTGTCTATCGGGCCAGCAGTGGCCAAGAGGCTCTAGAGTGCCTGGAAAAACATGGCGAGATGGCCATTATAATTTCCGACCAACGCATGCCCAAAATGAATGGGACGGAATTTTTAAGCTTGACCACAGAAAAGTACCCTGACACCATTCGCATCGTCCTTACCGGTTATACGGATGTTGAAGATCTAGTCGATGCGATCAACTCAGGCAAGGTGTTCCAATACATCACCAAACCTTGGAAACCCAATGAGCTACGCCAGGTCATTGATGAAGCCGCTAAAACCTATCGCATCGTCAAAAAGCGGATTTACGACCTCTCCCAAGCCCTGCGCAAAGAATCGCTCTATAACTCAATCATTACCACCATTCGGAGTTCATTAGACTACGCCAATACCCTACAAACAGTTGTCAAGGCTCTAGGAGAAGCCTTTGAAGCTGATTATGCCGTTCTCTATCCGGTTGACTCAGCTGATGTAGGCAGACCGCCACAGCCCGTCACATACTCCCAATCAGGTGAATCAGTAGCTGACCTGGCAGCGATGGGAACTCCTTGCCAGGAGCTAGTTTTAGATAAATTTCCTTACGGTGACGTGTCTTTAACTCGTCTAGCAGCAAAGTTGACGTATCGTGCTGAGCCCCTAGCCTCCATTGCTCTCTATCAAATTGACCACACATGGGACAGCAACACCATCAAATTGTTCCAAAGCATTGCTGAGCAGGCTACGATCGCCATCTCCCAGGCCAAATTACACCATCGCATCCAGCGACAAACCGAGCAGATGAGTTCTGAGCTGGAAGTGGCACGGCAAATTCAGCATAAGTTACTCCATCAAGTCTGGCCTGAAATTCCTGGTCTAAAAATCCAGGCCAAGTGTCAGGCCGCTCGCGCAGTCGGTGGAGATTTTTATGAGGTTTTTATCCATCCCCAGGGAGATATTTGGTTAGCCGTCGGCGATGTCTCTGGCAAAGGTGTCCCGGCTGCTCTATTTATGGCAAGCGCCGTTTCACTTTTGCGGCGAGAATTATCAGCTAGCCAATCACCCAGTCCCGAAACAGTTTTAGCCAATCTCAACCATGCGCTCAATGCTGATCTTGTCAACAATGAACACATGATTACGATGGTTCTGGTGCGATATAACCCAACTAGTCGAGAGCTGACCTATGCCAATGCCGGTCACATCTATCCTGTAGTGTGGTCACAACAAAATCTTCAACAAGGCAATGTCAAATCTCCTCAACCTACGTATCTAACTGAAGGCCAAAATGTGCCGCTTGGGATATTACCTAGATGGCGAGCGAAGCCTGGTCATTTGCGTCTGAGCAAAGGCGATGCTCTGCTACTAGCCAGTGATGGGATTACTGAGGCATTAGTGACCATTGATGGACAACAAACCATGCTGAACCAAACTGGCCTCTGGCGGTTGCTCCTGGAACAAACCACCGGGTTAGTCCTTGAAAATCTATTAGCACGTCTCAATACGGTTAATAACGAACAGCATGACGACCAAACTATCTTGTCTTTGGAGGTAGCGTTTTAACTGATGAAAACTGAACTTGCTATCCCGAGCGACTTAAAGTTTTTGGCCGTGGTCGAAGATTGGTTACTCAATTCACTAAAAGCTGAAATAGGTGGCGATCTGGATATCGATTGGAAAAAAGTCGAAAGTCGACTACGGCTTGTGATTGTCGAAGTCTACTCAAACATTGTGCGCCATGCACATCAAGATCGCCCAGATATTCCAGTTGTTTTACGCCTTGGTGTTGAAGGTAGGTTTTTATCTCTAGAAGTGTGGGATGAGGGGCATGGTTTTGATATTCGTAGTTACCATCCTCCTTCTCCCAATGCACCCCAAGAAGGTGGCTATGGTTGGTTAATTCTGCATCAGTTGATGGATCGAGTGGATTATCAACTCAGGGTAGGAGACGGTCGTAACTGTCTAACGTTAGAAAAAGACTTGAGCCTGACGCTGGATTATTCCAAATAAGATGCCCCTACTCTCAGGTTTTACAAAACCAAACTAAACATTGGTCAGACGACGGTAATAAGCCAGGTAGACCGATCAAGTCACTGTTAGTTTGGTTCTCTAAGAGACTCCGAAGTGCTACCCCCCTGGGACTATCTTTAATGTCATTGGAGACCACTAGTCCACAGATTCCTTGAGGAGCCAAGAGATTAAAACATCGCTCAATAAAGAGCCAGTGTCGACGCAGCTGAGTGCGTTGACGTTTGCCTTTGAGTAAAGGGCTTTGGTGATCGTACTGGGGAGACCGATAAAAGTAGTCAGTCATCAGTGAATATTGACTCTGATATGAGAGCCAGGCGTTCGCTATTTCGGTATCAGCGTTTAGTAACGATTGCTTAGCCGTTTTGAACGTATTGACATTTATATTTTTACGATTAGCCAAATCATAAAATCGCTGAAAAAATTCTTGGGTGGTGGGACGAAACACGCCCTGAGGAAGTCTCGATAGAATCACGTTAAAACCACCAGACTGTTCTAGCACATGGCTAAAGTGATATCCCCAATGAAAAGGTCGTAAAATCCTGATATCTTCTATCCGTAATAGTCGTCGCTGGGGGGCAGCGGTCAATTGAGCCGCCCGAAACTGGATACCGAGTGTTTGACTAAATTCAGCTAACAACAGCTCATTTAGTTTGATTTGAGCCATTTCGTCTAGACGATTGATCTGCTCTCGAAAAAATTCCAGCTGAGCGTAGTGGGGAATATCTTGTCGGAGTTCTTCTAACAGATAGGATTGAGAGCGGTAATGTTCGAGGGCAATGTTTTTTGCTGAGAGGATGGTGCGATAGCTCTCGGCTGCTAGGGGCTGCAGCAGATTACCCTGAAGTAGGGTCTCTGAGGCTCGCAATCGATCAAACCCAGCCTCATCTACTCGAATAAAGCCTATGAGGCTATCACCGGTAACAATATTGAAATCAAGGTTGGGCAATGGTTCAATGTCTTGTGGCTGCTGAGCAATGGCTACCAAACTTAGCAGCAGCTGAAGACGTGTAATATCAACCACTGCTGGGTTGATGTCTACACCATAAAGACCATATCTAAAAATCCGGCGATAGATGGTTTGCAAAAGAGAAGGATGCTCTGTGCGTAGCCCCTTAACCCAAATATCTAGCTGACTATCGGAATGATGGGTTAACTGTCCAATCAGTACGCTGTAAATGTCAACCATCCGCTGCTGGAGGGCTACCAGGAAAGTGCCTGTACCGCAAGCTGGATCAAGCACGGAAAATTGCGGCAGGATGGTTTGGACGAGCTGACGCAGGTGTTCAGGGTGGCCGCAAAAAAGGATACTCCAGAAATCTGGGGCTGCCGCGGTTGGTTCAATGCCAAGTTGACGCAGCATAAATTGATTGAGTAACAGCTCACAGCAACCGCCTAAGGCATCTCCTGCTTCCTTAGTATTTTTAGGAGATTGGTCAGTGATGAGCTGTTCAAAGGCCAGGCTGACTGTGTTGGCCTGCCAGCTATTGCTTACTTGCTGCCATAAAGGTGATTCAAACCAGACTAGGATGGCTTCAAACGGAGCATCGGGAATATCGACACGGGAGTATTTTGCTTCTAGGGGATGGGTGTAAAATACATCTCCCAAATATGGAACCTGGCCTGCCCAGCTGATGGAGCGAGGACGTTCCAGGGTTGGCAATGAAAATCCCTGAATAAATAAAGGCTGTAGTACTGATTTAAAGAAGGTATTGGGCTGGCGTTGCTGACTGCGCCCTAACTGGTTGTGGAGATACCAAATGTCGTTATTTAGGAATCCATTGCGTTGCAATAGGTGGATGATGGTTAAACGTAGAAGCAAAACAGTCGTATACCAGCGTCGATCATGGCTGTCGTCAATACCGTTGATATTGTCGCTGAGCTGAGTTATTTGCTGTTGAAGCTGTTGGGTAAATTCGCCATACCCAACCGATTGTGGTTGTAAATTAAGTGCTCCTGATGCGGGGCTGTAATTGGCTAGATAGTGCAGACGGGGACGCCAACCTGCTATGGGCTGCTGGGAAATAAAAACCAGTGACTGCAAGCAATCAGCAGGGCTTTGCCAATGCCAAAGACTGCGATATCGCTGGCGATCGGTAAAAATCAGCAGGGGGCACGGATGTTTTTTGTGGATGGTTTGGTAGAGCCTGGTTTTTAGCTTGATGCTCAGATTGATGGGGGTGTTGAGCTTGATTTCCCAAACTCTGGCATCGTCTCGCTGAGCAATGCAATAAGCGCGATAGGGCTGGTTGAATGCTCTAGTTGCGATCGCACGTCCCTCTGACGGAGCTGCCCACCCCAGCACCTCCCTAAACAACGTAACCAGGTCTAGAGAGTGCAGACATGTCTCCGCCTGCTGCATATCGAAGCTCATGATCGGGGGTTAAAAAACCAGAAATATGTAGCCAGCAAAATTATCCAGCGGCCCTAGCTTCCTGCTCAGCTTTTTGGCGAAACCGCTCTAGATCAGCCTGCAGAGTGGAGTTAACAATCCGACGTAGCCACCCATTCTCCATAAATCGAGCCAATACACTAGGGACCGAGTAAGCCAGCGTCATTTTGACAGTACTGTTCCCAGCGTGATGGCCATAAAAACGAATGGCACCACGATTGGGTAACCCATCAACTGACTCCCATTGCAAAATCTGATGGGGCACAACCTTGACCGTGCGTGATAGCCAGGTAAATTCCCACACACCGGAGGCCAACTTCCACCGAGATATATCTGGCTGATCTGTCAACAACTCCACTGAATCAATCCACTTCATCCACTGGGGCATCTGCTCTAGATCCGACCAGAGTGCCCAAACTAACTCTATGGGAGCTTCCACATCAACATACACGCTGTGCTCAAGCCAATTTGACATGGGGGATAGGGGCGATACAAAGAACTAGGAGCTTGCCAGACAGCTACATTCCCATGATTTCGTAACCAGAGTCAACGTACAGAATTTGACCGGTTACACCCGAGGCTAAATCGCTACACAGAAATGTTGCCGCATTCCCCACTTCTGCCTGAGTAACTGTACGGCGTAGGGGAGCAACCTCTTCTACATGGTGAATCATATCGAGAATTCCGCCCACTGCTGATGATGCCAGAGTCCGAATTGGCCCCGCAGAAATTCCATTAACGCGGATCTGATCAGGTCCTAACTCCGCTGCCAGATAGCGAACATTCATCTCTAGGGCAGCCTTAGCAATGCCCATGACATTATAGTTGGGGACCACACGGACACCGCCTAGATAGGTCAGGGTGACAATGCTGCCGCCATCACTCATCAATACTTTGGCCTTTTGAGCCAGCTTCACTAGCGAATAGGCGCTAATATCCAGGGCAGTTTGAAAGCCCTGACGCGATGTATCGCTAAAACTGCCTGTCAGGTCGTCACGATTGGCAAATGCTAGACAGTGGACCAGGATATCTAATTTTCCCCAGTCATTCTTAACAGCATCAAAGGTTGTCTGCACTTGTTCATCATTTTGAACATTGCAAGGCAGAAATAAACTGGGATTTAAGGGCTCTGTCAGATCCCGAACCTTCTTTTCCATCCGCCCTTTTTCATCGGGAAGATAGGTCACACCGATATTCGCGCCCGCCTTGCTCAATTGCTGGGCAATGCCCCAGGCGATGGAACGATTATTGGCAATACCAGTTACTAGGGCGTTTTTTCCGGTCAGGTCTAGCATGATAGTTGGATGGGCTGTATCGAGAATTACTTAGCTTAGGTTGGGTTACACCGTTAGAACGGCCCATAGGAGCATACTGAAAAATGACCCCTATGGGTAGCTTTGCTCTCAGCTGCGTTGAATAGCAGGTAGCGCGTTAAACCATCAGCAAAGCAGAGTTTTGTATACAAAAATACAAAAAAACCGACGAAGTTAGGTTTTATTGATCTAAAGTCAGGAAATCTTATTACTTACTGATTACTGATGAATGTCGTCGCTGTGCCGGTCAGCTGAACCTGTTTTGGACAGTTTTCGATAGGTTAACCTGACTGACTGACTGGTTTAAACTCTGAAATCTTGATTTGACTCTTATAGTTTTCAGCTAATCTTATTAGCATCCTTACCATAGCCTTGCGATCGCACACACCCACTATCGTGACTACAGAAAAACCTCTTGCCAACCTGCTAAGGCAGCTATCCACAGGCTCATTTCCTCCTGTTGCCGAAACCTACGAGCGCGGTAAGACAATTTTCTTCCCTGGTGATCCAGCCGAGCGAGTTTATTTTTTGCTCAAAGGTGCCGTCAAGCTTTCCAGGGTTTACGAAGCTGGTGAGGAAATTACCGTCGCTCTATTACGGGAAAATAGCGTCTTTGGCGTTCTTTCTCTACTCACGGGCAATCGTTCCGATCGTTTCTACCATGCCGTCGCCTTTACGCCGGTGGAACTGATGTCCATGCCAATTGAGCAAGTTAAACAAGCACTTGAAGAACATCCAGAACTTTCGATTATGCTGCTGCAGGGATTATCGTCTCGAATTTTGCAGACCGAAATGATGATCGAAACCTTAGCCCATCGTGATATGGGTTCTCGCCTCGTTAGCTTTCTGCTGATCCTTTGCCGTGACTTCGGGGTGCCCAGTACCAGCGGCATCACTATTGATTTAAAGCTGTCCCACCAGGCCATTGCTGAAGCTATCGGCTCGACCCGAGTGACGGTCACTCGCCTGCTAGGGGACCTGCGCCAAGACACGATGATATCGATTCATAAAAAGAAGATCACAGTGCACGATCCCGTTGCTCTCAGTCAGCAGTTTGCTTAGGGCAATCACCCTTGTCGTCACCATAGCGGCAAACAATCAAGTAACCTATACGAGAGCCCGCTCAGGTGCTTCTGCTCCGTTGGATGGACGTTAGATGGACGTTGGTCTAATACTGATTGCGACTGTGCTCGTCCTCGGTGGCCTGATTGCCACATTGGGCGATCGGATTGGCATGCGTGTGGGTAAGGCTCGCCTCTCGCTGTTCAATCTGCGCCCCCGGCAAACCGCTACTCTCGTCAGTATTTTGACCGGGGGGGTGATTTCAGCATCCACCTTAGGTTTGCTGCTAATTGCCAGTGAGCAGCTGCGTAAAGGGCTATTTGAGTTTGAAGAAACCCAAGCCAACTTATCAGAAGCACGCGCTGCCCTAGAAGAGACTCAGACCGCCAAGGCTGAAGTAGAAACTGCTCTTGATCGCGTTACCCGCCAACAAATTGAAGCTGAAGGGGAACTCACTGAGGTGATTACCTCCTTGGAAGAGGTAACCGAGCGTGAAACGGTGATTCGCACTCGTCTTGGACAAACACAAAATCAGCTGAGTGTTGTCTCCCAACAGGCCGAACAGCTGCAGACGGAAATCAGTCGTTTACAGCAAGATCGGCAAGTGTTACAACGCCAGCAAGTCGAGGTAAAACGACAAATTGCTCAGCGCGATCGGTCCCTGGCCCAGCGGGATCAGGAGTTACGACAGCGAGACGAAGCCATTGTTCAGCGGGACGAAGCCATTGCTCAGCGGGAAGTTGCCCTTGAGCGCCTTAAAACAGAACAGGCATTTTTGGAAGATGAAATCCAAAATCTAGAATCTGAATTTCTTAAATTGCGAGCTGGCAATGTCGCCATTAGTCGTAACCAAACTCTGGCATTGTTAATTACGCGATCGCAATCGACCGCCGCCGCCACCGCTGAACTTGACCGGCTTTTAGCCGAAGCGAACCGCTTAGCTCTAAACGCAATTTGGCCCGATGCCCCCAATAAAGCCATCCAGATCTTACGCATCGATCCCCAAACAGTAAGAGGAATTGCCAGAACCATTACGGATGGTCAGCAATATGTAATCCGCGTTGGCGTCTCTGGAAACTATGTAGTTGGCGAACCCTGTGTTGTCCAACAAGAAGAGCCCCCCTGTGTTGAAATTTCACTGCAAGCCAGAGTTAATCGCATTGTTTTCGAACAAGGAGAGACTCTAGCTCGTGTTCCCCTTGAGACTGCCTATCCCAGCACCTCATCTTTGGTAGAAGCCTTACGGACAGTGGTCACTAGCGCCCAAATCAGAGCCAGTTTAGAAGGCGTCATCATCGTAGACAATCCCCGGTTAGCCGGTGGCTTTAGTGACCCTCGGTTGGCCGGTTTTAGTGAATCCGTCATCGACTTTCTCACCGAGGTCCAAAACTATGGTGCCCCCTTGGAAATTGAAGCCGTTGCAGGCAGGCAAATTTTTACTACGGGCCCCTTAGCCCTCGAACTCGTGGCTAGCCTGAACGGCCAACCTCTATTTCAAACTCAGGCCTCTGAACCAAACTCGCCACGAGAAGAGCCATAAGCACGGATTCAATAGACTTATCAGAACTAACTGACTCTTTTGAGCCTAGTTAACCGCTCCAAACAGGTAGTTATGATCAAATCTCAAGCAATTCTATATTTTGTTTGCGGATAGTAACTATATAAGGCGGTGATTCCACTAAGCATTTTTTAGCGTCTAAAATAAAGCTTAGATTTTTTAATAAAATCCTTTAACGAAATACCAAAGTGAGAACAGTGCACTGCGGGTTTTAACTTAATTTCAAGGAACATTCCCAAAAGTGGGTGTTAATGTTGAGTTTGATATTCAAGTCAGATTTCTGTTGCCCCCTTCTGAATCAAGGAATCAGTGTCAGTCATTGAGCTTGAAAAGGGCAGAGTCCTTAAAAGTTCAATTTATACCTCCATCAGGTGGGACCAATCATAATTAACGCTCCATCCAATAAATTATCGGTAATTAAGCTGTTTTAAACCCATCCCTATTGCAGCCGGAGCAATACACCATGAAGTTTGAGGACATTTATCAGTTTTTTGAAGATCCCCCGCCTCTATATCTCAATAAAGAGTTAGCGGTTTGTTATGTGCTGTCAGTGCTCATACGTCGCGATTCTTACGGCACTGAACTTATCCATGCCATAGAGAATGAGTATCCTGACTATCGTTTGTCAGATACAGTACTCTACAGCGCCCTCAAATTCTTAGAAAACCAGGGGGCCATCATGGGCTATTGGAAAAAGGTTGAAGGTCGCGGTCGTCCTCGCCGAATGTATCGCTTGCGTCCTGATTGGCAAACAAAAGCAAGAGAACTTGCTGAACTTTGGCAGCGCTACATTCTAGGTCAGCGAAACACTACGCCTAGGCGTCGAGCTATGAGTTCGTAATTTTAGCGGCACCAGTATTTTACTGGTGAAACGTATCAGCAACAGCTACTGAGCAGCTACTGGGGTATAGTCAATGTGGCTCAGTAGTTGTTTTTTGTTTGCTAAGGATAGCTGTTGTGGAAAGTACAGTCAGTCAATCAACCTTTTTCCTAACTATGCTGTTAGGAGTTGGGTTGTTCTTTTTTATTAAGGCAGCTACTAAAGATCGAACCGAAGTAGCCGAATTTTTAACGGAGCAATCACCAGATGTCTTGCACCAAAAGCTACTTAATTATTTTCAAAATCGCGCCTATACATTAGCCTCAGCAACTCCAGATTCAGATGACTGGATAACATTGACAGGCTTAGTCAGACCCAGCGTTTTTCTGGCAATTTTTCTAGCTTTTCTAGCCGCTGTTGCACTAATGTGCTTTGCCCTGGTGTTAACCACTCTATTTAGCGGTTATGGCGCGCTGTTTTTCATTCTGGTCTTATTAGCCCCAGTGGCCGCTATTGCCTATTGGAAACAAGCTAAACGGGAAGAACAAATTGCTTTTCGCATTGATGATACTGAACAGGGATGTACACTAACTGTCCGTGGTCATCGGGATGAATTGATTCAGCTGAGGTCTCAAGCTCCCTTCAAATCTGAGCCATAACTTCAACTAAAATTTGAATGACCTGCTGCAAAACAGAGCAAAATACCTATTAGCAACATCTCCACTAAAAAGGGAGGCACAAATGTTACGCCTCCCTGGTAATCTTTTAGAGGTTTTGTTTGAACTGGTGAAGTACTATCTCGTACTTCACCTTCCCTTCTAGCCAAGAACGACTTCTTCTTCCTCGCCGATCAAGGCTCGAAGACTAGGAAATAAGAAGTGGTTTTCTTCGACATACTGAGCACCGAATAATCCCTTTTCTGCCCAGAAGTACCGGTCGGTGGTATGCTCGTTACGCTTAACCAGTAATACAGCAGGTGGTTGAATACCCTCAGAATGGATAAAATTACGAGCCGCCGTAACCGGCTTAGCTTCTCCACTCTCGATACTGTACTGAGGAACTGATTCTAAAATACGACGCCCTTCGAGGCGACGACGGCTTTTACGCTTGCGTCTCCGTGCCAAGTTGCTTGACCTCCCATCGATAGTTTGAGTAGTGGATTCGTGTATTGATAGTTACAAAAACACTTAACCCAGCAAAGTATATCGGTTGTGCCTTAGATTTTCAACTTCTTTTAAAATTGTGGTGTGTATTCTGAAAGTGTGCTGGTCACTACCATCCTCCAAAGTTAAGGGCAATACGACCCTCTATAAAGTTTCTGATTATCTTGATAAAAATTAAAATTTATGTAAATTTGTCCGGACGGGGAAAATAACCTAAGGACTGCTCCATTGACCGATTCAAGGCTAGACTATGCCAGCCAGTGCCGAATTAGTAGATTTATGTCAGGCTCACCTGGAATTACTGCGCCGCACGTTTGGCGAGGTGTCGTCTGTTGTTTATCTTACCCTGGGTGTAAATCAGGAGTCTGAGCCAATATTGGTTCCCATTGCTCAGGTGCCAGAGTCCAGTGATTTTCAAGATTTACTAGATCCAACCAGCCAACAGATTGCGCTGCCTCCATCGGTAATCAATACCTTATCTCCAGGGGAGTTAGCTGGAATTGAGCGCCCTGATCCAGATATGGGTGTAGAGCGACTAGTAGTCCCTCTTATGCATCAAGAGATCGTCATGGGCGTCCTGGTGATGCTGCGTTCTGATCGCCCCTGGCAAGCCAGCGAACAGCAGTATTTACAGACGGTTTCGACCGGCTTGGCGGCTGGCTGCTTTTTGGATCGGCAAAATCAGTGGCTACGTCAACGACTAGAGACAAAGCAAACCTTACAGGGAGAACAATCGGAAGTTTTTCACAACCTGTTGCATCAGTTTCGCAATCCTTTGACGGCTATTGGCACGTTCGGGAAATTAATGCGGCGGCGGCTTTCTCAAGATGATCCTAACTATCGGCTCGCAGATGGCATAGTCCGAGAAAGTCAGCACCTGAATGAACTAGTGACCGATTTTGATGCAGCCGTTGATATTGGAGATGCTGATATCGCTCAGGAGGCTAATCCTCCGTTGTTATCAGACGGAAATGAAGCTACTCCAAAGCCGCTTTTACCGGCATTAGGCCGTTCGTTGGAACCTGGTCCCCAGTTTTTGGGAGATGTGCTGCACCCCCTAATTATGGTGACTGTGGCTGCCGCTAGTGAGCGCAATCGGCAGTTTTGGCATTCACCTATCGAAAACTTTTCTGAGCAGTTAGTAATGGTTGATGCTCAGGCACTGCAGGAAATCGTTGCTAACTTATTAGATAATGCGTTCAAATATTCGCCTCCTAATGCCTGGGTCTGGCTGTTAGGCGGCGTGGAAAAGGAAGGTTATCTAGGAATTGTTATTGGTGATGGTGGCCCAGGCATACCGCTTGAGGATCAAGAGCACTTATTTTCTCGGCATTATCGGGGCATACAGTCCCAGGGCACCATTTCTGGTACCGGTCTGGGGTTGGCAATTGCTAAGGATTTGGTCACTCAAATGGGGGGGGCAATAGATTTGGTCAGCCCCATTTTCAGTCAAGACCCTCCTTTGCCATGGGTCCCCCCCCCTTTACATCAATGTTTATCAATGGATGAGAGGGGGACAGTTTTTGTGGTGTGGTTACCGGTTATGGACGATCAGCAGTCGTCGTCGAGGTAGTCGGTTTAGCCCCTGACGACCGGACTGATGTCACCCGTCGTAACGCATCAAACCAGAAATTAGATCCCATGGAAATGGCTACTCCAGTGACCACCCAGCCTAGCCAGTGTCGGGGAATCGGAAAAGGCCAGTCAGCTTCTAGAACCGCTTGGGTGGCCAGTAGCTTGGGTGAACGACCAATGGGCAGTGCATAGTCTGAAAGTGTGGTTTGTACGGCATTACCCAAGGACTGGAGGTCATCCCTGAGGGCACCGCTATCCTCTGATGGCGATGCCATTGCCTCTAGGGATACCTGATTAACCGTTTGGATAACACTGGTGCGGACCGCTTCATCGACGGTTAGTCGATTGGCGATGTAGAAGGTATCGGCATTGACAATGGCCGCGATCGCAACCCCAATCAAAATACCCACAATTTTTGAGTTGCGACGGTATACCCCCGAAGCGCGATCCATACCCCGGTCGTACCACTGCTCTACTTCGGTCTGAAACATTTTGAGCTGATCTTCTGCAGCATCGGTACGACGGCTAACCCGTTCGGCTAACAGGCCAAGACTTTCCTGTAGCTTGAGGGGCAATTTACCTTCAAGGTTTTTGCGGATGTAAGCCAGCTCGTTAGAACGAGGATCGTTAGGGTAAGTGAGTAGGGACAGTAATTCTTTGAGATTAGGCTGCAGCTGTCGGACCAGCCCTTCAGCCAAATCCATACCGCCGGATAACTGCGATCGCAAATACCCCAGGCGACGAACAAAAGCCTGAGTTGCCCCATAACTCTCAGGTAACACCTGAGCCCCCTGATCAGCAAAATGATCCAGCTCTGCTAGCACTCGATCAGCAATTTGAGTTAGCTCTGTACGCCCGGTGCGATAGTCGGTAAATATTTTTTCCAGGGATGCCTCCAGGTTACGCAACTCCACATCCAACAGAGCACCATCGCCAACAGCTGCCCGCAACGTGTGAAGCGTATCCCCCAAAGGCAGCATGATTCGTTCCTGCAGCAACCGTTTAAGACGGGCCTCGACAATTGACTTCTGCAACCCTTCCAACTGCAGCGTATCCATCAATGTTGTCGCAAACGCCTCTGACGGAATATACGAGGGACCAGATGTTTCGGTCCCAAATACATTACGGGTACGGCTAACAAGCCGATAAATACGACCCGCAGCATGGATTAACCGTCGGGCAGAACGAGCAATGACACCTTGAGCCTCATAGTTTAAGTCACGCACCATAGGGCTGCTATAAAGCTGATCGGCTAGCTTTCTTGCCGCCCGTCGATCGGCTAGCTGCCCCCCTGCCAACAGCTGTTCAATCGAATACTTGAGATGTTCGGCTCTCCACTGCAAGAGAGTACTCACAATCTCGTGTACCTCACTAGCAATCAAACCCAGGGCCATATAAACAAATATCAACCCCAGGGCCACATCTAAAACTACTGGCAACCCCATAATATTTCTGAATTAAAGCTAGAAATTCAGCCTACTAATGATGACATGATTAACCATCACTTATTCATCATCATCGTCATTATCATCATCGTCATCGACATTGAGCTGCTTCAAACGAATATGTTTACGACCTAGGGAAATTTCAAATTCATCCCCAGGCCTTAAACCCATCTGCTTTGTGTAAGCAGCCCCAATCAATAAATTCCCGTTCGATTGCACAGTAATTCGATAGCTGGCGCTACGACCGCCGCGACCATTACCTGTTTGAATACTGTCTAATTGAATACCTTCAGCATCAATCAGCGCATTCATAAATTTCATCATATTCACACGGACAACATCATTCTTAGTCACCGTGTAATAGCCACAGGCTTTGGCTTTCTCCTCTCTAGAGAGATGCTCTAAGTCTTTAACTTTCTTGAGTAGTATCTTACCAGTTAATGGATTCGAATTTGACGGTTTAGCCATTCACCCACATCTCTAACGCGAACACGTTTAGAAAACATATAACGAGCAGAATCATACATGATTCAAATGCGTTTTTGCACACTGTTTGAATTTATTTCTTGATAATTGTATTAAGAGTTGATTTACCTAGTAATTTCTTTAGAAGAGAATCATTAGGCAGGCTTCTTATGTTAACTTTTCTCTGATTCTCCCTGGCCTATCCTATTGACCTCAGTTCAGATTCACACGTTTCTAAACCTTAAACTTGGCTGAGTCTCCGCCCTAACCATGAAACTTACAACCCGCGGACACTACAGTGTAAAAGCCATGCTCGATTTGAGTTTGCAACCCCATTTAGCACCGGTCAAACTAATTGCTCAGCGCCAAAATCTACCCGCTCCCTACTTAGAAAAATTACTAATTCAGCTACGTCGAGCAGGCCTAGTTGAATCGGTGAGAGGGTCACGGGGAGGTTATCGCCTGGCCAAGGCACCCAGCCAAATTTCTCTCGGTCAAATTCTAGATGCGGTTGGCGAACCAATTACCCCATTAGAATTGGCAGCGCCTGAAAAAGCAGAGGATTGGGTAACACTTACCCTGTGGCGGCGGCTCCAAGAAAAGCTACGGGAAACACTCTACAAGATTTCGCTTGAAGAGCTATATTACGATGCTCGCAGTTGGCAAGCAGCTCAAGGTGAAGACACAAATTTTATGGTTTGAGGCTTGCCAAGGGTGGAGTCTCAGCTATGGTTATTAAACTAGGTTTTGCCTAGCCGCTTGAGGCCTGAATCCGTGAGGTGCTGATTTATCCTCATCCCAGCCGTAACGGCTATTTTTAGTTATTTTTTTGAAATAGCAACCGTATAAACCGCTTTCACTTTGTGCCTTACACCATGGCCGATCAGGTAGTTGAAATTCTTTCCGAAGAGGCGATTCGCCGTACCCTAAACCGTTTGGCCTCTGAAATCATTGAACGTACAGACCATTTAACCGATCTAGTACTGGTGGGTATCCATACCCGCGGAGTGCCCTTAGCCCACACCATGGCCCAGCAAATGGAACGGCTGGAGGGCATTCAAATACCGGTGGGAGCGCTCGATATTACCTTCTATCGCGATGATCTCGATAAAATCGGGACCCGCACACCCGCCAAAAGCAAGCTGCCCTGTGATTTGACTGGGAAAAAGGTTGTCTTGGTGGATGATGTCATTTTTAGTGGGCGGACCATCCGCGCCGCCCTCAATGCTGTGCTGGAGTATGGTCGACCTGATCTGATCCGCCTGGCCGTGTTGATTGATCGAGGCCATCGACAGCTCCCCATTCACCCTGACTTTATTGGCAAATCGTTACCCACCGCCCGAGAAGAACTAGTGAATGTGCAGCTAATGCCAATGGATGCCAAGGATACGGTAGAGCTGTTAAAGCCAATATAGGGGGATTCAGGTCGGCGAGTTGAGCCAGTCTGTTGGTACCCACTCTGGGGGATATAAACCCAGCCAGGCCAGATTTTGGGTATAGTACGCGGAATCTCCATCCCAAAAATCGTTAGGATCTGCCAGGGCTAATGTGTTAGCGCGGATTGACTCAGCGGCGTCAGTGTCTAGATGACGCGCAGCCTGATAAACCATGGCATATTGGGACGTGGCTCCATAATCAACCATGGCCTGACCGGCTAGATCAATTTGAGCCGGTAGCTGTTGAGACTGTCGCCACATGTCTAACAAGGACGGTAAATGATCGCTCAAATAGTGACCGGCTGGTGCCGCTTGAAACCAGGCTAAATCTAGGGCCACCCGCCACCAAACACGATAGGCATCAAAGCCATAGATACTTTTGATCAAGGCGGTGTCGGGTAACTCTCGGTAGTGGGGAGCTTCACTGTGGAGTAAAACCCAATCGCTGGGTAATCCTAGCTCCGAGATTTTGGCACTCTCTTCCAGCATGCGGTAGCCGGTGTGTACGAGTTCTAACCAGTCTCGTTGGTCGTCTATTTGAGCAAAGAGACGAAAGGCATAGGGAGCGATGTAGGACGGGTTCAGGTACCAAACTTCGGGAGATGGATGGAACGCCTCCAGCGGACCAGGTAACAGATAGCGCCCTGATAATTCATCCTGCAAAGAGATATCAGCAGTCGAAAACTCCCAAATATCGTTGAGTTTTATTTGAGCCAGATCCAAATAGTCAGGCTTTTGCCAACGGCGGGCAGCCATGATCAAGGCAGTTACCGCATCGATATCGGCATCAGTGGCAAAGTTGGGATCTAAAATCCCCCAGGTTTCCGCCTCACCAGGGGCTCCATCCGGTCCCCACTTCCAGGCCCAAAGATGATCGATCAAGGCTCCGTCAGCATCATATCTGGCCAGGTTTTCTTCGCCCCATCGCAGTACCTGATCGAAGGTCTCTGGATCATCAATCAACAATGCTCGGAGCATGGCATAGGCCTGACCTTCGGAGGTTGTACGCTGATCGTCATTTTCCCAGTCAATGACGCGACCATCGGCTTGAATAAAGCGATCGCGATATCGCTGCCAGGTTGTTTCAAAAAAAGGACGGTCAACCCCTAAGGCCGCCGTCGCAACCTTAATTGTGGTGGGCATCTGGGTGGGCAGCTCATAGGCAGCTTGCGATCGCACCGGAATCACACAGCTAGAAATCAAAATACTAACAATAAACCCCACAAGCGCCAGACAGCCCCAGCGCTTTATCCATCTCAAAACCGCTCTAGACAACATTTTCGTCCCATCCTTTGGTCTGGCCTGGTGTTACTGTCTTAACAAATAAAAATGGTTCTCAGCGTCATTAGTTGCCACTTAGCCCAGTGTCAGACCCTAGGACAACGTCCTCGTGCTCGCACACTGGCCTCAAGCTCAACTGCCGCCTGGGTGCCCCCCACCATTAATAACGCTCCCACACAGGCTGGAACCCTCGATGCAGCAACAGCCTCTCCTGAATCAATAGCTCCTGGCGTTCTAAACCAATACTGTTGGGCACCCGACTCTGCAATGCACTAATCTCTTCTAGAGCCTGCAATGGCCGATCTTGCGCCACCGTTAAGCTAATGGAGGCCTGACGTAGATTGATATCATCCGGAGCCAGCTCAATCGCCTGATCATACAAGCGCCGGGCTTCTTGATAGCGCAGCTGACGGAATCGCACCCCAGCCAAGCCCACGATGGCATCAAACTGCTCCGGGTTACGCTCCAGCAGAGTATTGTATGCCGCAGCTGCCGTTGAGAGATCGTCAGTATCTTGAGCAATCTGCCCCTGGAGCAAATAAGCCTCTGGAGCATCAGGATTATCAGCCACCAGTTGCGCTGCCGCCTGATTCGCCGCATCTGGATCGGTCATGGCCAGAACTTGGATTTGCCGCTGACGAACCGCAATCGATCTGGGGTTGATAGCCAGTAAGGTGTCATACAGCTGACTACGGGCCGGATCAGCTGGCAGGGAACCCACCAAGCTGTAGAGTTCAGGGGGAGTATCATTGGCAGAGTGACTGGCTAACCACTGGTTTAGAACCGATTCCGCCGTCTCCACCGCAATAAATTTACCCTGGTAGGCCAAACTGGTTTGCCCCAGAATTTTGGCATCATTGCCAGGATTGAGGGCAATAATCTCTTCATACAGGGCTAGCGCCTCGGCATAACGTCCCTGTCCCTGATAAATGCCCGCCAGGCCTTGTAGGGCACCCGTCACCACCTCATTGTTACTGGTAGGGTCATTAATCAGCTGCTGATAGATCGCAATGCTGGTGTCGATATCATCCTGGCGGCGAGCCTGTTCAGCCTGGAATAGCAGCACAGCTGGATCATCCCCGGCATACAGCTGCAGCTGCTCCTGGGCCAGGTCTAGCTGATTTTGCTGCAGGTAAATCTGCCCCAGACGATAGTGCAGAAAGGGCTCGGCTGCAGTCACGGCCAGCACCTCCTGATAAAACGTGATCAGCTCTGCATCAGGGGGATCAAGACGGGCTAAGCTACTGGCAACGTACCGCAGCTGGATAGGGTTCTCAGGTAAGTTGACAGCCAACAACCGCTGTCGCAGTTCCTGAGCCGAAATTTGAGCCAGCTGCCTCTCCCAAATACTGGTCTGTACATAGAGACTCACGTCGTCGGGGTACTGGGCTGCCAGCTGTCGATAGGTGGCCAAGGTAGTCGGCTGGCTGCTGGGATAGCTACCCAGGGCCGCTGCTGCCTCACGGGCCGTTCCCACCGTCAGACTAGAACTGGAGAGGACCGCTTTATAAGCCGCGATCGCCCGCTGCTGCACAACTGGCGTATCAGTATAAAACGTCATCCCCCGCAGCGCCCGCGCCACCACTAACGGCTGTCCTTGGATCGTATCCAGCAAGGCTAGCCCTTGCTCATATTCGCGATTAGCCGCATAGGAAGTCGCCAAGTCTGCTTTAATCTGGGCCTGCTCAGTTGGATCACCATTGGCATCTAGAAATGCTGTGAGCACTGCGATGGCCTGGCCAGGATTATCCTGCCGCCGCAGGGCAAAACTATAGGCCTGGGCCTCAAAAACCGTCAGACGTTGGCCCGCATTGATATAACTTTCAAACAACTCAACCGATTGGGCAGAGCGGCCACCATAGGCAAATACCTGGGCGGCACCCACCTGAGTCGCCCAGGTCGGATTTTGCTCCAGGGCAATGTCATAGTCAGCGACGGCCTCAACTAGGCGACCCTCATAGAACAACAGCAGGGCACGTTGCGATCGCACTTCCCCATTTTGCTCGTAGCCCGGCTGGGCCAGCAATGTCGTCAGCGACTCAATCCCCACACTGCGCCACTCTGGTCGATAGGTGCCCAATACTCCCAAAGTCTCCAGGGCTTCAATATTAGTAGGCTCCAACACCAGCAACCGTCGAAATGCCTCAAACGCATTCGCATCCTGGCCCAGTTTCAAATAGGACCGAGCTAACCCCAGCTGCGCCGGCACAGAATTAGGATACTGCTGAACCGCCTGACGAAACGTCTCCAGAGCCGGAGCAATCCAGCCCCGCTCAAACAGCACATAGCCTTCTTGCACTAAAGCAGGCTGATTTTCCAAATTAGGCAGCTGAGCCAATGCAGGTTGAGCCAACATCAGCGGCGTAGCAGTCAATAAATTCAAGCCCAGGCATAACCCTAGCGTGCGACGATACCAGTTCATAACAATCATGCTTCCTATATTTTGGCGGAGAGACGTTGCAAGCAACGTCCGTACGTTGAGAGAGGTAGGGTGGGCATAGCCCACTAAATCCTTAAGCCCACCGCATCCTTAAGCAGTAGGACAGGGAGCCAAAACCCACAAGATCAATCAAAAAGCTCTAATAAATCCCAATCAGCCCGAATGCGGACGCCCAGAATCGCCTCAGAAAACTCATCCCGCAGTTGTAAACTCACAGCAGCCCTGGCATTGGGAGCCAGCCGAATGTCGTAGAACGTTTCCAACACATCAGGCCGATCTCCCTGTCGCCGATCATCATCGCTGAGCTGACGACCATAGCCGATGCCAAAGCGATCATCGTCTATAAACAAATCCAGGAAATTAACCCCAAAACTATAGGTATCTCCAGAAATATCTAAATCCGTATTGCGGTGATGACCATAGCGACCAAATAATCCCGCATTCAGTTCGGGGATAAACCACTCAGCATTAATGCCATAAGACTCTTCACGATCCCCTTCCTGGGGACCAAAAACACCATTACGGCCCAGCTGAAAACTCTCGGGGATGCCATCACGGTCACCATCATCAGTGGCCGTCACATAGGTGCCACGCACAATCAAATTGCCAACGTTAATACCCAGTTCACCGGCAAAGGCATCAAAGTTTAAATCATCAAAACCGCCTGATGAAAAAGTAGTCGCCTTGAGAATGACCTCATCAATGGGTCGCCAGTGCAAGAGGGCAGCGGGCTGGGACTCTAGTTGGGTTGCCGCCAGGGCAGGATTCGTCTGAAAAACCGGATTAATAAAGTGGGTCAGACTATCTTTAGCAAAACTATTACGATCAAAAAAGGACGTCAGCTCGATCAGACCCACGGCCCCGCGCAGACTGGGCAAATTAGGAGGCGAAGCAACGACATAAAGTTCGCTGACATTAAACCCTGTGGAGTCAGTATCCGAAAAGGCATTTCCTGTGGACAGATCAACAGCCCCAACCACCGCCACATTGGACTCAAAAAAATAGTGACCATATACCCGCGCTCGGGCCGAAAAATCATCCCCCTCTTGAATGGCCGCAGTTTGTAACTTTAGAGAGGGAGGCGTTAAAGGCCCCTCAAGCTCCACCAATTCCCCCTCTGTCATGCCATCCGTTGGTGATTCTGAACCCGAGAGCGGAGCCAGCACCCCAGGTTCCTGCTCTCCGACGGAGCTGTCATCAAAGAAAAAAGGAGCTGACGGTGCAGCCAGTTCACTGGTATCTTCCTGGGCCAAAAAGAATACATCGGTAGCAGTCTGCGCCGCCGCATTTTCAACCACCCCGCCCTGCACCGTTGCAGCCTCGCCCTGATCAGGCGCTGTCTCATCAGGTACGGTCTCATCAGACTCTGCATCAGCGGGCGCTTGGTCTTTGATACCCGCCAACAATTGGGATAATAAAGTAAGATTTTCGGACTCTGCCGATTCTGGAGTCCCTTCTACAGGTAAGGCCATCACTGGAGCTGCAATTACCGCTACGGCCATCCATATCATCCAGGACACCAGCGGTAGTGCCTGAAAGTTCCTAGCGATATCCCTCATAGTCCTTTCCAATAATTGTTCGTGTCTAATAATTTTTGGCATCGCCACATCGTGAAACCGCTTGACCTTAAGCACTGGTCAAACCATTCCAAACAATCAACAACCGCCTTTCTAGATAGTTTTTGTAACCCTGATATCGATGATGGATAAGCATCTACACATCGGGTCACCATCGGTATTCATCCCATAGTTGGCCCATCGGGTTAAATCACTAGCCTTACCCTGGAATAACAAGATGCTTAATTCACCATCTTGTTCCAAAGCAGGCATAAACTCTTGCTTTGAGCTGTATTGTTCTTATGTAAAGACATTTAGGCTTCATCTGTGCTTTACACAACAATTGTTGAATTCTGAGTAAGAAACGTGGGGGCCGCCTGTAGATGTAGCCAAAATACCCTGGCATATAGCATGAATAATCGTTGACTAACGATTATTGATTCAACCGAGGGATTACTTTAGATAAGGAAAGATAAGCAAAAAGTAAGCATACGCCGTGGGCCAAACTATCAGCGTGGACAAGACGAACCCTGGAACCATTCAGGATCGCAAAGCGGACCATCTGCGCATTTGTCTGGAGGACAATGTGCAATGTCATCAGATCACCACTGGTCTCGAAAAATATCGCTTTCTCCACTGTGGACTGCCTGAACTGCACTATGACCAGGTGGACATTAGTACGACATTTCTAGGCAAACCTTTGGCCACACCGCTATTGATTTCCTCCATGACCGGTGGTACGGAACAGGCCCGTTTGATTAACCAGCGTCTGGCCGTTACGGCTCAAAAATTTGGCTTGGCCATGGGGGTGGGCTCTCAGCGAGTGGCGGTGGAAAAGCCAGAATTAGCCTCCACCTTTGATATCCGTCGCTACGCACCAGATGCGCTACTGCTGGCTAATTTGGGCGCAGTGCAGCTCAACTATAGCTATGGGTTAGACCATTGTCAGCGAGTGGTAGATTGGCTCAAAGCGGACGCACTGATTTTGCACCTCAATCCGTTGCAAGAATGTGTCCAGACCCGAGGTGATACCGACTTTAGCGGGCTGATGACCAAAATTGAAACCCTCTGCGCCCAATTGCCGGTGCCGGTGATCGCCAAAGAAGTCGGTAATGGCATTTCCGGCAGTCTGGCCCAAAAACTCATTAATATTGGCATCTCAGCCATCGACACCGCTGGAGCGGGGGGAACCTCCTGGGCCAGGGTAGAAAGCGAGCGGGCCGAGGACGTCAAGCAGCGTCGCTTGGGGCAAACCTTTGCCGATTGGGGCATACCCACAGCTGACTGTATTCTAGGCGTCCGGGCGATCGCACCCGACATCCCCCTGATTGCCTCCGGTGGACTTCGCAACGGTTTGGATGTGGCCAAAACCCTGGCCCTGGGTGCAGACATCGCCGGTATGGCCCTACCATTCCTCAAAGCCGCCGACCATTCCGAAGCCGCCCTGGACACCCTGGCCGATATCCTGATTGCCGAACTCAAAACAGCGCTTTTTTGTACCGGACAAGGAAATCTTAAAGCCCTTAAGCACAGTCAGGTTCTACAGCGCTTACCATAGAATAGTCAGGCTTAAGCCAGACTTCCTAACCATTGCCCACATCCCACCATGCGAGACTTCTTCAAATATGCAGCAGCTAGTGCCCTTGGCACCCTAGTTGGTTTGTTCAGCCTAGTAGCGCTGCTAGGAGTGGGGGCATTTGGACTGGCAAGCTTTTTCATCAACTCCGCCACCACTGAGGCTGAACCTGAGGTTGAGAAAAATTCGATATTGGTCTTTGACCTATCCACCGACATTGTTGACGCGGTACCTTTCTCAGGCCCCGGTGTTGTTCTAGAGGAAACCCTTTACGGCAGCACCTATCGAGCCATTTCTCTCAACAGTGCCTTAAAAGCAATTGAGATTGCCGCCAAGGATAGTAATATTACCGGCATTTACCTCACCGGCAATACCAATGCTGGTTTTGCCACCCTCAAAGAAATCCGGGCAGCCTTGGAAAAATTTAAAGCCGATTCCGGCAAACCGGTATTAGCCAACAACACCGTCTGGGGTGAACGCGACTATTATTTAGTTTCGGTGGCAGACTCGTTATATCTAAATCCAGCGGGCCTGATTGAATTAAACGGATTCAGCGCCGAGATTCAGTTTCTCGCCGGAGCCCTAAGTAAATATGGTGTGGGTGTGCAGGTGTTGCGGGCCGGTCGCTATAAGTCAGCCATTGAACCCTTTACCCGCTCCACCAGCAGCCCAGAAGAGAAACAACAAACCCAGGCCTTGCTGACGGATCTGTGGCAAGAGTTTTTAGCCACCTCCAGTGAGGCCCGAGAAACCACTCCTGAGACCATGCAGGCCATTGCTGAAAATCAAGGGTTGTTGCCTGCTGCCGAGGCCGAGACCGCTGGGTTAATTGATGATGTGGCCTTTTATGATGATGTTGTATCCGAACTGAGGGAACTGACTAAGCAAACCAATGCAGACTGGGTAGAAGACGAAGACGATTTTACCCAAATCAGTCTTTATCGCTACAGTCAGATTCTCCGTCCGGAGACCGGCAAAGACACGGTAGCGGTGGTCTATGCCAGTGGCGAGATTGTGGATAGTGATAGTTCTGCACCGGGGCTGATTACCTCAGGCGGTCTCTCCGACACGCTGCGTCAGGTGCGCCACGATGATGATATTCAAGCGGTGGTACTGCGGATCAATAGCCCTGGGGGCAGCGCGATCGCATCCGAGATCATTGCCCGTGAGGTAGAGCTTTTAGCTGCCGAAAAACCCGTCATTGTTTCTATGGGCAACTTCGCCGCCTCAGGAGGCTATATGATTGCCGCCCCTGGCGATCAGATTTTTGCCACCCCCGGTACCATTACGGGTTCAATTGGTGTTTATGGTCTACGGCTCAACTTTAAAGAGATCGCCAACCGTAACGGGGTAACCTGGGATGTGATCAAAACAGCCAAACTGGCAGATATCAACACCATTAGTCGCCCCCAGAGTGAAGATGAACTGAAGCTGCAGCAGGGCTTTGTCAACACTCTGTACGATCGCTTTTTAGAATTAGTTGCCGACGGGCGTGAACTACCTAAAGCAGAAATTGACCAGGTCGCCCAGGGTCGGGTATGGTCAGGCACCGATGCCCAAGCGGCGAATTTGGTAGATCAGATAGGAGGATTGCAGGATGCGATCGCAGCCGCTGCCGAAGCAGCCGAATTAGACGACTGGCAGGTAGAAGAACTGCCCAAGCCCCCCAGCTTTGAAGAACAACTATTTGAAAGCATCTTTGGAGCAGGGATAGTGGCCAAGCTACCCTGGGCGCAAGACCCCATTTCTCAAGAATTGATACAGCTCCGGGAAGATCTCACGTTGTTAAAGACTCTCAACGATCCCCAGGGTGTTTATATGCGACTGCCCTTTACTACCGAGATTGAGTAAACAATCAAGATGAGGTAAGGCAGGAGCAGTTAGTCTTGCCCAAATAACAAGCCGCCCATCCCTGAATGCCACATTCTTGTTGCAGAAAATAGCGTGTGCTGTACCGTTTACGAATCCAAGCTCCCGTGGAACAGTAGGTGGTTTTGTAATGACGTCTTATCTAACACCATCGCAGTGCTCCGCATATCCCCAAAGGATTAGGGTGAACCGTAAAGGTTGGTTGAGGAGCGAGATCTCACTGAGTGGCTACCGGATAATAAGTCCTGATGTGTAGTGTTTGCTTCCTAAAATTGCCAGCCTAGCCTCCAACATCAATTTTTGGTGAAGATTAAACGACAAAACCCTCTAGAGAAATCGTGAATCTTCTGATGTCTACAGTAAGAAGATCACTCTACGATTAGTAGAAATATCGTGAATCAAAATATCCCCGCTTAAGGCAGGGATGAATGTAGATATGCTCCCACATCTATTTCATCCCTTGAGTAAGTAACGTCTTTACTTGGAGGTTTTATAATATGCGTAACAGCTTTAGGCTGCTTTTGGGCAGCCCAATCATTGCAATACTACTCGGAACAGGTAGTGCTCAGGCGGGAACGATTATACTGGATGACTTTTCAGCCACACAAGATGTTGGGCTTCTAGATATTTCTGGTTTTATACCCTCTAGTAGTCAGACTGGTCCTAATAGCAGTATTTTAGGTGGATTTCGGGATCTAGAAGCATTGGGAAATGCAGACAATTTTCTGGAAACCCGCTTAAGAGTAGATAATGGTGTACTCAGTTTTAGTAATAATGTAGACACTCTTGGAGCTGGGTCAATTGTTTGGGACGGCAATGACGATCCGACTACAGTTGATTCAATAGGCTTAGGTGGGATTGACATTACCCAAAGTGGGGGTACGGACCTAGACGGGATTTTTCTAGATATTCTCTCTGCTGACCTTGCTGGCTTAGAGCTTGCGTTTACAGTCTATGATACCAATAACAACACCTCAAGCCTTGCCCAAATCTTTGATACTCCTGTTGCTAACTCCTCTCCCTTAACCGCAGGATTTCTCTTTTCTGACTTTGTTGGCAATGCCGACTTCACCAATGTGGGTGCCATTGAGCTAGCGATTGCCGGCCCTGAAGAAATCGATGCTACCATTGACTTGATTGAGATTGCCCCATCTGAATCAGCTGATGTGCCAGAGCCCATGCTCTCCATCTTTGCCTTAGTAGGAATCTCTATCCTTGGCGGCAACTCTCTTAAGCACAAGACTCAGGCATAACTATCAATCATTGCCCATAGTCAAATCTTTCGTAATAATGACGCGATCGGAACGCTGTTGTATTGGTGGTGTCTCGTAGGTGAGTGAGTATTGGAGTTGCTTGATAGGGGTGTACGCAGTGCGTATGCCCTATTTTTGATGCAACCAGTTCTACGCATTTTGCCCCCTTGCGAGGTTTTAGAAATAAAAGACTGACTATCTCTAAACCCTTCGACCATGGGCTTCCCAACCAGTTCCATCCCCTTGCGGGGTTTTTAAAATGAAAGACGTTTCGGGAGAGTTTCCCATTGTGGGTAATAGCTCTGGGTTTCCGTCCCCTTGTGGGGTTTTGGAAATGAAAGAAGTACTTTCTCAAGACCCTGGTCAAACTGGAACTTCTAGCATTTCCGTCCCCTTGCGGGGTTTTGGAAATGAAAGTAGCAGCCCTTTTCCTAACCCCTTGGGGGTTGAGTTTTGAGTTTCCGTCCCCTTGCGGGGTTTTGAAAATGAAAGACTAATGCAACTAATGCTGCCTATGGCAATTTAATTCTCGTTTCCGTTCCCTAGCGAGATTTTGGAAATGAAAGATGCCTTGAAGCCGCTATACAACAGCAATATGTTGGTTTCCGTCCCCTTGCGGGGTTTTGAAAATGAAAGGCGAGACACTCACAGTTGGCCTAGTTGATGGTGTTCCGAGTTTCCGTCCCCTTGCGGGGTTTTGGAAATGAAAGTGGGCACTTCCTTCTGAGATCCCCATCACAGGAATCTATAGTTTCCGTCCCCTTGCGGGGTTTTGGAAATGAAAGAACCTTGGCACAGTTTTTTGATGTACCTGCCGACGATTATGTTTCCGTCTCCTTGCGGGGTTTTGGAAATGAAAGACTTAAGTTCGTTGCCACTTTTCTTGTCGGCTTCGCGATCGCGTTTCCGTCCCCTTGCGGGGTTTTGGAAATGAAAGAATAATTCCTACCTGCGCGGGGCAACCATGGTTGTTGATGGTTTCCGTCCCCTTGCGGGGTTTTGGAAATGAAAGGTCAATGCAGCCTTAGAGGACCGGACCAATACGCTTGCAGGTTTCCGTCCCCTTGCGGGGTTTTGGAAATGAAAGAGGACCTAGACCTAGACCTATACTTGAGTGATGCATTCTTTGTTTCCGTCCCCTTGCGGGGTTTTTGAAATGAAAGGTTGACAAAAGGTCTAGTGGGTATTGCTGTTATTACTGTGTTTCCGTCCCCTTGCGGGGTTTTGGAAATGAAAGTGCTGTTTTACTATGGGTTGATGTGTTCAATAACTTGCGTTTCCGTCCCCTTGCGGGGTTTTGGAAATGAAAGTTATGAAAGAGGAACTAATCAAACTGTTGAGTTACCATTGTTTCCGTCCCCTTGCGGGGTTTTGGAAATGAAAGGCACTTTTTCAGAGCCTTTGCCAGCCGGTCATTCCAATATAGCAAAACGCCACTTCAGAAATCTACAGCTTAAACCACACTCAAAAAAAGCATGAAGCCCAATTATTGCCTAGCGAAACCCTGACGAAATAAGGTCCCGCCACTTCACAACGAAACTATAAGGTTTTCAAGGTCCAACCTGAAGTGGCCCGTGGCCCATATAGGCAACATAATAACGTACAAAAAAGCCACTAGCCGAAATTTAACATTTAGATAATATACGCACTGGGCAGTGGCTCAGGCGGTGAACTCCCAATAGTCAACGTCCTAGGTAACGCATCCTTAGCAATCCAATACAACCTAACATCATCCTCATCTGCATTGACCCGCCATTCTATCGCCTGATGTAATCCCTCCATTTCTCGAAGCGTCAAAAAACATTCAAATACACTGTACTGCACCCTACGACCATAGCCCTCCAAAAACGCAGCCAGCTTAGTTCGCCGCTTATCATCAGGAATGTCATATACCACCAGCACTAACATCAATTTGGCCTACGATAAACGCCATAGCTTGTATTATTCAAAACAGCTTGTTTATATCGCCTCACCTGAAGCTGTATCACCCGCCGATAAGACACCATATCTACAACATCTTCATGCAAGACAGGCTGACTCAGTCGATCCTCAAAACGCTGTAAAAATAACTTTCGAGCTGTTCCCTGTAAGTAAACGCCCCCTTGCTGATTGGGCCAAGTAAAGTCCGTCGGGCTAATCGATTTTCGATTAATTAACCGAATGACAAGGGCATCTACAATGACAGACCGAAACTCCTCGATCAAATCAAATGCCAAAAACGTTTGCTTGCGTTCAGACCCGTGCAAATTCCCCAAATACGGAGTTAACCCTTCCGCCAAAATCAAACTCAAAATATAATTATGCAGCAGCGTATAGCCAAAGCTTAACAACGAATTCGTCGGATCTATCGGTGGCCGACGATGACGCCCCTTAAACCCAAACCCTGGATTCACAATCAGCTGGCCCAATGCCTTAAAATATCGCGCGGCAGCTGCACCTTCATGCCCGCGCAACCCATTGATTTCATTTGCGATGGCCACCGCTTCCAGGTCATTATTTAGCCCTTGAATTATCTCCGCAACGATGTCTATTTTTCGCTTGCGATTCAACCGTAACAACAATTGTCTGGAATTTTGTACCTTGCCAGTGACAATGGCACGGGCCGTCTCCAGACAAAATACCGGATCTTGCTGCCGCTCAAACTGCGCCATCACCGCCTGCATCCCTGCCGCCTCAGCACTCCACAAATGGCCCTTATAATCCCCCATCTGGGTCAAGTAGACCACCGTAATCCGCTGTTCCAAACACACCGAAATTACCTGGGTAGTCAGCTGACAATTACCAAACACTAAAATCCGTTCTACCTCCCGAATGGGTACTTCTACCGTTTTTGTCTAAGGTTTTTGACAAAGGTATGACCTAAAAAGCGAAAGCCTCGATCAAAATTCGTGATTTTGGTTTTCTCTGGATGGAGCTGTAACCCGATCGCATCCAGTAGTTTAGCCACCTGCCCTTGAGCCTGCTCCACCTGCCGCTGAGAACGCCCCATCACCACAAAATCATCGGCAAACCGCACCAGCTTAAACCGAGTTTCCTATAGCGTCTCATCAAAATCATCCAGATACACAGCCGATCTACCATGGCATCGTTTTATCTACTCTCCTCTATTAAGCCATCAGCTTGGAAGAGGGGTCTTCCAAGCTAAGAGTAGACTGGGTATATCGTTTGATCAGAAAATTCTATGCGATCGCCCTTTTCCAAAGCTGCGTCTATTTTCTTTAATCCTGAAACCTTGTTACCCTTTCTAATTGGGTCTATTTTTCTAGCGGTGTTGGGAAGTGCTGTTTGGGAGGTTTTGTTTTCCCTGGTTACTGACCTTAACGATAAGAATGCGTTAGCCGCCGCCATCCAGTTGGCGATCGGTTCCCTGTTAATATTTCTCTTGTCGGTGCTGTTATTTGCTAGAGGTCTAAAACAACTAGAGCCTGAGACGCTGGCTGATGCTCGCACCCCTATCAAGCATCGTGGTTTGATTTTGCTGGTTAGTCGCGAAGAACCTTGTCGCGTTGCTATCCAGCATCATGCTGATCGCTTAGAGCGTTGTTGGCTGCTGCATTCAGACCAAACTAAAGCCATGGCAGTTGCAATTGCTGATACGTATTCTGGTAATCGCATTAGTTTCAAACTGATTCATGTGAATGATATCTATGACCCGATGGAGTTTTTTCAACATATTCGCCGTATTTATGGCCAGCTACCCACTGGCTGGACGCCACAGCAGGTTATGGCTGACTATACTGGCATGACGGCTCATGGTTCGGTCGGTATGGTGCTGGCTAGCCTCTCACCGAAGGCTCCTTTGCAATATACGCCAGTCAATCCCAATTGTTCGAACGAGTCCATGACACCCATCGAGATTGCTCTTAGATCCAGTGTGAAATCAGCGAAGCGCTAAAGGGCTTCCTAAGCATTACTGCAGCGGCAGAGGTTGGTGTTCGAGCCAGGATACTTGTTTTGCTAGTGTTTCGATTGCGATCGCGACCACCATTACCCATTGCACCAACAACTTTGGCAAACCGATTTGTTGCGCTAACCAGCTAGCCAGGTCTTCTAGAATCAAGCTGGATACCATCGCCTAGGATGCCCAAGCCCAAAATACCGACCAGGAAATACATCACCCAGTTTTGGCCAGGATCATTAGCTTTTTCTAAAAAACGACTACCTTTCATATCGTTATAGTGAGTTTAAGGCTATTAAGCAATATTGCTCTCACAAACGCAGGCACTAGGATAAGTAGCTATTCAATAGTCCTGACAAACTTAACGTGATTAATGCTGCCATCTTCTTTCAAGGACCTGATTTCAACTATTACCATCCCTTCATCTGGAATTTTGCTAAAAGACTTTTTCTCTCCCTCATTATAATGTTCATTGAAAATTTCGTATTTAACCTTACTTCCCTTTTTCTTTTTTTCTAACACTCTAGCTTCCAGTTTCATTCCCTCTGTAAAAGTTTTAGGTCTTGTTACTTCTCCAGCCACTTGGAGTGGATTTGGCAGTATCGGGCGTTCACTATACTCGTTGATTTTTGCATCATTTGGTTTTGGAGAATTAACGATAATATGACTCTCTTTACTATCACGCTCAATTTCCATATACCGTTTTTGATTCTCTTCATCCTCAGATAAAGTTTCTTTCCACTCCAACATGGTTAGAAGCATTTTGATGCGACGTAGTTGACTCAACTTTTGCCATTTATCAGATTGTTCAAGCGCTCTTAGCACATGTTTCTCAAAGGCTTGAGTATGTTCATCTAAATCTGATTGACCAAGAACGTTACTATAGCCGGAGAACCATCCACCGTTATCTTCAAATAATGATGTATATCGAGATTGAGATTTTTCGATTTTGGCGCGATCGCAAAGATATACTTCATGAGTAAGTTTAACTGCTCCCATCCCCAAGGGTTTTCCCATGCCAAGGGATAGACGATATTGGTCTTGCTGAGCAACATCTAAAATCCATAACAATGCTCCCAACTCTACAGAACTTAGATTTTCAAAGTCGATCTTGAATGTGAAGACCTTGTTGGGTTTTATAGGTCGAATGCGCGTAATTTGGGTTTCTGACGCATTCTTTGAATCTGGATGCCATATATCAGGAGCTTCACCTTTGTGCCAATATAGTTTGTGCCCCCGAATTACAGTATCTTTTTCAGGCATACTGGCATAGTGTTTTAGTTTTTTCTTTTCAGAACTAGTTTGTACAAGATAATGCTGAAAAGTAGTTGGTTTTGGGCTGGCAAGGATTCTTGGAACTTCTCCAGCTTTATTTACCATGAAAATATCTTCTATATTCTCTTCTTGACAAATGCCATCTGAGAAGAAAACTTTGCCTGCACGTGCCTGTTGTTCATCAGAACAGCTTGTTTTCTTGTTTCGAACATAACCAAAGATTGATTCAGCAATATCTACTTCAACGACATCTGAACTTTTAAGCTTTTCCGGAACGAAATCAGCGGCAGAAGCAGATTCTCCAGACTCTTTAAAGGAGTAAGCAATTCTAAAATTAGGGCTTTGCCCAAATAAGGTTACATCCTCTCCCTCCAATGGTTCACAGTAAAAAACACAACGTCCTTTCTTTAGAAAGCCATCTTTTTCACTAAACGGAGAATCTGTATTTTCATCCTTTTGATTACTGCCATACTTCTGAAAAGTAGTGAGTGAATTTCTGTAATCTCTAATGGCAATATCACTAATTTTCAAGCGTTGAGGTTTTGAATCTGGTTGCTGGATTAAGTAGTGATACTTGCGATCAGTCTTACCAGAGGACTGATCGCCTGTTTCTTTCATGTTACCGCTGGTAACCAAAGTCCCTACATAATCTAATTCATTAGGATTCGCACTCAACTCGGTAGCCTTTTTTTTGCCTTCGTCTACAGAAAAACTAATGTTAGAAAAATATTGTGGCTTGTATGCAGGATCATTCATTGAGATGAAGCCAGGTAAGTTGATATTTTTATCCTCAATACGAACAAATGTCTGATCTCCAATGAGTCTAGCTGGTTGAATAAACCATTGCCCATTCTCATGTCTTAGATATCCAGCTTTTACATTCTTAGAACTTAATTTATTTTTGTAGAGACTACTCGTAGGATCGTCATTGAATGCTGCTACAGCTCGAAAAAAGAAGCGCTGCTGCTCGGAAACCTTGGAAAATTTGGAAAAACTAACGATTTCTATCAGCGATCTCATTATGCCTCTTAGACTGCTGCCTGGTAGTACAGGTTTTTGAGTGTCAGGATCGGTGTAATAGAAGCCAGGTAAATCTTTAGCCTCTTTCTCTTGCTGAAACTCTTCTAAATTTAAACCAGTGCGAATGTATAAAGGCGAAGCTGTAGTCAAGGTACAGTCGATACAGCCTGAGTGAAGGTCAGAATGATATTGATTCTGAGGCTTTGAGATGACATCGGCTTCAGCACTAACGACTTTGTCTGGAAGCTCCACAAAGTTATATGCTGCAACAGCTTTTCGTGAAATAGAAATTTCACCAACTTTTTCTCTTTGTATTTGAGCAGTTTCAGAGACTTTAGAGATATGTTTTGGATACATTTATTAATTCTCGTTAAACAGTTGTCAAATCAACAAGACGGCTACGATTAATTCGAGCTAAACCATCTTCGTCATAGTCAATGTAGTGATGAACTTCTAGCCTTAGGGGCCGTTTAAGCTTTTTACGATCGTTTGAAAAAGGAATGTCTACACAAGGCACTGCATGACGTAATCCTTCCGAGCCGTCTTTCACCAAGGTGAAACCGTCTTTTTCTTCAACTTCTTCAACTTTTTGAGTACCCCAAAGCATCTGTTTTTCCGAAATATAATCACCATCTAGATTGCCGGTAAAACAATATTTCCAGTCACTACGAGATTTCCATAAAAGTAATTCGCCTGCTTGACTAAACGCTCGACAGCGCTGAAGCGTAGACAATCTTAATGTGGGTAATTTTTGAGATAGATCTGTAAAGACCTGATCGGCAGTAATCAGACTTTCCTCATCAAATCTTCCCCAGATTACGCCATCTTCTGCATGGGCTAGCAGATACTTGAGCTTGTAGTGTTTAGCCTTAGCTACGAGCCATTGTGGTAGATTCTCCAGATCTTTGATTGAAGCTATTTTACAGTCTGGTTGATTCATTAATATGCCTCTCACTTATTTCATAAGTACACTCACTGATCGTGTTTTCTCTAGGCAGCGTTCAGGGCACTGACAAAGTCTTCTAATTCTTGCCTGGTTGTTTCTTGTTCTTGAGATGGATCTTGTAGGTTACTGACTTGAAGTTGACCAGATTCTTGTATGATTTTCCACTGCTTTAGCTCACTACCTTTCTGAGTAATAGTTGCATCCTTTCCTCGTAGCCTTCCTCGACCAATACTGCTAGTTCCACCTATAGGTAAATCGCCAGTCCAAAGATCTTTTAGTAACAATAGGAGTAAGCCTATCTCTTGCTTTTGTAAATCCTTGTCTCGATCATAAGGATTACGTAACTCCAAGTTCAACGTGACTTCACCTCCAAATACAGGCTGTTCATCAAACAAGGCCCCATCGAATGCACCTCCTGTAAACCGATCAATGGCGATACGATTTTGTACCATAGACGCTGAATCATGAATCGGACTTTCATGGACAACCAAACGGCTGGCTCTGGCTTGTTTCTCTTGAGCTGTATCAATACGCTTTTCGGGTACCTGTCCAAAAATACACTCTAAGAGTTCTGTCCCGTTCTGACCTTTCTCCAAAGTATTTAAGATCCGCTCAGCTCGATGTCGCAACACCCCTGTCCAGCTAGTGCCAGAGATGATGGGTTTCACTTCCCCATTATCTTGTTTGGCAGTCAAATGCACTACGTCAGGGACAATACCCATCGCATCTTGTCCAGACCGAATTAGGCCCCCTCCTTGTAGTTCAAATGTGGCGCTAAGGGTAAACTGACTGCGTTCGTCAGTTAAATTGCTTACGTCTAATTGTGTAGCAATATCGGGCGGTTGATTTACATCTGGAATAATGGAGACTTCATTGTTGTAGTTGAGCCAATCCTTTAAATGATCAAGATTGGTTAGGTTAAATTCATCGACTTGCCAAGTGGTAACTTTGCATTGGCCAAAGCCACGTGTTTTTTTGATGCCAAGGGAAATTTCGCTGTTTTCTAATCCTTGTAAAGAGATCGCCAGCCCTTGTTTAAGCTCAGCTAAATTGGCATCGTCTTCGACGAGTAGCTCTATCATCAATGGGAAAATGGTCCCAGCAGCAACCAACTCTAGGTCGTATTTTGCTCCATCAACAGCGGTACCTGTACGGCTATCAATTTTGACGCCATCACGAAATTCTATTTTTGGAGGTTCGTGGCTGATAGAGTCATGGATTACTAACGCACTTTGTTCTCCATCTTCGTCACCTCGTTTACCACCGAAGAGTTGAGTCAACAGCTTCACTTTCTGTTCTTGACCATAACCAGAGAGACGTTCTTGAAGGTAGTTGCGTAGGGCACCGCCTAGAGATGTGCCTGGTAATAAAGCCCGCTCGGTAATGCTATCCCGCAGTAGCGCCATATCGGTTAGGCTATCTTGATCGCCACTGCCTAAACAGGTAGGGGTGATCAAATGTAAGTTGCCACGAATAATCAGACGCTTAATAATCTTTCGATGGTCGTCTCGAATCACCATAGGGCTATCCCTCCTGTTTGGCTGCTTGCTTGATGCCTTTGCGTGCGATCGCAATAATTAGTCGCAACGCATATTCTTGCCCCAAGGCCTGAGTCACGTCTGCTGTTGTACCTGCGATTGTGATGGTCAGCCTTTGATCAATCCAGAGGGTATCTTTAGGCTTTTCAAGCCAAGTCTGACAACGTTTTTGAAGTGGTTGAGAACCTAATTTAGGAGATTCAAATTTAGTCTTGGCATTAGAACGGAGATTTGCAAAAAACTGATTGATCAGATCTGGCTGTTTTTCCACTAAGGCTTGATTAGCCACCAACATTAGTCGAGAGAGTTGGCTATTAGTTATCTCTCCACTCAGGGGCCATTCTGTTAACTTTTTTTCCAACGCCAAATCCAGTTTTTGGCGGAGTAATCGACTGGCCATCTTTTGAGCTAATGTTTCACTAGTTGACGATAGTTTTTCTAAGGGCTTTTCCCTTAACGTTTGGGTTGGTTTTTCTACCCTAAATTCAGACATTTCAGGCAGCCAATTTACTGCCACCCGGCCAAATCCTTCATTGCGTCGCTCGCCAATCCCCTGCCACTCTAGCTGACGAGCTTGTTCTGGAGTAATGTCTAAATCTGGAAAAATAAATACGCTACCAGCTGCAACGGCTTGAACCTGAGGCAGCGGCAAGCCCCATTTACGATTAAAGCCACCAACAAAGGTACTGCCCATGTAGATCTTAGGCGTTTGGCTGATCTGCTCAACTCCCATTGCATTAGCAATTGCCTGAATCGGGGCTTCAACCACATATTGACCATAGTCGTTACAGATAATTGCATCGCTGAGCAATGTGATGGCAACATTTTTTCTGATGCGGGATTGAAAAGGTTTACCCACTTCAGTCCAGTTGTCCGCATCTGTGCATATTGTGTCGCTGATTGTTACTTTGCCATACCCGGCTGTTCTAGATCCGCCAATGCGAGCTGTTTGAGATCGCTTCAATAGTTGCTCAAGTACTGTGGCATCAGCCCCTTGATTGCATAAAATAATAGCCTCAAAACTTTGACCCGCCTCCAAAGATTCATATCGATAAACTTGCCCCTCTTCCTTAGTCGCTCGCCCCCGTTTTCGACTACGCCGGTTGTGAATATTAATCCGACGCTGGGGACGATAAAGAATAACTTTAGGGTGTTCGCTAGACGGTCTGACTATCTGACAAAATTTCTGACCGATTCTGACTAGCTTCTTTGTATCCTGTGATCTTTCATTTTCAGTATCTTCATCCTCGTTTATTGAGGAATAGCTTTTATCTAAAATGTAATCCTCATATCCCTTTTCATGCCGCCAAGTGAGCGGCGCAGGTAAACTGCGTAGATGTTTCTTATCTCCTGTGCTTAGGTAAGCATTCAAAAACCGTGTCTCTGTTTCAAAAAAGAGAGATCGCACCGTCTTATCAACTAAAATGTCTTCCGTTAGCTCAGGATGGGCTCTCAAATACCGACTAATCAGGAAGCCTCGAATAGTGCTACCTGGAATGTAGTCATAAGAAACATCGCTATTAGGGTCGCCTTGAAAAGATGTAACTAAAACGGGTTCCTCATTGGTAATCTGAAATTTAATCACTTTCATGCTGCACCTATCTCCCGAATTCTGTCAAAGAAGAGATCGCTATAGTTCAGAGTCTCAGCCTCAGTCTGAATCCAGCATTTTACATGACCTTTCCCTCGGTTACGTCCGCTGCCAACTCGGCGTAGTGCTTGAGCACCTGCTGATAGTAGTGAAAGACTATCCTCCAGACAATCTTGATCGACATCTAAATCGAGGGACGCTGCAAACACCAATTCTCGTAAAATCACACGGTTGGTACGAAGGCTATTATCAGAAGCTACACCCGTTTCAATGTCAATGGCTGTCTGCCGACGCAGCGTTGTCAGAGAGTTCAGAACCTCTGAGGTAGTCAATTCCTTCTTCTGAATTTGAATCGCTACAGCTCGACGTAAGTCAACTGGTAACTGGGCGTCACCCACCTGCATTTTTCCTATGACTTTTAGATCACTACCAGGGACACCAAACAGCAACTTCAATGAGTCTTGCCAAAAGTCCTTTTGACTTTGGGGTAAAACATCGACTAAATTATCGCATTCTTCTCTGAGCAATCCTTTTAGCGTGCGTCCCCGTAAAAAAGGAAAACCATCGCTATCATGCTCGACTTCTTGATCGATAATACCTGCAATCCCATCTCCTCGACCAAAGGTGCTGTCACTGAGTAATTTAAGATAAAAGCTATAGTTACTCATGCATATCCTCCCCTGGCGAAGCGTTCTCTGTTTTAAGCTGTACGTAAAAATCTATGGCTTCGATTGCATCAAAGTAGCCACAAATAGGGTTTCCCTCATCGCTATCCCAACCGCCCTGAACGAGTTGAGATGATTTAGAATCAAGCCCTGGCAATTGACCAAGACGATACAGTTTTAGAAAATTTTCAGTGGCCTCTGGTCCTGCTCGCAATTCTTCTCGCAGTGCAATGACCTTATTGCGATTCCACTGTTCACTGGAATCACTATCTGCGCTATTAGCCTTAGAGCTAAATGCTTGAACCACCTGCTCAAACTGCTGCCAGTTGCGCCACGGATGCTTATCTTCTGTAACCCAAACTGGGCGCATATAAAGCCTGCCTGGCTTGGATCTGTCTAACGGAACAGTGTATTCGCGATCGCGAATTTCATCTAAAGTTCCTAATAAACCGGTAGAGGCAATATGCCAATCAAGGGCTGATCCGGATGGAGTGTTGTCCTGTTGGTTCTGATTGAGCTTTTTAGCAGATTTACACAGTCGTTCACTCATTTCATAAGAACGAGCAAAAGGATAGTGCGCTTTAGCAATACTGATCCCAGCGCAGGCTGTAAGATTTTCACCCTGAGCTAACATCTCTTGCTCGAACGTTTCAAGGTAGACTTTAGCCAAAATAATGCCTAATCGACCATCGCAGATAAATGTCGTATCATCGCCACCAAAAACAATCGGACGAAATGGCAGAAAAATTTGTTCTGAGCCTTCTTTGACATTTTGCAGTTGAATCTCACCGCCATCAGCAAGCCATAATTTTCCCTGAACAATTGAAGCCAGTAAGCACTCCACCACTGATTGGAGAGCTTTTATGTTTGCTGCTTGGATGCTTTGGGATAACGCACGAATGTCCGTAATAAATTTACGGTTATTCTTACCTTGACCACATTGTTTAAACCGTTCCCCCATTGAGTTACCATCGGCATGAACAATAGCAACATAGCTTGATTCGTTATGGGTGCGACCCACATCGTCTAGCCTTAGTGGAAAGTCAAAACTAACTTGATTGGGATTTTTAAGTTGCTTAAATACTGCCTGGAGTTTTTTATTAGCCTTGTTATTCGCGTTGATTTTACACTTAACTTCCCGAGAAACCCTATAGCTATCACGCTGACCAACGTCTGAATCACTCATCGCCACTGCGGGTAAACGCGTGGAAATACAATCAGCAGTAACACCTAATCCCAATTGGGGAACTGAGGGACGACGCTCATTCTTCTTGGCTTCTACCTCAGTCTTTCTCAGGTTATCTAAAATATCTTTGAGCGTGGGTGTTTTTTGATCCCAATCAAAGGTTTTATGTACCACGATTATATTGATACCGGGAGCCTTTTGCAAAAGCTTAAAACTGAGTCTCTTAACAAATGCAATTGCCTGCTCCCGTTCTTTGAACAGAATGGCACTGTTCCCACCTGCGGAATAAATGACTTCTACATTAGCACCAGATTCAATCGTTTTGACCTCTACCTCTGGATCAGGGATTTTGCCTCCCAGGGATTTAAGCTCTGCTTCCACCCAAGTGGTGCTAAATTCTTCAACTAGAAAGGAAGCTCCTATATTTTCGCGCAGACGATTACTGTTGAAAATATAAGGCTGAATACCCGTTGTGTCGATAAAAGTCAAGGTAACTTCTCTCATATTAATTCTCAATGTTGCGTTCAATCCACGCTGCTAATTTTTCTGAAAAATCTTCTGGCTCCAAATCATAACTACAGAAGATTTCAATTTTCCGATCATCCCCCATCAGACTGACTTCTTCTCGCAAATCATCAGCATCTCGGTATCCACAGACTAGAGCAATTCGAGCTTCATCCCCACCCAATTGTCTTGCCCTAAGACAAGCTTCAATCAGCTTATGTTTACAGAGAGAACGTGAGTAATCTGTCGTACAAGCAATTCCAAAAAGCTGATACCCACGTAAAAAGCAAACATCAAGCTCAAAGCGTTCCTCTTTGGGGCTCTTATTTCTTTTATTAGGATCCTGAGGTTTCAGGGAACTACCAATTTCTTGTAGACCATATTGAGATGATGTTTTTTGGACATGAGATAAAACATAATCCTCAAGCCATAACCCATCCAACCATTTTGCAAGTAGTTTAAGAGATGAGAAGCCACATTGAGTTTTAGCATTTTCTAAGTCAATCTGCTCATTATTACTTCCTAAATGAGTATTCAGAACATCGCGAATTGAGGTGGGTAGATCAGCAATGTATAGTGTTCCTCTTTTCTGAAGAAATTTTTCTTTTTTCCAGTCTCCTTGTTTCAAAGTATTGTCACACCATTTTCTCCACTTTTTGATGAGTTCTTGATCAGTGTAGAATTGCGTAAATTCAGTGGCAATTGCTGCATTATGAGGCTCTATCTGCTTATCAAGTATCTTTAAATTATGCAGCTTCAGAATTTTCTCTAGCGTAATCGATTCAACATCTAATGCAGGCAAAGAGATTACATGGCGGTTTTCTTGAATCTCGATACAAAGTTCTAAACGCCTAGGGTTTAGATAGCTGAAGACTGCTGCAGGTTTGCTTTGAAGTAACGTTTGGTACGCATGGATAGCCATTACTTTGGTACCCCCTATGTAGTTGAGACCTATGGATAGATCACCAATAGTTTCAAGATGCTTTCCAAGCTCACTAGAAATCTTAAATCCATCAGATTCCTCATCCAAAATCTGAATGCGCTGATATTGAAATCCTTCAGATTCCAGCATTTTACCTAAGCGCTTGGCAGTTTCATGCGTTGCTGTTGAGCACATGAGATGTGCTGTACCACCGGGGAGTAGCAACAGCTTTGCAGAGACATAGTTGGGAAGAGGGTTTTCTCCTATTAGAAGAATGATATGTCGCCTTCTAAAATCATTGAGTGTAGGCATCTTAAGTCTTAAGTGAGTAACCAGGAACTATTTTTATCTCATTCATTCATGACTTCTCTTAAAGAAATAAGGAATTACGTCACGCTTGTTATTAGAGATCGCACCTGCCCTTCTAACACCTCAGGCACTCCATCGGTCTCCCCCTGTACCCATGGTCCACAACGCACTTCCAAAAACGGCTCACGCTGCAACACTTCGATCATGGTCTCTAACGTGCTGTGAATCACTGCAATCGGCTGTACCCCCCCCTGACTTCCACAAAACTCATGCCAGGGCTCAATCTCTTCAGGCTTTGAGCTAATAATCAAATAATGAGTACAAGCATCCAGAATCGATTGCTTTTCCGGTTGCACCATTCCCCCAGCATCGACAATCACTAACGACTTTTGTTGCCGCAGGTTACGAATCACCTGCCCCTGATACGGAAAAAATCGCTCTGTCAGAGTGCCTTTGTTAGCCAACTTAAATGCCTCTCGCTCGGATGCATTTTCCGGCAGATCTAATGTCCAATTACCCTCACCATCCCATTGAGCGCGTTGTAAATACACATCCGGATAATCTTTAACCAAAGTTACAAACAACTGGTGAGACAAAACACTCTTGCCACTGTCCGGCGGCCCCACCACCAATAGAGCAGGCCCCAGCTTATCAGGTTGAATAGACGGTACTCCCAAATTTAAATCCTCAAGCGGGAGCACCTGCCCAACACTGACAAGTTTAGAATGAGTTGTCGTCACAACCGCCCCCAAGCGTGGGTCAAAACAAGCAACCCACACCGTCGGATGACATTCATGCACCAGATACGCATAGAGCCAGACCGGAGCCCGTCCAGAGAGCACCACACCCAAGCGTGGATCTAGACCCGCCGGTAAACGCAATGTTGCTAACTCTTGCGGTTCAATAATGCGATCGCGACTCACCAACTCAATTGTTACCAACTGATACGCCAATCCTTGAGTCGTTTGATGATGGCTCAGCGTCAGTTGAATCGAAGCATCGGCCACAGATCACTCTCCAAAAGCAAACATTAGATATATAAACACAACACTTTAATGTCATTGAGATGTAGCAGATGCATTGTGGAATCTTTTCACCACTAATCCCGGTATATGGTTTCCTCTTGCCAATTATGCATACACTTTAGAAGAGGGGTCTTCAAAACAAGCTTTCGTTAAGGTTTCAATGGTCTTTAACCACCTGCCTACACCTGAACTGTTACATAGCTTAGCCAAGGGTCGATTAGCAGATCGACTGTTACGGGCAGTACGTCTGTGGGTATTGCTGCATCAGCTTTATGGACCTGATGCTTGGGCACAGCAGCTACCGCAGCCATTTCGCTATGGTGATTTACGCAATCTTCTATTTGCATCCAGCCATGGCCGTAGTGAAACAGCGAAGGTGACAGAGCTAACGGCACATTGCGACCTTGATTGTTGTTGCCAGCGTTCCCTATCAACCTGGTTAATGGACAGTAATCCTGCCTTTTCGTTAATAGATTGGCAGCACAAAATCATGAGTCTGAGCAATCTGCCAAAAGCAGCCATAGACACGGCTTTGGCCACCTGTCCATTTGCCACCGTGCATCGCTCGATTCGAGATGATCTATCCCATTTGGTAGAACTGGGCTGGCTGGCTGGGGAGGGCAAGGGACGATTTCGTAAGGTAGAGCCCCAAAACTGGCCGTTGAGTGAACGGTATGCCCCGATGCCATTGGGTAATTTGTCGGTGGCGCAGACGTGGGAGGTGTTGCGATCGCTAGAGTCAATTGCCTTTGTGCAACCTAATCTAAATGTAATTGTGCAATCCCTATGGGAGCAGCTGACCCATCAACAACCAATTGCTTCACCAGAGCCAGATCGGCAAATCTTTATCCATCTGGATTACATTTTGTCGGAAGAAATGCAAGAACAAGTCGATACGCTGCAAGAACAAATCGAACAGCTATGGCGCAGCGGCGGCGGTGTAATTCAGTTTGACTATTGGCATAGTACAGATGATGTGACAACAACTATTACGGTTTATCCAGTGTGTTTACACTATTCTCGACGAGCCAAATACCTGAGTGCCTACGGCAATGATCCATCGGGTATATTTGGCTGGCATAACTATCGTTTAGATCGAATTATGTCATCGCGGCTAACGGTATTTGCCTGGGGTGATCCGCAAGTGCCTGAAGCGTTACGGCAGCTACGACGCAGAGGACAACTGCCAACTTCCGAGGATGTGAGTGCTGCTTTAGATCAGGCTTGGGGGTTTAATTTTTATCTACCTCGGCGTTTGTTAATTATGCGGTTTCCTCCTGAGTTTGCTCGCCGGTATGTGGCCCAAACTAAACGGCATAAAACCTTTGAGACTGTTGATTATGATGCATTGCCAAAGTTAATTAAACAGGAAATTGATGATGTCAATGAGCAAGCCACTGCATTAGAGATTTTGGCCCAGCGCAATCCGCAGGATGCTTACTATCGAGCCTGGATACGCTTGGGGGATATCAATAGTGTGATGCGGCTGCGAGACTGGCGACCGATGGGGGAGGTGATTATGCCGCTGGAATTGCGCCAGAGAATGCGTGAGGAAGCTGTAGCTGAGTTGCAACATTACTATCCCAGTTTGCTACAGGCATAATAATTCTGGCTTATTAGATTGTTACTCTTAAACCACAACGATGAAGAATTCTACAGTCAAACTTTACGATCGCATCTCGCTCAATCGAGATTTTCCCGAATACAACCTCAAACAAGGTGACATCGCCACGTTTATTGATACTATCCCCGATCCTGAGGGCCTCGAAGAAGGTTATATCCTTGAAGTTTTTAATGCCCTAAGCGAATCCATTGATGTCTTGACAGTACCTAAGTCTGCGGTCGAACCACTTCAGCCCAACTAAATTCTTTCCGTACGCCTAGTGCAGGTATAAGAAAGCTGGGTCTATTTGCATGGGATACAACGCTCAGTTTCTCCAGGCTTACAATAGGATAAGTTCCATTTTTCACCGCCACCATGCCCTCACCATTTCCAGGGATGGACCCGTATCTAGAACAGCCTACATTCTGGTCGTCTTTTCATAGCCGACTGATTGTTGCCCTTGCTGATACTCTAGCGCCTCAACTTCGTCCTCATTACTTTATTGAGGTTGAAACCCGCACTTACAATGACACTTCTGACGGTGAATTACTGGTGGGTATTCCGGATGCAGTCGTTTTAGCGGGTATTGCTCCAAGTCATTCAAAGACAACTGATTCAACTTCAACACCTACGACAGCAGGACAGTTTCAGCCTCAAATCGTGACGCTACCCATGCCGGTTGAAATCAAAGAACGCTATCTAGAGGTGCGTGAAGTGGGTAGTAATGCCGTAATTGCAGTGATAGAAGTGCTGTCTCCAAAGAACAAACGAAAAGGCAAGGGTCGGAGAGTTTACGAAGAAAAGCGACAAACCATTCTAAGCAGTGCTTCTCACCTAATTGAAATTGATTTGCTGCGCGGTGAATCTCCAATGCCAATGCAGGGAGCTGTACAACCTGCCCACTATCGTATCTTGGTGAGTAGGGCTGAACAACGTCCCCAGGCCAAGCTGTATGCAGCCACTATTCGTGAGCCATTACCTGAGTTTCCAGTACCGCTAAAAGCTGATACCGAGTCAGTCCTGGTCAACTTGCAAGCTATTCTTGCAGGAGTCTATGAACGGGCTAGTTATGATTTACGCATTGACTATTCGCAGCCGCTGCCGCCACCAAGTTTTTCTGACCCTGACAAAGATTGGATTGCTGCATTGATTAAATCTGCATGACTTGCTGGATTGTTGCAACTGCAGGTTAATCTGTAAAACTTTGATCTACCGTTCCAACGGCAACGGCTTCACCGACCAAACTTTCTAGCGCTATTGTTTGCGCCATGGGCATTTGCCCATAGCTAAACACCCACGGCATAGTATCTGGCAACGACAGTTGTTCTAATACATAGGGACTGCCATAAAAAACAACTGCTTGCAACTCTTTGTCAGCCATCAGCGTATCCAAATACTGACGGGCCAACTGCACCAGATTCTGACCGCTGCGAAACGGATTACCTCGAATAAACAACTGCACCAGTGTGGGTAACCCTGTTTTGGGTACCTGTGACGACCGACTGTCCAACAGCGTCAGTTCATAGCCCCACTCCATGGGTACCGTAATTGCCGGAGCCGTTCGGGGTAAATATCGACAGTGCAAAACATTATCTATCAGGATCACATTCTGCCCCGGTCCCGTCGGTCTAAAATTAGCCTCTCCTCGACGGCTCGATGCCTGCAAAATATCCTGTGCTAATCCTAAGGTTTCTGGCTGTGCCAGCTGCCGCACCTGAGTTACTGGCTCTGCAGGCTCCCAATTGTGACAGGATGGCCCAGCACTGAGGGGACCTGACACCTTATGCTTGGCCCGCCAGATCCGCTCCACTGATGCTCGAATCTGAGCCTGATCCAAACGACCCACTCGCACCGCTTCGCAAATTGCCTGAATGCAGCCTTCCACATCGGCAGGCATGAGCACGACATCGGCACCGGCTTCTACGGCTAAGACAGCGGCCTCATAAGGGCCATAGGTTTCTGTAATCGCCCCCATCACCAACGCATCGGTGACAATCAGACCATCAAAGCCTAGTTCCTGGCGCAATAATCCGGTCAGAATCGGCTTGGATAGGGTGGCGGGATGCTGCTGATCTAGAGCACTCAGACAAATGTGAGCCGTCATCACACTGTCCACTGATTTTGCTATCTCAGGGGAAATCGCTCCCTTAAACGGTCCTAACTCCACTCGATCCAGTCTGCCTAGGTCGTGGTCAATCACTGGCAAACTCAGATGTGAGTCGATGGACGTATCGCCATGGCCGGGAAAATGCTTGGCTGTTGTGAGGATTGGATACGCCTGTGCCCCTTGAATAAAGGCTTGGGTGAGCTGCGTAACAATCTCGGGGGTTTCTCCAAAGGCTCGCACATTAATCACTGGATTGGCTGGATTGTTATTCACATCCACCACCGGAGCGAGTATCCAGTTCAACCCAACGGCCAGGGCTTCACCAGCGGTACTCTGACCAAACTGATGGGCAGCGGTTTTTGCCTGGTCTAAATCTGTGCGGGCAATTTCTGCCAGGGCCATGGGGGGTGGAAACCAGGTGGCTCCACTAAACCGCTGACCCACACCTTCTTCAATATCAGCGGCTAGCAGCAGGGGAATATCTGCCAGAGCTTGCAGTGACTGACAGCGCAAAGCAACTTCGGCAGCACTCCCCCCTAGCAGGATGACGCCGCCCACCCCCAAATCGGTGATGTAGTGTTCCATCTGGGCCTGGGTCGCTTCCCAAGCGGGATATTCAATTTCGTGATCGAATAGGTGACCGGTGGTGCGAACAACGATCATTTGGGCCACGAGCTGAGATAGGGAAAGACTATCTGGGTCGGGCAAAATTGGCTTGAGCATTGGGGGAGCTGCGTAAAAATGGAAGGGTCCCCGTCAGCGGCGTACTGACAACAACCTAGGCGTCATCCTCATCCTCAACAGCACCCGGCACTACTGCAGGAATGCCGTTTTCATCCAGGTTGCTACGCTCATGCTCCAGTTGACTCAGTAGGTTTAATACCTGGGTGCCCTGCTCAAAGGAGACGTCTTCTTTGAAAATGATCTCCGGTGTCCGTCTCAGGCGCAGTCGTCGCCCCAAGGCTCCACGTACATAGGGTGTAGCCGCTGCCAGCCCTGCCATGGTTTCGGCTTTGGCTGCTGCGGTACCGTAAATGCTGACAAAGACTTTAGCGTGCTGCAGGTCACCGGAGACGTCAACGGCGGTGACACTAACCATACCGGCCCCCACGCGATCATCTTTGATGTCTGACATGAGCATTTGACTGATTTCGCGCTTAATCGATGCGGATACTCGCGCTACTCGACGACCTGTTGCCATCGGTTTCTCCTATCTATAGGGTGTGGGTAGCCTTACGGTGGGAACTACCCACTTTCTGGGTTGCTGGGAAATGCCATGGATTTGCTTGATTTTTGGGCAATCCTATGGGGTTTGCAGCCATTGGGTAAAACTACAAGGGATGGGCCTAGGCCAGTCCCATCATGGCGCGTAAGGTAAAACTTAGAAATATAAAACCTGCAATAACGGCTCCAATTAGCGCGATCGCAGTTACTCGATTTTCAAACAGCGGTAGCAGGGGCTTAATGGCACTGTAGAAGACGCCCAGGGTAAATGTAATCAAGTATCGCGGATAGCGCAATACATTGGAAAAAAAGTCTTGCATCGTCTAAACTTTCATCGTCACGCGCAATCAACGAATGCATCCGTCAATTACTGTCTATCCTATCGTAGGTGCTCAGGGCTCCTGAGCGGAAAAATCTTAAGAGTTTATGGTTCACCTGTCTTCCCCATCCGCACTACGTCCATTTTTGAAATGGGCTGGGGGTAAACGGCAGTTAATCCCTGAATTGCTCAAGTATGTGCCTGAGTTTGGCGGTCAATATTATGAACCGTTTATTGGTGGTGGTGCATTGTTGCTGACCTTACAGCCGGAACGGGCAACGATTAGCGATCGCAACGCCGAACTGATTAACTGCTACCAGGTAGTCAAAGACGCTGTCGAAGACTTAATTCAAACCCTGCAGCAGCATCGGAATGAAGCAGCCTATTTCTACGAAGTGCGCAGCTGGGATCGACACAGCGATTTTGCGACTAAAACCGCTGTCCAGCGGGCGGCTCGTGTCATTTTTCTCAATAAAACCTGCTACAACGGGCTGTTTCGAGTAAATTCCAAGGGCCAATTTAATGCCCCCTTTGGCCGTTACAAAAACCCCACCATTGCCAATGAAACCGTTTTAAGAAAGGTGAGTGCTTATCTCAATCAAGCAAACGTCACTATCCGTCAGGCGGACTTTGCCACAACCATGGCCGCTGCCGGTAGGGGTGATTTTGTCTATTTTGATCCTCCCTATGACCCTGTTTCCACCACCGCCTCGTTTACTGGCTATTACAGAAATGGCTTTGATCGAACTGAACAGCAGCGTTTAAAGGCGGTGGTGGATGAGCTGACACAGTGCGGTTGCCAAGTGCTGCTGAGCAATGCCTATACGGATTTTATTCAGGACCTGTATCGGGACTATCGGTGTGTGCGCGTCAGTGCCAATCGGGCGATTAATTCAAATGCGACCAAACGTGGCAAGGTGGATGAGATTTTAGTGATGAACTATTGATGGCTATACCTGCCCCTACCGACAGGGCTAAAATGAGCACCGACTGTATTATCAATGGGGACTATGGCGGTCTATCGCTGGCAGGATTACACCTGCACCTACGAGGCGCATCATACAGAGAGTGACGCGACACCGGTATTGTTGATTCACCCTATCGGGGTGGGGCTGTCTAAAAAGTTTTGGCAGCCATTTATTGGCCAGTGGCAAGGGCCGCCGCTGTATGTGCCGGATTTGCTGGGCTGTGGTGAAGGCGATCTGCCCAGGCGACCCTACAGTCCTCGCGACTGGGCTGAACAGCTGCATTACTTGATTGCCGAAATTATTCAGCGTCCGGTCATTGTAGTGGTGCAGGGGGCACTGCTGCCGGTGGCGCTAGAATTGATGGCCGATCAGACCATGACCCGGTGGGTGGTCGGAGCCGCTCTGTCAGGACCACCGGCCTGGCGCTTGATTACCGAACCGACACTGCCCTGGCGGCAGCAGCTGAACTGGTCGTTGTTTGCATCACCCCTGGGCTGGGGGTTTTATCAATATGCAAGAACTCAGAAATTTCTGAAATCATTTTCTGAACGGCAGCTGTTTGACCAAGCTGACGATGTTACCCAGGAGTGGCTAACGATGCTCAAAGAGGGCTCGCGGGATATGGCCACACGCTATGGGGTGTTTTCGTTTTTGGCTGGATTTTGGCGACAGGATTATCGGGCTGCGATCGCATCGATTCAACAGCCTATCCTGGTGATTATGGGCAAAACCGCCTCCACCATCGACCGTACTGCTCAAGACACCAGTGCCCAGCAGCGGCTTGATGATTATACCCACCACTTTGCCAATGCCCGTGGGGTGTTTATTCCAGGGCGCAACGTTTTACCCTACGAGTCAACCGCTGAATTTATTCAGGCACTAACGCCCTTTATCAATAGCCTTTAAGCCAGCTGCAGCCTTAAACTATCCCAAACTATGGGGTGATAAATTCAAGCAGACCTCCTGAATCATCTTCATCGGTGTCCTGGCCATTGGTTTCATCCTCAGACGGTGTATCGGTTTCAGGTGACTCTGTTTCAGCTGGACTGTCGGTTGCTCCATCGTCATCGGGCGTTGTCCCATCGTCGATGGGCTGTTCAGAGGTATCCTCCTCGGCAGGCTCTTCTTCAGGCGGGGTGGTGCGTACATTCTCGACGGCCACACTCAGGGCGTAGTTAAACGGATTAGGGGATTTGGATGCGATCGCAATTTCATAAAATCCTGATTGCGGTAATCGCCCCGACCAGGTGGTCTCCGACGCATCAGATAGCAAGAATGGCAGCTCCTGGGATGGTTCCGGCAAATAGAGAGACATGTGAGTACTCTCCGGCGGAGCCTGCAAGTTGATCCGTAAATTCTGACCAGCCTGCAAATCTAAAACAAACACCTGCCCCTCACCTGCTGCCAACTGACCCGACAGGCGCTGTCTAAAGGCTCCTGGTTCAAACTCAACTCGGGTCAGCGTGTCACCCGCATCCAAAGCCTCTAAACTATCCTGCGCCAGGGCATACCAGATCTGACCAATCGGCTGATCTAAAATCTCATCGCGCTGTTGCTGGGGAAAAATAGCCGCAAACTTAGCATCCGCCAGATCATCCAGCGCCCGACTACTAACATTCATCTGGTTGACAGTTCTGCCCCAGCTTTCCCGGTCATCGGCCCCATAGGCCCCCAACCCCCGACGCGCTGGCATACTCAGATGTAGCTCTAAGATATCTAGCGCATCCATCGCCAAATTATCCCACCGCAGCCGTAGGGGAGCATCCTCCACCGCCGCCGTCAAAGGCCGCCCTTGCAGGTTTGGATACTGCTGATAAAAACGCTGATTTACCCAACGATTCAGCCATCCTTCGTTGACCCCCAGCGACTCACGTCGCTGTAGTAACTCTTCCCGACGGGCAACTTCATCAGCAGTCAGCGCATCTGGGACATTCTCTGGCTGTTCTGGTTCCGGAGCCCGTTGGCCAAAGGGCAAACGGGGGCGTAGGCCCAACCCAAATAAAAGTGTCAGCAGCAAACTACTGACCCCTAATAGCGCCAGTAAACCAATGGCCGCCTGAATAAAACCGTCCCTGTCACCCGCTTGTTTGCTGGGGCTAACCGCCGTAGGGGTTTCTAATGCAGCTGTGGTCGAGGAGGGCGAAACCACCTGAGTCGCTTCCGTCGGATATACCTCCGCATCATGCATGGGACCAGGACCGCCATTATCATCAGCATAAACGGGGGCCACACTCGCAGAAGGTTCATCCTCTGTCGGCATTTGTCCCTGCAGTGCCTGGATGACTTCAGCTGCCGATGCATAGCGCTGAACTGGAGAGGGAGCCAGCATTTTTTTGAGCACTCCATTGAGGGGTGCCCCCAGGGTAATTAAGGTTTCCCAACGCCAGACGCCTTCATAGGCATCGTAAAGTTCCATAGGCTCTTTGCCTGTGGCCAGCACCACCAGCGTTGCTGCTAAGCCATACAGATCGCTAGTGGCATCCACCGTCCCTGACTGAAACTGTTCTGGAGGCACATACCCGGCTTTACCAATGCGGGTTTTATTGGCTTCAGCGGCCAGTTCCCGCTCTACAGTTGCCGCAATTTGTTTGACACTGCCAAAGTCAATCAGCACGGGCCGACCATCCTGCGTCCGCAAAATCAGATTCTCAGGTGAAATATCACGGTGGATAATATCCAGGCCATGGATGTAGTCCAACACCGGCAGCAACTGATATAACAGCTGAGTGATCTCGGTTTCACTAAAATGGCCCCCGTAGTCCTGGCGATTTTGTAACAGGTGCCGATACGTGGACCCTTCCACATAATCTTGGACCAGAAAGAGCTGGCCCCCTTCGCGCATCAACTCACGAAATTTTGGAATCTGGGGATGCTCCAGCTGATAGAGCACCTTAGCCTCCCGTTCAAACAGTTCCTGGGCTTTTGCCAGCAGGCTCGGTTCATCAATTTGTGGCACAAATTCCTTGAGCACACAGAGTTCCTGAAACCGATGCAGGTCTTCGGCTAAATAGGTGCGACCAAACCCCCCTTCTCCCAGTTCTCGCAGTATGTTGTAGCGTGCGCCCAACCGGGTGCCAGGTTCCCAGGATGTGCTCATTGATAGGCTCCTTCACAGGTGAGTGTGCGCCCCACTAAACAGTTTATCGGGGAAAGTATCCCTCGACTTATCGGGACTAATTGGTCAGTGTAGTGGGTTTTTCTACGGATGCAACCACTCCTGTCAATTTTTTTTAATAGACCCTCTATTCATTCATATTTTTGTAGGTTGCCACAGCGGAGGGCGAGATCCGATTGAGGTAGCGGAAAATCCAATATTTAAACACCGTGTCCAAAATCACGGGAAATGTAGCAATGAATAGGAAAATAAAGTCACGATTGGCAGGGAATCCCAGGTGACGTGACATCCCTTCTAACAAAACTTCCCAGCCGTGGGGGGAGTGAAATCCTACAAATATATCGGTAAAAAGAATGATGATAAAGGCCTTGGCACTGTCGCTGAGGCCATAAACAATTTCATCAATAAAGGCCTTGAGTGTGGCTACCTGACGTTTACAGGTGCTCAGGAGTATGGAAAATGCCAGCACAGCAAAAATATCAGCAAAGACATTTTTGACTGAATCAGCACTGCGTTCACGATACTCTTCTTCAATGTCCAGGGCTTTGTCTAGTACCCGTTCTTCTAACTGGGTTTCACTTAAAGCCGCGACTTTACCCAAAATCACCTCAAACCGCAGCCGTTCTTCAAACTGCTGCAGCTCATGTAGGGCTTCTTCCTCCATTTCATCGTTGAGAAATACTTCGGCTTCGGTGGTTTCACGCGCATAGTCCACTACCGGCCCGACGATAAAATGCTTGGTCAACTGCTGGGTCAATAAAGGCACAATCACCAGCAGCAGTACAAATCTCAAGGCAAGTTTGGTCTTCCCCTGGGATTTGCGGAAGCTGCGCATAACATCTGCTTCCGCCTTGGGATCGAGATCTTGTTTCACTCGATCAACCGTACGCAAAATCGAGCGGGGTAACACACTGCTGCGGGCCGCTAAACCGGCTCGATTTTTAGCGGATTTGCCGTTGCCATTCTTGGTATTGGTTTGAGGGGCATTGAGCTGACCAGGAGTGTTGATGGCGGCAGGCGCACTGGATAAATTGTTGTAGCGTTCTAGAATCTCATCAATAAACCGTAGTTTTTTGAATATGATCGCGGACTGATCAATCAGATCGAGGGTATATTCATCTTGCTGATCGTCGTAGGACTGCACTTCCATTTGCCGCCCTGGTGACAGACTGGAGCGGGACGCTTCAAACACCTCCATTCGCTGTCTGATCACAACAATGTTACGTTCAACCTCTCCCTGAATATAGCGGTAAGCACTATCCCCATACTCACTATTCTCTGGACAAATCGATTGACCATCAAAATAGTCGTCTTCTAATTTTTTAATGGCTAAAGCAGCTTCGTATGCCTGCTCAAGTGATTGGTCAGGGGAGTTAAAGAGCCATTGCCCTGGGTTGCGAAAAAATGCCCGAAGCTGCATGGATATACATAGTGCGCTGGAATGCCAGAACTATAGTATCAAGTCCAGACGAGTGGGGATGGGTCGTCGGCCATCAGTCGGGCGCTGACCGGGAGAAAATATGCCAGGACTGATCCAGACGGGTAATTTGTCCTAAAGGTGCTACCGTTTGCACGGTAGTGCTGGTGGCTATTTGACGTAACAGACCTATGGCTGGCTGCTGACTTTGGGCAATGACGTTGTAATCAGCGATGCTCCGCAGGTTCAAAAGGGTGACCAGCAGCAGCGCTAGCAGTGCCGCCCCATTGAGAAGACGCGGAGAACGGACAGTAAAGGACTGATATTTGAAGGGTTTGGTAAAGTTACCGGCAAAGCGACGATTGTTGGCAATGGTTTCGTAAAGGCGGGTGCCCAGGGCCATCAGGGGCGGTACACGTAATACGTTAGCTAACGGATAAAATATCGGTGAGAGACTAACGACATAGGCAATGCCACGCCACTTGTAATGGTGTTTACCTTGCCAATCGACAATCACCCAAGAGTTCTGGGTTTCCATGGCTGTCTGAATTACCGGATCGCTCTGGGCAATTTGCAAGGGGACTCGCTGCGGTAATACCAAAAAGGTACGGAGCAGATGCACGACTTTTTTGCAAAAACCGCACTCGGCATCGTAGTAGATTTTTAGCCCTAGCTGTTTGGGGGTAAATGCTCGCTCCGCCCAACCATCCCACACCGATGAGGGGATAAACGCTAACCAGGTAAAACAACTGATAATCGGTAGCAGCCCCAGATTTAAGGTGAATGCCCCCAGGATATGAAAAAGCATAAACAGCACCACTACCAGCAGCCGACAGAGGTCTGTCTTAATTGGGCTCCATAGCAACAACGGTCCCACCCATGCCAGCACCGTGGCTATGACTGCCCCACTGCTGAGGGTTGGCGATAGGGCGGAAGCTATGTAGATGTAGCATTGCTGGGCCATTAATCCGAGGGTGGCCCCGGTGAGGATACGTTTTGGCTGGGGCTGTGGGGATATATTTAATGCCTGATCCACTGAGTAGCAGCTGCCTAAGGGTAAAAATATCCCCCAGAAAACCATGGCCCGCAGGACGTCATCGGCGGCTCCTATGACCAGGGGGTTACGGTTGTGTAACGAGATCAGCATTAGCCAGCTGATCAGCGTGGCCCAGCGGGTGCGGTAACCGATCAGCATTAGGAAAGCGCTCAAGGCTGCGATCGCAAAACATACCACCTGCCAGCCAACGGCCCCACTCCAGGCATGAATTGACCAATAGCCTGGCAACCATAGTTCTCCCAAAGCACTCCGGGGCAGCCCCCCCTGATCGCTATAGTTGAGCGTCAAAGTCCCTAGACGCCATCCCAAATCGACCAGCATCACCCCTGCCAATCCCACACGCAACAGCGCCAAAGAGCGCAGATCAAGGCCATAACGAGGTTCAAGTGATTTTAGCCAGGAAGCAAACATGACACCAAAAATGAAGAAGGTCTCTATGGAGCAGTTAAGTTATTTTCTCCGAAACGGCCAAATCGCGCGACCCAGCTGCCGCAGAGCCCGACGAGCCACCTTAAGTCGATGATGATTAGTCGGTAAGCGATGAATATATACAGCCCGACGGATGAAGCCGCCCAGTTTACCTCCCAGGCTAATGCCAAAACTCCATACCCCTCCAGTTCCTTTTCCCAGGGCCAGCATGTCGCCCAGATGGAGGTATCGAAACGGCTGAGGCTGCCGCTGTCGAGTCATATTCGCCAAATTACTAGCAACCGTAGCAGCGGCTTGATAAGCGGCCTGGGCCGTATTGGGAATCAACTGCTGGGGAGCTGCCACATCACCGACCACAAAAACATTGAAGTAGTCTTCTAGCTGTAGCGTAGAACGCACCAAAACTTGCCCACGGTCATTAGTACTCACTGGTGTGCCCAACCATGGCACCGGCTCAGCACCTGTAGCCCATAACGTTAGATGACTGGGGAGCTCCACATGATCTAACTGCACCGTCTGGGGACCTACTTGGTTCACCTGAGTTTGTAAGTAAAGCTCTACATTACGTTGCTTGAGAGCAATCATTGCCTGACGCTGCAACCCTGGCGGAAAAGGTTTAAGAATTTGATTACCCCGATCCACTAACCGCACCTGTGCTTGCCCCCCCAGGCGATCGGCTACCTTAGTCGCTAGCTCAACTCCGCTGGCCCCAGCACCAATCACAGTAACGGCCACCGGTTGTGACGTTTGAGCCAGATGGTCGAGCCGCGCTTTAACCGTAATCACATCCTCCAGGCTACGGAACGTCATCCCATGCTGATTGATGCCGGGTATCGGCAGCTGTCGGGTTTGAGCACCGGTCGCCACCACTAAATAATCATAGTGAAAACTATCGCCCTGACACAGGGTAACTCGCTGTCGTTCTAAGTCAATATGGTCGGCCCGATCTTGCTGCCACTGAATGTTAGTCCCCATCAGTAGATTCTGATAGGTGGGTGCCACTTCCCACAGCAGTAACTCCTCGGTCAGCACTTCGTATAGTAACGGAGTAAATAGAAAGCGATCGCGAGGTTCAATCAGCCTGATGGAACACTGTTTAAGATGACGATATTTTTGCAAATATAACGCCGTATACAAACCGCCAAATCCACCACCAACAATCACAATGCGCGGGCGATAGGCGGCTGGACGCTCTAGAGAAAAAGTCTGCGTAGGAGATTGGGTCATATTAACTATTTACCAATAGCAATCGCCGATAGCAATTATTTTGAGTGGCCACCCCCAAACACCCTGTTTTGTCCATTGTGACAACCCCACTGCAAAAGTGTCGCCCACCCAGAAGCAAAATTATGTTTGCCAGCGACCACCGCAAACTATTGATGGAGTCCTACAGACGGCTGACAGAAAAGCCGGATTCAACAACAAAATTTGATTCAACAAAACGGCTTATGGGACACACACGATTAAGATGAGGAGAGCCCCATGGAGGTATCTGGCGGTCCCACAACAGCGATGACACAGCATCCCAAAAACTATCTTGACCGTGGCCCATGGGTACCAGCCACCGCTGATTGCTACCAAACCCTTGCTCCAAGCACCTTAGACCTCTGGCGCATCTCCCTAGAGCAACCAGCCCAGATAGATATCCTGTCAGAGGATGAACTAGATCGTCTCAATCGCTATCGTTTTGCGGCGGATCGACGCAAATTTGCGGTAGCTCGCAGTAGTCTGCGCCAGATTCTAGCCAGGTATATGCAAACAAATCCTGCCGACCTGATTTTTGACTACGGCCCCTATGGCAAACCCTCACTACACAACGAGAACTCGCTACAGTTCAACCTCTCCCATTCCGGTGAATATGCTCTGTGTGGGGTGGCCACACAGGTGGTCGGTGTGGATATTGAGCAACTACGTTCGATGGAGCGTTTGGATGGCTTGATTAAACGATGCTTAGCCCCCACTGAACAGCAGGCACTCGCCAGTGTCCCATCAGTCCAACAAAGTGCAGGATTTTTAAGATATTGGACTTGCAAAGAAGCCTATCTCAAGGCCACTGGGCAAGGTATCAGTGAATCCTTAACAGCTATCGAAGTGGAGCTAGAGCCCCAACCACGATTGAAAGGACCGCAACAACCCTGGCAGCTGCAGGTATTCACTCCTTGTAAAGGCTACACAGCCGCCACGGTGGTCCCAACAGGAATCACCCACACACGACTTTGGACCTATAAAACGTCGCTGTAGCCGATATTGGCTAAATTTAGGTAGCAGACCAGGGGCTAGTCAGAACACTTTAGAGCCTTGCAAAGCTTTTCTTCCAGCCTCTTTTTCCAGCCTCCGTTCTCATGCCTCCGTCCTCATGCCTCCGTCCTTCTCTACACCAGGACTGAAGGCACAGTTGATTGGGGAATAGTGCCTTCAAGGCAGACGCCATGCCAGTTAACACCGTGCAAAATGGCCCCAGTCAGATCCGCACCACTCAAATCCGCATGGGATAGATCCGCACCACTCAAGTCTGCAAAGCAAAGTTTTGCCCCCTGCAGGTTTGCCCCTTGTAAATTAGCCTGTCTAAAATCACTCAACCGTAAATCAGCCTGCTGGAAGCACGCTTCAGTCAAGTTGGCAAAGGTCAAACAACTACGCAATACCAATGCTCGACACAGATCGGCCTGATGCAAATTGATCCAGCTCAAATGAGCCCGCCAGACCATTGCGCCCACCAGCGTAGCCTGCTCTAAATTAGCCTGACTCAAGTTCGCCCACGTCAAGTCAGCACAGTTCAAACAAATACTATTCAGGTTGACTTCAGGCAGCTGAGCTTCTCGCAGATCGGCCCGTTCAAACTGCCGCTGACCGATGCTATAGCGTTTGATTAAATGAGATGCTTCCACAAATAACTCCCTAATCACTAGTACAGGGTCAGACAGGATTGCATCGACCGCCGATAGCTCTATCCACCAGCACACTGGGATGCTAGTTGATAAGAATCTAGGATTTGTAAACTTATATTAATGTGAACTAATGTAACAACTTATGGGGTGTTCTGCAAGCTTTGATGGCCGCCGGGATTTTTCCAGGTAAATCATGAAATATCGATATAGCAGCCGGGTAGCCTGGGTTTGCAGTTTTTATCAGCAGTGCTCTACTCCAACCTCAATATCCTGTAAGAAATCTCAGGGGTCAGGTGGGAGGGTTTGTAGCAATCCGTGGTAACAATAGCGAAAAGATTAGAGGTCACCGAAATAGTCCATGGTTAAGCAGTGGTTGTGGGGCTCACTTTTAGGATTAACGATGGTTTTGCCTGGGACAATTGCCCTGGCCCAGACTGAAGCTCAGCCTGCGTTGGAAGATGCCTATACCAGGGCGATGAATTTAGGCTACTCCTATGCCAATCAGTTTGATTATCAAACGGCGCTGATTAATTTTCGTCGGGCATTAGAAGAACGACCTGATGATGTCTATGCGACCAATGCGATCGCAAACATGGAGTTTTACATCAAACGCAATCGTGTTCTTGCCCTGCAGGCTGAAGTTAATACCCTGCAGGCCCGCTTAAACCTGGCAGCTCAAGCCAAAGACTGGGTTTGTGTGATGGCGACCGTCGATGAACTCATTCCCTATGCCGAAGGCCTAGAAAGAGAACGCCTCACCGGCTACCGGAGTCAGCTAACCGGCGTCCTCGACTCCCGCACAGACATCGACTCCTGGTCCACAGTGTGCAGTCCTGATAGTCCTCTGCGATAAAGCACTTCCAGCCGAGTATCAAGCCCACCCCCAAGAACAGCTTAAAATTCGGATAGCTTACCATCACGGGCTAAAGTCTTACCCGTCAGGGCAGCTTCCACAAATTGTTTAGGTGGGTCAATATAGCGGCCATCGAGCTTGACCCTAAAGTCATAATGCTCACCTGAACCCAGGCCGCTATTGCCCGTTAAAGCGATCACCTCACCACTGGTGAATTTACCGGAGCGGCATTCATTTTCCAGTAAATGCAGCGATTGAAAGACCAACTGCGGATAAGACTCTGTGGTTTGTTCTGCCACCCAGCCACCACCGTCCACATCCCACCAGCACTCCACAGTCACCTGATCGCCCGTCACCCCCACCGCATACACCGGGGTGCCCGAGGGTGTGGCCAGGTCGACACCATCGTGAGGCACATTCGCGGCTCCTGTTACCGGATGCACTGGACGAATACGCATGTGATCGGTCACGTCATACCCTGCGATCGTATCCCCAGTTTTTAATGTGAGCGCCCCCTCAAGATCAACCGTGGCTTTAGGCGAACCCGATAAACGCAGGTCTAGAACATAGAGAATCGGCAACACAATCAAAGAAGCACAGGTGGCCGTCAGCACCAGTTTAGGTAGTTTCCCCAGGGAAAAACGAGAGCGGACCGTTTGAGGCAACCAGGCCTTAGATTGAACAGGAGATTGAGCGGGACCACTGTAGCCATCAGCCGCATCCAGGGGCCAGGCCGTTACCACCTGAGCCGACGCTGACGCGCCCTTAGTAGCACTTGCCGTAGGCACAACGTCCTGCTGACCGTCCACGGGTGGCCCCACTTCATCAGCCAGCACCACCGCTAGCTCACCGTTACCCAACTTCTCCAGCAGCTCAGAGATGCTGCCACAGCCCACAGACTGTGCCGCTGCTTTTGAGCCATGCCAGGCCCTGGCAGAAACAGTTACAGTACATCGACGCTTAGTAGGAGTTGCAGACGGAGTAACGTCATTCACGATGGGTCAGGCGTTAAAGACATTTTCTGCACCCTATCCTACTGGAATCCTGCCGGAAGACAAGGCAAAACCAGCACACAACATGCTAAGCCCCGCAACAACAGGCCCGCACAGTATAGAATAAGGCCGTCCTGCATCAGAGCCAGCCGTGAAGTCCACCGCAGATATCCGGACATTAATCCGTGAGATACCCGACTTTCCCAAACCAGGCATCCTCTTTAGAGACATTACAACTCTGCTCCAAAATGCCGATGGTCTCCGAGCAACCATTGATCTGATGGCAGAACAGGTCAGCAGCTATCAGCCAGACTGTATTGTTGGCATTGAATCTAGGGGCTTTATCTTTGGTATGCCCCTGGCCTACCAACTCGGTCTGAGTTTTATCCCCGTACGCAAACCCGGCAAACTCCCCGCTGCCGTTCATCAGATATCCTACGACTTGGAGTATGGTCAAGATAGCCTGGAGGTACATCAAGACGCTTTACACAAAAGCCATCGCCCCCTAATTGTGGACGACCTGTTAGCCACCGGCGGCACAGCCGCTGCGACCGCACAATTGATTCAGCAAACCGGCGCAACGATTGCAGGCTTTAGCTTTGTCATTGAACTCAAGGAATTAAACGGTCGCCAAAAGCTGCCCGATGGCATACCGGTTAATACGCTCCTGTCATATTGACATTACGCTAAATTTTAAGTATTTGATCGGGAGTAACCCCCAGTCAGGTTCTGGCCATAAAAACCAGTGAAAACTGCACTAATCTTATCCCTCAGCCTTTACTTACCCTTGTAATATCAAAAGCTCAACGTTACGTCCTTAATCCATATCAGAGCCTACTTTAATTGCGTTGCCAATGACTGCAGAGCCCACCTCCACCCCATCCCGTTCTCCGCTGCAAACACTGCAGATGGTATTCACCAGTGAGACGACTCTATATGTCCTCAAGCGCATTTTGCAGGCATTGTTGACCCTACTTTTAGCGTCAGCCTTTAGCTTTTTTATTATCCAGCTGGCCCCTGGAGACTTTTTAGACGCCGCCCGCCAAAATCCCCAGGTTTCTCCAGAAACCATCCAGCAATTTGAAGAACAGTTTGGGCTCAACAAACCAATTTGGCAGCAATACTTTCAGTGGCTTTACCAGGTAGTGACCAAACTCAATTTTGGCGAAAGTTTTGCTTATCAGCGGCCAGCGGTAGAAATTTTAGCAGAGCGTATCCCCAATACCCTATTACTATCCATCGCATCGATTGTTGTCACCTGGGCCATTGCCATCCCCTTAGGCATTATTGGTGCCGTTAATCACAACCAGCTCACCGATCGCATTTTGCGCGTGCTGAGCTACATCGGCCAGGGGTTTCCTGCCCTGATTACCGGTTTATTACTGTTATTTTTTGCTCAGCTGACTACTCCGCTATTTCCTGTGGGTGGCCGTACCAGTATCAACCATGACGACCTCAACTGGCTGGGTAAAGTGCTGGATGTAGGCTGGCATATGATTTTGCCGACCTTAGCTCTGAGCATCACTAGCTTTGCCGGACTACAACGTCTGATGCGGGGACAAATGCTAGATGTGCTACGTCAGGACTATATTCGCACTGCCCGCGCTAAGGGCTTGCCAGAAGATCGGGTGATTTATACCCATGCTCTGCGCAATGCCGTTAACCCATTGATTACCCTGCTAGGATTTGAGTTTGCCAGCTTACTGAGCGGTGCCTTTATCACCGAATATTTCTTTGGTTGGCCAGGGTTAGGCCGATTAACCCTACAGGCTGTGCAGTCCCAGGACCTGTATTTAATTATGGCCAGTCTAATGATGGGAGCCACTATGCTGATCATTGGTAACCTGCTAGCCGACCTGGCGCTATCCTTTGTGGACCCGCGCATCAAACTCTCAAAGATGAATTAGACCATGCAGCCGTTTAGGTCTTACAGCGGTCTACTGGTCGGGTTTATTATCTTTGGCATGGTGATTTGGTTGGCGAACCGAGTCCATGGTGAGTTAAACGATCCGGGTTTTGCTCAGACAATACTAATTGCCGTTGCCGGTTGGGCAGGCGGTTGGCTGGTCGGGTTCTTAGTGGCTCCTAATACCAGTCATGAACTCAAAAATCTCTCCCAGGCCACATCTACCATTACTGCCTTTGTCGCCGGGTTCATTTTGGCCAAAATAGAACCGTCATTTACCCCCATCTTTGCTGACGGGCAGCTGATGAATGAGCCCATCTACGGCATTCGCCTATTGATCTTCATCATCTGCTTCGTAGTGGCCGCTATTAACATGTACGTATTCCGCGAATTCAACGGGCGCTATTGAGCAACCTTAAGTACGCTGTCGTTGCTCTAGAAAAATTCAGTCATAGGGTATGAGCACCACCCCTCTATGCAGGCTGAACTCCAGGTCGTCCATTTTCAACCACAAAGGAAGCTAGCGTTTGTACCGCAGATGTTGGTGACTCAATAGTGTCTACCGTGCGATAGTCCGTTTGCCAGGTGTTTGGTGTAACAGTACAGCGCACATATCCTCGATTCAGGCCATCAAAAAACTTGGTGTGTGGGTTGCCAGGTACTGCCAGCGACACAACCGCGTTTGTTTCTGCCCCATCGCCAAAGCTCGACGAAATTGACGTACCCACAAATTCGGTCCCAATAGTTGCAGAGGCCGGATTGTCAAAATCGGCTTTAATGTCGTGGACCCAGCTCGAGTGGATATCACCTGTAATCACGATGGGGTTGGACGGTCTGCGAGCCTGCAAAAATTGGATAACGCGATCGCGCTGGGCTACATATCCATCCCACTGATCCGGGTTAAAGAAATCACCTGGTAAAACCTGGGTATTACCAAAGTTAAATTGAGAGAAGATAGTTTGCTGGGCTAGCACATTCCAGCGGGTGTTTGAGCGATTTAACCCGGAAAATAGCCAGTCTTCTTGACGTTGGCCGGTCATCGTAGCGGTCTCGTTAAAGGCTTCTACACAGCGGGGACCAAACTGGTCGCCGCAGGGCTGGTCGGTGCGGTACTGCCGGGTATCGAGAATGTTAAAGGTCACCAGGTTACCAAAGCTTAATCGGCGATATAACTGGAGAAAAGCACCGCGCGAGGCAGACAGTCGCCGCAGCGGCATATGCTCATAGTAAACCTGGTAAGCAACAGCACGCCGAATGGCAAAATCTCTGGCGCTCTGTTCATCCTCAGGGACAAAGTTGGCGTAGTTGTTGTCGATTTCGTGATCATCCCAGGTAAAGGTCCATGGAAAGGCCGCATGGGTAGCCTGTAGATTTGGATCTAGGCGATAAAGGGCATAGCGATTACGATACTCTTCCAGGGTAATCACCTCGTCGCTGTTGTGCTGACGCACTGCATTCGAGCTAATCCCACCTTCGTAGATGTAATCGCCCAGATGGATCACTAAATCGAGGTCTTCTCTGGCCATATTTTGGTAGGCCGTGTAGAAGCCATTTTGGTATTCCTGACAGGAGGCAAAGGCAAACCGAAACTGATTGAGGGGTGCTCCTGGTGCGGGTGCAGTGCGCGTCCGGCCCACCGGACTCTCCTCACCACCTGCTTCAAAGCGATACCAGTAAACTCGATCGGGCTCTAGACCAGATACTTCTAGATGAACTGAGTGGCCCATCGCTGCACGAGCTACGGTAGACTCTCGCCTGACTACATTGCGTAGGGCCTCGTCAGTGGCGATGGTACAGGTGACCGTCACATTGCCAGGGGGCATGCCGCCACCGTTAAGGGGGTCGGGAGCTAGCCGTGTCCACAAGACAAAACCGTCTGGGAGTGGGTCGCCAGAGGCAACACCCAACGTAAAGGGATAGCTGGAAAACCGAGTCTGAGCTAGCACGCTGGTGTGTTGTCCCGCGAGCATGAGACCGGTAAACGCGCCCATGCCTGCTAACAGTCCACGTCGATTTAACTGGCTATACATTAGACGGTCAATGGATGAGCGTTTCATGCGGATATCCCTGGTAGATGCTTAAGTTTGAAGATGTGGCATTGCTAATCTTCGGGATGGTTTCATGGGTGAGAGGCTGTTAAATAGCGATGGCTCAGCCCATCCCCTAAATTGGCAAATGTCTGTTGAGTTATTGACGACGGCGTAGCGCCAGACCCGCGATCGCAATCAATCCTGCGAGTGCTGCTGGTTCAGGCACAGCTGTCGGCTCAGCAAATGCAACCGTGCCAGTGTTGAGTTCAAATGTGGAGAAATTATCGGTGAAAAAGCCAAACTCGCCGCTACCTAGAGGCTCTTCACGGAACTGAAAGCTTAAGCCTGAGGCAATGGCGACAGCATAATCGAGACCCACTAGCGCACCGTCTTGAAAGATTGCTAGGGGAAAGCCACTGTCGATGTCGTCGTCGTTTTCTGTATAGGTAACTGGGGTGCTTAAATCGGCTGCAACATAGTCAAATGTCAGCGAGAGCAGTCCCGAATTGGGATCAATTAGCTCCAGACCTGTGCCACTCAGTAAGTCATCATCGTAGATAACCTGTCCAGTAAAGGTATCGCCCACCAGAAAGTCACCGTTGATGATACCCACCAGAAAGTTAGTCTGAAATTGTGCCGCATTAGCGGAGGCAGTCCGTAGAAAACCTGAGCTAATTGTTGCGATCGCAGCTATCAAAACGGCCCTTTTCATGCCATAAGCTCCCAGCGTTTAAACATTACTTAATCTCTTAAGAGAAAACCGATGATGTGGCTTTAGAGAAGATTCTTCTGAACTATCTGTTGGAGTCACCCAAACGATGGCTGTAAAGGCATTACCCTCAACAGAAGTTGCTTCTAAAAAGAAACACAGGCAGGTTAAGGAGATTCAGAAATTCTGTCTAAATATAAAGCGACAATACCCTTTTCGACCGACAAATGTATGTTTGCCAAAACACATAGAAGCAAGTCATTTTTGTCCTTATTCCCGGTTGGGTGTTTGACGATTTAGCCTTGGTCAGGTCGCTGTCTAAACCTTCAAGGCTGCAGTGTATCCGTCAGACCGTTACGATAAAACAGCAGTTTTCCATCCGTACCGTATTTATGATCTGGCAAGAAGTCTCTGGTAACTGGCTTCTCGTTCCTGACCGGCCTAGGGCGATTATTCATTTTTTAGGGGGAGCTTTTATTGCAGCTGCGCCTAACCTGACCTATGGCTGGCTTTTGGAAAATTTGTCGCAGCAGGGCTACATCATTGTGGCGACGCCGTTTATTAATACGTTTGATCACGACGCGATCGCAGCAGAAGTACTCACCACCTTTGACCAGGCCATGATCTATCTGCGGCGTCAGGTGATTGGCGATCGCTATTTGCCGATCTATGGCATGGGCCACAGCATGGGGTGCAAAGTCCATTTACTGATCGCCAGTCTTTACAATGTTGATCGCGCAGGCAATATTTTGATCTCGTTTAATAATTATCCCGCCCGTAAGTCGATTCCACTGCTAGAACAATTTGTCCAGTTTGCCCCCGACTTTGATATCGAATTTACTCCCAGCCCTGGCCAGACCCTGGATTTAGTTCGCGATCGCTACACCGTGGGTCGCAACCTATTGATCAAGTTTCGCAAAGACACTATCGACCAAACCTACGATCTCAGCGACGTTCTGTTTCAGCGTTTTCCCCAGTTCACAGCCATTCAAATTCTTCAAGGCACCCACACTACGCCCGTTGCACAGGATGTTCGTTGGCAGCCAGGCAAATCGTTTACGCCCTTTGATGCCCTCGGGCAGTTTGTGAAACAAGAATTTTACAGAGATTTGGGTCAGCTCAAGGCAACGGTGCTGCAGTGGCTAGGGTAAAAATTTGGCCTAGCCCACGGCGACGTCTCTAACATTTGCTGCTAGGGTGGATAGACTCTTGCTCTGATTAGTGCCACACTATGCTGCTTCGCTTGTTGACTTTCGGTACTGCCGCTCTGCTGTTTACTTACCCCAGCCAGCTAGCTTGGGCCAATACACCTGACTTAGTTGCCCAGGCTGATGCCGAGCCTGCAAATACTGAGGATAGGAACGAAAGTTCTGATGCTGATTCTGAACCAACCCCTGAAGCATCTGATGCAGAGGAGTCACTGCCTCTAGACGAGGTGGATCAGCTGATTCTTGAAGGGCTAACCCTTTATGAACAGAACGACCTGGCAGCGGCAAGAACGACGCTAGAACAAGCACTGGCAGCGGCCCGAGCAAATGAAAATCCTGCCCAGGAGTCCTTTGCCTTGACGACGCTGGGGCTAGTGACGGTGAACCAAGGGGACTATGGGTCGGCCTCTGCCTACAGTCAGCAAGCGCTGGCTGTGCTTGAAGATGTGGATGATCCTGAATCCAAGGTGGTGGCCTTGAATGTGCTGGCCCTGGCTACCCAATCCCAGGGTGATTTTCCCAATGCGATTCGCTATGGACAGGAGGCTCTCAGACTAGCAGAAACGATTGAGTTTGACTCCGGTAAGCTCAACTCTCTGAGTATTTTGGCGACCAGCTATCGAACCCTGGGTGAATATCCCCTGGCCTTAGAGGCGACTCAATTACTATTGCCCCTGGCTCAATCGGAGCGTAATGGTCAGGCTTTGCTGAGTGCGCTGAATGTGGCCAGTTCTTCGTTGCTGGCTCTAGAAGAGTATGAAACAGCCCTGACGGCGGCTCAAGATGCGCTCACGGTTGCTACTGAATTGGATAGTCAGCCAGGGCGGGCCTTGGCACTGAGTAATGTGGGGGTGGCCCACTACCGGCTAGAGAATTTGGATGAGACCATCGAGACTCAGACTGAGGCTCTGGAACTGGCTGAGGAGATCGGCGCGTTGGATGTGCAGTTTACGGCATTGTATGTACTGGCGCTGGCCTACTATGACCAGGGAGACCTGGAGACGGCGGTTGATTTGTATCAACAACGTCTGGAACTAAGCCGTGAGTCGAATGCAGTGGGGGCTGAATTGCAATCGCTGTTGGGGTTGAGTTCAACCTATTTGGATAGCGGTCAGTATGAGGATGCGATCGCAGCGTTTGATGATCTGCTAGCTCTCTCAGAGGCGCGTAACCAGCCGCTATTTCAAAGTCTCAGTCTGTCTGGGCTGGGCTTTGCTAACGTACAGCTAGAAAACTACCCTGCGGCCCAAGGCCATCTGGAACAAGCCCTGGTGATCGCGAAAGAAATGGGCGACCTCGAAGCCGAATTCGGACTGCTAAGTTTGTTGGCTGAGGTGCATCAAGCCCAGGATGATCCGCAACAGGCAGAAGAGTACGCCGCTGAAGCCGCTGCCCTACAAGCAGAAGCAGAGGCCGCTGCTGAAGCTGCTGCTGAAGAGACCGCCACTGAGGAAACAGAAACCCCAGAATAGACAAATTAAGATGCGGTTTGCATGAGTAGCCACCCACGCAATTATGTCGGTTGCTTTACCAACCTAAATTTGTCGCATCAGTTGAAATATATTAATATTCAAAGCTGTTTGGAACGTCGTCTTCGAACAATTTTTTTGATGTCATAAACTCTTGAACATTGTGTAGGGCAGTTAGTTAGACACGGTGATTTACCAGTCGATTAGAGATAGGGTGCCTTGGGCTGCGTCCATTCCTACGACTCTCTAGCTGTCAATGGGTTGTACTTTAATCGGGGCTGAAACCAACTCAGCCTACTTTTAGCGATTCTGCCTTACCGTCGACGCACGTATTTATACAACGCTTACATCTAGTGATTATTCAAGGAGTGTTAGATCAGATGGCCCAGGTCATTGTTGGTGAAAATGAAGGTATCGAGTCCGCGTTACGGCGTTTTAAGCGTCAGGTATCAAGGGCTGATATCTTTTCAGATATAAAAAAGAAACGTTATTTTGAAACTCCTATTGAAAAGGCCAAGCGCAAAGCTATTTCCCGTCGTCGTAAGCGCCGCTTTAAAGCCAACGCCAATGCCAGCAGCTAGGCATCCTGTCTGAAATCTGAAGCAGCCCAACAGCAAAGGGGCAATGACGTAACGTCATCGCCCCTTTGCCATAGTTATAGCGTCAGCCTTAGGTGGCTCTGCCAATCATAGGACCAAACCCTTACGGTTTAGATTGCTTTCGTATATGTCCTAACTGTACTCCGGTATCAGACCCCTCAACTGTGCGTGAGATCACATAGTTTTAAGTTTTGTGTCACACTGAAGCTGCAAACCCTGGTAGAGACGTACGTCAGCCTGAAGTAATAGCGCAGAAAAAATGTGGTTCAGCAGAGACTAGCAAGGCTCAATCGCTGAACCGATTGTGAGATCGGGTGAATCAACGCTGGGCTGGCTAAGCTTCGTAAAGTTCTAGGGGTAAGCCATCGGGGTCTTGGAAAAAGGTAAAGCGTTTGCCAGTTAGTTCATCTAGACGAATAGGTTCAACGTCAATATGATGATTTTGCAGATGGGTGATCTGTGTCTCCAGATTTTCAACAGCCAGGGCTAAGTGCCGCAAACCGCAGGCTTCAGGACGGGTGGGTCGAGGCGGTGGCCCTGGGAAGGAAAATAACTCTAGCTGCCCGTTACCTAAGCGCAAATCGAGCTTGTAGGACTGCCGCTGCTCGCGCCAGGTTTCACAAATAATGTCAGCGCCTAAAACATCAACATAAAACTGCTTTGATCGCGCGTAGTCTGAGCAAATGATGGCAATGTGGTGAATGGCTTTAATGTGCATAAGTAGTCGAAGATCCGTTTATTTACGGTTTTCTTGTGGGAATTCTCATGATTTTTTTGGGAGTCCCTTGGTAATTTAAAGATGGCTTAAGAAATGCTTGGCGCATTTAATCGATTACAACTAACTTGGCAATCGCCCCGACCTGATTCAGGTCGGGGTTTCACTTTTAGGGGGCAACGCTAGGTAGTTTAGTGTGTTTGCAGCCATAGGGTGGCATCGTTGTCGATGTAGCGGGGTTGCCCATCGGTATCAAGAGCGCTAAAGCTATGGAGATAGCGCTGCAGCTGCGGGGGCAGTTCGGAAAAATCAAATCGGGCATCGCCAGCGGCAATGGTGGCCCAAAAGTCCCGTAGGGCTGGGGCATACTGCTCGGCTTCCACTGGGGATAAATACAGCGGTGAACTGGTGAGCAGCTTCATCATAAAGGGGAAGGAGCGATCGCCCATCCATTGCTGGGAAGTGGCTTGTAATGTAGGCCAGTCTGGGACTGCCTCAATCCGGTGAGAGGTAATATCCAGGCAGTGGGCGTCATTGGCTGTGGTTAGTTCACAGATGCGATAGGGATGGGGATAACTGACTAAAGACCCAGTGGTGACCTCGTAGAGCTGATCAGCCTGGGCAATGTCCTGTACATGCAAATGGCCAGTAAACATCACGGGTAAATTGGCTGTCTGCAGACGCTGGGTCAGGTCAGAGGCGTTTTTCACCATATACCGCTGTCCCATAGGACTGCTGGCCTGGCGTGGTAAATGTTCTAGGGCATTATGGTGCAGCATAACCAGGGTTAACTGGTCTGTTAGCTGGGCCAGCTGCTGGTCCAGCCAATCTAGCTGCTCTGGGTCCAGCCAGCCGGTGTAAAGGGGATCGCCGTTAGGTTCAAAGCCGTTGGAGTTGAGCCCGATCAAATGGAGACCGTCTAAAATTTTGTGGTGATAATATGGACGGCTAGGGTCGCTATAGCCGAAGTTTTGGTACATGAGAATAAATTCATCTAGGGAAATGGTGCGATCGCATCCTCCCTGCCGGATCACATCGTGATTACCCGGCACCACATACACCGGGTACGACAGCTGCTCCAGCCGACGAATCAGCCATTCATGGTTTTCCCGCTCACCATGTTGGACCAGATCCCCAGGCAGCAACAAAAAGTCGATACCCACCTGCTCCAGGTGATCCAAAATCTGTTCAAAGGCAGGAATACTCACCTCCACCAAATGAAAACGGCTGGGGGAATCCCACACGGTATGGGGTAAAGCAATGTGGAGGTCGCTAACCACCGCAAAACGCGCCAAAAGAGCCATAGGAGTTGATAGGGTAGATAGGCTTCTATCATCTCCTTTTTCAACCATGTCCCGTGTGCGCCAGCACGTTAATCCTTTAAATATTCGCTACGCAACTCCAGCGACACCGCCCTGTTGGGCTGACGTATATGCTCAGCCTGAACAGCCTTTACACATTGATATTGGCTGCGCCAAGGGCTATTTCATCAGCGATATGGCTCAAATCTGCCCAGATTGGAATTTTCTTGGCCTTGAGATTCGAGAACCCCTGGTGGAACAATGTCTGAAACGTCGCGACCAGCTGGGGTTAAACAACTTGCATATGCTCTTTTGCAATGCCAATAACTCCTTGCAAGCGCTACTCGCCAGTCTGCCCAATCCTCCCCAGCGAGTCAGTATCCAGTTTCCCGATCCCTGGTTCAAAAAGCGTCACCAAAAACGGCGAGTCGTTCAACCACAGCTGGTGGCAGACCTGGCAGACCATATGCGGCCAGGGGCCTGGATATGGCTCCAGTCCGATGTCGAGACTGTAGCTGAGGATATGGTTGAGGTGTTTGCCGCCAATGCCTCATTTCAGCGGTCCTTTGCACCGCTCAATCCAGCTCCATCTGGGGCTACAGGCCCCTGGCTAGCAGACAATCCCCTCCCCGCCCAAACCGATCGCGAACGAGTCACCCTGGACCAGGGAAAACCCGTATACAGGGCCTTGTTTATCAAGGCATAACCTGCTTACAAGCGCGTTTTTGAGAGTGAGATCGCCTCTCTTCTCTATTCTGTAATCGTCAGGTTGTAACGGTGACGGCCTTCTTGCTCAAAGGCACCGACCCAAACTCGATAAGTCCCTTTAGCAAACGTGTCTTGAATTTCAGGATCGCGATCGCGACGGCTGGCGTTATCGTTACAGCGCACAGTCGTGTTATCGGGGCCTTGAATCAGCAGGGTTGTATCCTCGCCGCCGCTATCTACGGCGATGGTCAGCTGAGTAAAGTCTTGTTCTAGGGTTAAAACATGATCTGGCGTGCGATCGCCATAGCCCAGACAAAATTCACCACTGCTGTCGCGACTCGCAATGTTGGATAGGCTATAGGAACCAACCGTTTCGCCGCCAGCCTGAGTCGACGCAAAGCCCAGGGCCAGTCTCATCTCACTCGAAGCTTGGGCCGCCGTTACCAATAGTAAGGGTAGAGCAACGATACCGGTCAGTTTCAATATTGTTGATTTAGCTGTTGATTTAAAGCGTGTTGACTTGAACATAATCACACCTCAGGAGCACACAAGGAAAACGCCCATAACAGGCTTCTAGCAACCATCCTGGGACGGTTAGGACGTTGCGCATCCGATCGATCAGAACCTAAATTACTGATGTCCTAATCCATGGGATGCCATAGCTAGTTATTTCTAGCGTCCTTACACTTTTACAATATCTCTTTTACCCAGACCGGAGACCGCTATGATGACGCTTTTTGTTATTGGTACAGACCACAAATAATCAGGAAAAAATTAACAATCCTATCTTAAATTCAAAAATTCTTAGCCTGAAAATGGGGCTTATAGCCTTTAATAGTCTTAAGCTCCGGGAAGCGATAGGTTAACCGTTTGCTAGTTGTTTTTCCTAAACTCACCAGAGATTCCGCCATTTTCACAGCCGCTGCAACCGCATCAATCACAGGCACACCCAGATGATCTTCTAACTGTTGTTCCAGGCCACTCATGCCAGCACAGCCCAAACAAATCGCCTCAGCACCATCTGCTTTGATTGCTAATTGACTGGCCTCTATCAACACCTTGAGCGTGGCTGTCCGATCCTGTTCTGTGTCCAGCACGGCGAGGGTGGTAGTGCGAACCGATGCACATCGCTCTGTTAGTCCTGTTTTTTGGATTGTTTTTTCGACCATGTCACGTACCCGGTGCAATGTTGTTACCACACTCCATTTAGCCGCCAGCATATTCGCCATGTAGAGACTGGCCTCAGCAATACCAACAACAGGTTTAGATGTAATTTCACGGGCGGCTTCCAGCCCAGGATCGCCCCAACAGGCCAAAATAAACGCGTCAGAGTCGGCATCAAGAATAATCTGTTCTAGAATCCCAGGAATGGCCAGATACTCATCATAAAAACTCTCAATGGATTCTGGCCCTGTTTGAGGGTGTACTGTCACGATTTCAGTGTGAGGGAACTTAACCGCCTGGGCTGAGGCATTGATATTAGCCGTCATCGGTTGGCAAGTATTACCATTGATAATTTTGATCCGACAGGTTGGCAGCATCATGGGGCAAAAGATATTTAACTCCAGAACTGTAGTGTTACCGTGCAGGAAACTCAAGCCACTGGAGACAACCGCTCCTAATTTTGATCGCTTGCGGCTATGTACCCCCAGGAGTATGCCGTAGGACCAATGGACTGATGTACCGTAAATTCGGTGGCAGGCACATAGTAATAAAAATCGAAGTAGGCTTCAGACGTGGGCCATTGCCAGGGAGATGGAGTCATTTCTTTAGCAAACATGTTCACGGCCCATTCCCATCCTTTGATATGACCTTCGGGGTCTTGGACGTCCACCGGACCATAGATGGTAATTCCTGGTGGGGGTTCTTGCCCCAAGGCACGAGCGTCGGCAATTAAAGGCATTTGGGGATTATTATGACCGATGCCGATGGTGTAGGAGATATTGCTGGGATTCGCTCCAGCGGCAAACTGGGTGGCCAGCAGTCCAGCTCTCAAATAGGCTTCGTCCTGGGTCAGGGTGTGGGCATGGAAAAGGGTTTGGGTTTTAGGTGTTGTCATCGCTCCCCAGCCCACTAATTCGCTGGGATCAGGATTCCACTTAAAGCCAGTGCGTTCGATATTTTCAATATCGGCCTTCGCTGTTCGCAGGATAGTATTGATAGCATTCTGCTGGATCGTGCGGTCAACCGTTGGCCGCTGAGTACGCCCATAGACAAAGGCGGCATGGCTATGGTTGTGTTGGTCCCATGCCATTAGAGGCGCGTTGGCATCTTTAAAAATGGTGGTATCTAAAAAGAGCTGATGCCACTGCTCATCACCGGTTAGACGATAGAGTTCTGCGGCGGCCAGGTTTTGTTGATCGTAGATAGCCGATGACAAAAAAGAGTTAAACCCCTCTGGCTTTTTGGCAAGTTCTGCATTGGCCCAGTTCATAGCTCGAATTGCCGTGTCTTGATAGGTTTGAGCTAAAGTCTGGTCATAGTCAGCCAGCACGTAGGCGGCGCGAGCGGCCACATTGGCATAGTAATAGCTAGACCAAATGCCTGGGCCGTATGCCATTACGGTTTGAGATTCTTGCCAGCTACCTTCAGGGCGAATTGGGTGTCCTGCGGATTCAACGCCCCCTGGAATTCCACCCTCTGCGGTTTGTAGACGCCGGAAAAAATCTAAACCCCATAGGGCCTCGTCTATGATGTCGGGCAGACTGTTGTTGGATTCAGGAATGTTCAGGTCAATGGTGGCAAAGTACTCTGGGTAGAGCTCAATTAGCTCTAGAAATGAGCGGGTAATTTGCAGGTGTGAAATCCGGCGGTCCCAGTCCCCTGCGTCCATCCAGCCTCCCCAGGCGTTGGGTACTTCCTCCTCAGTGCGAGTGGCGACTAGAGCAGCAAAGGCATCTACCTCACTAGCGTAGTTAAACCCCATACTGGTGTCCATTAAGGGCACGGTGGAACGATAAACGACTACACCATCATCAGGATGGAAGGAACGGGGGCGTTCATAATCGGTGTAGGGTTGTTCTAGGGCAATGCCGCTACGTTGGTGATACATCCCACGGGCCGAAACATAGAACGCATCGCGCCAGGTGTTTTCGCCAATTGCAAATTCATAAGATGTTCCCACACCGTCGACGTAAACTTTATAGCTACCCGGTGGTGAGAAATCACTAAATTCCATGATGTAAACATCGGTTTGATTATGATTTCTCCCCCGCTGATTTTTATCATCCTTTGATTGGGAAAGTGCTGTCACCCCTTGATAGACTTTCTCCCCCGTTGCTGTATCAATTAGCCAAAACGGTTTCCCTGCCCCATAGCTCAAACTGCCACCACTACCCATCCAAGTTGATAGAAACGCTACTTTGGCGACATCATCAGGCTCAAACCCCACATGGGATATTTGTACGGCCTCACTACGGGTCTGCTCAGGTTGGTAGACAAACTCAGCATCCTGGAGAAAATCCTTGGCAAAGTCAAATTGATAGGTTTCACCGACGGTTAGCGCTGCGGGCAGCTCTAGAAATACGGTATGGACCATCGGCCAATCAAATGCCCAGCTGTCAGTTTGGACGACGCTATCAATTTTGCTTTTGCGATAGATTTGGGTGGGTTTAATCTGAGTGCCGTCGCTGGTGGTGATTTGGTAATAGTCTAGGGTATCAGCACATTTCGTATCGAGCCTGGGACCAACATATTCGTCTACCAGCCAAATCAAATCAGGTTGTTTGGGTAGCCGCTGACCCAGGGCTTTACCATCACGATAGACCCAGCCATCTTCTTTCACGACATCATCGGGTTGCGCTGCATAGGTCACTTGTCGACCGCGAACAACATCACCAGTCTTAATCTGCAACGCCACTATATTTTCACTGACCGTGTAGATGTGGGTAACCGGTATGTTCAATGTATCAACATTTTTGCTGGCACCCATGTTGATGATCGCTGGAAGCTGAAAAAAGGAGAGTCTAGCATTGCACTGGCCAGCACTCGTCCAACTAAGCAGAAAAGATAGAAGATTTTCTAGCATCTGAATACGAAGGGGGTTGGACAAAGGCATTGCGTAAAACGTCTAGGCCAGTGCCAGAAAAGTTCCTTGATTCAGGCAGTAGGCTCAAGTCTTGACAATCAAAGGATTTGAGACGCTAGGATGACCTCAATGTCTATCGGGTTTTAAGCCGTGTCTGAATCGGTGCTCCATGTTGTTGCCTATGCGGTTGTGGACAGTCAGCAATTGCTGACCGTCCGCAAGAAAAATACCCATAAGTTTATGTTTCCTGGTGGTAAGTTCCAACCGGGTGAAAATGCAGAAGCAGCTATTCAGCGGGAGGTTAGGGAGGAACTCAGCTGTGAGGTTGCCCCTGGTTCGATGAAAATGCTGGGAAAATATGTCACTACTGCGGCTAATGAAGCAAATACTCAGCTGGTAGCCACTGTTTTTCAAGGTGACCTGCTGGGTAGACCGGTGGCCTCTAATGAAATTGTCGAATTGAAATGGATACCGATTGTGGCTGCAGAGTATTCTGTTGAGCTAGCTCCTTTGTTGATTGATTGTGTTTTGCCGGATCTTAGAGATCAGCAGGAATGAGGTTGATTTAGAGCGGCTGAAAATCCCTATCAGGTGCTAGATAGCCGTCTAACGCCCCGAAACTTCAAGGCGTTAGGCGGTTAAATGCGTTTTGGCAGCGTTTTCTTAGGTTGATGCCTTGTAAAATGGCTTTTTAACCACCGTAGCAGGCACGGTTTTTTGACGGATTTGAACATTGACTACTGTGCCAACTTTCGCCAGTTCAACCGGTACGTAGGCCAACGCCACTGGATATCCCAATGTAGGTGATAGGGTGCCACTGGTGACAATGCCGATAGATTCACCGTTTTGGACAATTGGATAATCATGGCGAGCGATGTTGCGGCCTTCTAGCTGTAGACCCACCAGGCGACGGGGAAGACCATTTGCTTTTTGTTGGGCCAGAACATCTCGACCGATAAAATCTGGCACCTTGTCTAAATGTACCAACCAGCTCAGGCCACCTTCTAATGGCGTGGTTTCATCATTAATGTCCTGACCATAGAGGGCCATGGCAGCTTCAAGCCTGAGGGTATCTCGGGCTCCCAGACCACAGGGTTGGGCACCATGTTCTTGCAATGCCTGCCAAATCTCAGGTGCGGCGGCAGCCTCTACCATCACTTCAAAGCCATCCTCGCCAGTGTATCCTGTGCGAGCAAGGAAAGCTTGATGGTCAAGTACATTGCCGTAGGTATGGTTGTAGCGAGGAATGGTTTTGAGATCGATGTCTGTGAGCAGCTGTAGGGTGGCCACGGCCTGAGGGCCTTGGACTGCGATGAGACCATGGGTTTGGGAGAGATCCTCAAGTTCAATGTTGGTTAAGTGTTTGAGCAGCCAGGATTTGTCTTTATCGGTGGTGGCGGCATTGACAATTAAGCTCACCTGGTCGCCTTCGTCATAAATAATCAGGTCATCAATGATACCGCCTTGGGGATTGAGCAATACGGTGTACTGGGCTTTGCCGGGGGAGAGTTTGCCTAGATCAGAGGGGACCAGCTGCTGAAGCGATCGCAACACATTATCTCCTCTCAAAATAAATTTTCCCATGTGGGAGATATCAAAAATCCCCACTGCGGTACGAACAGCGGCATGTTCTTGTTTGATGCCACTAAACTGCACTGGCATTTCCCACCCAGAAAATGCGGTCATGCGGGCCTTATTTTGAACACATAAATCGTAGAGCGGGGTACGTAGCAGACTCATGACAAACGAAGAGACAATATAGATAATCCTACTCTCTCCTTTACCTTGATTATTCATCCATCAAGAAGTGTCTATGAATACAGAATGGCTTACTCTATGAAGTGGCGATCATATTGTTTACTTGAAGTGACTTCACGGCAATTGATTGCGATAGATCTCTAGGGAATACTGGAAGCTCTTAAGGTTAGCGATCAGTCTATGCCATCTACATACTATTCTTCTTGGTTTACCCATCAGTTTCAGGGGCTGATAAGTCGTGGCGATCGCAGTCATATGCCCCTGTCGCATCCTACCCATCGATTTGTTTTATTTGGTGCTGAGTTTACGGGAGCTCGACTAGTCACCGAGTTACTACGTAGGGTGGCGGTTGATGCGCAGCAAAGTCCGTTGTCATCCACCTGGGCAGTAGCCTCCCTGTTAGAACAGCGTCATTTTTTTCCACTGCGACATATACAGCGCCAGGAGATGGCCAGTTCAGAATGTGTATTTGGATTCAAACTATCGGCGACGGATCTGATGACAACCCACAGAATGAGTGAACCGTCGCGCTTTATAGCCATTCTCCATGGGCAAGGCTATCGGGTGATCCACCTGCAGCGTCGTGATTTGATGCGCCATGCGATCGCAGTGCTCAAAGCCCGTCAACCCCACAGCCGCCATCTCAACCCATCAGACCTGATTGCCACCCTCAAACACCTGGATGAACAACGAATTGCCGAAGCCGCCATTGTCTCCCAGGTGCCCCACTTAACCATTACCTACGAAACTGACCTGATCGATCCTAACGTCCACGATGCGACCGCCCAGCGTCTGTGTAGCTTTTTAGCCCTCAAGCATCAGCGGGTTACATCTTCCATAAAGCTAGTGCATCAGAGAATTTCCGATCTCATCGCCAACTACGATGAAGTGCGCTCCACACTGGAACACTCGGACTATGCCTATGTTTTAAATGAGGCCACAGCAAAGTTAGTAGTTTAAACGGATTGCGATTGCTGATTTAGGGAATGAACCGATCTAAAGCCATGGCCATCTAACGGTATCTCACAACTTAAGTCATCCCGAGGATCAGCAATGCCAAAGAATTATTCATTCACCCTGGTTTGCTGCCGCTGCCGCATTCCGTCGCCACATAGCCGGTTTAATCCGTCTAAGGGCCGATGCGGGAAATCGCTGATCCCAGTCTTGTTCACTCAGGTTAGCCAGCTCTTTTAACCTGGGAGCAACATTTCCTGGATAGGGGGCAAATTCCTCCACATCGGTGGGTTGGGCAAAGCGTTGATTCCAGGGACATACATCCTGACAGATATCACAGCCCGCTACCCAGTTATGCAAATGGTGAGCAACGGGTGCAGGCAGCTGTTCGTCTCGATTTTCAATGGTGTGATAGGCAATACAGCGATTAGCATCAACGACACCAGGAGCGCGAATTGCTGTGGTGGGGCAGGCCTCAATACAGCGAGTACAGGTACCGCAGTGGTTTGTATGGGGACGAGATCCGGGCAGCGCTACGTTGGTCAAAATTTCTCCCAGAAATATCCAGGAACCATAGTCACGGGTGATGACATTGCCATTTTTAGCGACCCAACCCAGCCCAGCTTCCTGAGCCCAAAACTTATCCTGCACTGGTCCAGTATCCGCATAGTAACGAGTCAAGATCGGCTCTCCCTGAGGAGAGGTTTGGGTCTGCAACCATAGGGATAGCTGCTTTAGTTTTTTGTGCATCACCCGGTGGTAGTCGCGTCCCCATCCGTAGCGGGCAATTTTTCCATACTCCGCGCCTTCAGGCCGCTGATGGGGCGTGTAATAATTCAGCACCACACAGATAATTGACCGGACATCTGGCATCACCTGGCGAATATCCTGGCGTTTAGGATTAGCCATCCAGGCCATGTCTGCCTGATAGCCCTGGTTCAGCCAATGCTGCAACCGGGCCTGCATGATCTGTTCTTGGGAAGTGGGCTCAGCAGGTATAGCCACAATGCCAAGCCGATGGAAGCCCACTGCCCGAGCTTGGTGTTTTAGCTCTGTGAGCAGGGGGGTAGCGATGGACCGAGACGTAGAATTTGACACTGCATCACTGCCCGCACCTGACGACTAAAGCCATGACGTTCTTCATGGTCAACAATGGTGCGGATGTTTGGAGTGTAATCTTCTGGAACAACAATTTCAAATCCTAACCGCTGATAAAAGGGCATGGTCCAGGGCACATGGCGGAAAGTGGTTAAGGTGACCGTGGTTAACCCTTGGACCCAGGCACTCTGCAACACTTGTCGGATCAGGGCGGAGCCAATACCCCGACGACCATAGGTAGGTAGAACATCCAGCTCGATGATGAAATAGCCGTCGGGTAGACGGTCAACGACAATAAAGCCGACGATGGTAGGTGGCACTGTTGGCCACACGGCAACCCACAAATGGTGCTGACGCAGCGCCTGGTATAGAAAATCGACCGAGACAATGTCTTGTAGCTGATTTGGCGTCAGTCCCAGCTGGGGTAAATAGGCCAGGTAACGTTGAGCAGCTGCTTTTTCAATAGCTGGTAGATACTCAACATCAGAGGATTGCGCTAACCGAATGAAATAGTTCATGACACGACTGACGCCTGATAAGTCAGCGCTGGCACAATGGCAAGGCTAGCATGACATCACGCTCAACTTTGGGGGCAGAGGAGAAATCGTAAAACCCGCTAGTTGCCCTCAATCAAGCGTTTAAATGAAGAGAGCCAGTGCTCCAGGGTGGTTTCTATAGTATTTTCGGACGCGTCAGGTGTAGAGGGCTTAGCCCGTTCAGCTGGCGTCAATGCATAACTATCAAACCCGGTAAATAGAGAAATGGGTTCAGACTGAACCTCAGTCAGCGGAATTTCAGCCGGATTGGTGAGTTCCGGTGCAATGGTCAAGGCTGAGGAAGCGTCTTCACCGTGGGTCTGAACGGAGGAGCGTACATCGAAGGATTGATCAGCGATCGCAACCGGTATGGTCAGCCATACACTAATCAGCAAACCCACCAAAACTGACTTAATTAACCCGACCATCGCCCTCTTTTTCAGACTCTAGGACACACGTTTTAATCTTCAAACCGTATTTTATCCATCGACTACGTTTTGGACTTTTTACATATAATCTTTATTTCTCTTCTTGCCAAAAATAATACGTCACAATTGAATCCGAAATTTGGTAACACAAGATACTCCCTCCTGGTTGCTGAGCTTGAATACTAGACCCAATCAATACAGGTTTCTAGGGTTCCGGTTTAACATTCGAGATGTTTTGAGGTTGAACGTCTGGACCGAGAGAAACCGCCAGTTTTCTGGTACACGGCGGGATAAAAGCCCGGGAGAAGTCGTTCAGCAGTCTCTGTCTGCTCAACATTCTCTCGGGTTTTCGATTTTGTAATCTTCTTTTAGGTCAATAGTGATTCAATCTTCCCGCCTCGTTAGCGTTATGCACCAAAAACATGAGTGATACACCTACCTTTCGTAACCCAGCTGATTCAGAAGCTAGTCGTGCTTTGGAGCGTGAGGCGCAATTGCCGCTGACAGGGTGGCAACAGGAAGTGGACCAGGGGTTGGAATATGGTTTAGAGGCGGCGGCTAGTATTCGCGATCGCACCATTCCCACCTTCTCTCGCGGCGAACTCCCCCACTACGCCGGGATTAATACCTTTCTCAAAGCTCCCTATATAGAGGATGTCCGCAAGGTTGGTAACTATGACGTTGCCATTGTCGGGGTACCCCATGATTCTGGCACCACCTATCGCCCCGGTACCCGGTTTGGTCCCCAGGGTATCCGGCGTATTTCTGCGCTCTACACGCCTTACAACTTTGAAATGGGGATTGACCTGCGAGAGCAGATTACCCTTTGTGATGTAGGCGATATTTTTACCATTCCAGCCAACAACGAAAAATCCTTTGACCAAATTTCCAAAGGGATTGCCCATATTTTTAGCTCTGGTGCCTTTCCGATTATTCTTGGCGGTGACCACTCCATTGGGTTCCCCACTGTGCGCGGCGTCTGTCGTCACCTAGGCGACAAAAAAGTCGGCATTATCCACTTTGATCGCCATGTCGACACCCAAGAAACGGATTTAGACGAACGCATGCATACCTGTCCCTGGTTTCATGCCACCAACATGAAAAACGCCCCCGCCAACAACCTCGTACAGCTGGGGATTGGCGGCTGGCAGGTACCTCGCCAGGGCGTGAAAGTCTGTCGCGAGCGGGCCACCAACATTCTCACAGTCACCGATATTACTGAAATGGGGCTGGATGCAGCGGCTGATTTTGCCCTGGAACGCGCCCTTGACGGCACCGACTGCGTTTACATTAGCTTCGATATTGACTGCATTGACGCCGGATTTGTCCCTGGCACAGGCTGGCCAGAACCAGGAGGGCTCTTACCGCGTGAGGCCTTATATCTATTAGGCAAAATTATCCGTAATGCGCCCGTCTGCGGTTTAGAAGTCGTCGAAGTGTCTCCCCCCTACGACATCAGCGATATGACCTCCCTGATGGCCACCCGCGTGATTTGTGATGCCATGGCCCATTTAGTGCAATCAGGCCAGCTGCCCCGCACCAGCACCCCCGACTATATTCACACCGAGGCCAATATAGACGTCGGTAGCGACTGGCAATAAACCATATCCACCCATGCACGAAACCGATATGACCAAAGCCTTAATTGGCACCATTCGAGAATGGTGGGATTCTCAGCCAGAGCAGCCCACCATTCAAAAGGTGCATCTAATTGTTGGCGCGTTTACCTGTGTCGAGCCCGCTAGCCTACAGTTTGCCTTTGATGCCCAGACCCAAGGCACGTTTCTGGACGGTGCCCAGTTAGTAATTAAGGATGTGCCCCTGGTGGCCCACTGCCATACCTGCCAGGCTGATTATCGGCCTGACTTTGGTAACCAATATGGTTGCCCCACATGTCATAGCCCGATGGAGGATATTCGCTCTGGTCGGGAATTAAAAATTGACCGGTTTGAATGCGTTAATGCCTAAAAACCAGCCCGTGTAGGAGCCTTCCATGCAATGCCCCTACACAATCATTGCCCATTGCTCACCGCCTAATAACAATGCACCAAACCTTTGACGCCGCTTTAGAAATGAATCTGCTCCATGCCAATCAGCAGGGCGCAGACCATAACCGCGCCCATTTTGATCAGTGGGGAATTACCTGCATCAACCTGATGAGTAGCCCTGGGGCGGGTAAAACCCAGCTGCTTGAAAGTACCCTCAAAGGGTTACAAACCCTCAAGATTGCCGTCATTGAAGGTGACATGACCACTGAACTAGATGCCAATCGGCTACGTCAGTACGGTGTCCCAGTCGTCGCTATCAATACCGGTCGTTCCTGCCATCTCGACTCACAAATGGTGGCTGGCGGCATTCATCAGCTGCAGCACCAGCATGACCCAGAGAATCTAGATTTAGTCATTGTTGAGAACGTAGGCAACCTGGTTTGTCCCGCCGAATTTGAGGTGGGCGAACATGCCAAGGTGGCCCTGCTTAGCGTGACTGAAGGAGAGGACAAACCGCTGAAATATCCAGTCATGTTTCGAGAAGCCGATTGTTTACTGATTACCAAAACAGATTTGGCTCCCTATGTGGACGTCGACCTTGAGCAGATTGAAGCCAATGTCAGACAAATTAATCCTCACGTCACCATATTTCGAGTATCGGCCAAAACTGGTGAGGGACTGGCAGCCTGGTTTGAATGGGTTGCTCAGACCGTTACTAATCGGCCAAACCGTTTACAGCTCACAGTATGACGCTGCAGGGTCTTGTATAAAACAGGGTAACTACTAACTTCGAAGAGTTCTCCAATTGAATGAGGTACGTGATGCGACGACAACAATTTTTATCGACATGTTTAGCATTTGTCTTCGGTTTGGTGGTTGCCGTTGGCTGCGCAAACAATACACCAGAAACAGTGAGCGAGTCAGCAGCACCAGCGGCTTCTAGTGCTCCTTTGGTGATTGGGTATAGCAACTGGCCCGGTTGGTTACCCTGGGCGGTGGCCGAAGAGAAGGGCTTATTTGCGGCCAATGGAGCTAACGTAGAACTTAAATGGTTTGACGGTTATCTCGCCTCCATGGAGGCATTTGCCGCTGGCCAACTGGATGGCAACAGTCAAACTCTCAACGATACGATTTCATTTGCGGCGGATGCTGTTAATGGTGAAGTAGCTGTTTTAGTCAATGACAATTCGGCAGGCAATGACAAAGTTGTTGTGGCTGAAGGCATCAACAGTATTGAAGATTTAAAGGATAAAACCATTGCCTTAGAAGAAGGTGTGGTGGGTGACTTTATGTTGACCCAGGCCCTGGAACAAGCAGGCATGTCCCGTTCGGATATCACCATTAAGAACTTGGAAACTGGCGCGGCAGCAGCGGCCTTTGCCTCGGGGCAGGTTGATGCATTTGCCGGTTGGCCCCCTTTCTGGGGAGTTGCTCTGGAACGGCCAGGTAGCAAGGAACTCCTGTCCTCCAAAGAGTATCCCGGCATCATTCCTGACCTATTAGTCGTTAGCCAAAAAGTCATTGATGAGCAGCCTGATCAGGTACAGGCGCTAGTCAACACATGGTTTGCCACCCTCGACTACATTGCTAAAAATCCAGAGGAGTCCAATAAAATTATGGCCGCTCGCTCTGGTGTTTCTGTGGAGGAATACGAGGAGTTTCAAGCGGGGACTCGAATTTTTACAATTGAAGAGAATTTGGAAGCATTTACTGAAGGCAATGGCATGAAGCATATGCCGTTTGCTGCGCAGAAGATGAATGATTTTATGGTCGATGTGGGCTTTATTGAGGCTGGCCCTGATGATTTAGGGGCCATCTTAGATGACAGTTTTGTCAAAGCCTACGCCGAGGGCCTTTAGAGCAACCGTGGGGGTGCATGGCTATGCGCCCCTGATTATTTTTTAACATTCGTTTTTATACAATCAATTCATGACCCAGGCATCGGAACCATTTAAAGATGATTTTGAGCCAGCACCTCAGAGCTTAAGACCCACGGTGTTTTGGCGCATTGCAGAAGATATTCCCGATGCTCTCAACTGGGCGTTGATGGTAGCTTCAGTCGTAGTACCTTTGACAATTTGGTGGCTGCTGTCTAACTATACGAATGTCAATCCTAATTTTTTACCCAGCCCTCAGGCTGTTATCAATGCCTTTCAGCGTCTTTGGGCACAGGGATTTGTCACCCGAGACATCATGGCAAGTTTTGGGCGAGTGGCGAGTGGATTTGCGCTAGCTGCGGTGCTTTCCATACCGCTGGGTATTAGCATGGGCGCTTTTGCCAGTGTTCGTGCCATGATGGAGCCGATTATTGGCATTCTGCGATACATGCCTGCGCCTGCCTTTATTCCGCTACTAATCATCTATTTAGGTCTTAATGAAGAGCCTAAAATTGCGCTGATTTTTATCGGCACAGTGTTTTATAACACTCTGATGATTATGGATGCGGTTAAGTTTGTTCCGAAAGACCTGATTGAGACTACATATACGTTAGGGGGAAAGCGCTGGCAGGTGTTGCTATCAGTGATCACTCCTTATATCGTCCCTAGCATTATCGATACGTTTCGCATTAATGTGGCGGTGTCCTGGAATCTGGTAGTCATTGCTGAGCTAGTAGCTGCAGAAGAGGGCTTAGGACGGCGGATTTTGTTAGCCCAACGCTTCTTCAAAACCGATGAGATTTTTGCTTGTTTAATTATGTTGGGGGTGATTGGCTTTGCCTTTGACCTACTTTTTCGTTGGGTGCTCAAGACACGCTGTAGATGGGCCTTTGATTAATTATGCATCTTGAAATTTCTAACCTTTATAAACAATTTCAAACCAAGCAAGGGCCGTTGCTGGCGCTCAAAGACATCAACATGCATGTTGAAACTGGAGAACTGGTGTGTGCCGTCGGTGCTTCTGGTTCAGGTAAGTCGACGCTATTGCGCTTAGTGGCCGGATTGGATATGCCCACAGGCGGTGAGATTACGGTGGATTTTGCGCCGGTTACCGGCCCAGGTGCGGATCGGGGCATGGTGTTCCAGAAGTACACGCTTTATCCCTGGATGACGGTGCAGCGCAATGTTGAATTTGGTCTAAAACTTCAGGGCATGGCTAAAAAGCTGCGGCGTGAACGAGCGAGCTATTATTTGGATGTGGTGGGGCTAGCTAATTTTGCTAAGTCGTTACCTAAGGAGCTGTCGGGGGGGATGAAACAACGGGTTGCGATCGCACGTGCCCTGGCCTGTCATCCCAAAATCCTACTTATGGATGAACCCTTTGGAGCCCTGGACGTACAAACTAAAGAAGCTATGCAGTTATTTCTGTTAGACCTCTGGAAACGTACCCGCTGCACCATTTTAATGATCACCCACGACGTCGAAGAGGCCGTTTTTCTCTCCCAAAGGGTCTATGTCATGACAGCCCGTCCAGGCACAATCCAGCGAGAGATTATTGTGGATCTACCTGAAGAACGGACCTACACCATGAAACGCGGCGATCAATTTCAAGCCTATAAACACGAAATCACCGACCTGTTAAGAGGCAAGCAAGACGTGGGGTTGGTGACGGCATAACCAAGAATCTGCATTTGCCGTGTGCGATCGCAATCTGCTTGAACCGGAGCCACACCCCAAGCGGCCAATACAAAAAGCGGATGGATAAACCCACCCGGCCTAGAAACTTATTATCGAGCTTGCCCTGATGAATGGCCTGGAGTTTAATATGAAACTTTCTTACTGCGATCGCATAGGGATGTGAAACATCACCATCAATAATCGTCAGATTATGCCACGCGTTTCCCCTACACTTTTTAGTGAATTAGGGGAGTCAGCTGCATTTTTGAGCTATAGTATTACAGCACCCGTTCAGGGTAAGTTAATTTGCTTCAAGTCCTTATATAACTGGATCTGAAGCAATACCCTTAAAGAGTGGGAAGGTTGAGGACGTATAGCTCAGTTGGTTAGAGCGCATCGTTGACATCGATGAGGTCCGCCGTTCGAGTCGGCGTACGTCCATTTATGATTCATAGTGACAAATAGTCATTCACTGTGAATCTGGATATGGATTTAGAAGTTTTGAACGCTTTCGGCACCAGCGTCTCATTTATTAGCATTTTGATTCGAAAAATGCATCATCCATTCTGAAGCTGACTTTTCCTACTAAGTGCTCAAACCCTTGATAGACATTGCTTCTAGCTCATAACCTCAACATCCGTTAAAGTGAGTGCACCGATATCCAGGAAGTTACCGATGAGTACAGAGCGTTATGAGCAGAATTTTGGAACGTGCGCATGAGGAGATCGCCGTTTGACCCGTCGCGCGTTGAGTATCGGTCAAGCGCTGAGTGAAAAATTTGGACAGGGCCTATCGAGTGTCTTTGAGAGTGCAAAGGAACTGAAACGGGCGTATGCGTTTTCGCCAATCCGAAAACCCGCTTTGAAAAGATCATTCAGCCTCATTGCCAGATGAAAACCGAGCTTGTGAGTTGCCAATCCATAGTATTGAGCGTTGGAGACACCACCTATTTGGACTATGGCTCGATTCTAGAAAAACGAGAAGGCTATGACCCCCAAGGCAATGGTGGCAATGGATTACTACTCCACAGTGCGCTTGCGGTTGAGCCAGACCAAGGTCAACCCTTGGGATTGTTGTGGCAAAAGCTCTGGAACCGTGAGCATCGTGCCAAGCCTCCAGCCAACGAAACACCACAACAGAAAAAACAACGTCGGGCTGAAGCCCGCAAGGCGAAGCGCGCTCGGCCTTTTGAAGAAAAAGAATCGTATCGCTGGGTCGAAGCGATGATGACACTGGAGCAAGAAGTCGCTGCCTCAACGCGCGTTATCCATGTCTTTGACCGAGAAGGAGATATTGCTGAAGTGTTCGACCAAGTCAACGAGTTGAGCCATACCGGTGTCGTGGTGCGGGCCGCTCACAATCGCAGTCTTGAACATGCTCCCAATCGGTTATGGGACAAGCTGGAGATTCAGCCAATAGCGGCCTATCATGCAGTTGACTGACCGGCCACCAAAACTCGAAAGGCCCGTACCGCTAACCTGGCCGTGCGATTCTGTCGGGTTCAGTTACGGTCTCCAGTCCGCTTAGGCACGGATAGCCAACTTCAGGTTTATGCGGTCTATGCTGATGAAGTCGATTGTCCCGAGGGAGAAGACTCGGTTTCCTGGATGTTACTTACCAGTGAACCGGTGACCACCGTTGAACAGGCACTGACCATTCTGAGATGGTATGGCTATCGGTGGCACGTAGAAGAGTTTCACAAACTCTTGAAATCGGGCTGTCAAGTGGAACGCTATCGCCTCGCTGCTGAAGGGATGAAACCCTGACTGGGCTTTTTGTGTATCATTGCTGCTGATTTGTTGCGATTGACTTACTTAAAACGCACTCAGCCAAAGCTACCGGCTGAAACTGTTCTCTCACCCGTTCAAATTCAGGTCCTCAAAGCGAAGGCCACTCGCCTACCCAAGACATTGACTGTCCAATGGGCTATTGAATCGATTGCGCGTTTGGGCGGCTATTTAGAACATCGACGGAAAACTCCTATCGGGATTCAAGTCCTTTGGAAAGGATGGGCAAAGTTACAGGACCTGGTTGAAGGGTGGCAACTAGCGAACCAGACTTAGTAGGAAAAGTCAGGGTGAGGTGAGCCCAAAACCATTTGACTAGCAGTCATTTAACTGAGCGACAGATTGGACGATATTGTCTATGTTGTGCCGTAAAACGCTACCACGCTGGTCCAGATTATTGATGATGATGCTTAAGATTAAAGGCTGGCCGCTAACAGGAGTGAGATAGCCAGAGAGAGAGGCATTGTGGCTAACGGCTCCGGTTTTGCCGACAAAGCGAATACCGCTTAAACGATTGCGGAGAGTGCCGCTGGCACCCGCCACGGCCAAAGAGTTACGGTAAATGGCAGCATGGGGAGATTGGGCCATGGATTGTAGGGTATTAACAAAAGCCTGAGGTGTAGCTAGGTTATGCCGTGATAGACCGGAGCCATCAACGATTTTGTAGAGTTCTGGGTTAACCCCTGCTCGTTGGAGAATAGTTTCTACCGCCACAATACCGGCAGCAGTAGCATTCTCAGTATTTTGCCCGGCCAGGGATTTGAGCATGGCTTCGGCGTAGATATTTTTGCTATTGCGGTTGGTGCGCACCATCCATTCGGCCAGGGGTGGGGAGGTGACAGCCGCTAGCTCTGGACCACTGGGAGCGGCGGTGGTGAGACCACTCTGGGTAACAGTAATGCCCTGGCGGTTAAGAGTTTGGCGAAAGCGACTAACAAAATACTCGGCTGGATTTGGCACGGCGACTGAAGCGGTGTCGGGAGCCGCACCAGCCATCAGCTGACCGTAGACTCTAAGAATAGGACGACTAAGATCGCGACCAATATCGACATATTCTGGTTGCCCAGCAGCGACTGAACGGGAAAAGTTTTCGATTTGCCACTGGCGTTGGAGAGTTGGGTCATCCCATTCGACCCGCAAGGGTTGACCGACGGCCTGGGGATACAGGGTAAACCCTAACTCATTGGCATTGATAATCAGGCTATTGGCAGGGGCTCCATACCCGGCTTGGACATCTTCCCACTCCCAATTAGGGTTAACGATAGGGCCAGTAAAGTGGGTGTCATTGCCCAGCAGATTACTAATAGTAGTGATGCCCTGAGTTTTGAGCTGGCTGGTTAAACTGTTGAGCTGGTCGTCACTCAAGGTAGGATCGCCGCGACCGAAGACTTGGAGGGTATTCTGTCCGTTTTGCTGCTGGCCATAGACTGAGGTGCGGATGGTGAAGTTGGGTCCCAGGCTAGAGAGAGCGGCAGCGGTGGTTAACAGTTTAACGTTGGAGGCTGGCACGAAATAGCGATCGGCGTCACGGCTATAGATGACTTGCCCAGATTGGGTTTCGATCAGCACACCGAGGCGGGCTTTTTGGAGTGAGGGTTGTTCTGCAATGGTGTCGATTTGTCTGGCGAGATCGGCACGGCAGTAGGCAGTGGCGCGGGTAGGAGAGAGGAATAGCGATAGGACGGCGGTGACAACGACCCAAGGGTTGAGGTGCTTCATGCTTAAAACTGACGGCGGCTAAAAATATTGCCTGCAATGACTAATAGTAGGGCAGCGTAGATCAGCCCGTACAAAGCGTTTAGGGCCAGGGTGCCAGGGCTGGGTAACAGCGCAGCGCCATAGACGGCTTCGTTTTTCAGATTGAAGCGTTCTAAGTTGGGGAGAACCAAATACATGGCTTCTACAGTCCGTTGGAATCCTTCGGAGTCAGCGAGCTGACTGAGCTTGAGCAGATCGGTGCTGAGGTGCCCGACGAGATAGGTACCAAATGAGAGCAGTGTGGCTAGTAGAGAGCTAGTAAAGACGCCAAACAGAATAGTAATGGCGATGATCAGCAGCATTTCGAGGTACATAAATGCGATCGCAACCAGCATGCTCCCGGCAGGAAACTCAAACGACCGGATAGTGAGCAAAATGATAAAAATACCGGTCTGGACCAGCATTAGGAGACCAATCACAGCGGCCAGTCCCAGATATTTGCCCAGAATAATTTCAAAGCGGCTGACGGGTTTAGCAATCAGCACTAGTACCGTCTTTTTCTCAATCTCTTTATTAACTAGCCCGGTACCGACAAAAATGGCCACTACCAGGGTAAAAAGATTAATGGCGGCCAGTCCCACATCTAAAAAAATCTTGTTGCTGGCACTCACAGCTACCTGCGGCAGCATCACCGCAGCCAAAACCATAAATAGTGCAAACAACCCAGCCAGGTATAGAATGCGATCGCGAATGACTTCTAAAAAGACATTACGAGCCACCACGATCAGGCGAGTGAGATTTAGCATAGGCGATAATTCAAACTTCAAACTACGTTGCCGATTCCTCTAGGGTGACGGGACGTTCAACCTCGGTGGTTTGATCGGAACAGTTAACCTGAGCAACCGGGGTTAGATCCTGGGAGGGTTCTTCACCCGTACGCGGCTGCAATGTCCGGGGCAAAATGGTACACACTTTTTCAACGTAGTAGCCATTTTGCTTAGCAGTGGGTCCTAGCCAATTGGCCCGTAACCTAATCTGATAGCCATTGGACATGGATTGAGGGCGGGGGGCATCCAGGCTCCAGAATACGCTTTCATTAATAGCATTGAGAATAATACCCTCAGCCACAGAATTAATGCTGTTATCCAGGTTTAGCAGCCACCGCTCCACCCGAGGCCAGGGAGTATTATCAAGCTGTTTAACCAGATTATCCGCCGCGCTGGTCAACAGGGCATCGGCCTGGGAATTAACATTACCATTGTTGCCAAACCGATAGACAAAGGCACTATTGTCTAAATTTTCAGCCAGCAGGCTAGGATATTCAAGAAACCAATTCTGGACCCGAAAGTAAAACATAATCCAGCTGCTGAGTAATAAATTGATCAGCAACAGAACAATCAGATCCTGGCGGACAGCCGGTTTAGGTAATGATAAATCCAGTTTCCAGTTACAAAACTTAGGAATAGCCACCAGAATTGTGGCCACAATTGGCCAGCTGGCCATCGCTAACTGCAATCGTTCGGTGGTCCAGGGACGAAATATAAATACACAGATAACGGCGGCTGTAATCCAGGGGCTGATGGAAATATAGCCCAGCCTGACCGGATTGTCAGTCAGCCCCCACCAAATGGCAATGGTCAAAAATAGCCAGCTGCCCGTACTGAGGATGCCAACGGTAACCGGCGTGGCTTCACTGGCTTCAGCCAGGGTGGCCATTCCCCAGGAAAACAAACTGAGGAGCAACAATGTTTGCCAGGATAAATAGCGAGGGGGAGTGATTAACCCACGCAGATTATTAATGGCATCCTTGAGTACGTCAATCATGCGACACTCCCGAGAATGTAAGACCGCATTATCAACAGCAGCAGGATGGCACTAAAGCTCAGCGCATTGGCCTGCAGTACTGCGATCGCAAATTGGGACGCCGCTTCTTTATATAGTGTGGTGCCGGTCCGAGAGCGGCTATAGCGTTCTTTCCGGCTTAAATCCTTCGGCTTATCCGGCAAATTCCAGGTACCCAGGGCTCTCATAATTAGTTCCAGGCCTTTGAGCTTGATAATCAGGGTCATAAAAAAAGCAACCAGCCCGATCACTAAAATGATCCATCCCATTTGAGGTTTGAGGCTATTGTTGATCAAATTATCAAACAGCACATAGCTAATCACCTGGGCCTGCAGGCGAGGTTCAAATAACGGCTCGATGGCCAAGAAGGCAAACCAGCCCACCACCACCGCCAGCAGGTTAACAGCCGCCGCGTAGCGAATGCTAGGTCTATAGCCAAGACGCAGCCTCTGACGTAGCACCATAGCTTCTAAGGCAATGGCAACCAATAAAAATAAAAGTTGAAAGATTACCGCTTTGAGCGGAAACACCGGTTCAAGTTCGCCCATAGGCCTGTCCGAGAATCTCAGACATTAGGGTATACCTAATTTGGAAAGAAGAACATCTAAATACTATGAATGCCGTATTTAATTTTGGCGATTTTGGGATATCTCCGTAGGGACATTCCACGGACCATCCCTACGGAGATGCCTAACGCTACAATTAAACACGGTCCACCTATACCCCAAACCCTCCCATGGTTCGTTCCGGCATCGGTATTCGTACCGCTCAAAAAACATCAGAACGTATGGTGGGGCAAATTCATGTATACGACGGTGAGGGTAAGGGAAAATCCCAGGTAGCGCTAGGGGTGGTGCTGCGCTCCATCGGGTTAGGTATCCAAAACTTTCTGGAAAGTCGGGTGCTACTGCTGCGGTTTCTGAAGGGACCAGGGCGCACCTATGACGAAGATGCGGCGATTGAAGCACTGCAGCGCGGCTTTCCCCACCTGATTGACCAGGTGCGCACAGGCCGAGCCGAGTATTTTGGGGCCAATGAAATCACCAAATTTGATAAACAAGAAGCTCAGCGAGGGTGGGATGTGGCTAAAGGTGCGATCGCATCTGGCCTCTATTCCGTAGTGGTGCTAGACGAGTTAAACCCGGTGCTTGATTTGGGCCTACTGGACATTGACGACGTGGTCCGTACCCTGCGCCGTAAACCCGACTACCTAGAAATCATTGCCACCGGGCGTAGTGCCCCCACCGCCTTGCTAGAGGTGGCCGACTTGCACTCGGAGATGAAACCCCAGCATTATGCCACCTCCGAAATTCCAGGATTGAGCGGCATTGAAATTTACACAGGAGACGGTAAGGGTAAATCCACCAGCGCCCTGGGTAAAGCGCTCCAAGCCATCGGCATCGGCATCAGCCAAGACAAGTCTCATCGGGTCATGATCATTCAGTGGCTCAAGGGCGGTAAGGGCTATACCGAAGACTCAGCCATTGCAGCTCTGCGACAGAGCTATCCTAACCTGGTAGACCATCAACGCTGCGGTCGCGATGCCATTGTCTGGCGAGGGCAACAGCAAACCATTGACTATGTTGAAGCTGAGCGCGGCTGGGAGATCGCTCGTACGGCGATTGCGTCCGGGCTATATAAAACGATTATTCTTGATGAGCTTAACCCCACTGTCGATCTGGAGCTGCTGCCAGAAGAACCGATTGTGCAGGCGCTATTGCGGAAGCCCAAGGATACAGAAGTGATCATTACTGGACGCTGCAAAAATCCCCCGGCATATTTCCAACTGGCCAGCGCCCATTCGGAAGTTTTTAACCATAAACACTATGCTGAACGCGGTGTAGAGCTAAAGCGCGGCGTAGACTTTTAATCCTGGCCACTTTCTGCCATATAGATGCGTTAGGATCGCACCAGCAGTTTTACTTTAGGTCTCTAAACATAATGGCAAAGGTTGAAATCTACACTTGGACGACCTGTCCCTTCTGTATTCGTGCCAAACGACTGTTGGACAGCAAGGGTGTTGAATATACCGAGCTCGTGATTGATGGCGACGAGGATGCACGGGATGCTATGGCTGCCCGCGGCTCCGATGGTAAACGGTCCGTCCCCCAAATTTTTATTAATGATGAACATGTTGGTGGCTGTGACGCGCTGCATGCGCTGGATGCTAGTCAGAAACTGGATGAGCTGCTAGCGGTATCAGCGTAACAATTAGTAACAACATTTGCAGGAACGTTCCCTGGAACGTCTTTGATTTTTGTGGGGGGCATTGTATACAATACCTCCCACAAAAATCAACATTCTAGCCACCCAGCAACAGTTCTAAACGCCATAGCCCAACAGCACAGAGATGCTGACAGTAGCGGCCAATCAGGCGCTTTTCTTTACCGGATGGACGACAGTCGAGATGGCTATAGCGAACGACTGCGATCGCGATTTCTTTAGCATGATCCTGGGGTACCCCAACTCTCATAAGCTGACACCAATACCTGGCACCAAGGCGCTTAAGCTTTTCTCTTTTGGAGATTTTCCTAGGAGTTGATGATGGGTTTCTCTCTAGCAAAACAGTTGCGGATGACTGCATAGTAATCCCCCCTCCATATAAGCGGGTTAATGTGACTCAGGAAGCAACAAATCTTATCGAACATGGCCAATCTGTTGATGACGATGTTCGACCCAAGAACAGCAGTTTACAAAAACAACTGCATTAGTAAAACCATCAATCCCCTTGGTGAATATGCTGACCCTATGTAAAGTCTCTACAGACAGTGAGGAGACTATTTCAACTGTATTCAAGTTATGAGGGATTAGGTGTGATTTGCTCCCTACTCCTTTGTTTGTTTGATCACACCTGCGATGTGCACTTCATCAATTTATGCCTAAAACCTTTGAAAAAAAGGTAGGATTTCCTGCCTAAAGCTGCAGCGAGGACAGGCGGGCAGCACAGATATGCTCATGGTATTGACTAATCAAATACTTCTGAGTTGGTGATGGGCTGCTGTCTAAATAAATAAAATGAATAATTGCGATCGCCAGCTCTCTAGCATCTTTAAAGGGCACTCCTTGGTTTACCAAACGTTGCCAACAGCGAGCCCCCATTCGCTGCATATTCGCGGCTTTAACCGTTGGCATTGGATAACTGTTGGACTGAGGCTGAACAGGAGTGGGTAGAGACAAAGACTGCATGATGTGACGCTCTTAAACAGGTGTGGCAGTTAATGTGTAGATTCAGACCGAGCAAGTCAGCAGCTTTAATGATGTCCATCTGTGGCCAAAGATGAGCTAGCTAACTCACACTGTTGTTTTCAACACCCTTATTAGAAGAATAAAAAAATCGCGCACACAAGACCATCAGCAATCCTAGTAAACGTCTACGCCAAAAAGCGGAATAGGCGTTCTAGACTACGGCAAAACCAACATAGTTACGATGGAGACATCCATCCTCAGTCACTTAATCAGGGATGGACTCCCCAGGGCTAGACGATGGGTTGTCGCCCAAAAAAGCCGGTCATCACCCGTAAAATCATCCGCTTAAGGGGGATCGTATGTTCAATTAGCCACAAGCCTGTACGACGTAACCACACAAGCGGTAGCAGACGATTGGAAAAAACCCGATTTAGCAAGTCGGTCATGGCTAAAATCAGCCAGTTTTCAGTCCGTCGCCAGCGTTCGTAACGCTTAAGTACACGTATGTCGCCAATGGATTCTCTGCGAGTGTGGGCCGTCTGCAAAATTTTTGCCAGGGCAGCTGCATCCCGAATGCCCATATTGAGGCCCTGACCACCCACCGGGTGGCAGCAGTGGGCCGCATCACCCACCAGGGCAATACCAGGCTGGACATAGCGATGGCTCTGCATCAGCCTTACCGGAAACATCATCGGCGGTCTCAGCATCTGCAACTCACCCATGTCGTTGCCATACCGGCGGCGGAGTTCTGCCATAAACTCATGCTCGGGGAGAGCTAGCAAAGCCTTAGCTTCTTCATGGGGAGCCGTCCACACGACCTGACAGCGATTACCTGGAAGCGGCAAAATAGCAAAGGGACCACTGGGCCAAAATCTTTCATAAGCGGTGTTTTGGTGCGATCTCGCTGGGGCTAGCACTGTCGTAATGCACGATTGCCAGTAAGCCCAGCCTGAGGTTTGAATGCCAGCATAGTCCCGGATTGTAGATCGGGCTCCGTCAGCACCCACCAATAGCCGGGTATGTAATATCTGCCGCTGACCGTCACGCTCCAGGGTCAGCTGTGTGCCTGTTGATGTGGCCTGTACATCCACCAGAGTGGTTTCGTAATAGAGAGTAAGCCGATGGATATTCGTAGCGAGTCCCTGGAGCGCCCCGAGTAACACGTGATGCTCTGCACCATAACAAACAGCGGCAGCAGGGCTATCGGTTGGATAAAAGTTAACGGTTTTACCATAGTCTGCATCAGACATGCGTACGCGCTGAAAATGGGTAATGTAAGGCCCCACCTGTTCCCAGAGCCCCAGCTGCTGGAAAATACGCGCCGACATCAGAGAAAACGCATAGGCGCGATCGCGAGCTATAGTCTTTGCCCGACTGTTGACCTCAACAATCGTCACAGTCAGACCACTGTTACGCAAAGCACAGGCCAGGGTCAAACCCACCACACCAGCTCCCACAATCGCAACGTCTGTGTGAGAAATTCGCTGTTGCTGAATGGGAGTTTCGTTCAGATAGCTAGCGGTAGAAGCGTTCAAAATAGCTCAATCATTGCAAAGTTATCTTTTTATTTTTACGCGTTCGTCTAAACGTGGCAACTTAAAACATACCGGCCATCACAATGGACCAATCCACAAACTGACTATCGTCCGTAACACATGGGTAGGATGCCTCAAATTATTGGGCCTGGCGGCACTCACATCCCCTGAAGAGCAAGCATATCGCCAGTGTATAAATCTTGTTTTCCCGTCAGCAGTCGTCTCTGATGCACTGATAAAGCCAGCTAAAGAGTGGTGTGACAATCAGGCGGGCGGTATGAATATGAGCTTTGAGCTGGGCACTCTACTCTAGGCTATTTTGTGGCCACGGAATTAATCTACCGTACCGTCAATCATCGGTATCAAAGGGTGCAGCCGATTTCTAAAAGAAAATGCACTAAAAAAACGCACTGATGAATCGAACTTCAACATCATCTGAATTTGCGCAGGAAGTTTTAAGTCTAACCAATGAATTTAGAGCTGAGCACGGTTTATCACCGTTGACGATGAGTCAAGAGCTCACTATCACGGCTCAAAATTATGCTCAACTGATGGCTGAGCAGGATTTTTTTAGCCACATCGGCACAGATGGTTCTGCCCCATGGGATCGAGCAGCCGCCCAAGGCTACACAGCCAGAGCTGTGGGGGAGAATATTGCCGCTGGCCAGGATACACCCGCAGAAGTAGTGCGGGAATGGATAAGGAGTGACAGTCATCGTCAGAATTTGTTGAACCCCGACTATACGGAGCTGGGAGTCGGATACTTTGCCCTCGAAGACGATCCTGGCCAAGTAAACTATGGCCACTATTGGACCCAGCTATTTGGCAGTGGTAATCTAACCGCTACTGGAGCCTTGGAGGAAGAGGACGCCATTGCGGTAACGCCCCGTGCCCTAGAAAACAATGAAGATAATTTAGTAGTCAGGGTTCTAACCTTGACCGACGAGGGGACAGTAGAATTGGGTGACTCAATGCACTATCGTCTGGAGCCTTGGAGCAGAGAGCCAGATATCCAAAGCCTGTTGGTTGATAGCAACCATGCCCCCCATGCGGCGATGGCGTTGATCCAAGTAAACAGTCATTCAGCATTAACAGACTATTTACTGAGTCCTGCATCCACAAACTTAGCGATCGGTGGATAAGTAAATTAGAGAAACGCACAGTGGTCAGAAAAGCTGAGTGTTTAGTACCACAAAGCCCTGACCACTGCGTATAGAGTCTCCTCTATGGGCAAAGCATAAAATCAGAACGCAACTGCGCTCGAAAAGACACTTGGCCCCAATGTAGACACTACACACGCCATCACCCAATCAGCGTGCAAAACGACTGTAGACAATGGCGTCTCCCCTAACAGGCTGATGGGGTAGTGACTTGCCTGAAAGAGGTTTAAACATGGATACTCGACGGAAAATTAGACTGTGGGGTCAACGCTGGTTGGCTATCGCTTGCTTGGGCAGCCTGGGCTGGTTGGGGCTAGTTCCACCACCAGCCAGAGCGCAAACCCAGCAAATGTGCATTGATGAGACCAGCTTTTACCTACGAACCATTAGCGAACGAGCAGAGTGGGGACGCACTGCCCTCAAAAACGGGTACATCCAACCAGCCGTCGAACATCTTACAAAGAGCTTAGAAATGACCGGCACCCTCGATGTCGGCTTCAGGGCAACCAGTTTGGAACACTTTATTGAGGCAAACAGTGCCAGTACCGGTTGGCTGATCCATGAAGTAGATCAGCTGATTGCCCTGGGAGAAACAGACGCCGTCCGCACTGTGCTCACAACAGCCAGTCAGGTGGTCCAGGGCATGCCTAATGGCTACAGTGCTTTAAAGATTCGAGCCTTAACCACAATCGCCAGAGATTATGCAGCCATTGGTGAGCAAGCTGCTGCCCTTGAGCTGCTTTCCCAGGCCCGGCAGCTTGAGACTACCGTGCAGGGATCAGAATTTAAAGCCAACGCTCTGATAGCCATTGCCCAAGCCTATGGGACCATGGGAGAAGATGCTGATGCGATCGCAACTGCCAGCCAGGCATTACAACAGGCTGAGACCGTTAACTATCCAGACACAATCAGACGGGATAGAGCCCTGGAGGCTATTGCTATTGTTTATACTCAAGCAAACAGGCTGGACCAGGCTCTACAGCTGGCTCAATCCATTGAATACCCTTACTTTCGAGAAAACGTAATCGGCAGAGCAGCCCTATCAGCCGCCAAGGCAGGACAGATGGAGCAGACAGCCAGTTTAGTCCAGCAGTTAACCCTCGATCAGCCAACCGTTCAAACTCTGAAAGAGATTAGTATATATCTAGCCAACCGTGGAGATGAACAACAGGCCCAGCTATATTTTGACCAGACCATTGCAGCAATTGAAACCTACGGTTATCCAGGACCCAGCTTTACTCAAACCATGCTTGACGCAGGGTTGGCTGACACTGCCCTCAAAGCCTTAGAAGTTGCGCCACCGGGGCGGATTAGGGCAGATGGTCTGATGGATCTTTTCAACCACTACGCCAATGGGGGTAACACAACTGCAGCCAGGGATGTGTTGCATCAGGCAATGACAGCGACGCTTGAGGTAGAACAAGACTATGCCCAGCAAGAACTGTGGGAGACGATTCTTCGACATGCTATTCAGCTAGAGGATTATGAATTAGCACTCTCGACCGTTGAAACCCTGGTGGCCAGAGGCATAACATTTAACCAAATATCGGACTACACCAAAATTGCTGTTGCTGCCGCCAAATCGGGGCAAACTGATTTGGCCCTCAAAGTTACCGAGCGCATTGACCCGAGTTATACGGCCAATAAGCGGCGAGTCTGGGGTGAGATCGCGGTAGCCGAATCTATGGCTGGGAACTTTGATACCGCTTTTACCATGGCAGAGAAGACAGAATCTCCCTACTCACCTGAGTATGCCCGAGTCTTGGTGAGAATTGGACTACAGCAGCAACAGGCTGGTCTATCGGAAGCATCAGCGACAACAATTAATCAAGCGATTCAGGTAGCAGAGACTTTAGAGTACACAGCAGATCGTTTGGCAGCAATTAATACCATTGCCGTAGAACAGTATCAGGCTGGCTTGAGTGAACCCGCCAATAAATTGTTAGACCAGGTATTGATCCTGATCCAGCAATCGGTCGATTCAGCTGATTCCTTTGATTCCTTTACATTTCAGATGGTTGCCGAGAAGTGGATTGAGATAGGAGAGGAGCAAGTAGCATTGAGGGTAATGGATGCAATTGCAGAAGTCCAACCTGAAAATCCTCTCTGGAAAACACTGCTAGTTGATCGATTAATTAATCAAGGAGACTATGCCACTGCGTTAGACATTATTGAATCCCGTGCTCCATCTACCATTCAGGCTGAAGAAATAATACGCATTGCGGAACTCTACTTAAAAGCAGGACAACCTAACCTGGCATCACGGCTTTTAAACCGCATCTACACTACTTCTGATGTCAGTGTAAATCAGCTGTTACGCATAGGTGAATTATATTCTCATATAGGACAGGTAGAGTCTGTTTCATCAGTTTTAGATCGTGCATTTGAGATCGCGCAAACGATTCCTGGTGAAGAATCACAGATAATCTACGTGCGGGAAGATCTCGCAATTGACGACAACCAAGATCGGGGCAGTTTCTATGAAGAGATTGCCATTGCCTATGGTAGAATCGGGGCCTTTGATCGGGGACTGGCCGTTGTTCAGGCACTACAGGATAGTACGACTCGAGAACAAGTAATGACTCGACTAAATTGTTATCGTGATTTTTGATAAAACGTCATTACGGCAAACAACGCTTGAGCCCTAAGAGATAATGTTTCACTACCAGCCATCTCTGTTCTAAATCAACTTAAAATTTAGGTGCTGTTGAGTGCATGGGTGGACAGTGGTATCTGATACATCTCTACGGCAGCCCCATAATGGGATAGTGCCAACGCTCTTTTGCATGTTTCTGCAATCAAATTTAGTATTTTCCGTAGCTCATTTGGCTGGTTTCATGGCTGTATAAAACTGACAACTTTCTTACAGTAAAGTCAAACCTGCAAAAGAGCTTGACACCATGCAACTTGATAACCTCACTGACCTGATTCAAAAAAGCGTTCTACTAGCGTTAAACTTTATCGATGAGTTGGCAATCTTCACATTAACCCGGTTCGGCTTGCACTGGCCTTGGTTGCATTGGATCAGCACTATTCTGTTGGTCATTACTATTGCGTATTGGGGTATTCGTCTGTGGCGCTACTGCTATCGACTACAGCAGCAAGGCTGAGCACAGCTTTACCATAGAAATCAAGCTCTCATTTGCTACGGTGTCATTAAACGTAGACGTCCCGCTAACACACTAGAACTGGTCAGGCGTAGAAGCATCTTTTTCATTGGATGCATAGACAAAGGAATGAGCACGGAGGCATGAGAAACATACTGGCAGTAGCCAATTTCAGGATTCTAGATTGTCCTCACCACCGCCATCTAGAGTAAAGCTAATCGATACAACAAAACCGTCGTGTCAAGCTTGACACGACGGTTTTGTCTTAGGAGAAACACGCACGCAGACTACTTATCCTGAGTATCGTTATTCTCCCGGCACGTAGCTGGTGTGGTCAACTAATAGTTAGAGAGATAGGTTTCCAAAATACTGAACTGCTCAGGGTTGAGGCTGTAATACATCCAACGTCCCTGTTGCCGAGCCGTCACTAGGCCCGCTTGCTTAAGTGTTTTGAGATGGAAAGACAGTTTTGACTGAGCAATACTTAGACGTTCACACATATCGCCAACACAAAACTCTCCTTCGCGCAGAAGTTCTAATACTTGAATGCGAATGGGTTCTGATAGCGCATGAAATCCTGAAAATACGTGTTCCTGATTAACTGAACTGTGCATGGTGATCGATTGAATAAAAACTAAACCCCGTATTCAAATGTTGGTAGGCTGAATAACACTTACCTAAATCATTTGAATTTTTTTCCAAATTAGCTAAGGTGTCGACAGCAGGCCATCCGGACAAATACGCGAGATTTGTTTACATCAACTGTTCTCTAATTGATGAGATAATCGCTAAGGCAATCAGCGCAGCTGTTGTTGCGCGTAATATTCCGGAACCAAGAGAGGTTTCTTGGTAGCCATGTGCGATCGCAACCGCGATTTCCCCAGACGTCCAGCCCCCTTCCGGACCAATCACCACTCGAATCGATTGCTGAGGAGAATCATTCAAAAGTGCTTGTGCACAAGGCAATAGCCCAGGTGCCTTGACCCTGGCAACACAGAAATAGTTCCCTGCAGAGACAGACTCTGATGCGATCCAATCCGCAAATTTTAGTGGCGATTTGATCGTCGGCACATAGCCCCGCTCACATTGCTCCGAAGCTTCCTGGGCAATCCGCTGCCACCGATCCAACTTTTTGGCACTTGGGTTCAAAAGCGTACGCTCACTCAGCAAAGGTTGCACATCCGTCACCCCCAGCTCAGTCGCCTGACGGACCACGTCATCAAATCCAGTTTTAGGCAAGGCTGCCGCCAACTCCAAGGTCACCGGGCGCACCGACGGCACCAGCGTAGAAAGGATTTGCGCACAGTCTGAGGTTTGCGTTAGTTGACTCTGCCACTGTTGCCCCTGACCATCCTGGGCAATAAACACATCGCCGGGTTTTAACCGTAGCACCCGGCGCAGATAATGAATTTGCTCGCTGGTCAGTTGCAACGTGTCGGCCACCCGTTGGCTTGAACTAATGGTAATGCGCTGCATTCGCTAATTTTGAGCTGCTCCCCACTAAACTAATCAAGAGTTTAAGTCGGATCAGGGTCAACGCACACCAATAAAACCAGACTGTTCGATCAATGATTGCCCTTCCGGCGATAGCAGCATATTGGCATAGGCTCGCCCAGCCATCTCATCCGTATCGCCATCTGCTTTCACAATCACAAACAGTCGCCGAGTCAATGGGTATTCACCACCACGAAACCCAGTCTCATTCACAGTGTTTTCGTTATCTAGACACTCACTGCCAGTGCGCCAGGGAGCTGTAAACGGTGGAACAAAATTATCAGGTTGATTTTGGGATGCGAGAGGGATAGCATAAATGGAACATTGATTGACGATTTCAGGAGCCGAAGCGTAGTAAATTCCACCTCGATTGCTCAACACCTGACGCAATCCTGTAGTGGTATCACCGACAAAGGTTACGTTTTCTCCATAGGCAGGTGCATCAATAATCGCTTCCAAAAAGTACTGGGCTGTACCAGCGGCCTCAGGCGAACGACTATAGGCACTAATTGGCAGATCAGGACCACCCAGTTCTAACCAATTGGACACCTCCCCTCTGTAAATTGCCTGCACTTGCTCAACCGTCAGCCCCTCCATGCCCAAGTCTGGATGAACTGCTAAAGCAATGCCATCAATGGCCACTGGAATTTGCTCCAGGCTATAACCACGTTGCTGGGCCACCTGATATTCATCATCTTTGACCGATCGAGACGATTCGGAAAAAGACAGCTGGCCATCTAAAAGCATCTGAATCCCAGTGCCTGAGCCAGGTGCCTCTGTAGCCGGCAGTGTATATCGTAATTGAAACTCGGGAAATGTACTGGCAATAACCTCGTTCACAGGATTATGTACCGGAATCCAGGTGGTGCTGCCTCCGTAGTTAAATAGCCCCTGCGGCACATTTTGAATGTCTTTTAATTGATTTGTCGGCGCAGGGATGCTGGTGTTGTCACTATCAGAGGTTGCCACTGGCGCTGAGCCACCCCCACCCCCAACCACCCATGTGAGTAAGCCAAATACCCCACCAACTAGCCCCAGACCGGCCAGGGTAATTACCATAAGCGTTTTAGTTTGCTGTTGCTGCATAGCGATAGTAAATATGTTGACTGACAGCCGTGATACCTCGACGGTGCCCCTGAAGTAGCCACCATCAGGAAATCTATAATGAGTTTTAATAAATTCAAAATTTATTGAAACTTTAGTCTACGCCAGTGGTGGAGAAGCCCGCGCAACCATCGGCATAAATGTACGGAAAACCAACCGGAACAGTCAAGCTAGTTACGAAGAATTAGTTAGAGCCACTGACCCAGCCTGTCAGCAAGGTTTAACTATACTTACCATTGATTTTTAGCTGTTATCGATACATTTACTGACCTACCTGGGCACACCTGCTGATCAATGTCCTTGAGTGTGAAATTTAAACGAGAAAGCTTAAGCCGCCGCCGTTTTATGAGTCTGTAAAATTATCTCAAATATATAAAATATAAAAACTATGACGAATTTTCCTGATGCTAGTTTGGAATTGTTTGAGTAATGGTGATTACTATCTGAGGCTGAGTTTGAGCGCCCTGCCGTTCAGATCAGCAGGCTCAAACAGGCACTGATCCCTTAGTTACTTCCGTTAGAAAAAACGCTACAGCATTCAGTCCATCAGGGTTTTCCTTATGTCAGCAGTTTTGAAAATTGGCGATTCAGAACTTGATATTCGCACATTGCTAGAGCGATTACAGCAGCACCAGCTTTTGCCCAGGCTGGTGCAGGAAATCGTCGTGGACCAAGCCATCGCATCCATTAACTGCGATCTCGAGGAGGCCTACAAAACGTTTTGCCATCAGCGTAACCTTGTGACTGAGCAGCAGCAGCAGGCGTGGCAGGCGCAAAACAAGCTAACCCAAGACCAGATGTATATGATGGCCCTGAGAGAGGCTAAAATCGCCAAGTTTAAGCAAGAGACCTGGGGACATCAAATAGAATCATATTTCTTGGAACGCAAGGTTAGTTTAGATCGGGTGCTCTATTCGCTGATTCGGACTAAAGATCCGAGCTTGGCCCAGGAACTCTATTTTCGTTTGAACGACGATGGTGAGTCATTTGCCGACCTGGCCCGACGATATTCTGAAGGGCAAGAGGCTCAAACAGGCGGATTGATTGGCCCGGTTGAACTGAGTGTGCCTCATCCGATGATTGGCCGGATGCTTTCAGTTAGTCAGCCGGGACAGCTGTGGTCCCCCACTCCTATCGGTGAGTGGTACGTAATTACTCGTCTAGAAAAGTTCGTACCGGCACAGTTTGATGAATCCATGCGTCAGCGTCTCATGGATGAACTCTTTAAAACATGGCTTAAAGAAACAACGCAGGCGACAGCGGTCCAACCCCTTGTGTCTTGATCAAGGCATTAGCGCTTATGCACGCATAGCTCTTATAACTTATGACTTATACCGTTAATCCTATACAGCAACAGCTAAGCGATACCGAGCCCTTTAACTGCTTGCCAACGGAGGTATTGCAGAGTTTGGCTGATACGAGCCAGCTGCTGAGATATCGCATGGGTCAGCCTATCCTCAGGCGTGAAACCATGCCGCACCAGGTGATATTGATTAAAGAAGGTCAGGTGCGGTTGCTGGGCTATGACCCTTACACCAAAAATCCGATCACTCTGGATTTATTAGGGCCTGGGGATATCTTGGGTCTAGCAGGGCCAGCGCGGGGAGTGGCGTGTGAAAGTGCGATCGCATCCACTGAAATCGTTGCAGTTGCCATCCCCATCACGACCATCAAGCAGCTGATTCCCAACCATCCTCAGTTTGCCAACGCCGTCCAAAATCAAGGCTACTTAGCCGAGCTTTTTGAAATTCTGAGCCAATACTTCGAAAAGCAGGCCCATAATATCGGAGACATTGCCGAAATCACTACCACCATTCGCAATGAAGGGATTGCCATTCAAGAAGTACCCGCTGGCCCCCTCAAGCACAGCGACCTGGATCAACGGCATCTATGGTTTATCAGCCGTGGTAACATCGCCTTTCATGAACAAGGCAGTCAGCTAAGTCCCACTGCCGCCTCCACAGAAGTACTGAGCGCTAACGGTGCTCGTCTAGTCGGGATTCCCCACGTTACCCTGGCAGCCCAGGTAGAAACTAAGGCCGCCGAGGCTCTCGATGCCGACCTCTGGGAAGACACTTCCACAGCATCCGCCCCCGAAATTCCCTACGCAGATGCCATTCCCCAAGGCTTCGACCGCGATTCTGAGCAGCAAAGCAGTAACGTAGACTATCCCCATATCCGGGCTCGCGGTGAAATGGATACCCTGGTGGCTTGTTTTGAGATGCTGGCCAAGCACTTCAACATGCCCTTTAAACGCGACGTCGTCCGACGAGTGTTAACCAACCAAAAAGCACGTTTGGGGCAAGTCTCCCTGGCATCCTGCGGAGCCGTGGCGGACATGCTAGGGCTAAAACCCCAACTGGCCAAAGTCCCTGCTAGTGCCATTGGTCGGTTACCAAAGTTGGCCCTGATCAGGTGGCGTGATAGCTACGCCCTGCTATATGAAACCTCAGCTCGACAATATATCATCGGCTGTCCGGAAGATCGCGAAATTGTGCGCCATTCCCCCCAGGCCTTCGAGGAAATCTGGGGCTCTGACGGTGAAGTACTGCTGCTAGAGACCACAGCGCAGACACCCCAGCAGCGATTTGGGCTGTCATGGTTTGTGCCTTCCCTACAAAAATATAAGTGGGTGCTAGTCGAGGTACTGGCCGCATCGTTTTTCTACCAAATCTTTGGTCTGGCCAATCCCCTGATGATTCAGGTGATTATTGACCGAGTAATTGTGCAGCAGAGCGTAGATACGCTACATGTGCTTGGTATTTTCCTGGTGATTGTGGCCGTCTTCGAAGCAATTCTCGGCAGCCTGCGCACCTATCTGTTTGTCGATACCACCAATCGGATCGACATGACCCTGGCCTCCCAGACCATCGACCATCTGCTGCGACTGCCGCTTAAGTATTTTGACCGGCGTCCGGTGGGTGAACTGTCCAGCCGTGTGAACGAGTTAGAAAACATCCGTCAGTTTCTCACCGGTACGGCCCTCACCGTTGTGCTGGACGCTGTTTTCTCGGTGGTGTACATCATCGTCATGTTGATCTATAGCGTCAAACTGACGGTGGTTTCTCTGGCGACCATTCCTCTGTTTTTAGGACTAACCTTTTTTGTTTCGCCGATTGTTCGCCGTCAGCTGCGGGCCAAAGCCGAGCAAAACGCGAAGACTCAATCATTTTTGGTGGAAGCCCTATCGGGTATTCAAACGGTTAAGGCCCAAAACATTGAACTTAATACCCGCTGGAAATGGCAGGACCGTTATAGCCGCTATGTCAGCGATGGCTTTAAGACCGTACTAACGTCCACAACAGCTAGTTCTGCCAGTAATTTCTTAAATAAGATTTCTGGTCTGCTGGTGCTGTGGTTCGGAGCCTTCTTAGTGCTCGAAGGTGAACTCACCCTAGGTGAGCTCATCGCCTTCCGCATTATTGCGGGCTATGTCACCCAGCCACTGCTGCGTCTGACCCAGCTGTGGCAGAACTTCCAAGAGACGGCGCTGTCCTTGGAGCGACTCAGCGACATCATCGACCATCCCCAGGAACAAGAAGAAGAGCAGCGCAGCCAGATTCCGATGCCGGATATCAAAGGCCATGTGCGTTATGAAAATGTTTCCTTCCGGTTTGGGGCCTCCGGTCCGTTGCAGCTCTCCAACATCAACGTTGAGTTTCCAGTGGGGCAGTTTGTGGGGCTGGTGGGTCAGAGCGGCTCGGGTAAAAGTACCATGATGAAACTGCTGCCGAGGCTGTACGAGCCCAATTCAGGTCGCATCCTGATCGATAACTACGATATTAATAAGGTTGAACTATATTCCCTGCGGCGACAGGTGGGAATTGTGCCCCAGGATAGTCTGTTGTTTGAGGGGACGATTCAAGAAAATATTGCCCTGACTAACCCCGAGGCTACGACTGATGAAGTGATTCAGGCTGCTCAAATTGCCTGCTGTCATGAGTTCATTATGGGGTTACCAGTGGGATACAACACTCGGGTGGGCGAGCGGGGGTCGTCCTTATCGGGAGGTCAGCGACAACGAATTGCGATCGCACGCACCATTTTACAAAATCCCCGTCTACTAATCTTGGACGAGGCCACCAGCGCCCTCGACTACGACACCGAGGCTCAAGTATCCAACAACCTGATGAAGTGGGCCAAAGGCCGCACAGTTTTCTTTATCACCCATCGACTTGGAGCCTTACGTACAGCCGATCACATCCTAGTCATGGACCAAGGATCGATTGTCGAAGCAGGCACCCACGATCAACTCCTAGCCCTCCGGGGACGTTACTACTGTCTAAATCAGCAACAAGGGAACGGTTAGTCATGACATCTCAACAAGTACAAGGTAGCGGTGCCAGCCAACCCCAACCCTTTGATCAACCCGTTATCTTGCGGCAGTCTCCCGTGTGGTCACGGGCCATTGTTTGGGCAATTCTGGGTGTTACCAGTATCAGTATTCTCTGGGCATTTCTCGCCAGAGTCGAAGAAACCATCCCAGCCCAGGGCAAATTAGAACCCGTAGATGTAGTACAGCCGGTCCAAACCCCCAGCGGTGGCGTGATCGAAAAAATCCATGTCAGAGAGGGCGATTTAGTCGAAAAAGGTGACGTCCTCATCACCTTCAATCAGTCAGCCGCCAACGCTGAACTAGAGTCATTACTGCAGATTCGAGAATATCTCTCAGAGCAAACTGAAATCTATCGCGCCCAAAATGGCAACGGCGATGGCAATGCTGTTAGCGAGATAACCGCCGCCGATCTGCAACAGCGGCTAGAAGAAAGGAATCAGTTAGAAGCGAGCAATCGCATCTATCAGGCCCAAATTAATGGTGATACGGCGGACTTATCCGCTGAGGCCGCAGCCGATGTCACCATTGCCAGGGGAGAAATCCAAACACGACAAATCCAAAACCGTGAGCAAATTAAAGACTTGGAGGGTCGTCTGAGCCAGGCCCGCTCTGAACTGCTTAATGCCGAAAATGATTTAAGAACTAACGAAGAAATTCTGAGCCGATTAGAGTGGCTAGAAACCGAAGGAGCCGTTGCAGAGCTGAGCCGATTACAACAAGAACAAGAAGTCAGCACTCGATTAACGCGGGTCAACACCTTAAAGGATGAAATTAGCCGTCTCAATGCTCAAATCAACCAGGCTGAAGCTGAAATTGAGCGGGCTGAACTCGAATTTGAACGTACCCGTCGCGATCAAATTCGCAACAATCGGGAACGCATTTCCGCCATCGACAGCACCCTGGGACAAACCGTCTTACAAAATGAAACCCAGCGGCAAGAACTGGGTAGTCGCATTGCCCAGCTTGAAGAACAGCTACGATTTCGCGAGTTAACGGCCCCAGTCCGCGGGGCCGTCTTTAACCTCAGGGCCAACCAACCTGGCTATGCCGCTAACTCCACCGAACCGATTTTAGAAATTGTCCCCCAAGACAATCTCATTGCCCGCGTCTTTATTCCCAACCAGGATATTGGTTTTGTACAGCTGACTGATGATTGTCAGGTTGCCGTCCAGAACGATAACCAGGCAGGGATTGAAGCCGAGTGTCAACAAGTTGATGTGCGGATCGATGCCTTTACCTACAGTGAATACGGTGATATTGATGGGTATTTAGTCCATATTGGGGACGATGCCTTGCCCCCAGATGAGATTTATCCGTTCTACCGATTCCCCGCCGAGATTCAGCTAACATCTCAGGTGCTCGAATCTAGAGGTGAAACCTATACGCTGCGGTCTGGGATGTCGATCAATGCCAACATCAAGACCGAAAAGCGTACGGTCATCTCATTCTTTACAGACCTGTTTGTGCGCAAGAAGGATAACTTCTTCTCTAGATAAGAGCATGAGGTAGGGCCTCTCTAGTAAACCCAGTGCAAAAGGGAGCATTCTGTAGGGCAGGCCTTGTGCCTGCCCTGATGTGTTGGCTGCTCTCTATCGCAGCACCCGGCAAAAGATGCCATATATAATGGCCGCTGTCGCAATACCATTGACGGGTCCAATCCCCAAACCCGCATTGCCAGTGGTGTAGGCCACCACAGAACCAATTAAGTAGGCAATCACACCTGCCCAGTTAAACGCAGGCAGTTTGGATGATAGCTTCGGGAAACGTCCCCCATGACGCAACCAAAAGTCCACCATGATGATACCGCCCACGGGTGGAATGACGGTGCCCAAAAAAATCAAGTACTGAGGCAACAGCTCGTAGATACCTGACAGGGTAAAGACCAAGGCTAGGGTGGCCCCACCCAGAACAAACGCATGCCGTTTGCGGGTACGAAACATATTGGCCCCTGCTACGGAGAACGCGTAGATCGTATTGTCTTGCGTTGTCCAAACGTTGAGGATCAAGAGGATAACGCCACCAGCCAGAATCCCTTGGGTCGCCATCGCTTTGATCAAGTCTTCAGAACCGTAGACCAAGGTACAAAAGGCTCCAGCAAATACCAGAATACCGTTGACCAACATAAAGGCGCTGAGGGTAGCAATGACCGCACTCTTGCCTGAGTCCGCAAAACGACTCCAGTTGGTTGCCTGGGTTCCCCCGGAGATAAAGGTGCCAATCACCACAGCTAAGGCTGCTCCCATATTCATCCCCCCGGTGGGTTCTGGTAAGGCTCCATTAAAGTCTCTAAAGGCTAGAAACAGACTAATGGCCACCAAAATCAGCATGGCCGGTACCGCTAATCGACTGAGCCAGTCGATTGCTCGATAGCCAATGTAAGCTGTAGCGCAAAAGGCATAGTTAAAAAACAGTACCAGTACCACATAGATCAAGCCTTGACTAGGAACACCCAACAGCTCCAGCAGAACCTGCACCACAATGGCAGTGGTAAAGGCATACCAGCCAATTTGGGTAAAGCCCATAATGAAATCGACCCAGCGAGAGCCCACATTGCCAAAGCTAAAACGGGCCATGAGTACTGTGGTCAAACCGCTTTGGGAAGCAATGTAGCCCAATGCCGCACAATAGCAGCCGAGAATGAAGTTACCGATGACAATAATGGTCATCAGCTGCGGAACGCTAAATGCAGGCCCCAGGGCACCGCCTGCAAACAGGGTGGTGGATGTCAGAGCAAACCCCATCAATAATAAGCATAGGGACCAAAAGGGTTTACGGGCCATTTTCGGCACCGCACTCAGGGGATAGTCCTCGGTAACCGAGGTTTCTAATACATTGGGTTCTGTGGATAGAGACATTCAGTGACCTCACCGGTAAAGCGTGAAGGTGGTTTAGTCTCTATTCATAGGGGTTTTTACGGATTGGGATAGTATCCTTTGCAACGGTCTACGGAAGACCCCTAATTTCGTCGTCTGAAATAGCCTTGGTGCCAAGCTCAGGGTCAACTGGACGGGGATTACGGGGTGTATTTGCACCAGAGGCTCGCTGAAGCTGATAGTAAATAGCCCGTGCCTGAGGACCAAAGACAATTTCATCTTCGTTGGTCAGATCGTGGTGAGTTTTAAGCTTACGACCGTTGATGAGTATACCGTTCGAGCTAGCCTTGCCTTCGAGATTGCCATCTAAAATCCGGTAGTGAGATGTGCCATCGTCTTGAGAAATCTGTATCAATGTAGCGTGGTGCCTGCTCATAAATAATGAGGCTACGCGAATATCACATTTCGCATCACGCCCCATGGAATAAATAGGATTTTCCAGGACTATTTTTCTGCGTCCCTGGCTATCTTCAACAATCAGAATACTAGAGAGATGACTATCAGGCTGCATTAGTACCTATTGTTGACATCTAAACTGTATTTACAGACTTACAAGCCTAAACGTTCCCTTCAGCACACTCTTCGGTTTTGATAACAAATAATATTTGTCTAAAGGATGTATGAGCGGGCTAAAGGGAGGTTTATCCAGTGCTGAATATGACTCTTAAGGCACTTTCTAACAAATTCACTCAGCCATCAGCGATATTTAGATAGATTTAGACTCGAAATAGCGCGATCGCAACTACCGCAGCTACCATCCCTAAAATCAAACTACGGCTTGAAATAAACAGCACCCACACACAGGTTGCTGCCATCAACACTCTTTGCCACCAATTCACCTTCAATGCGACAGGTACCTTTGAATAGTTCCAGGGTGGGCTGTACTGAGTGATTAATTGCTTCTCCAAGGTTTTTGCATCGTGCTTGGGCAATAATACGTAGTGCAAACGAGAACGCCCTAGTTTCTCAGCCTGGGCAAATCGATGATGGCCCTTGCCCTGCCATCTACGATTGAGATTAATTGAAACCCCGATATAGTAAATTTTCTTGCGTTTAATAACTGCATAAACCCCCGGCTTTTGGGGCAGTTGGCGTCGATCGTCAAGCGGAACGGAGACCCAACGACTGGGGTGATGACGCTCCCTCATGCAGCAGGTGGGAATAGGTGTATCGTCATCATTGTAATATCCTCAATCAAAACGGCCTTAGAGCCTTTATCGTAAAGCCCCCAGACCGTTTTGACTCGCAGCTCAGCTGCACTATACCTATACCAACAAAGCTTTTTAACGCTTATCCTTGGCGCACCAACCGCCTACCATTCTTCACGCAGAATAACCTTTGAGCGTACCCAAGCTGCCCATAAGAAAGGCTGTAGAACGACCCGTACCACCCATCGCCGCCAGGGGCTAGGTTGCCGCTGGAGCTGAGGCTGATCGACTACAACAAGCATTTGATCTTGAGTTGAGGGTGAAGCTACTGTCGTTATCATTTGCTTGAAATTCCTTGTCTATAGAACTTAAGTCTTGGTTGATAGGCCCCCTCAATGATTAGCGTTTCAACGGAGTCAAGCTGATCTTAGAACAGGTGTAAAACCTTAGCCCCGTGATTGTGAACGCCCCATTAACGTATCAACACCTCCAGGCGTCAATGGGCCACCTTTGGGGTATTGGTTTAAGTGGCACACTGGATTCCTTTGCATCAACTTTACAATTACCTAGGGGATGCTCATACACCGATCACCAAAAATCCCGGCACGTCCTTGATCAGACTGTCATTTGCAGCACCGGGTATAGTGCATAGCATTGCGATCTCGCTGATTAAGCCACCCGATATCAACTTAAATAAGTGGCACATTCTTTTCCTGACTCAAATATCATTTCCATCCCTGGCAAACGACTGATTACAGCCGGAAAATCTAAGATCTTTCTGTAGTTCTCAAATTGGCTGCTTAGCCAATCTGGGCTGTAATGTCCGTAGGGCCTGACATTAAACACATGAGTAAACATTTAGTTTAAATTTCCGGATAAGAATCTAGTTAAATTGGCTGATGTTTTTTACTTCTTTCACAAAGATTATGTGAATATGTTCCCTAGATTACATTTACATGTGGATAATCGACACGATCTTGCAAGGCGGCAGCATTGAAGAAGCCATTACCAAAGCGATGACTATGAAAGCTAAGCGTCCAAACTACTTGCCTCCCCAGGGATTTGTTCTGACTATGTTGGAACGTTTAAGTCAAGCACAGCCAGGGCTAGAGGGTGCCATCGATGTGTGTGTGGTTGAAGGCGCTCGTACCTCTTAAATCAACACTCAATCAAAATCAAGGATCGTTCAAAGCGCTGCATTTACCACTCGATCAATGGTTCTACCAATCTTCAATAATTGCAAAGCCCTGGCGTCTTACAGATACTAGGGCTTTGTTGAGTCAGGGTAATTTTGGCCTAAGCAGCCTTATCGTCTGTGGCATCCGCTTTTTTGACCTGAAATTTGAGACGATCTTCAATGTAGTCAATGACAACTTGGCTACCTTCCACAAAGGTATTTTCTAAAATCTTGGTTGCAATCGGATTTTCTAATTCTCTTTGAATGGCCCGCTTTAGAGGGCGAGCTCCGTAGACAGGGTCATACCCTTTATCTGCAACATAATCAATGGCTGACTCTGAAATGTGGAGAGCAATTTTTTGATCCGCCAGCAGCTTATACAAACGCTTCAGCTGAATCGACACGATAGAACGCAGTTCATCCTTACTCAGGGGATGGAAGATAATTAAATCATCCACCCGATTGAGAAACTCTGGGCGAAAATGCCCGCGTAAAGCTCCTAGAACCCGCTCCTGCATTTCAGTAAACTGTGATTCATCACCGGCTACATCGAGAATGTGATCGCTGCCAATGTTGCTGGTCATCACAATCACCGTATTGCGGAAGTCCACCGTGCGCCCTTGGGAGTCAGTGATGCGGCCATCATCTAGCACCTGCAACAAAATATTAAATACATCTGGGTGAGCTTTCTCCACCTCATCTAGCAGCACCACAGAATAGGGATGACGGCGCACTGCCTCAGACAGCTGCCCCCCTTCTTCATAACCGACATAGCCAGGAGGTGCACCAATTAGGCGAGCGACAGAATGCTTCTCCATGTATTCCGACATGTCCACCCGCACCAGCGCTTCTTCGGTGTCAAACAAACAGTCAGCCAAAGCCCGCGCCAATTCTGTTTTACCGACACCAGTTGGCCCCATAAACAAGAATGAGCCAATCGGTCTCCCGGGGTCTTTCATGCCCGCCCTTGCTCGGCGAATCGCAGCCGCTACAGCCGTTACGGCTTCACTTTGACCGACTACGCGCTGATGTAAATACCCCTCTAACTGCAGCAACTTTTGTCGCTCAGTCTCCATCAGCCGATTTACGGGGATCCCGGTCCAGTTAGCTACAATCTCAGCAATATCGGCTTCACTCACCTGTTCTCGCAACAGGGTAGAGCCTTTATTCTGCATCTCTTGCAGCTGCCCATCTAAGATTTCTAGCTCTTGTTGAACAGCTTCTAAACGGCCATATTTGATCTGAGCCGCCCGGTTGAGGTCATAAGCTCGTTCCGCCTGTTCTACCTGAACCCGCAGCTGATCCTCTTCTTGTTTCAGGGCTTTAATTGCATCTAAAGCCTGTTTCTCGGATTGCCACTGGGCTGTAAATTTCTGTTGTTTTACCGAGAGTTTTTCAATCTCTTTACTGATCCTTGACAGTCGCTGTTTTGAGGTGCGAGATGTGGATTCTTCTCCTTGTAAAGAGAGTTTTTCCATTTCTAGCTGACGTAGTCGCCGATCGATAGTTTCTAGCTCTACCGGCTTGGAAGTAATCTCCATTTTGAGCTTAGCGGCGGCCTCGTCAATCAGGTCGATGGCTTTATCAGGTAAAAAGCGATCGCTAATGTAGCGTTCCGATAGCGTCGCTGCCGCTACCAGTGCTGAGTCAACAATTTTGACACCGTGATGCGCTTCATAGCGTTCTTTCAAGCCCCGCAAAATCGAAATCGCATCTTCAACGCTGGGCTGACCAATATAAACCTGCTGAAAACGACGCTCTAAGGCAGCATCCTTCTCAATGTGCTTACGATACTCATCCAATGTGGTGGCACCAATACACCGCAGCTCCCCTCGGGCCAAAATCGGCTTGAGGAGATTACCGGCATCAACATTGCTATTGCCACCGCCAGCACCGACAACAGTATGCAGCTCATCAATAAACAGCACCACTTGACCGTCTGATTCAGCCACTTCCTTCAGGACTGAACGCAGCCGTTCTTCAAATTCACCCCGATATTTAGCGCCAGCAATCAGGCTACCGATATCTAGAGAAATCAGCTGGCGTTCCTTCAGGGATTCAGGTACATCGCCATTGACGATCCGCTGGGCTAAACCTTCTGCGATCGCTGTTTTACCAACACCTGGTTCACCGATCAGAACAGGATTATTTTTGGTGCGTCGTGACACTACCTGAATCATCCGGCGAATTTCTTCATCCCGGCCAATCACCGGGTCGAGCTTACCGTGCTTGGCCTCTTCAGTGAGGTCGCGACCGTATTTTTCAAGTGCTTCGTAGGATTCCTCTGGATTTTGCCCCGTAGCTTTTTGCTTACCACGCACCTGATTAATGGCTGCTCTCACATGGGAAACATCCAATTCAAACCCACGCAGCAATCGTCGACCAATGCGTTCGTCTTCGGCAAACCCAAGGAGTAAATGCTCAACAGAAATAATGTCATCCTGTAGCAACTGGCGAGCCGCCTCGGACTGATCAAGCATGCGGTCCAGGCTTTGCCCCAAGTACAAACTGCTATCCGCCGAAGCCCTTGACCGCGACTGACGCTGCGCAAAGGTTTCTAATTCCTGCAACAGCAGCTCTGGGTCTAGATTGGCCTTGGTTAAAATCGTATCTGCCAGCCCTTGCTGCTCAATCAGTGCCACCATCACGTGCTCAACTTCAAGGTACTGCTGGCGAAAACGCCGGGCTACGTCCTGAGCTTCAACAATGGCATCCCATGCCTTGGCGGTAAACTTATCGGGATTAGATGGCTGCATGGGGTCTGAGTGGGTCTGGCAGAGAACGATTAATCAGTATATCAATTGGGGGAGTGGGGAGTTCGCTAGGGAGTAGGGGGTTCGCTGCAATGGGAAATGGTAGCTTAAAGACCCTGGGATGCTGGGTGAGGCGAACCATCATCGGTTCCGGCTAACGATCGGGTTACTCCACTCCCCTACGACCTTAAACCTTAGCTGTTGCCGCTGGAGTTTCATCAGCGTTGGTCTGATTTTTTAGCTGAATTAACTCCACTTTGTAACCGTCGGGATCGCTGACAAATGCAATTACTGTAGACCCATGCTTCATGGGCCCTGGTTCTCGCACAACTTTACCACCCCGTGCTTTGATTGCTTCGCAGGTCTGGTAAATGTCATCTACTCCAATGGCAATATGGCCATAGCCTGCGCCCAGGTCATAGGCATCAACACCCCAGTTATAGGTTAGCTCTAGCACCGTGTGATCGCTTTCATCGCCGTAACCCACAAACGCTAGGGTAAACTTACCTCCGGGATAATCTTTTTGACGTAGCAGGGTCATACCTAGAACGTCGCAATAAAACTGGAGGGATTTTTCTAGATTGCCAACCCGCAACATGGTGTGCAGTAAACGCATTGTTTTTTCTTCCTTAAGCTCTGCTGGTAATCATCCTAGCGTTGGTCCAGTCTCTATGATGGCCTAGACGTGGGTATTTGGCCCATTGATGTGCTTTTCCTTACATTTTTACTTTGTAACCCTATCGTTGATGCAAGATAGCACCGTATGCTGGGTTATCGTGCGATCGCTATGCAAAACAATTGCCATAGCGACCAGTGAGTCCGACACAGCCCCGTTGTTTACTCTTAGTTAATCCACAAGGAAACGTAGATTGATGATTGACCTACTCGAAACCACTATTGACGAGATTCGTGCCCGCGAAATTTTGGACTCCCGAGGTCGACCTACCATTGAAGCCGAAGTTTATTTATCTGTGGGTGCCGTAGGTCTAGCCCAGGTGCCCAGCGGGGCATCAACAGGTACCTTTGAGGCCCATGAACTTAGAGATGGTGATGAACGCTACGGTGGCAAGGGAGTACTCAAAGCTGTCAACAATGTCCATGAAACCATTGCTCGCGAACTGATGGGGTTAGATGCCCTTGATCAAATGGTGATCGATAGCACCATGATCGCGCTAGATGGGTCTGAAAACAAATCCAACTTAGGGGCTAATGCCATTCTGGCAGTATCGTTAGCGAATGCAAAAGCCGCAGCCCAAGCCTTGGGATTGCCTCTCTATCGCTACCTAGGTGGGCCATTGGCCAACGTCCTGCCGGTCCCTCTAATGAATGTGATTAACGGCGGTGCCCACGCCAATAACAACGTGGACATTCAGGAATTTATGATTGTCCCCAGCGGTGCTAGCAGCTTTAAAGAAGCGCTGCGTTGGGGGGCAGAAGTCTTTGCCAGCTTGAGTAAAGTCTTAGCGCAGAAAGGTTTGCTTGGCGGTGTCGGCGATGAAGGCGGCTTTGCCCCCAATTTAGGATCAAACCAAGAAGCATTAGAGATTTTGATCGCAGCCATTGAATCGGCAGGCTACAAACCCGGTGAGCAAATCTCTCTGGCGTTAGATGTCGCAGCTAGTGAATTTTATCAGGATGGCAAGTATATCTTCGATGGCACAGCCCACTCTCCAGCAGAGACCATCGACTATCTCGATAAGTTAGCAAGTCAATATCCCATTGTTTCCATTGAGGATGGTCTCCACGAAGAAGATTGGGATAGCTGGAAAGCATTGACTAACAAAATCGGCAGCCGCGTACAGCTCGTTGGCGATGATTTGTTTGTCACCAATCCCACTCGTCTACGAAAGGGAATTGATCAAGGCGCGGCAAATTCCATTTTGATCAAGCTCAATCAGATTGGTTCTCTCACAGAAACCCTGGAAGCCATTGACTTGGCGACACGGAATAAACTCACTTCGGTCATTAGCCACCGTTCTGGAGAAACTGAGGATACAACCATTGCTGATTTGGCCGTAGCTACCCGAGCCGGTCAGATCAAAACCGGTTCTCTATGTCGCAGCGAGCGGGTTGCAAAATATAATCGCCTGTTGCGCATTGAAGACGAATTGGCGGGTCAGGCGATTTATGCCGGTACCATTGGCATGGGGCCTGGTCAGGGATAGGGCAATCACCTAACACCAGGGGCACCCGCCAGGAGTGCCCCGATTAGATTAATTGTCGTCGGTGGATGATGTTGGCGAGGGCGAAGCCTGAGTGTCTGGGTTATTCGGTGTCGTTGGAATAGGAGTCGTTGTCGATGGATTCAACGGATCGTTCAGTTGTGGTAAGTCCCCCCCTGGCAAACCCGAGCCAGAGTTGTTGAGCAGATCTTGAATATCAGCGGGAAGCTCACCCGGTACGGCATCCTGTGAGGTGGGTGCCTGGGTGCCTGCCGGTAACGTCGCCAGGGCAACCCGATTACCGCCTACGGATCGTAAGATATCCAGCACTCTGACAACATCGTCATAGCGAGCATCCTTAGCCGCATACAGCACCACAATGCCATTGGGATTACCGGTATAAAAGTCGCCGACCAGACCCAATAGGTTTTGCTCCAGAATGGGATCTTGGTCTAGATAAATGCGACCAATGGGATCAACGCTGATGTAAAGGCGATCGCGACCAGTAGTCAGTGCCGCTGGGGGCAATGCCGACCCTGTACTAGCATTGGGCAAATCTAAACTGATCGCCTGCTGCCGACTACCGACTGCCGCCAGAATAAAGAAGGTGAGAATACAAAAAACGACATCGACCAGAGGTAGCAGTTCGATGACAATGCCGTTTTGTTGCTCGTCTAGGTCTAACTTCATGACGATACTGAGGGTGGGGGATCAGAGGATGGAGGTCGTAGATCGTTTAGAGAAACAGGAGAAGGGAGAGTTTTAAGTTTGGAGTTCCTTGTCGCCGTTAAGCAGCCATTAACTTAAAACAACCGGTCATTCAGAACTCCCTTAGAAATTAGTTGACAGAAGCACCGAGCTGGCTAGGTTTACCATCGGTTAGGGACCAAGCTTGGCGGTAGAGTAGCTCTAGCTCACTGCCGGACTGACGAAAAACTTTAGCTTGACCAAAGACCAAGCCCTGGAAGAGACGATAAAACATCAGGCTAACAATGGCGATAATCAAGCCAGTCGCCGTGGTAATCAGGGACTGTCCAATACCAGCGGCGGCACCACTGGTGGCGCTACCAATGGCTAAATCGTTGAGATCAAGGGAACCCAGGGAACTCATCAGACCCAGGACAGTTCCCAACAGCCCTAACATCGGTGACACGGCTATCACGAGTTCTAACACCTTGTCACCTCGACGCATGGCGGCAAGTTCTTCGTTGGCGGCGGTCTCTAGAGCCAGTCGAAAAACTTCAGGTTCTTGGTCTTTGAGCTTGAGGGCAGCATAGAGAAAACGCCCCATGGGTAAACGGTGGGCTCGCTGGGCAATGTCGGTGGCGGCGGTCCATTCACGTCGGGCAGCTTCTAGGACGCGACCTGCCACCTCACGCTCACGGGTAATGATGCGAGACCAAAACCAAATCCGCTCAATAATTGTGCCGAGGGCAATTACTGATAAAACTAGCAGGGGCCACATGGCCACCCCACCTCTGGCAAATAATTCAGTAATGTTCACTCGTTATTCTCCCGTACGCTTTCTCAGACGCATGTTACCCTGCTCGGGTCCTAGATCGGCCACTATCTTTCCGCACAAACGGCGTTGCTGATGGCCAACTCTAGAATTTCATTAGCGGCGCGATCGCAAACACCCACAGAGCCTAAATGCCCTCGCATCGCTCTGTAGCCCTCCACCATTTTTTGCCGCTGATCCGGATTGTTCAGCAGATTTAGGGCCATTTGGCTAATGGCCTCAGGAGTGGCCTCCCACTGCACAAACTCCGGCACAATCGGCTCCATATTAACCAGATTTACTGGCGAAACGTAGGGGGCTGAAAATTTCAGCACAAACTCAGCAACCCAGGCCGTTAACCGATTGAGTCGGTACATGACCACCTGAGGCACTTCCATCAGAGCGATTTCTAGATTGGTAGTTCCGGATTTAGCAATGGCCAGATCCGCTGCTGAAATCGCCAACATCTGCTCATCCTTAGCCACCGCCTGCCCGGTTAAACCATATTGTTTGAACGCTGTTTCTATGGTTTCGCGAAAAGCTTCACGGGCTAAGGGCACCAAAAACTTAAGCTCAGGTATCTGGGTCTGGAGCTGTTGGGCCGCCGTAAACATAATTGGCAAGACATAGGTCAGCTCTTGCTGGCGAGAGGCCGGCAGTAGGGTGATAACGCGATCGCTTGGGGCCAACCCCAGCCGCTGCCGCGCCTCTCGTTTAGCCAACTCTGGCCGATAGTCAGCAAATCGATCCAACAGAGGATGCCCCACCCAGGAAACCTGTCCCCCCTTAGATTGGTAATAGCGAGCTTCCTCTGGAAAAATTGCCAGGATGCGATCAGCAATCGAGAGTACTTTAGCCGTATCGCCTGGAATCGTCGCCCAAACCCAAAGGTGGGGCGCAATGTAGTATGCAATGGGCACCTTTGGAAACTGGCGACGGATAAAGTTACCAATGGCCACGTTAGGCCCCATGTAGTCAATCAGGACGACCACATCGGGAGGTGCAGCTTTTAGATGTTGCCTGGCTTGTCGATTGAGCTTGAGAGCCTTCCTGACATGGGGTAGTGCCTCAAAGAAACCAATGGAACTGATCGACACTGTATCGCCAATCAGCTTAGCCCCAGCCGCCGCCATGCGACTCCCCCCCATGGCACTAATTTCAACCGCAATTTTCTGCTGCGCCCCTTGCCGCTCTAAAGCTGCCACCAGCAGACTACCCTGCATATCACCAGAGACTTCTCCAGTATGAACAAATATCCGCAAGGGGCGTTTAGGCAAATTGTGAGTACTGATATCGTTACACTGCATAGTAAAAACGGCCTCTAGAGCTAGAAAAACTGAGCACTAAGACCGAGAAATATGCCGCCCTGGAATCACACCCCGTCGACCTTCTTTTTGGGAAGCTACCAAAAATCGATGGAGGTGTTGCACATATTCGTTATTGGCAACAGAGTCTAACTTATTGAGAGCCTCGCTAAATGTGAGTCCTGAACGATAGAGCAAGCGATAAGCCTGCTTCAAACCATCGTATACACGACCCGCTTCTAAATCACCAATACCGGAGCGTTTTAAGCCCACCTGGTTGAGACCCCGTACCCGTGATGGATTTCCCTCCACCATCATGTAAGGAGGAACATCGCGCTCAATTCGACTCATGCCACCGACCATGGCATGGCGACCGATATGAACAAACTGATGAATGCCAACCAAACCACTGATGCGGACGTTGGACTCAATATGGACATGACCGGCTAAGGCAACTGAGTTCGCAATGATAACGCTATCTTGAATAACACAGTTATGAGCGACGTGAGCATAGGCCATCAGGAGATTGCCATTCCCTAAACGGGTAATCTCACCAAATCGAGTAGGTCGATTAATGGTGACATATTCCCGAATGTTGTTGTCATCGCCGATGGATAGCAAGCTTTCGGAACCATCATATTTGAGATCTTGGGGCTCTAGACCAATGGCGGCTCCGGCAAAGATACGATTGCGCTGGCCAATTTCAGTGTGACCATCTAACACCACGTGGGGACCAATTTCGGTGTCTTTACCAACGCTGACCTTTTCCCCAATCACAGCATAGGGTCCCACTTTCACACTGGGGTGGACATGGGCCCTCGGATGAATGACCGCTGTGGGATGAATCAGAGCAGTGGGAAGCATTGGTTACGTTTTACTCAACCACAGAAAACATCAGGGTGCCTTCACACACCAATTGATCATCAACTTCAGCCTTGGCTTGCATTTTGCCGAATTTTAGCCCGCGTACGCTGAGCAACTCTGTTGTGATAACCAGCTGGTCGCCTGGCACAACTGGTCGACGAAATCGTACTTTGTCGATACCAGCAAACATACATAGCCCATTAACACCAGGCATTTGGGTCAGCACAATGCCACCCACCTGGGCCATGGCTTCAACAATCAACACCCCTGGCATGATGGGACGCCCCGGAAAGTGTCCTTGAAAGTGGGGTTCATTGAACGTGACATTTTTTAGACCAACTGCCTGTTTACCAGGAACATAGTCAATGATGCGATCAACCAGGGCAAATGGATAGCGATGGGGTAACAACGCCTGAATCTGCTCTAGATTAAAGGTAATAGGGGTAGAACTCTCGGCGGTGGCCGGTTGAGACTCCTGATTGGTGTGAGCTTTATCTTGAATAACGGTGGCCATAGACGTTTTATGACAGCAACGGCGTAGGTGTTCTCGGCTAAGCGGAAGCCGATGTTTCTGCAACGCAAAGGGCAGTTAACTGACGAGCTAACTGCACGTGCAGACTGTGACTGGCTCGATAAGCGGTCACATGCATCGTAGGGAGAACACCTAATAAACTGAGATCCCCTACTAAGTCTAAAAGTTTATGACGTGCCGGTTCATTTGCAAATCGCAGCGGGGGATTAAGCCAACCCTCTTGATCGCAAACTAAAGCATTTTCCAGACTGCCACCTTTGATTAAACCTTGCGATCGCAACCCGTCAATTTGGTGCGCCATCGCAAATGTTCGTGCCGGTGCCACCACCTCGGCAAAGTCTCCAGCGGCCGGAGACCAGCTATGCCATTGATTACCAATCGCCGCTATAGGAAAGTCAATACCATAGCTAAACCGCAACTCTGAGGCAGGTAGCGCCATCACATAGGCATCCCCATCCCTGACAATGATTGGCTCCTTGAGCGCTATGCAGGGACGACGTGGCGCAGACTGCGCCGCTATGCCGACCGACTGGATCAGGCCAGTCCAATCACGGGAAGAGCCATCCAGCAAAGGGACTTCTGGGCCATCGATCTCGATGCGAGCATTGTCTACACCAGCGGCCCACAGCGCCGCCAGCAAATGCTCCACCGTACGCACCTGTGGCCCTTCTTCTACACCCAGCTGGGTCGAAAGACGAGTCTGGCTCACCGCTGCCACACTGGCTGGAATAAGATTAGGCCCCGAGTCTGTACGAACAAAATGGCGACCACTGTTGATAGGCGCAGGGAGCAAAGTGACTTGCGTTGTCTGCCCCAGGTGGAGCCCCACCCCTGTACATGAGACAGGGGCAGCCAGGGTATGTTGAACGTCTGCTTCGTCATCCATCAGAATCGTTCCCCGATGCCAAAGTGAATGCGGCCATCGCCACCATCACCCAAGCCATAATCGAGACGCAGGGCTCCTAACGGTGTCTGTACCCGGATACCGGCACCATAACCAAAACCATCACCGGGCTTATCACGAATGATCGCCGGATCCCCTGGCACATTATCACCGGAGCCTAAATCAGTTCCGTAGTCAACAAACAACGCCCCACCCAAGAATGAGGTAAATAGCGGGAAGCGATATTCAGCGGTGGCCTGCACAAAGGAACGACCACTACCGAGATCTCCCTCATCAAAACCACGTACCGAGTTAGTACCACCAAGAGAGAACGCCTCATAGGGAGGTAAATCTCCAATGACCGTTCCCCCCTGTACATTTAGAGCGATGGTTTGAGGCCCGTCACCAAAGCGGAGGAAATTCACTGGTAAATAACGACTGTAGCTGGCCCGTACTCGATTAAAGAAAATTGTCCCCTGACCGACAGGGATAGTTTGTTCTGTCCCCAATCGCAACAGACTACCGCTCGTTGGCGCAAACGAATCATTGCGCTGATCCCAGACAAAATTGATCGGAATGCTCAGGAGATCGTCTCGGCCATCACCGCTAAAGCTCAAATCGTTACCTAGCTGATCTTCAGGTGAGAGATCACCATCACTATCACGAATTGAAACTCGCTGATACTCAAGACCAGCCGAACCACTCCAGCCGTTATCCAGGGGTCGGCCAAAGGTCACCCCTCCTCCGAGGCGATTAACCCGAGGAGTATCACCATTGGGCAAGTCAATATCGGTATCGCCGCCATCAAAGATAAGAGAAATCGAACGACGGTTAAAGCCATTCACTGTGTAGGATGTCCGATTTGGATCGCCAGCAATCCAGGGATCAGTGAAGCTCACATCAAACAGCAGTTCCCGCTCGCTCAGCTGCACCTCGGTACGCAGGGTCTGGTTGTTCCCACCCAGGTTATCCTGCTGATAGCTGACGCTACCAAACACGTCACCACTGAGGTTAAAACCAACTGCAGCCCCCACAGAGCCAGTATTTCCCTCGTCAACGTTGACTACAACCTTAACCTTACGAGGATCTTCCTCGCCGGGGTCCAGAGAAAGACGGACATCATCAAAAATGCCCAGGCCAAAGACTCGCTGCAGGTCTTGCTGAATTCTTTCCTGCTGAAAAACATCCCCAGGCTGAGTCTCAAATTCTCGCGTGACAATGAAGGGGCGGGTTCTACCGTCAATGGGCTCTCCATCTTCATCAACGCTATTGCCATCCTCGTCGATGTAGCGCACTTCAATGGACTCAATCACCCCCTCGGCTACGATCAAGGTGGCAACACCCTCGTCTGAAACCTGAGGCGCGGCAGTCACCTGGGCCAATACATAGCCTTGTTCACGGTACCAATCGTTCAGCTCTAAAATACCGTCTTGGAAGTCAATCAGATTGAGGATTTTTCCGTACTGATCGCTAAAAATTTCGTCTACGATTTCGTCCGGCAGAACGCTTTCTGATACACCATCAGTGCGAATAGTAACGCCAGTTAGAATGGGGTTAGGCTGCACTAAAAACGTCACCCGCACCCCTAGATCTGTATCTTCGGGTTGAGCGCGAACATTAGCAAAAAAGCCGGTAGCAAAAACATTGTTGATGTCTTCTTGTAGCTCACTGCGGGTGGCCGGTCGACCGGGGCGCAGCATGATGGCTTGGTAAACAATATCCTCTAATTCTGGATCAAGGACACTACCATCTAGAGTTACCACCTCAAGCTCTGCCACCTGCACCTGAACTTCTTGCGGTTCCTCCTCGACCACCTCATCGTCAGCGGGTTCATCATCGTCAGCTGGACTTTCAGAGGCGGGGGTCTCCGGCGCTGGTTCAGGCGTTTCCACTGGCTCAGTCGGTGTCGTCGGCTCAGACGGTTGGCCAATGCCCTCTAGAAGACGCTCAAGGGCTTCCTGCGGGGTCTCTTCGGCAGTATCCGTAGTAGTATCTTGAGCCAGCAGTGTGTCGTCATCGAGCGCTGGCTCAGTATCGGTTGCTGATAGCTCAACTGATTCCTCAACACTGACTGTCTCTAAAGTATCGGTCTCTAAAGTATCGGTCTCAGGCACTGGCTGGCTGGACTGCCCAGCCGCCAACACGGCATCATCTGTCCAAGCATCAGTTGTTGAAGACTCCACCACGTCAGCCGCATCTACTGAGAGTACGGGCAACCCAAACAATGTTGCAACGGTGCAACAGGCCAATAGAGTCGGCGAAAAGCGCATAGGCGGAAAACGTACTCCTTACACCACATGGAAACAGCAGCTAGAACCGCTGTTAATGACATACACTAAATCCGGCTTAGAGGTCTATAGCTCATACTCAAGCAAAACCTGCATTTTTCTAGCACCATACAAGCCGCGTCTAGAAAAATGTGAACGGAATTTAATATTTTCTGGAAAATTCTACCGCACCGTTTCCCTCAGTGCTCATTTTGTGTGTGCCAGAATTCGATCCAACACCTGCTGATAGCCTGATTCCACATTCCCTAAATCCTGACGGAATCGGTCTTTATCCATCACTCGACGAGCTTCATCGGTTTCATTTTGATTCCATAGACGACAGGTGTCAGGGCTGATTTCGTCAGCTAGCACCAAAGTACCGTCGGCCAGGGTGCCAAATTCTAGCTTGAAATCCACCAGGGTAATGCTGCAGCTGTTGAAGAAGTCTTGGAGCATTTGGTTGATGCTGCGGGCCATTTGCTCTAGCTGAGTCACGGTGTCATCGCTGGCAATGGCCATGGCTCGGATGCGATCGCGAGTCAGTAACGGATCACCCAGGTCATCATTTTTATAATAAAACTCCACCAAAGGCGGCAGCAGCAGTGTCCCCAACTTTAGACCCGTTTGCCGACACAAACTACCCGCCGCCAGATTTCGTACCACCACTTCCAGTGGCACAATCGTCACCGGCTTCACCCACATCTCCCGCTCATTGGGAGAATCGATCCAATGGGTGGGAATCCCCTGGGCTTCTAGCAGCTTAAACAGGTGAGTGGATACTGCATTATTAATCCGTCCCTTGTTGGCAATCGTCCCCCGTTTCTGAGCATTAAAGGCCGTAGCATCATCCTTGAAATAGGTGATTAATACCGCCGGGTCCTCAGTGGCATAGAGAATTTTTGCCTTACCTTCATAGAGCTTCTGTCGCTCAGCCATGGGGCCTCCCAGGGAAAATTTGCATCGCCTATTTTAGCGTGGGTAGGGTGGGGATTTGTAGAGGCGTTCCATGGAACGCCTCTACAAATTTCAATCAATTATTTGGTGGTCATCACATAGACGCCATCCCAATCCGCCGCTGGTGGATTCGCCAAATAGGAATGGATACGACCAATGTGTACATCCACAGCTTTATCCTGGGGACGCATCACTTTTGCCCGCGTAAATATCTCCAAGGCCCGCGTAAACTTCTGAGAGGTATAGGCCTTACGACCTTGATGATAGAGATCCAAAAAGTCTTGAGTTTTGGGATCTAACTGATGATTTTGCCGACTGCCGATCAGCTCATAAATTTTGACGGGTCTTGTCTTACCCTTTACCCGCGTCAGGTCTAACTCTCTAACCCAGACCAAATCACGGCAGCGCTCATAGGTATGCTCACTCATGACAATGTCACAGCCGTACTGCTTTGTGACCCCCTCTAACCGGGAGCTGAGGTTAACACCATCCCCAATCACCGTGTATTCCATTTTGCGGCGAGAGCCAATGTTGCCGGAAACTACCTCCCCAGAACTCAACCCGATCCCAATGTTGATCTTGGGCTGACGGTTGGCCTGGCGCGAGCGATTGAAATGAATCAGCCGTTCTCGCATATCTAAGGCCGCTTCCACCGCTGACCAGCCATGGTTTTCGAGCGGTAACGGCGCACCAAATACAGCCATCAGGGCATCGCCAATAAATTTATCTAGAGTGCCTTGATGGTTAAAAACCGCTTCCACCATGGTCTCAAAATATTCATTGAGCATTGACACCACCTGGGAAGCCTCTAGCCTCTCGGTCAGCGTGGTGTAGCCGCGAATGTCGGAGAACAATACCGTGACATCTCGACGCTTGCCCACCATCAGAGAATCTTCCCCAAGGGCCATCACCTGCTCGGCCACACTGGGGGTCATGTAGCGATACAAAGTGGTCTTCATCCGCTTTTCTTGGCTGATGTCTTCGAGCACGACTAGACCGCCTCGGACACCGCCACCGGGATTAGTCAGCGGATTCACGGTTAGATTAATGCTGTGCTCTAACGGATGTAAATCCGGTGGTGGTTGAACCGTATTGGCGACTTGTCCCCAAAGATAATAAGTCTGGCTGGTATTGACATCGTCTTGGGGCATAAACGTGGATGATTTGCGACGAATCTCCACGGGCACGAGTAAGGCTTTTTGGTCCTCAACTGTGGCTGTGGCTACTTGCAGGGTTTGCTCGGGAACATATTGCTCAGTGCCAAACTCTAAACTATCGGCCAGGCGCGATCGCAAATTCTCAATCGGCACCACTTCCCAAATAGCACGACCCACCAGTTTTTCTTCCCAGGTCCTTTGGGACTCATCTAGAACGGCTTCCTCCCCGACCACCGGCACATCCATCGGACAGCCCAACAGCCGCAGTGCCGCCTCGTTGATGGTCACAATCCGACCACCCATATCCGTGGAAATCACCGCATCCGAAAGGCTTTGGAGAATGTCTTTTTGGTACTGCTTTTCTAGCAGCACATTTTCATACAGCTGAGCATTTTCCAGAGCAATACCGGCCTGCGTATTAAACGCCCGCATAAACGACTCATCTGAACGAGTAAATGAGCCTTGCATCTTATTGATCAGCTGGGTAACCCCCATGATCTTGCCTGAGGAATTAAACACAGGCATACACAAAATGCTGTGGGTACGATAGCCGGTTCGATCATCTGCCGAGCTATCAAACCGACTATCCTTGTAGGCATCAGGGATATTCAGGGTCTCACCAGTGGAAGCCACGTAGCCCACAATACTGGCCTTGTCATTAGACTGACGCAGTTCTACCAGTTCAGTGCCATCAGCACTTTGCACCTTAGACCACAGCTGATTACCATCCATCAACCACAGAGTGCTCCGGTCTGCCTGCATCAGCTTACGCGCCTCAGCCATCACCGACTGCAGCGTCACCTCTAGTTCTAAACTCTGCTCCAGGGATGAAATCGCATTGAGTAGAGCATTTAATCCCTTCTGGGTACGGGCCGCCGTATAAAACGAGTTACAGCTCTCTAGCAATACACCAATAGAACGGGCAAAGGATTCAAACTCTTTTTCATCCTGGAGAGTAAATCGAGTCTCACCAATTTTATTTAACAGCTGTACGACAGCAACAACCTTGACATCGTTGCTAAAAATGGGCATGCACAAAATATTCTTAGTACGGTAGCCCGTTTCCTCATCAGTCGCCCGATTAAATCGAGGATCATCGTAAGCATTGGGAATATTCAGGGTCTTTTTGGTCTCAGCCACATATCCAGCAATACCTTTATTCATCGGTATTCTGATCTCGACCGCTTTTTCTCCCGCACCCTGAGCAATTTTTGACCAAAGTTCTTGATTCTCCTCATCAACGATGAAGATAGTAGTGCGGTCGGCCTGGAGAATCTGACCAATTTTAAGAGTAAACGCCTCCAGCAACTCCTCTAGCAGCGTCTCTAGCGATTGATTATTAATTAGGTTGATCGCCTTGAGAAAATACTCAAACTCTTGAATGATCAACTCCAGAAGCTCAATAAATCTGGGTTTAGATAAATGCTGAACCTGAGCCTTGAGACGCCCAGGCATAGTGCCCTGCGACAAACGGGCCAACGTACTATCTGCAGACGATTGAGCCATAGTTTTTTATACGGGTTAGCCAAAATTATAAGTTAAGTCAGAATGGCCACACTGCTACAGTGCAGCCAGATAGAGAATGCGTTTCGCCTCCTCCTGAATGCTTACATATGAGTGCGACTACAGCAGTTTGCCCTCAACAGCCACCCCTCTAGTGTAATCAGTTTAGTCCGATTGACTAATCACTCTGCCCGAGGTCCACTGTCAAACAACACCTACCTCCAGGGGTTTATTCGGGCTTGAGCAACGGAAATGCAATCACATCTCGGATGCTGGGTGAATCAGTCAAAAGCATTACCAGACGGTCGATCCCCATGCCCATACCACCAGTAGGCGGCATGCCATATTCCAAAGCAGTCACAAAATCCTCATCCAGGCTGTGAGCCTCCAGATCCCCTGCCGCTTTTTTAGCCGCCTGAGCTTCCAAACGCTGGCGTTGGTCAATCGGGTCTGTCAGCTCTGAGAAACTATTAGCTGTTTCTCGACCCACGATAAACAGTTCAAATCGCTCCACCAGACCAGGCTTACTGCGATGGGGTTTAGCCAGTGGGGAAATTTCTACCGGGTAATCAATGATAAACGTAGGCTGAATTAAGGTGGTCTCTACGGTTTGCTCAAAAGCTTCATTCAGAAGATGGCCAATACTAGCACACTCACCAATGCCCTGCAAACCGGCCTGCTTAGCCGCATCTTTAGCCGCTGCTAAATCAGTAAACTCAGCAAAGTTCAGCCCCGTCTTTTCTTGAACAGCATCGTGCATGGTGATGCGTTTCCAGGGGGTGCTCAGATCGATGGCCTCTCCCTGATAGGTAATCTGCGTAGTCCCTAACACCTCTTCTGCAGCGTTGACAATCAGGGCCTCGGTAATGTCCATCATGTCGTTATAGTCAGCGTAGGCCTGGTATAGCTCAATCGAGGTGAATTCTGGGTTATGACGGGTGGAAGTACCCTCATTGCGAAAAATTCGACCCATTTCGAAAACACGCTCAAAGCCACCGACAATCAGCCGCTTTAAGTGCAGCTCCGTGGCAATTCGCAAATAGAGCTGCATGTCTAACGTGTTGTGATAGGTGACAAACGGGCGCGCATCCGCACCGCCTGGCTCCGTCTGCAAAACCGGCGTTTCAATTTCAATAAAGTTTTGCTGGTCCAAATAGCGTCGAATCGCAGCCGTAATCAACGCCCGTTTTCTAAACGTATCCCGGACCTCAGGATTGACAATCAGATCGACGTAGCGCTGACGATAGCGCTTGGCCACGTCGGTCAAACCGTGCCATTTATCGGGCAGGGGCAGCAAGGACTTGGTAAGAATAGCGTACGTACTGACCTTGACTGAGAGCTCACCCTTATCAGTGCGTTTGATGATCCCCTTCACCCCCAAAAAGTCGCCCACATCCGTCAGCTGTTTGAGGTGAGTAAATGCCTGCTCATCTGTAGCCGCCATGGCCGCCTGGATTGTCTTTTTATCCAGAAAGAGCTGAATATTGCCGGTTTCGTCCTGAATCGTAAAAAAGGCAAGCTTACCAAACACGCGCCGTGTCATAATCCGACCGGCAATACTGACTTCAAAATCGGCCTCTTCGCCATTGGGTAAATCAGTAAATTTCTCCTGCAGTGCCGCAGCTTGATGGGTGACATCCCAGGTGTAGGCATATGGATTAAGACCCAGCTGTTTCAAATCGCTTACTTTTTGTAAGCGGGCAGCGCGAATCTCGCGGGGACTTTGATCGTCGGGCTGGGAGCTGGCCATGTGTTCACGGGTCAGTAGTAGTTGTGCAGGTGTTAATTGTATGGGGGCGCTGGGGAATGGGCAACATCTGCTTTTCTATAGGCTCTTCTACAGATCTGATGGCGGCCCATTGGCAATATATTTATCGAGAAGTTGCGCAATTTTATCCGGTGTTGGAGGCTTAGCGAGAAAGTCATCTGCCCCTGCCATTTTGGCCCGCATCCGATCGATGACACCATCGCGGCCCGTCAAGATGATGATGGGTGTTTTGTAAAATGCATCGGTGCGACGCAGAAACTTGCAAAGCTCATAACCGCTGATATTGGGCATGGTGATGTCTAAAAAAATAAGGTTAGGTCGATGCTGGGTGAGTACAGAGATTTGCTCTACTGGCTTTGTCACCGACAGCACTTCGTAACCCAGGGGTTGTACAAATTCGGCCATCACTTTGCTGACTAGAGGGCTGTCGTCAATACACGCGATAAGTCCCCTGGTGCGCCCACGGGGATTTTCAACGATGGAGCGTGGTGGAACGTAGGGTGCAGGAATATCAGGAATTGGCTGCAGGTCTACCCAACCCTCATAAATCAACGGCAGTATCAGCTTGATCGCATCGGGGAGAGTGCGATTGGTCTGGGCCGCGATATCCCAGATAGTGATGTTGCCCCGCATCCAACGATTTAACCGTTCATACTTAGCGGCAGATAGGCGCAGCTGTAATCCCCGTGCATTGATCACAACGGGAGACAGATAGGGGAGTTCATGGGGCACCAGGGTAGGTAGATGTTTTCCTTCTAAAGCAGGCAAATCATTGTATAGCTGTTGCGATCGCACCAATGCTCGCTGCACCGATAAAAACACTACCTGCTGCGCCACCATGCGATTCGGATACCATTGCACATCAGTCGTAGGATGGGCTATTAGAGTCAGCATCACCTCATCGACAATGCTCTGAATCACTGCTTTGGCCTGGTTTAGAGAAATATAGTCACGCTGAATCGCCTGATTAATAAAATCTACTTCCCAATAATCATCAGGCATCCGCATATCGGTGAACCAGCTACCGGCAAACTGCTCACAATGGCGGCGTAGTGAACGATACCAGCGCCGAACCGAGTGTTGCCCACCAGTCGCATAAATTAAGCGGCCTGAATAGAAATAAAGCTTCCAGGGTTGATTTGTGCCCACTCCTAGCACTAGTTCACCGGTGCGATGTTGTTGAGCAAGAGCTAAAAAGTACTTAGATAGTGATTGGGCCTGGGTCAGCATATCAATATACCTTGAGGCTTGATGCTTGCCCCGAGTAATGCGTCAAGCTAAGAAACGTTGAACTAGGGAACGAGCACCACGGTATCGGGTACACCTAGTTTTCCCAGAGTTAGACAAACACAGCTATCCTGCGCCACCATGGCCCTGCTGGCCTAAACGCCTTTGCTCAATGTTCTATTGACGTCCGGAGCCAGCGCAGTTACGTCGATCTAGCTAGCTCTTGAGATGCCTGGTTTACAGCTGCTTTATCGGCAGATGCATCGATATCAGTTGTATATCCATGCCGTAGCTCCCAAACTTTGAGGGTAATCAGATACTCATAAAAAGCCTGGAGCAGACACCAGGTAAAGCCAGCTCGACCATCCAGGATGCCGCCCAGGAAAAAATACATGTAGATAAATCGCACCAGGGGCCGTAGCGGCATCCGCAGGGATAAATCTTTGAGCGCCCGTCGCCGCTCCACCTCAGAGCGTCCCAGGAATAGGGCTCGCCAGTTAATGTCATGATCGGCTAGCTGCTTAATCGTCTCGGCAGCTTCGTCGCTAGAATACCGATTGTGTTTTTCAATCCACCGTTCAAAGCCTTTGCTGCAGGTGTAGTGGGGATAGGTAGCCTGGAGAAACCCGGTGGACCCATTGCACACCTCACGTTCGGTATGGCCATAGTCGTCAAACCATACCTTATGTTTGTCGAACAGCCGTAGCTGATAGCGCGGATACTGGGTGCTGTAGCGAATCCAGTGATTCATAAACATGACACGCTCAGCGGCATAGTAGCCAACATGGTTACCAGACTGAGCAGCCGCTATGGACTCATCAAACAGTTCCGGTGTCATCCGTTCATCGGCTTCTAAGATGTACACCCACTCATATTTGGTGGAGACATTACGTAGCATCCAGGTACGCTGTTTGCCATGGCTTTCAAAGGCATGGCAAACAGTACGCACAGGATAGCGCTGAGCAATTTCTAGGGTGCGATCGCAACTAAACGAATCAACCACAATGATATCGTCCGAAACCAGAGCTGACTCAATACACGCGGCAATGTCTCGTTCCTCATTGTGAGTCAAAATAAAAATCGAAATCATTGCAATGTCCTAGAAACCACCCAGCGATCCAACCATCAAGAAACACTCAACCAGCCTTTTATCAGCTCTTCTGACCAGCATGCCCGGTTTTATCTACGGGCATATCAAAAAGACGAACTCACTACAGAATATTTGGTTTAGTTTGAGTAGCCAATAAAGGACAGATTAAATTCAGGCAAAATTAATCTACACAAGCTAGGGCTTCAAAAATGGGAAGTTTTCGGTAGCCCTGCCCGTTCGTTAAAACTTCCAGACAGGCTCATCATCAGCATAGGGCAACGCTCACGCCATATGCCATCCAAAGGGCTTAGTCTGAAGCTGTCAAACGCTCATGGGCAGCCAATATCGGGTTAGCCGTTTCAAAATCCAGACAGCCGATCGCATCTTCTGACAGCGCCTCCGTGGGATGAAGCGGGCACTTCAGCACAGCCTGGTTTGTAAAAAAAGCACAGTCTGTGCAAGGGATACGATGCATAGTCTGAGCTCGCTGGACGCTATCGCGAGCAGTCACAATCACCTGCCAGATACCCAAGGCAACGACAGACCAGGCTAAGACAAAGCAAATTGGCGCTAGAAATGGCTGCAGCCATTTCATTAGATGCAGCAAAATCAGCTGAACCAGTTGCAGTAGTTGATACATAAAGCCCTGATAATTCTTTGGATATCAGTTACGAGGGTGGGCGCTACAGGCCAGATTAGCTATCAGATTAGGCGGCATTAAAATTCACTGCTCAGAGAGAAAAGTTTTGTAGCAAAAGGAAGCATGGGCATTCAGTGGTAGTCAGGGCGTTCAACTGGAACAACTCTCTCAAAGACTACAACACTCTGACAAGGTGATTGAAACAAACCAAATAGAACAACGGTTCACCTGATTGGGTGAGCCAATGGCAGGAGGTGAAAGCGGTCTTGTTATTGCGAAACTAACAATCGCACATACCGCAAGTTCATGCTATTTATCCCTGCAATACCTCCAACTGCCACACCCCCCGTCGTAGTCAGTGCTGAGCTACTCCCCTCAATAACAGCCCATGATGAATTGTTGGGCCGAGCTGTTCACGCGCAGCAGCTAGGGAGCCGGGGTGATGATTATCTCCACGGTGGGGCAAACAATGATCGACTGCTGGGAAAAGCGGGCCATGATCAGCTCAGCGGCGGCAGCGGCAATGATATCCTCCTGGGCGACCGAGGAAATGATCGCCTATTTGGGCAAGCGGGTCGCGATCGCATACGCGGTGGTCTCGGTCACGATCGGCTCGACGGTGGCACCGGACAAGACCGTCTGTTTGGGGGGTCCGGTCGCGATCACTTGATTGATCGTGATGGCGGTGATGTCCTCGTGGGCGGAACCGGAGCCGATGAATTTTGGATCGGCAATGGTACCCAGGGTATAACTCGAATCCGAGATTTTCAGATAGGTCGCGATCGCATTAAATTTACCCAGTTAGGCATTACCTACGACCAGCTTACGTTTAACCGCCAGGGTCGCCACACAATCATCTCCCACCAGGACCAGCCGCTGGTAAAACTCAACAATATTCGCCATCATCAGCTCAAGGCCAACAACTTTGAATTTGGCGATGCCGATCTGATTCCCATTCTGCAAGCGGCTCTAGAAACCACTGAGGCCCCCGGTGCAAACATGTATATAACCACAGGGGATGGTTCCGTTTGGCATGGTGCCTTTGGTCTTGCCAACCTGGAAAATGGCACCCCTATGCCTGCGGATGCGGCCATGGACATCGGCAGCATTACCAAATCGATGGTGGCTGTCATCACGTTGCAACTGATGCAGGAAGGCAAACTAAGCTTGGATGATACCCTCAGCCAGTGGTTACCCAACACCATCGGAAAGATTGAAAATAGCGAAACTATCACCCTGTGCCAGTTGCTTAACCACAGCAGTGGTATTCCAGAATTTTTGGATGAGGATTTTGCAGAGGTAATCTTGTCAGATCCTCATCGCATTTGGCAACCGGAAGATTTTTTGCAGCTGGCCTATGGAGAACCTGGCAACTTTCCACCAGGAGAACGCCACAGCTATAGCAACACGAACTATACGCTGTTGGGACTGGTTATTGAAGCGGCGACCGGAGATACCCTGGCTGAGCAGTTGCGATCGCGTCTCTTTGAACCCCTAGGCATGAATGCGTCTTCAGTGGTCTATGACAATGACATGGCCCCCAACGTGCTACGTGGGTATGTTGACATCCAAGAAATCGACCCATCCGCAGAATCACAACTTGTTCCCATATTCTTTCATCCCACTGCCCAGGGCTTTGGCGAAGGCGGCGTCATCTCATCGGTAGCAGACCTGGCCCGCTTTTCTGGGGCCCTGCACGATGGAGAATTGTTAACTCCCGACACCTTTAATCTCATACAACAGGAGAGTCTGCTCATTGATGAGGAAGATGGAGATCGATATGGTCTCGGACTAGAACTACACAGTACCCCTGGCGGTCCCCTTATTGGTCACAGTGGTGGTTTTCCAGGCGCTGGCAGCTTCATGTACTTTCTGCCAGAACAGCAGCTCACCATCGTCACTATTGAAAACCAAGAGGAAACAGCAGGGAAACCATTCATCAATCTGTTCAAGACATTGTTAGCAGCAGACGAATAATCTTCCCCTGTAGGGGCATTACAAAATGCAATGCAGGTATTGCATTTTGTAATGCAGGGCGTCACGAGACGCGCCTTCTTATTTCCAGGATGAAATTTTGGTAGTGAGTCAGCCCACTGTCAGGAACTTAAGATATGTAAAGATGTTAAGTAAATATTAAGCACTACGTTTGATAATGAGGACAAATCATTTGGAAGCCATTTAAAATCTGCAGTGTTGGAGCAATCTTTAGATTACTCACTTGTGTAAGCTACTCCATTTGTTCGGGAGTAGTTTATTTACAAAGAAACGGCGCTTATGGAGAGTAATTTGTTAGCACTTAATTCTGCTAACAAATTACTCTTTGTGAACATGTCAACGTTATTCCTAAAGGCTTTAGAAAAAGCCTAAGCTTTAGAAAATGGTTAATTCATTTCCCTCAACATCCTCTTTTTCACAGGAAGACGATTCACTCTCCACTGAACGCTCAGGTTCCTCTTCTTCATTTTCCAAAGCTTGGGCTATTCGGTATATGCAGCAGGTGAATCAGCCATTGTCACGCCCTACGTTTGCTAATGAACGAGAATTGCGAGCGGCTATTGCGAAGACACTGCACCAGGCACTGCGGCCCATTAGCGCTAAAGCATGGAACAAAACGGAGCAGCTTCTTTCCGAAGAGGTCGTGCGGCATCAATTAGATCCTGACATTATTGATCCGTGGGCGATTGCGGGAGATGTATTCCAGATTTTTGACAAAGCCTTTGAAAGCTATGCTTCATTTATATATCCAGAACGCTTTGCCGTCAGTATTGCACCTGAGCTAGGTCATATTCGCGCAAAATTTACTGCTGTAGATCCTAGAGTAATTGGCTTTGTCAGTATGCAGTTTCACTACACTGGGCAATTGCTGTTGGAGTTGCTTGAGCCTAGCCAGCGCGGAGTATTGGAGCTTTACTTTAAGGCAATTGACGATCATCTTTATATGCCATTACAAAGGGCGTATGATGCTGCCTCGAACTATCCCTATGCGTCACTAGAATTAAGGGTTGTTCGGACGCTTCTTCCTAAGAGTAGTTCTATTGCTCAGCGGGTAGTCGCTAAAGTTTCAGACGCATTTCCTAACCATCAGTGCTATAGCGGCCCCTTAAAATCACCCACCGTGAGAACGTCTAGCACCCGAGATGCAGAAATGTTTCAAACCTATCTTTGGGTGTGTCTGCTAGAGAAAAATCCTAGCGTCGTACAGCAGGAGCTGTTTCCTTTGTGTGTGATGCTGTACCCCACATTTAACGTGAATTGGGAGCTGGTACGCTACATGCTTAAACTGTTGCAACGTGAGGTTGTTCAGCTTTTATCTCCGAGTGAGTTTGCTCAATGTGCATACCACTTTGATTTACTGGAAACAATTTTTTCGCCAGAAGTTACTGAGGCGAAGGGTGTCTGCTCAGAGAAAGCTGTGGCGACCGCTTAAGGAGACGTTTCTGCATTAGCGGCTGCCACAGCTATGGTGCTGTAGCGTCAGTACACTTTCTGCCAGAACAGCAGCTAACCATCGTCACCATTGAAAACCAGGAGGAAACCTCAGGACAACCGCTCATCAATCTCTTCCAGACATTGTTAGCGGCAGACGAATAAGGATATCCAGATGGTGGGCCGTGCCCACCGTCCAATTCAAAATTAATCCTTCAAAATCAATATCACGGTTGCTGCGTCGCAATCCCTAACCGTACACCTGCCAAATTCCGAATCCGATCCATCACCGCCACCACCTGACCATGGGGCGTCGCCGCATCGGCCCGTATGGTCACCATGGCAGGCTGCCCCGGTGCAATTAGCGCCTGCACATCAGCCGGCAAGGCCTCTAGGGTCACTGGCTGATCCCCCAAAAACAATGCCCCCTCTGCCGTAATCGTTAGGGTCAGCGCGGCCTCATCCTGACTGACCGAGGTGGTTGCTGTGGGTAGCGTCACCGGCAACCCCTCAGCCCTTGTAAGGTACAGCGTAGAGAGAATAAAAAACGCCAGAATCGCAAAGACCACGTCGATCATCGGTACGATGTTGATAGTCAGACGAGACTCTTCATCAGGGGGAAGATTCATAATCGTAGGATGGGCACGGCCCACCAGCAATGGGTGATCGGATCATAGCGACAGTGGTTAACCCACCCCGCAGCTCATCCCAAGAGGGGAAAGCGCTCAGCCTACGTTAAAGGGTGAGCCAATCTAAGGAACACTCTACCTTAAGAAAAAGCATAGCTACGATCAATCTTCACTCGGCAGGGGTGCTGTAAACGGGGTGGGTTGACCGCTAGGGCCCACAGTCCGATGGTGCGATGCATCGCCCCCTACGCCTCAAGTCATACGTAGATCATTAGTTGAGAAGAAAAGTTAATAGTTGGTTGAGTTTTTGGGTAGGTAGGGGTCATAGTGAGGATAGATAGGAACTGCCACTAGTGTTGTTCAACAAGCACTTTAACGTTAGCTCCTAAAGCGATGATCATCAAACTGTTTGGCATTTCATTGACTCTAACGTTGTCGGCATTGATGACAGAGATAGGCGAGGCTTCCCAAACAACGAGTGAGCCCATCATTTTGTCAATGGATAGGATAGAGGCTAAAAAACAGAAGCAGACCGGCTATTTAATGAGTCATTAAGCCTATGGCGAATCAGTCGCTGGCAAGAGGCGCTTGAGAAATTAGAACAAGCCCTAATATTGTACCGAGAAATTGGCGATCGCCAGGGGGAAAGTAGGTCACTGACAGGATTTGGATCTATTGCCGACAGCTTAGGACAGTATTCCCAGGCCTTGGACTACTATGAGCAGGCCCTGGTTATCAGCCGCGAGATTGATGACCGCACTGGCGAAGGGGCAACGCTCAACAATATTGGCCTTACTTACCACAACTTAGGGCAGTATTCCCAAGCCTTGAACTATTATGAGCAGGCTCTCAGGATTATGCGTGAGACTGGTAACCCCATGAGCGAAGGGACTACTCTCAACAATATTGGCGGCATTTACGATAGCTTAGGGCAGTATTCTCAAGCCTTGGACTACTATGAGCAGACACTCGCAATTTTTCGTGAGATTGGTAACCGCACGAGCGAAGGGACTACACTCAACAATATTGGCAGTATTTACAATGGTTTAGGGCAGTATCTTCAAGCCTTGGACTACTATGAGCAGGCACTCAGGATTATGCGTGAGATTGGTAATCGCGCTGGTGAAGGCATTACTCTCGATAATATTGGCCTTACTTACCACAACTTGGGGCAGTATTCCCAAGCCTTGGACTACCATGACCAGGCCCTCGTCATCCAACGGGAGATCGGCGATCGCGCCAGCGAAGGTAGCACGCTCAACAATATTGGCAGCATTTACGATAGCTTAGGCCAATATCCCCAAGCGCTAAACTACTATGGGCAAGCCCTGAGCATCAGCCGTGAGCTCGGTGACCCCACAGTCGAAGGGAGGACGCTCAACAATATTGGCCTCACTTACAATCACTTAGGCCAGTATCCCCAAGCGCTGGACTACTATGGGCAGGCCCTTGTCATCAGCCGTGAGATCAGTGATCGCACTGGCGAAAGAGGGACGCTCAACAATATTGGCCTCACTTACAATCACTTAGGCCAGTATCCCCAAGCGCTGGACTACTATGGGCAGGCCCTTGTCATCAGCCGCGAGATTGGTGACCGCGCTGGTGAAGGGGCAACGCTCAACAATATTGGCCTCACTTACAATCACTTAGGCCAGTATCCTCAAGCGCTGGACTACTATGGGCAGGCCCTCGTCATTAACCGCGAGATCGATAACCGCGCTGGCGAAGGCATCACGCTCAACAATATTGGTAGCACTTACGATAAGTTAGGCCAATATCCCCAAGCGCTAGACTACTACGAGCAAGCCCTCGTCATCCAGGGCGAGATCGGTAACCGCGTAGTCGAAGGGGCGACGCTTAACAATATTGGTCTCACTTACGATAAGTTAGGTCAGCACCCCCAAGCGCTAGACTACTATGAGCAGGCCCTCGTTATCCAACGCGAGGTCGGCAACCGCGCCAGTGAAGGCGTTACGCTCAACAACATTGGCTGGCTGCTGGAGGCGACGAAGGAATCTGAGTTAGCAATTATCTTCCTCAAACAGTCAGTCAATATCTACGAAAATATTCGTGATGATAACCAAACATTAACCCAAGAACAACAGCAATCTTATACAGATACTGTTGCCCATACCTATCGAAAGCTGGCAGATCTCTTGCTTCAAGAAAATCGAGTGCTAGAAGCCCAAGCTGTGCTTGATCTTCTGCGAACACAAGAGTTAGAAGACTATTTTCAGGATGTGCGTAGTCATGATGATGTGCCTAAAGACGTTGACTATTGGCAACTAGAAGAAGAGATCCTTACCCTCTATAAAGAGGTTCTTCTGGCCAAAGATGACTTAGCTCGACTAAAAGCCAAAGCAGATACTGAAGGCTATGACTCACTCACTTCCGAGGAACTAGAGCTGTATGATCAACTTAGCGCCCGTGAAGACGAGCTGTTGGATAACTTTACTGAGTTTCTAGATTACCCAGCCGTAAAAGAAGCCATCGCCCAGCTACGCACCTCAACAGAAGGCCAAAATATTGAACTGGCTAGCCTTCGCACACTTCAAAACAACATTGCTGACCTGCCCAATGCAGTTCTACTGTATCCACTCATCTTTGACGACCGACTAGAACTCATCCTGGTGTCTCCAGATGCCCCACCTATTCGCCGTCCGGTGGAAGTCAGTGCTAAGGACCTCAATGAGGCCATCCTTAACTATCGCACCCTGCTCCGCAGTCCCCATGGCTCTACTCAACAGGCAAAAGCAGCTGCACAAAAATTCTACAACTGGCTGATTAACGATATCGAAGAAGACCTGGCCCTGCTCGATACTGGCACCAGTACCCAAACCATTGTCTATTCTCCTGATGGTGCCCTGCGCTATATTCCCCTCGTCGCCCTGCACGATGGCAACCAGTGGCTGGCCGAGCGATTCTCGGTCACCCACATTACCACCGAATCCATTAGTGATTTTGACACCCCACCCCAGCCTGAGCAGAAAATCTTAGCCGCTGCCTGTGCCGACTGTAGTTTTAGCCCCACCGTTGGCGGTGAGCAATACACCTTTAGCGACCTTCCCTTTACCCGCACTGAGGTCAACAACCTGGCTACCCAGATCCCCAATACCGATGTTCTCCTTGATGCTGACTTTAGTAAAGCTGACACCGAACGCCGCATTGAATTAGGTGGCTACAATATTATTCACCTGGCCACCCACGGTGCCTTTATCTCCACCAGTCCCGATGATTCGTTTCTGTTATTTGGCGATGGTGATATTGCCACCCTGCGAGATATTAGCAGTTGGAATTTAGCAGGTACCGATTTGGTGGTCTTGAGTGCCTGTGAGACAGGACTGGGCGGACAGGATTTAGACAGTGGGATTGAGGTATTGGGGCTGGGCTATCAGATTCAGCGAGCTCAGGCAAAAGCAGCGATGGCATCGCTATGGCGAGTAGACGATGGCGGCACCCAAGCGTTGATGAATGCCTTTTACCTGGCCCTGAGTAAGGGATTACCCAAAGCCGAAGCTCTCCGCCGAGCTCAGCTAGCCCTGATAAAAAATGATCTCTCGGTCATTGCAGGAGAATCCGGAGCGGCGATTAATATTGTCGATTTCGAGACAGGCGAACCGATTAGTCTGAAGGCCAGTTCAGACCATCCCTACTACTGGGCACCGTTTATTTTGATCGGCAATGGTTTGTAGATAGCACCACACGCCGATGGTGCGATGCATCGCACCCTACCCCAAAGCCTTTTCCAACTGATTCTTTGCAGCATCCAATGCCTCGGGTAATTTCAACGCATCACGACCGCCTGCCTGGGCAAAGTTAGGTCGACCGCCACCACCACCGCCCGTAATCTTGGCAATACCGCCGATAAATTTACCAGCCTTCAAACCTTTATCCATGACAGGCTTACTAAAGGTTGCCACCAGGCTCACCTTGCCCGCAGCGGGGATAGACCCCAACACCACAGCTCCATCGCCTAGCTTCTGTAACAAACGCTCAGCAGCAGTCTTCAAAGAATCCGCATCTACTTCGCCCATGTTGGCCACTAGCACCTGGAAATCGCCCACAGTCTCTGCTTGATCTAACAGCTGATCAGACTTCAGCAATGCCAGCTCAGATTTGAGACCATCAACGGTTTTCTGCGTCACCTTCAGTTCGCTCTGCAGGTTGGTAATCCGGTCCACCAGTTCCTCAGGCTTTGCCTTAAACCGGTCGCTCAGATCTTTCACAATCTGGTCGCGCACATTTAAGTATTCCAGCACCGCCGGACCAGCCACTGCTTCAATGCGTCGCACGCCAGCGGCAATCCCCGACTCGGCAATGATTTTAAATACGCCAATCTCAGCGGTGTTGCCTACATGGGTGCCGCCGCATAGCTCCATAGACACGCCAGGAAAATCGACGACGCGCACTTCATCGCCGTACTTTTCACCAAACATGGCCGTAGCCCCTTTGGCCTTGGCATCGTCAATGGGCATGACCTCGACTTGGGCACCGTGGGCTTCCGCAATCCAGGTGTTTACCTGGGCTTCTACCTGCTGCACCTCAGCATCGGTCAGAGCGCGAGGACAGTTAAAGTCAAATCGCAGCCGGTCAAAACTCACCAGAGAACCGGCCTGGGAAATACTGTCATCCACCAGCTTCTTAAGAGCAGCCTGGAGTAGGTGAGTAGCGGTGTGGTTAGCCTGAGCCCGACGACGGCAGGCGCGATCGATTTGCGCGTTGACGCTATCCCCCACAGACAAGGTGCCGCGTTCTACTCGACCTAGATGGATAAACAGGTTGTTGTCCTTTTGCACATCTTCGATGCGTACCACCAGTGTGTCGCCGGAGAGAAAACCCCGGTCACCAATTTGACCACCGGACTCGGCATAGAAGGGAGTTTTGTCTAAGACCAGCTGTACTTCAGTACCGGCTTCTGCAGTTTCTACTGTTTCGCCATTGACCAAAATGGCTTTCACCATACTCTTGCTGGTGGCGTCGGTATAGCCGAGGAAGTCAGTGGAATCGATACCCAGTTCGTTGAGGTTACCCTGGGCCAGCAGGTCAATGGTTTCATGGGCACTCTTGGAACGCTCGCGCTGGGCTGCCATTTCTGTTTCGAACCCGGCGACATCGACGGTCAAGCCATTTTCTTCGGCAATTTCCTGGGTGAGTTCTAGGGGGAAGCCAAAGGTATCAAACAGCTTAAAGGCTTCTTCGCCGGAGATTTGCTTGGGTTTGCGCTCCAGAATTTCTGCTAGCAGCTTTTCACCCCGCTCCAGGGTCTTAAGAAACTGGTCTTCTTCCCGCTGCAGCTCAGCTTTAATAATGCCTTCGCGCTGCCGCAGGTCAGGGTAGGCAGATTCGCACAGCGCGATCGCACTTTCGGCCACTTCATTAATAAAGGCACCTTCAATCCCCAGGAGACGACCATGGCGCACGACGCGCCGAATCAAACGGCGCAGAATATAGCCGCGACCCACATTGGAGGCAGTGATGCCATCGGAAATCATATGAACCACAGACCGAACATGATCACCAATCACCTTTAAGGACACCTTGGCAGACTCATCCTGCTCAAAGTAATCCACCTTGGCGATGTCTGCAGCGGTCTGAATAATCGGGAAAATCAGGTCCGTTTCATAGTTGTTAGGCTTTTTCTGCAGAATTTGGGCCATCCGCTCCAGACCCAGGCCGGTATCAATGTTCTGAGCCTGGAGCGGCGTCAGCTTGCCATCGGCATCCCGGTTGTACTGCATAAATACCAAGTTGTAGAACTCGATAAACCGGGTATCGTCTTCAAGGTCAATGTCGTCGTCCCCGAGCTCGGGATGGAAGTCGTAGTAGATTTCAGAGCAGGGGCCACAGGGGCCAGTAGGACCAGACGTCCAGAAATTGTCCGCTTCATCCATACGGATAATGCGCTTTTCGGGGACACCTACTTGATCACGCCAGATGGCGTAGGCATCGTCGTCTTCCCGAAAAACACTCACCACCAAATTCTTGGGGGCAAGCTTAAATACTTCAGTGGAAAGCTCCCAGGCCCAGGCTACTGCCTGCTCTTTGAAATAATCGCCAAAGCTAAAGTTGCCCAGCATTTCAAAGAACGTATGGTGGCGAGCAGTGCGGCCCACATTCTCAATGTCGTTGGTACGAATACACTTTTGAGATGTGGTAGCTCGGTCGACAGGAGCCTGACGCTGGCCTAGAAAAATTGGCTTAAAGGGCAGCATGCCCGCAATCGTCAGCAAAACCGTGGGGTCTTCGGGCACTAGAGACGCACTGGGCAGAATCTTATGGCCTTTCGCCTCATAAAACTTGAGAAAGGCCTGACGAATCCCAGCGCCAGTGGTAACCGATTTTTTTAACCCAGGCTTTGACGTAGACATTTTTTAGCAAGCGCGTTTAGCGGATTTAAGGGTTTAGCAACGTAGTTTCTACCATTCTGACCGATGTTGCATCAAGTTTGATGAAACGGCCATGGTTTTTGTAGGTATTCATTGACGAATAGATGTGTTCCGTAGAACGAGGGGCTAAACCTCTGCCGAGTGCAAATGGCGTTCAATTAACTCACAGCATTCACTAACTGGGCGACGCTCGGCCATGGCGTCAATCAGTACTCCGTAGGCATCCGCTTCTTTTTCAATCAGTGTTTTGGCTTGGAGCATAGACCAGCGTTGTTTGAGAGGCACCTCTGCCAGAGGACGGTTGATTTGCCGCCACAGCAGGTTGAGCTTAAGACGGTCGTCATGCCCTCCCTCGGCGCTCCCGTAGGTGATTTCCTCGGCGGCAATGCCAGCCATCCATACGGTGCAGTAGCGGTCGATTTCTTGCTGGCTGATTTTACCGGCTGCAACGGCTCGATCAATATCGTCAGTTTTGAAGATCACGCCGCCATTGCCATCGACGCCGGAATGCAGGGCTTCCCAGGCGGTCAGAGTGTAATCGGCAATGGGAATACCCAATAGGTAGGCGGTTAAAAAGTGACCGGCTTCGTGGCGGACGATGCGATCGCAATATTCCGGCGAGCGCTGTGATATCCAGTCAATCAACAATCGACCACCGCGCCCTTGCCAGCCCAGCTGATCAACAGCCGCTATACCTAACAACGCGGCGGTAACGGTTGCCAGACCCTCTGGCGAAATCGCCAGCAGCGGACCTAGCAATATCAGCATCGTCACCGAAAAAACCGAAATAGCGATGAGGTTTAAGGTGATTTGACTCATAGTGCGATCAGTTCAGTTAACAGTTGCGATCGCCAACAGTGCCATCGGGGAGTATGGTGTCACAAATTACAGCCTCTGACCAGGTTGCCCCCCGCAAATTAGCCCCCTTGAGGTTAGCCCCCCGCCAGTCAGCACTGCCGATCACCGCCGCCGTCAGCTCCGCATTTTCAAGATTAGCCCCTTGAAAGTTGGCCCCATCAATGTTGGCCTGGGTGAGCACAGCTCCAGTCAAATCTGCACCACTCAAGTTAGCCCCTTGCAAACGAGCCCCATTCAGCGACGCCCCAGCCAAGTTAGCCTGGCTCAAATCAGTTCCCTTCAGCTCTGCCAGCATCAGGTTAGCTTCCTGCAAATTACTATTACTCAAGTTTGCATCAGTCAGCTCTGCCACCTTCAGGTTAACCTGAGCAAAATCTTCCCCTGACAGATCGGCTGAAGTGAGGATACAGACCGGACAGTCTCTCAATTCCAGCAGCATGTCCACATCATCTTGCAAATATGCCCAACTGGGTGTGGCAAACCCCAACAGCCCCCACAAGACCACTAATAATGCACCAAGGCCCGTTGCCAACGATTTTACGTTCATCCTCTTTCCAAGTGTGAATTGTCAAACTGGTTCCAGGCTTCGAGGTCACCTACTCCGTCACCTATTACATCCTAAAAGCTGACGGTCATTCTCAGCCAGTACACCTGCAGATGTCAAAATAATCTCAACCTCCATCCCACACACCAGTTACTTTCCCACCACTGCTGCTTTTGAAACTTCACCAAACAGGTTTCAGGTATCATAAAGCTCTGAAAAAATCAATCCCATGCTTGCCCATCAAGCCCCCCATCTGCTGCCGATTCGTGTTGATTTTTGTTTAAGCCGCTCAGTTTCTGTGTTTTTTTACGTAAATATAAGTAAAGTTAAGTACAGCCATCTATCTACGTAGCCATATCTCGTCACTCTGAGATATGACCAGGGTGCTTTTACACTGACAGACTTACAAAATCAAAAATTTGTAGTAACAGGTTTTCTGTAATGACAGGGGTAAAGCAGCAACTTGTCCTTATCTATATGATATTGGGCACGGTCATAGTCTCGATGTTTGTTCCCATCGATTGGCAAGGCCAAGCCAAAGTCCTGCGGGATTGTGTTGTCATGGCTTGGGTGGTGGGAGTTTTAAATTTTGCCTATTTAGGAGGGGGGTTAAATCGCCTCTTGGGCATTCGTCCCCGTGAGCCATTAGGGCTATTGGGAATTTTGTTTTCCCCTTTCCTGCATCGCAATGCTGGACATTTGATTGCCAACACGCTGCCTTTTGCAATTTTGGGGTGGTTAGTTCTGCTCCAGGGCATTGATAACTTTTACGCTTTGAGTACAGTTATTTTATTAGTTAGTGGTTTAGGTACCTGGCTTTTCGGGCGCTCAGCCATTCATCTGGGGGCTAGTGGCTTAATTTTTGGATACCTGGGATATTTGATTGCCCGAGGCTATCTGGAAGTCACTCTAATGACCATTGGGTTAGCATTTGTCGTCATGCTGCTCTATGGTGATCAAGTTGGGACAATGTTACCTGACTCCGATGAAACCACACTGTCGTGGGAAGCTCATATGTTTGGCTTTTTAGGCGGTGTCCTCGCCGCGTACAATCCGGTCTTTTTGGATCAGATGAGTGTGTTTCTAGCAAACCTCTAGATGCCTTCATGGCGTTCTGTCACAACCTTTTATAAATCTCTAAAAAATAGCTATGACAGCACCTCAACTGTCATAGCTATTTGTTTTTTTAACGTTCTGGTTGATTTAATCAAGCTGTTCTAACGGTCTGCTGAAGGGCTGATTTGATGCCTGGAAATCAACGTTTGAACAGGTGGTGAGCAATGCGTTTTCAGGGGGTTTGATGAATGTATACCCCTGACTCATAGCTGAAAAAGTCAAGACTCATAACTTGTTCATGTTTGTAGTAGATACTGTGTTTAGGATAGGTCACGTAACCAGTGGGGGGATCCACCATGAAAGCTGTTGCAATTGCCAGTACGCTCATTTCGCTCGGTGCCATCGTTAGTCCAGTCATGGCTCAGGAGACTACTACTGAGCAGACTGCACCTGTTATTGTTGCTCAAACAAGTGAAACTCTGAGCACCACGATCCGCAGTGACGAAACGCTGTATTTAGATAAAGATCAGGTTCACGAGTACAATTTGGTGCTCGATGAGCGCTCAGAGATTGACGGTCGTTTTTTCCCGGCAGGCAGTATTATTCGAGGACAGTTTGAGCCTGTGGATGGAGGACTACGGTACGTGGCAAACTCCGCAGAGGTCGGGGATCGAATTTTTGAACTCAGCGCTGTGTCTGAAACTCTCACCGATCAAAAGGACCCTCGTCAAACTGACGTAGACGATATTATTGAGGACGCAGCCATTGGCGCTGCTGGCGGTTTGATTGTTGGTGAAGTGCTAGGTGATATTGACTTCTTAGAGATTTTGGGTGGTGCGGCCGCAGGTGTCGTTGTTGGTAATGTGACTGCCCCGACCGTCGTTGTGGTTGAACCTGAGCAAACGATCTTGCTCTATGAAGATTAGTAGTTTGGCCAACGTTTAGCCCGTTATCAACGTAAACAAAAAGCTTCAGCGGAGTCTATGCTATCCGCTGAAGCTTTTTATTATCTATCCAAGAACATAAAATCACCGTGGATAGTGGCGTTAAACTAGTAGCCTGGCGTACAGTTTTCTGAGTATGGCGTCGCCAAAACTCACGATGAACTTACGATCAGCTCACTTCTCACCCCAACGGTCAACAATTGTGAGTCACTGGTATCAACTTGAAGTCGCTGTGGCCGCACAGCAAGTGAACACTCATCTAGAGGATGGATTAACGACTGAAGCAGCCAACCAGCGGCTGTTGAGAGATGGACCAAATGAACTAGTCACAGCTGAAGGTAAATCGCCCTGGCAGTTGTTATGGGAGCAATTTAGTGCGCCGCTGGTGATTATGCTAATTGTGGCAGCCGTTGTCTCTTGGCTAGTGGGAGCCTTTCGCGATGCGATCGCAATTCTTGCCATTGTTATTTTCAATGCAACCCTAGGGTTTCGCCAGGAGCGTAAAGCCGAGCAGGCGTTGGCGGCCCTAAAAAAGCTAGCGGTGCCAACGGTCCGCGTCCGCCGTAACGGCCAGGTGCAGGAATGTTCCATGACCTCTGTAGTGCGGGGAGATCTGGTGCTGCTAGAGGCGGGTAATGTAGTGCCTGCCGACGGTCGGTTGGTTGAGACCGTCAATCTGCAGGTGCAAGAAGCCGCGCTGACGGGGGAGTCGGCTCCGGTAGATAAACAGGCGACGGTTGTTTTTGAAAAAGAACAACCCCTGGGCGATCGCTGCAATATGGTCTATCACAGCACCACCATTACCCGTGGGCGCGGTACCTTTGTGGTAACTGAAACCGGCATGGGGACTGAGATTGGCCACATTGCCCGCATGCTGCAGTCGGTTGAGGGCGAAGCTACACCGCTACAGAAGCGCCTGGCCCAGCTGGGGAAGGCGCTGGGGGCAGGGGCAATTGCCATTTCGCTAGTAATTGCCGCCATGGGTCTGCTACAGGGAGAGCCCTTGAGACAGATGCTGCTCACCGCCGTCAGTGTGTCTGTGGCGGCGGTACCAGAAGGGCTACCGGCGGTTGTTACCATTGCCCTGGCGCTGGGGGCAGAGCGTATGTTAAAGCGTAATGCGCTGATTCGCCATTTGCCAGCGGTAGAAACCTTAGGGTCAGTGACGACAATTTGTTCTGATAAAACCGGCACCCTCACCGAAAACCGCATGGCAGTGACCGTACTAGATGTGGCCGGGCAGCAGATAGAGCTATCCGACGATATGGCCATTGGGAATCGAGCCATGAGTTTGCTGTTGCTCAGCGGTGCCCTATGTAACGATGCGTCCTTAGACAACAACCATGCCATTGGTGACCCTACAGAGACGGCCCTGGTGACAGCGGCGGCTCAAATGGGATTACCAAAACGCAAACTTGACCAGCTGTGGCCTCGTATAGACGAGGTGCCCTTTGATTCAGAGCGGAAGCGGATGACCACCTGTCACCGCTGTCAGCAGCCCCTACCAGAAGCACTACAGCAGAACTGGCAGCAATCGGTACCAGCAGACACTCACGTTGTGGTCTTTAGCAAAGGTGCCCTCCACAGCATGATGACCACAGTTGATCGGGTGTGGACGGACAATCAAATTCAGGTACTGACCGATGAGCTACGTCAACGGATATTTTTGGCCCACGACCGACTGGCCAACCAGGGACTGCGGGTATTGGGGTTGGCATTTCGGCCCCTGTCAGCTCAGCCAGACTGTCTAGAAGAAAAGCTAGTATTTCTTGGCATGATGGGGTTAATGGACCCGGCCCGTCCGGAGGTAAAAGAGGCCATTGGTCTGTGTCAAACTGCCGGGATTCAGGTGGTCATGATTACGGGTGACCATCCTCTAACCGCCCAGCACATCGCTCAAGATTTAAGAATTTCTGGTGACACACTACTCACAGGGCAAGACCTCAGCCTCATGCCCGTTGAGCAGCTAGAGACCGCCGTTACTAAAACTGCCGTTTATGCCAGAGTCACCCCTGAAGACAAGCTGCGAATTGTGCAAGCGCTACAGCGGCAGGGGCACATCGTGGCCATGACGGGAGACGGTGTGAATGATGCCCCGGCTTTGAAACAGGCCGATATTGGCGTAGCTATGGGCATCACCGGTACCGATGTGGCTAAGGAAGCCGCCGATATTGTTCTTCAAGACGACAACTTTGCATCAATTGTGGCAGCAGTCAGGGAAGGTCGGGTAATTTATGAAAATATTCGCAAGTTTATCAAATATACCTCGGCAGGGAACGTGGGACAGCTGTGGCTGTTGTTGCTGGCACCGTTTTTGGGGATGCCAATTCCGCTAGTACCCATCCAGATTTTATGGATTAACCTAATTGCCGATGGTCTCTTGGCACTGGCACTGAGCTTTGAACCGGCTGGACGGCAAGTGATGGAACAACCGCCCCACCGTCCCAATGAGAGTGTCTTTGGCCGCGGCATGGGGGTCGATATTCTCTGGATTGGTGTGTTGCTAGGAATTGTGTTGCTGTTGGTGGCTAATGGCTACTGGCGTAACGACGATCCGTCCTGGCAGACGATGGTGTTTACCACTCTGGCATTTTCTCGAATTGCCCTGTCAGAAGCGGTGCGCTCCTCCGATTCGTTATTTCAAATTGGTCTTTTGTCAAATGTCAAACTGTTGGGGGCGGTGCTGCTCACATTTGGCTTACAGCTGATGGTGATCTATGTGCCAGTCTGTCAAATACTTTTCTCAACGGTGGCCCTGAGTGGACAACAGATTGCGATCGCAATCCTGCTGGGCACCATCAGCTTCTGGGCGGTAGAACTCAAAAAGCTGTTAGCTCGCTAAGGGGATTGCACCCATCTACAGCCCCAGGTTGAGGCCGTAGATGGGTGGATGAGTGATGGGGTAACGGGGAAATTATTTAAGCGCGGGAGCCTAACTGCCCATAGCTTTTTCTCAGACATAACAATCTAACCATATCGCCATCAACAGCTAAATTTAGCCAATCTAGAATCCTTGAGAGAGACTCTTTTGCAGTCAGCTAGCATGAGAGTTTTCTTAAGGGTAAATCCTGGGGCCTATGTTAGGGTTAGGTAGATTTATTGATTACCCCCATAGCGCTTCAGCAGAAAGAACTTGTATTTACTTAGAAAATTATGAATTGATAGAGGAGCTGAGTAGGGCTGTGATCTACTTTATCGCTGCATGGTGCATAGTATCTATCGTCAGTTGGCTCATTGGCACTGCCCTAATTATTAGCTTACGGGCAGATTGTTTTGACCGCATGGGAGACCGGATTATCGTCTCCCTATGGTTAGGACTGGTTCTACTAGCTGATAGCTTACTCTTGCTCTCCCTGATACTGCCGCTGTCACCCATCGTAGGTTTGGCATTTGCTATTGGCATCAGTCTACTGCTAATCTGTTGGGCTCCGATCAGAGACGAACTCCAGCACCTCTGGAGAATAAAATCGTTAGCTGTAGTGGTAGCCATTGCCAGTTGGGCCGTTTTAGTTGCTGCCTATATGACCACACAGGTAACCTGGTTTGATACAGGACTGTACCATTTTGGATTAACTCGCTGGCTATCAGAATTTGGTACAGTTCCGGGGTTAGCGCTGGTCTTAAATAATCTTGGTTTTACGTCTTCTTGGTTTGCGCTAACGGCTCCTTTGAGTATTGAGAGTGTTGCATCCCGCGTCCATGCCGTGACCAATGGATGGGTGGCATTACTTGCTACCTGTCATGGATTTCTCACCCTTTGGTATTGGGTTACGGGCAAAGCTAGAGTAACCGACAAGTTTATGCTGATTTTTCTGGTCCTGGTGCTGCCAGGACTGACGGTAACTCCGTTTTTATCAGCGATTGTAACCTCCTCTTCTCCAGATGTCCCCATTATCTTCCTCACGGGCGTAGTAGCTTGGAGCATTTTAACAACGACAAACAGCCCCTCATCACGCTCTGAACAATCCAGAACACATCTGTGGGGTGCTTCACTCATTCCCTTATTGCTAGCCGTGGGAGCCGTCTCCATTAAGCTGTCGGCTCTCCCGCTGCTACCCATTGCGCTTTTATTTTATGGGCAGCAACCATTCCTAGACTATCGTCGATTATTGTTTGGCGGTTTACTCTCTTTATTACTTCTATCACCGCTGATGATCGTCAGTATAGTCACGTCTGGCTGCCCTCTTTATCCATCGTCCGTACTGTGTGTGAATGTGCCCTGGAGAGTGTCAGCCGCCGTTGCACATCGTGCAGTAGAAGTTATTCGTTTTTGGGATCATAACTTTGGGGAAGTTCCACCTGGAGCAAATCGCTTTTTCTGGCAGCTCTGGGAATGGCTCAAATTTGCTCGCTTTAATGCCATCATGCTGCTGCTGTTGTTGTTGTCCATGGGTTTTGCCATACCCACACTCAGGTCAGCTCGTAAACAAAAGATTGATAGCACGTCATGGCTACTGTGCTGCAGTCTGATTGGCATGGTGTTTATTATGCTCCGCGCTCCGATGATCCGCTTTGGCTTAGGTTATTTTATGATGACTCCAGCCATTACAATCTCGATTCTAGGCACAGCATATTTCGCTAAATCAAATTGGCAATTCCCTCGATACTTCTCAGGGCCAAACGTCAGGGGATATCTGTCTAAATCATTTTTTGTAGGACTCGGACTGATCGCAGTCCTGATTCTATTTCAACCAGACATTCAAGCTCGCTTGTTCCTACCCCCAGCTATGCCAAGTACTGCTGTCGAATCTAAACAGTCTTATGATGTCCAATATGTTCAGCCTGTTAACGATAGCGTCAAGTGTTGGGATGCCCCAATCCCTTGCACTCATAACGAACTTAACATTCGCTTACGTCATCCCTCCCGTGGATTAAGAGCTGGATTTGTACCGGCAGAGACAGCATATTAAGCAACAAGACAGGTTTAGGAAGAAGACGTTGCGGTCATTGTGGAAGCGATGGAGCGCTGTTTATACTTCTCCCAGACAAAGCCCACCATATTAGCAACTTGCGACAGAAAAAATAATCCTGAGAGACTCAAGGCGCGCACGGCTTGATACTTGGCAAAGGGATACATCAGTAGGCGGATATAAAACGCCAGTGGCTCTACTTGTATCGATTGAGTTTGTCGCTGACTGCGGACTCTATGAAAATGGAACGCTCCTCGACCGTAGTTAAAATGTTGTCGCCAAAAGGATGTTAGGCTGAGCTTATGGGCATGCCTGAGCTGCATTGTCGGAGCGTAGTGCATGGGAAAGCCATGGTATCGCCAGCGATCGCAAAATTCTCGGTCCTCTCCAGCGGCTAGGGGAAAACTGGTGTCAAACCCCTGGAGTTGTTGATATATAGTGCGGGGCATAGCAAAGTTATTGGACGCAAAAAACGTGGCTTCGCCTCTGGCCTGGTTGTAATAATCGTAGATATAGTCAATCAATAATTGACTGGCCGTAGAGTAAAGGTTATTGGGCAAAGCATTCAGAGTGCGTCCACCAATCAAAGCGCCTGGCACTTGGTGACAAGCCTCTGCTAAAGATCGCAACCAGTCAGACGTTGGCTGACAATCATCATCGGTAAACACAAGATAATGCCCTCGTGCCGCTGTCGCCCCAGTATTGCGGGCGGCGGCTGGACCCGTGTTTTGCTGTTGAACTAAGTGCAGTGAAAGCGATGACGCAAACTTGTCAGTAATCGGACTTAACGGGATGCGGCTACCATCATCTACTACAACAACTTCAAAACAATCACTGGGGTAATCTAATTGAGCAATGCTTTGCAGACATTGTTCCAAACAAGCAGGGCGATTGTAGGTTGGAATAATAATGGAAAATTGCAGGGAGGGGAAACTCATAACTCAAAATGATGACGCAAAACGCACACGATAATCTGCTTTGGAGTCGCTGACCTGACTGATTTAAAGCATTGTTCTATCTGTTGTGTAGGCGGAAAAAGTCTTACTAGCTGTTGTTTTCAGCAAATGCTGTCCTAAACGACGAGCCAGGGCCAGAATGGTAAAAGTGGGGGAGTAAGAAGGACCAGTGGGAAAGACTGCTGAACTGGCGACATAGAGATTATCTGTACCAAATACGCGACAGTTGGGATCGACCACGCCCGCTTCAGGATGACTGGCCATACGTGTAGTCCCCATTTGATGGGCAGCGTCTGTCATTGTCTCTAAGCTGGGTGGTTCATCACCAAAGTCAAAAGTCCCGAGACCTACTGCAGCAAAGCGTTTGGTTAAGAGCTGTAGGGTCTCTGCCATAGAACGGCGATCGTGATCCGTGAAGCACCAGTCCACCTGTAGCTTACGCTGGCCAAGCACATCACAGTCCGTGGCCAATTTCACGCGACTCCCTATCTGTGGGGCCTGTTCAGTCACAAATTTGACGCGATAATTAGCGACAATACCATTGCCATCTCGACAGATCGGACGACCCCGCACGATGCGTCCTAAACGCTCTCTCACCCCTTCATAAATCGGCTGCAGATACAACACATGTTCCAACAGTTCTTGTTTACGCTGTGTCTCGTCATCAAGGGCAAAGCACACACAAAACCTTGGTTTCGGGGCATATTGCAGCTCGTGGGCATAGTATTGTGCTAGGGGACCCGGCCGTAGTTTACCGGTATGGTGCTTGGGGTGATCGGTATAGAAACGACCAACCAGGTCATGGGCATTCCCAATGCCGCCAGGGAGTTGACGGTCGGACGCTAAGAGCAGACGCGCCGTTTCAAACGCGCCGGTGGCTAACACAATGGAGTCACCGGTAACAATCAGTTCTCGGCCTTCCAGGGAACGGCAAATCACTGACGTCACCCGCTGACAAGTATCATCGAGTTTGAGTTCAGTGGCCGTTGCCCCCAGGACAACTTTTAGGTTTTGAGATTGGCGCATCTCATCACCAAATCGGATAGCCGTGCGGGTGGGGGTTTCCTCCCAGTAAAAACTGCTCATTTTTAGGCCACCTGCCGCCAACTTTGCGCGCCAGGTCATAATCTCGGGACGGCTGGCTTCTGCCTCTAAATCGCCAAAGCCATAGTCCCTGGCTGCAGAGCGGTAGTGTTCTAAGAGATCGCCATAGCGAATGGGCCAGCCACTGTTGGCAATCCAGGGTCTACCTTCAAAATCCCAGGGCTGTAGATATTTCCATTTCCCTGTCCAGACGTTACTGGTGCCCCCAAACTGACGGACCCGACTGACACCGCGAAGCTCGGGCGGTAAGTATCGGTGGTAGTAAGTGTTGGGATTTAGCTCACGATGGCGTTTACCCAGGAAAATCACATCATTGAGCGCCTGGATTTTGGGATCAAATTTTTCCCGCCCGCTTTCTAACAGAATCACCTCTTGGCCATGGCGAGCCAGATAGGTGGCCACTTCGGAACCGGCGATCCCAGAGCCGACGACAACAACTTGCCCCCGCAGCTGTGTTTGTTCACCCAGTTCAAGAATATCGGTAATCATAGAATCTCCCTGTGAAAAAATATCTGATCAGAGCCGATTACTGTAGCTTGTTGAGCAACGCTGACATAAACAATTTGCCTTGGGTATAGCCCCCTGGCAGCAGCAGCCAAATACAGATGTAGAACAATGAATAAACCAGCCCCGTAACCAGCAGCCTCATGAGTAATAGATTGATGGTGGGCATGAATATTTGCACTGGATAAAGCAAACCGGCGGAGAAAATAGCCGCGATCGCAGGTCGCCATAGGGCCCCCATAAAGTCGCCCAAGGTAATGGGGGATTGGCGTACACAGTAAACCACCGCTGGGTAGCTCAACAAACACATCGCAACGGTGTAACCAACGGCCACGCCATAGGCCCCCCACTGCACACCGATTGCGATCGCAGCAATCATCACTGGCGTATGAATCAGGCTCCAGCGCAGCTGTCGTTGGGTTGTGGCCGCCGACACATAAATCCACTTAGTCACCCGGTAGAGGCAACCCACAAACACCCCCACAATCAGGACACGAAACATGGGCACAATCTCTAACCACTGCTCCCCTAGCATCAACAGGGTGACATCATCAGCGGTCATAAACAGACAGGCCAGGGCTGGCATACATACAGCAAAAATCAGCAGCAGCCCTCGCCGACAATAGAGTCGATAACGCTCTGGTTCAGATAAACTGCGGCTCAAACTGGACACCGCCACATCAAACAGCGGATAGTAGATTTGCCAAAATGGGAAATAGGCCCACTTGTAGGCCATGGCATAAAATCCCAGGGAGCTGGCCCCGCCCACATAGCCCAACAGCACCCGATCCATCTTCATACCCACCCGGCTAATACAGCGAAACCCGGTTAGATTCAGCCCATAGGAGAGAGTTGAACGCAGATCTTGTTGGCAGTGAGCAGAGTTGGCCAGACGCTGGGGACGCCAATCACAGTAAAGCCAGTAGGCAATCCCTTTTGTGACTTGTAGGGCCGTCAGCTGCAGTACTAAGGCCCAATAACCGAGACCTAGCCAGGCGGTGGCGATCGCCACCACCGTACTTGTCACCAATGCCACCAATTCAATTGCAGTCAGCAGCTCAAACCGCATTTGTCGTTTAAGCAGCGACAGATGCTGAAATGACAGACACAAACTAGCCACACCAATGGCCAGACATAACAGCATATGAGTCAGTTCTGGTTGCCCATAAAACTGGGCAACCAGGGGGGCCGTCAGCACCATGGCACCGAGAATCAGAGCATTGATTTTTAGGGATAGCCAAAAGATGACGCTGGCCTGTTCAGGATTAAACTCCTGACGTTGCACAGTGGCCGTTTCTAACCCCAGATTGCTGAGACTATCCACAATACTCAGCACCGGCTGCACCATCGCCAGCAATCCAAAATCAGCCGGCACCAGCAACCGCGCCAGTACCATGGTGCCACCGATACCAATGCCTAATTTGAGGGGTTGAGCCGCCACAGAAATGAGACCAGACTGCAGTGAGCGCTGGGTTAAGTTGGCTTTTAGGGCCGTCATTTCAAAGTGACGATTAGATTTAGCCATAACGCTACACTCCGGGCGGGCATATTCTCTCGCGGTTTTGTCGGCGCGACAGATGCTTCAAACACTGCCGTTTATAAGGAGACCCCAACCGCAGAAGAATATGTATGGGATGAATCATCAAAGCCTGACCCAGGGCTTTTGTTGCCAGCCAAACCTGTCCGCTTCTTTGCAACATATCGGCATGGTTAAACACAAAATCAGCCACTGTTTTGCGAGGATGGCTGGTAAACAGCGCCCGGTGTTTTGACCAAAGCCGCTCAAAATTCCGCTGGCGACGACGTGCATTAGACGACACCCGCATGCCCTCATGGGCCGATAAATGATACGTCACGTCCGGCACCCCCCACAGGGAGCAGACAGGGTTAAGCCGTAGAAATAATTCGGTATGTACCCGTGAGCTAAAACTCGGGTCAAACCCGCCCATTTCCAGTAATACCTCTCGTTCCACCACCAGGGTTTGCTTTGAGAAAAAAGACTCTCCCGGTGGGATCTCTTCTAAACAAAAGTGGGCTCCTCGGGGCAGGGTTGGTGGCAGGTGTGTTGCTAATCTATGCCCCTGTCTATTGACAATTGTCAAGCCAAAGAGCACAGCGACCGGCTTAGGTAGGTCTTGAGGAATAGTCTGGATCGCCGCCATCGCTTTTTCAGCCATATCAGGCAGTAACACATCATCATCGTCTAAATAGGTGATCCAGCGGCCCCTGGCAGCTTCTGCACCGTAGTTGCGGGCGGCAGCTCCTCCTTGATTAGGATCTTGCCGAATTACTCTCAGGTGTTCTTGGGCAGGCAACATTACGGCTGGGATAGAGCCATCATCCACAACAATGACTTCAATATCTGTCAGAGTTTGGCTTAAGGCGCTTTGAACAGCCCTCAACAATAGCTGAGGCCGGTTATAGGTGGGAATGATGATGCTGAGTAGAGGAGAACTCATGAAGATAAAATCTCCGGATGAACCATAGTATTCAGAGTGTAAGTGGCCTGTATTTGTTGATAGAGCGCGATAAATCGTTCGGTGCGAGTATGCTCACTAAAGTAAGTGAGGGCTCGGGTTCGGCCCGATTGCCCCATAGGTTCTGCCAGGTTCCGATTGAGTAATAGCTGAGTGAGCCTGGCGGCCATGGCGGCCACATCGCCGGGAGGCACTAAAAAGCCAGTAACATTAGGCTCAATGATTTCTGGCTGTGCCCCCACGGCACTGGCAATGACAGCGGTACCGCGCATCATGGCTTCTGTGGTCACATTGCCAAAGGGTTCAGACCACAGGGACGGCACCACCTGCACCCAGGCTTGATCAAACTGTCGCTCTAGCTCAGGGCGTGATAAATGTCCGAGCCAGGTAATATTGTCGGCCACCCCTAGCTGGTTGGCCAGGGCCCGTAGTTCGGGTTCTGACTTGCCTTGACCGGCGATGAGTAAGCGAGCCTGGGGGACTTGGGTGGTTGCGATCGCAAATGCCCGCATCAACACCGGCATCCCCTTTTCAGGCACCAGTCGACCGGCATAGGCAACGGTGGGAGGACAGCTCAGAGGGGGGCGCTGTTCCCTCACTGGCACACCATTGTGAATCACCTCCACCGATGACAACCCGGCCTGCTCTAATTCTGCTTTCATCGCCTGGCTGAGGGCCACCACCCGGTCAATGGCAGAACGCCATCGCTGCCACAGCTGCCACTGCACCATCAGCACCAGCCACGTTTTTGGTGTCAAACACCCTGACGACAAACATACCCGCCCCGGCAAAGACCGACAGCGGCTACCATCCGGCAACAGATTGGTGCCCGCCGGACAAATCGCCTTATAAACAGCCGTTTGATAGATGCAGGGAATATCTTTTAGCAATGGCAAAATCAATGGAGACAACTGCCAGAGAAACATCCGAATATGCACCACATCAGGCCGAAAGGAGTGCAATATCTGACGCAACTGCCAGTAGGCGGACAGATTAGCCGTCTGGGTTAACACCTGTAGCTTCGCATGAGTCCCAAAACAGACATCATCGGCCAATTGAGGATAGCCCTCTACCGGCTGAGCACTACTAGCAAACAATCGCACCTGATGGCCTCGATCAATTAACCCCTGACGCAGCGCTAGCATCTGGAGTTCTGCACCACCGGTTGCCGTGCCATAGTCATGCAGCAGAAGAATTTTCATCGGTTTTACGCTGAAGAATTCCTAACGATGGTGCTGCTGTGACCGGCAAACCCGATGCCCCCATGGCGGGATTTAACCATTTGCGGGCATGGCGATCGGTTAAATACTTGTTGAGTATGCGATCGATCGGGGTCAACAAACCATACATAAAGACTTTTTCAAAAAACCGATCCTTGACCAATCCAAATGTGACTTTTTCAAAAAACTGATGTTTAAATACACCCAACGTCAGACGGTCTAATAACGGTGAGAGAATCATTTGCCGTCGTCGCCAGCCCAGCGCCTTATGCTTTTGAGTAAAGTAAGTATCTTCAGACAGGTTCCACTTTTGTTTGAGGTGTTCTAAGCTGATCGTCTCCCAAGCATCACTCCAGCGCAACATATAAAAGTGCAAATCTGCTAAGGTCCAGGCAATCCCTGGCACATAGGTAATGAGAGAGTTAGGTTCAAAATAAATAGAGCCTCCAGCCTCCGTCACGGCCATACACAGGTCAACATGTTCTTTAGTATTGAGAAAGTTCTCATCCAATGGCCCCATGGCCTCAAAGACATCCATGTTGACCAACATGCAGTGAAACTCTACCAGTTCTGCCGGGCTTCGCTCCAGTTTCGACAGTGTATTAGCCACCTGCTGCCCCTGACGAGTCATTTTTTCCCGCAGCCGTCGCCGCCCCTTCACATCGACAATCACATGGGCCACACCATCGGCAAAGTGAATGGTTTCATGGACAGGTTCATCCTGACAGGTAAGGGGGCCGACAATGGCTGCCCTGGTTTCTTCAGCACATTCCACTAATGCCTTGAGCCACCCCGAAGAGACCACAACATCATTGTCAACAAAGACGACATAGGGTGTCTTTACCTGAGCCAAACCAATATTTCGCGATTGATTCGGTGTTAACAGCTGATCCACCCGAATCAGCTCAAAGTTTTTTTCCTGGGCTTGAGCGGTGAGATACGTCTTAATCGGTGGGGGTGAACCCCCATCCACGTACACTAACTCAAATGGATATTGTGTATGGTCATAGATACTTTCTAAGGAAGGTTGAGTGTAGCTAAATCGTTCTCGTGGTGAAACCACAAGCGTGACTTTGGGTTGACACATGGCTTCAATATCTTCCAATTTTAAGCACTCCGACAGATCATTGTTTGGTTTTCAGTTACCTCTCTTAAGCGGCAGGGGTTAATGATTTACGGTCAGCCCTAGACTCTGCTGTTTTTTGCTTAAGCTGTGCCCACTCCTGATCGGTAAAGTTCTCGTGATAAGAGCGCTCTACATTAATATTCCAGATATCGTGTTCCTCACCTAGAATATTCTTGGCAGCTAGCAATGCCGAGAGCATTGAGTGATCCTGGTTATTGTAACGGTGCATGCCGTTGCGTCCCACAGTTTGCAGATTTTCAAAACCGCGAATATAGTCTTCTAAAACCTTTAAGTGTCGACGGTATTCACCGTCATACACCGGATACGCTTTATATTGACGAATCACACATCCATCTTCTATATCACTGGCCTTAACCCCTAGATTCAGTTTTAAGATTTCCTGAGAGGCGAGCTCAATCAGCTGGGTATTCGTCATTTCCCAGATCCCATCTCCCTCACTGCAAAAATACTCCATGCCCAGACAGGTTTTATTGGCATCGGGCACCATGGCAATACTCCAATTTTTGAAGTTCTGAATACGACCTACCTTGAACTCAGGACTATGGATATACAGCCAGTTATCGGGAAATAAATAGGCCCGATCCAGGATCAAGGAGACAATCAGAAAGTCACGATACGTTAACCCACGAGCTGCTGCCAACACATAATCTGGTGGTGGTGGATGCAGCCGATGCATCAATGCTGTCACTGGCATTGAGCTGATGAAGTGATCCCCCGTTAATTCAAAGTTGCGATCGCCCTGCTTTGCAATTACCGTATGTATACGGCGGCCTTCTCGTTCAACCCTCACCACCTCTGTATTCAGATGCACCGGAGTTCCATGCTCTTCTAAAATCTCCTGACAACGTTCCCACATCATGCCGGGTCCCAAGCGTGGGTAGTCAAAGGTTTTGATCAGACTTTTTGAATTCTTACTGCCAAACAGCGCATTAATCACAGCTTCCTTAAGAGAAAGATTTTTAATTCGCTGAGCTGCCCAGTCAGCCCGAATTTGGTTACAGGGAATCCCCCATACCTTCTCCGTATACGTTTTGAAAAAGATCCGATAGAGTCTCGCCCCAAAACAATCGGTCACCCAATCTTCAAACGTCTGAGGAGTTGAACTTAAACCTAGATAGCGCTTGAGTTTCGCTCGCAGATAGCTAATTACAATCAGGAAACTACGAACAAGCCCTAAATTTCTGAGGGTTTTGAAAAGAGCCAGGGGATAATCATAAAACTTACCGTCATAGTAGATTCGAGATAACCGTGGCGTCTGAATAAAGTCGTCTCCTAAAATCTCTTGCCAAATAGCCTTCACTTCACCTACTTTAGTAAAGAAACGGTGCCCACCAATATCGAAGCGGTACCCTTTATAGCTCTCTGTACGGGAAATTCCACCAACCTTGTCAGCTCTTTCAAGCACAATGGCCTTGACCCCATGTTTCATTAACTCATAACCAGAGGTTAATCCAGCCGGTCCACCCCCAATAATGACTACGGAAGTAGCTATCTCTTCTCTAGCTTTTGACTTCATAGGTTACACACTCCAACATTTTCCCGATATAAGTGTTGTGATTAAATCTGTATTTAACTGACTGTATTTAACCGACTCCGGTTCATCAAAATCAGCAATCAGCGCCCCCTTAAACAGCGAACTCTCACCATAGGGTCCAATAGTTATAGAAAACGCCCAAAATAATGTTGCATCAGGACCCAGACAAACGCACTGCCCCCGTAGAAAAAGTAGAGCCAATGCCAGGGGATGACACGCAGCGTAAATAGCCCCCCACGCTTCGCACAAAAAAACCGATAGACGTTGAAATTAATCAACAGTAATCCCAACGCTGTTGCGGCTGTCAACCACCAAATCCAAGCAAAGAAGCAACCAGCTAACGCCGTGACTATCAGAGCAAACACACCCAGAACACTCAGACGGTTGGTATAATTGAGATTCAAATCCGCATCAAAACGCTGCTCGCGGATCAATAGGGTAGCCCAAGGAATTGCTCTATAGAAAATGTCTGCTTTCAGCAGCGATCTGGCCTCCCATCGTTTCAAATGCTTGACTTGAATGTCTTTATAAAGGCGAATTTCATACCCCATGCGCTTGAGACGATAGCCTAGCTCAATATCTTCAATACAGGGCTGGGTATAAGTCTCGTCAAAGCCTTCAATCGCCAGAAAAACCGAACGCCGAATAGCACCACAGGCTCCCCAAAAAGTAGACGCTATTTCTGCAGAGGTCTGATGAGTATAGTGATGGAAAAGATTCTTATATTGAGACAGAAAGTTTTCCGCCCCCGGTGCATCATCATAAGAGCCGATCAAAGCTGCAAGCTCCGGCTGTTCTTGAAATCGTTGCTCAACCAAACTGAGCGTATCTGGATGGAGTGTCACATCTGCATCCATAAAGAAGATAACATCCCCCTGGGCAGCCTTTGCACCAATATTTCTAGCTCGGGCTGGACCGCCAGAACTTCCTAATCGCAGTACCTTTGTGCCAAACTCCTCAGCTACTTGCCAAGAGCCATCCGTATCTCCATCAGATACGACAACAATTTCATCTGGAGGTCGAGCACTATGCCCAATGCTCCCTAAGCATGCGTAAAAAGCACCCCCACCATTATATACAGGAATAACAATTGAGATATTGATTGTAGACATTCCCACCCTGAAAAGACGAGTAGCAAAAAAATAACTCAGCAGAGTTACCTCTTAAAAGATGACCTTGCTAATATTTTTATAAATCAACAGTTCAAAGCGTTTATTATCAGCCCCAAAGCATCTTGGCCGATCAAAACGCCAGGTCAGTTGCCTGATTGGCTATGCCAAGAAAACTAATGAATTCAGTTCTTTGTTGAGAGTAGAACGGCTGACGCTAACTTTCATGAAATTGGGATGAGAGAATTCTTATGCCGATGCTATACATCTATCTTCCGAGTCAAACTCAAGAATTATGATCGACCAATATCTGCTCAGATATCTGAGCAGATATTGGTGAGATGGGCTTAGATACAGGAGCTCAAATTTTCTATACAGCTGCGATTAGACCGACTGAGCATGCTCACAATAATTCCTGCATCTGTTTGTTAGCATTTTTCAACCTAAATCTTTTTATTTCCAGAGATGTTTAATGGGATCTCGATATAAAACGTTGTCCCTTGCCTGAGCGTAGACTGGCAAGATAACTTGCCCTGGTGCATTTCTGTCACAATTTGATAGCTAATTGATAACCCCAGGCCAGTTCCTTTACCGACAGATTTTGTCGTAAAAAAAGGATTGAAGATATTTGCTAAAACACCCTCAGGAATACCAGGACCATTATCCGAAACTTCTATCAATAAGCAATTTTGACTTTTCTGCCAGTGGGTAGAAATTTGGATTTCTGGCATCTGATCATGTGGCTGCTCATGCTCATCAAAGGCATCCACAGCATTCACCAGAATATTCATAAACACCTGATTGAGGTGGCTGGCATAGCACTGAATCAAGGGTAAATTGCCATAGGACTTGATAATATTGATAGTAGGGCGTTGTTTACGAGCCTTTAAGCGATGTTTCAAAATTAGTAGGGCACTGTCAATACCCTGATGGATATCAATATCCTTAATTGCCGATTCGTCAACCCGAGAAAAGGTCTGCATACTTTTGACGATATCGACAATGCGACTAGTGCCCATCTTCATTGACGTCATGATTTTAGGCAAGTCTTCTAGGACAAAATTCAGTTCGATATCATCGATTTTATTCTGAATAATCGATTCCGGTTCTGGGTACTGCTGTTGATAAAGTTGAAGCAGCTCCAACAGCCCTGTTACATACTCCTGCATCGGTTCTAAATTGCTGGAGATAAATCCCACTGGATTATTAATCTCATGGGCAATACCCGCAGCTAGCTGGCCTAATCCAGCCATTTTTTCACCCTGCACCAAGCGTGCCTGGGTACTCTTTAACGTTTGCAATGTCTGATTTAACTTAGCGGTCTGCTGCTGAGTTTTATTCAACAGTTCCGCCTGCTGCAAAGCTATCCCCAACTGGGTTCCGACCTGGGCCAACAGTCCTACCTCGTCATCATCCCAATAGCGGGGTTTTGAGGTTTGATAGGCCATCAGCAGCCCCCACAATTTTTCTCCCTGTGAAATAGGTACAAAAACCTCATTCCGTGGCAATTGACCATCTTGACCAGGATTAGAAAATACATCCTGAATCATGGTCTGATTGGGAACGGTAGGCTGCCAACCATCGACAATCGAATCGGCGACAAAGGCCCCACTCCAATCAGCATTAAACCGATAAATAGCCACTCGCTCAACTTCGAGCAATTGCCGTACTTCCTGAGTGGTGGTGGTAAAAATCACATCAATATCTAAGGATTGACGAATTTTATCAATCGTTAAGGTTAAAGCTCGCTGACGATCCGTGGCTTTTTGCAAGGCGGCGGCTTGCTCACGTACCTGAGCAACAGCTTCGGCCTGATTCAAGGCTACACCTAGCTGCGTACTTACTTGGGCTAAGAAATCAATTTCATCCGTTTCCCAATGGCGCGGACGAGAATTTTGACAGGCTGCTAACAATCCCCAGAGTCGGCTGCCTTCCATAATCGGTACAATCATATAGGCAAGGGCCTGAGAGTCCTCTAACAGCGTCATAGGAAAAGCGTCATCATCCGTCTGATAGATATCATCCACCGCTACCGTTTCTTGCTGTGCATATCGCCCTCCCTGATTTTCCATCAGGTAAGCATCTTGAATTATTTCCTGAGTACCGACAAGCTTAGGCCAACCATCGGCGACGGATTCTGCCACAAACTGACCACTCCAGTCAGGATTAAATTGGTAAATAACAACGCGATCGGTCTTAAATAGGGACTGGATGCTTTTTGTCGTAGTGTCAAAAATCTCTTCAATTTGCAGAGAGTCACGAATAGCATTAATCGTTTGCGATAATAATTTCTGTTGTTCTAGTGCTTGTTCACGAGAAGACACATGTGCTAGCTGAGCCGCTTGCAACTTTAATTGCTCCACCTGACTCCACTGCTCCAGGGCTACGCCTAAATGCTTAGCAATTTGATCAATAAACTCAATTTCAGAAGGCTGCCACTGTCTAGATCCCTGACATTGGTGAATGCAAAGCAATCCCCATAATTCAGAGCCATTCATAATCGGTGACACCACATTTGCCTTAATGCCAAATTGCTCTAATTTTTGAACATAGCTATTTGATATATCACCTTCATAAATATTGTTGGCAACATACATGCGCCCTTCCTCATAGAGGGGAGCATAGTTTTCACCAAAGCAATGATCATAGATTTTCTCCTCCAGAATAGAGGTGATGCCCTCACCACAATCTTCCGCTACAAACTGCCCTTCCCAATGGTCCTCATTTTGAAAGAAAAAAATACCAACTTGATCGGCTTTCAAAAGCTGTCTTACTTCTTGAGCTGTGGTTTGAAAAATTGTTTCTAGATCAAGGGATTCACGAATACGACTGATGACACCCGTTAGAGACTTTTGCTGCTCTGTTTGATATCGTAACTGCTCTAGTAACTTTAGCTGTTGTAAGGCAAAGCTTAAGTACTCAACAATTTGCTGTACAAATTGAATATCATCCACACTCCAGTGGCGCACCTGCTCACATTGATGCACACAGAGCAGTCCCCATAGCTGCTCACCCTGGAGAATAGGAACTACTAGATTTGCCCGAACCTCAAACCGTTCTAAAACTGTGAGATAGCTGCTACTTAATTTAGCTGTGTGGATATCACTAATAACTTGAACCCGTCTCTCATCATATTGATGATTGAACTGTGCTTCAAAACTATGTTCGTATACTCGCTGGGTTAGAATCGAACGACAATGATCTGCTACATCTTCAGCAACGAACTCTCCTCGACAATCTTGATCGGGAGTAAACTGAAATATAACTACCCGATCTGCCTGCAAAAGACAGCGTATTTCAGTTGTCACAGACTGAAATAATACATCTATAGCAAGGGACTGACGAATCTTACTAATAGTCTTAGAAAGCGCTTTTTCACGGTCAACATTATGGGAGAAAACGCTAGTTTGTCTATCAGGATTAGGGGAATCTCCAGCTTGTTTCACGTTATCCTCAAGCTGTTTTATGATGCTCCGAGTTAGCGCAATTTCTTCTGAACTCCATAGACGTGGCGATTGGCAGTGATGCACACATAGTAGTCCCCACAACTCTTGCTCTTTGAGAATCGGGATCACTAAGTTGGCTTTCACCTGTAGCTGATTGAGGATCTCTACACAATCAGGCTTAAGATCAGTATCATGAATATCAGCAATAGCCTGTACTTGCCCGGCGTGATATTGAAGTATGGCAGGTTCATCCCCAAAACACTGATAATCCTGCTTCACCAGCACAGATACATAGCCTTCAGCTACATCCTCAGCGATAAATTCGCCATTCCAGTTTGTATCTGGATGAAATCGGAAAATAGCAACTCGGTCTACAGCTAGTAATTGTCTGATTTCTATTGTTGTCTCTTTAAGGATATTATCGATGGTTTCGGGTTCCGGTGAGCGAAGAATATTGTTGAGTTCTGCTGTCAGGTATCTATTCTGCTGAAGAGAGTTAGGGATAATTGCGGGATAACCTACAGGCTGTTTGGTGTTGCTAAATCTAGGGATGAATTGCATTTCATCAATTTACTGAACGGTTAAAATATCAAAACTGACACAATAGCGTAGTCTTCAAATTCATCGCATTATTGAGCCACACTGATGCTTGGGATTCGAGCCGTTCAGGCATATGAACCAGATTCAAGCTAACCACCTCAATGTCTCCATGGGATCATATCTTCAAGTCCTTATGCTCATGATAAATGCCAGCCCATCAATGATTATCTTTTCGACGTTGCCACGCCGAAAAAGGACTTAATCTGTGAAGTCTTGGCAAATAGCCATGATTTTAGATGTTTTTATTTATAAATTGGCAGTAGAACAGTTCTATTGGACTTGAGGGGAGCAGCAGTAGTTCCCTAGTCGAGCTGATCTGTTCTCAACGGACTCACGAGTACCTGGATCTTCTACTGAATCTTCTAAATGATGCGATTATTAGGATTACTGCATGCATTGTTGATCCCATGGCAACTCAAAAAACTGTCTTGCTCAACCAGATTGAATTAGTCTATTTAGACTGGCAAACTGATGGCGACCCGGTCCTGCTGCTCCACGGATTGGCAGACCATGCTTTGATCTGGTCGGCTGTGGGAGATCGGCTAGCAGAAAGCTACCATCCAGTGGCGGTTGATATGCGCGGCCACGGCAACAGTAGCAAGCCTGAGAATGGATACGACTTTGATACCGTCATGGACGACCTGGTACAGCTAATGGATCACCTGGGCTGGTCGGCGGCTCACATTGTCGGACATTCGTGGTCAGGCAAGGTCGCTACTTACTGGGCAACGCGCCAACCAGAGCGTTTTTTGAGTATGGTGCTGGTAGATCCCATTTTTGTATATGGAGTAGCGGGCATTTTTCGGCTAACGTTCCCGTTGTTTTATAGCATACTGCCATTTCTAAAGGGCATGGGGCCATTTGCGGATTGGGATACGGCCATTCAGCAAGGCAAACAGATGAAACAGTATCGAGACTGGAACGTGCTGCAGGAGTCAGTGTTTCGTCAAAGTCTAGAAGAGAAACCGGACGGCACTGTCAGCAGTAAGTTTACCAAGGCAGCACGGGATGGAATTTTTGAGGCGGTGCTAAGGGTTCCAGGCTTGATACAAGACATTCAGGTGCCGAGTCTCTTTATGCAGCCGGAAGCAGGTGTAAATCGATTTGACTGGCAGCTAAAACCCTATCAAGAATATTTACAGAATTTGGAAATTGAGGCGGTGCCTGGTAATCACTGGGCGTTTTTGGTTGAACCAGAACGTTTTAGTCAAACACTGACTGATTTTTTGGCTAAATCAGTCAATTAGAACAATGCATACCAACTATGGTTTGATGAACCTGGCTATGGTTGTGTGCTAGCCATCGCCAGCTGTCGCTGCCGAATATCGTCAAGCTTTGCATCGGGAATTGCGGCAATCAGCTGCTGGGTGTAAGGCTTTTGTGGCGACTTGTAGATATCCTCAGCAGGACCAATTTCCTCTAGACGCCCCTGGTTCATGACCATAATGCGATCGCTAATAAACTTGACCACACTCAGGTCATGGGAAATAAAGATGTAGGTAAGATTAAAGTCTTTTTGCAAATCCTTGAGCAGATTCAACACCTGGGCCTGTACTGAGACATCCAAGGCCGACACCGACTCATCACAGATAATAAACTTAGGTTCACAGGCCAGAGTGCGGGCAATACAGATACGCTGACGCTGACCACCGGAAAACTCATGGGGCATTCGTCGTAGGGCACTGGCATCTAGACCGACCCGTTCCAACAGGCTGATAGCTCGCGCTTGCCGTTCAGCCTTAGTACCGCCTAACCCATGGATTTGCATCGGTTCGATGATGGCGGCACCAATTGTCTGTCGGGCATCTAAGGAGCCGTAGGGATTTTGAAACACAATTTGCATTTCTCGCCGCAGCTGGCGCATGGCCTCAGCATTCAGGTCTAGAACCGGCTGATTATCAAAGAGAATCGACCCCGATGTCGGCTCAATCAAACGCAGCAAACAGCGGCTAAGGGTGGATTTACCGCAACCCGACTCACCGACCAAACCTAAGGTTTCACCAGGATACACCTCAAAACTGACCGTATCCACCGCGCGAAACTCTTGTTTTTGCCCAAAGAACCCGGTGCGGGTTGGAAACGCCTTGGTTAGATCTTGAACCTGTAACAGCGGCGTTTGCTGGAGCAGAGATTGACGATGGTGCTCAATTTCTTGGTCGCTCACTTCAGCCAGTAACTCCGCTTTCTCGGCGTCTGTACTCACTTTGGCAATAATCTTGTCAGCCTCTGCCCCAGGGCGAACTTCCATAAAATCGCTCACGGTGGGCAACCGACGCAGCTGTTGATGGGGCCTGGGTCGACAGTTCAACAAACCTTGGGTGTAGGGATGCTGTGGATTAGCAAACAGGTCATACACTGGAGCAATTTCAACCAGGTCACCCTTGTACATGACCGCTACGCGATCGGCAATTTCCGCCACCACCCCCATGTCGTGGGTGATGAACACAATCGCCGTTCCCCGCGAGGCTTGTAAATCCCGCAGCAGGTCCAGGATGGTCGCTTGAATGGTGACATCCAGGGCTGTGGTGGGCTCATCGGCAATGAGAATAGCGGGGTCACCGGCTAGTGCGATCGCAATCATCACCCGTTGCTGTTGTCCCCCCGACAGCTGGTGAGGATAGCGTCCTAACATCTGCTCAGGCTCAGGCAGTTTCACCTCGGCAAACAGCTCTAAAGCTCTCGTCTTAGCCGCTTTAGCATCCAGGTTCTGATGCAAGCGCTGCGCTTCGATCAGCTGGTCACCACAGGTATATACCGGGTTTAAGGAGGTCAGCGGCTCCTGAAAAATCATTGAAATCAGCTTACCCCGGTAGTACCTGCGGGCTTCGCGAGAAAGTTGAAGCAGATCCACTGGCTGCGCGTCGGGTGATGTGGGATCTCGAAACCAGATTTCCCCTGACAGTTCTGTTCCCGGTGCCAGGAGACCCATGAGAGCCAGAGATGTCACCGATTTACCCGAGCCCGATTCACCCACCAGACTTAATGTCTCTCCAGCCGCCAAAGAAAACGAAACAGATTTGACTGCTGCCACATCCCCAGCCTTGGTTGGAAATGTTACCGAGAGATTACGAACATCAAGCATAGGAACAGGCATATCTGGGCTGATGAGTAGAGCCAACATTATTCCTAACCTATCACACAGCATTTAATCCATTGTTTTTGTATCTGTTATCGCTGTTTCCAATTCATTTTACTTTTGTCATAGAAATACTTATTTTTTGACATGCTGTTACGTGTATAAATTTACTCATTCTTTCTAGTAAGGTTCATGTAGCGTGGTGGATCACATCCACAATTTAGTTGCTTGCTTCATCTCTCTACGACTCTCTTTGCAGATGTGGCCAGTCACGTCCGGAAATGTGGCTTTTTCTACGGCAAGATTCCGTTCTGGACGTAAACTCAGATTCACTTAGGAGCCCTTTATGATTCGTCAACGAAGCTTTTTCCGACGACGTTTTCGCAGAATTCTGTCAATTTTCTTTGCGCTGACGCTCACAGCCGTTCTGATTAACTGCGGCGGCACTCCCAGCAGTGACAGCTCGGCAACAAATCAGGTAGCGACCACAGATACAGGAACTCTTGTCTTTGGTTCGGGGGGACAACCTGCCAACCTTACCCCTGGGGACATCACCGATGGCAACTCACTCTATGTGCAGCTGCAGATTTACAACTATCTGATCGGCAATACCCCTGGTTCTACTGAGCTTGTCCCTGAGCTAGCCACCGAATGGACCTCGTCTGAGGATGGCCTGACCTGGACATTTCAGTTACGCGAAGGCGTTAAATTTCATGACGGCACCGATTTTAATGCCGAAGCGGTGATGTTTAACGTCAATCGCTGGTGGGACCCTGACTTTGAGTATGGTTTTCGTGATGAAGGTAAACTGTACGAAATTTGGACCGATCTCTTTGGCGGGTTTAAAGGGGACGAAGCCTCGATTCTGACCGATGTGCGCGCTGTGGACGACCTGACAGTAGAATTTACCCTGGCTGAACCCTTTGCCGCATTTCCAGCCGCGATCGCATCCGCCTACTTCGGTATTGCCAGCCCCAGTGCCATCCAGGAATCTGGTGCAAACTATGGCACCCCCTCTGGCTTGGCCGTAGGCACCGGACCATTTGTGTTTGAAGAATGGCTCAGCGGCGACCGGATTACCCTGTCCAAATTTGACGACTATTGGCAAGCAGGCCTACCCAAAGTCGATCAGCTGGTTATCAGCTTTATTGAAGATCCAGCAGCGCGACTGGCGCAGCTACGGGCCGGTGCCCTCGACTTTACCGTCGATCTCACCCCCGATCAGCTAGCAGAAATCGAAGCCGATGCCAATATCGAAGCCGTATTTCGCCCCTCCTTTAATGTCGGCTATCTGGCCCTGAATCCTAGCTACGAGCCCCTCGCCACACCAGAAGTGCGTCAGGCCATTGCCCAGGCCATCAACAGACCGGCCATTGTAGAAGCCTTTTGGGGAGAGTTAGGTACAACCGATGCCCACTTTGTACCGCCTTCTATGGCAGGCTATACCAGTGAGAGCGTGGGAGATTATGAGTATGATCCTGAAGCGGCTAAGGCTGTGATCGCAGAGGCCGGCTATCCCAATGGCTTTGACCTGGACCTGTGGTATATGCCCGTCAGCCGTCCCTATTTTCCTAACCCCAAGCCCATCGCCGAAGCCTTTGCAGCAGAGCTAAGCCAGATCGGCATTACGGTTAATTTACAAACCAAAGACTGGGCCGCCTACTTAGAAGATCGCAACACCCCTCCCGGTTTCCAATCCTTTATGCTCGGCTGGACCGGCGATTATGGTGACCCCGACAACTTTCTCTACGCCCACTTTGGTCCCGGTGCCACTCAAGACTTAGGCAACTATGAGAGTCCGGAAATGTTTGAACTCCTCAACAAGGCCCGTTCTGAAGCAGAACCCCAAGCGCGAGAGAAACTCTACCAAGAAGTCGACACCATGTTATTTGACAAGGCATTGCGGATTCCCATTGTCCACTCGCAGCCATTACTGGCCCAGCGTACTGGCTTAACAGGCTGGAGCCCCAGCCCCCTAGGAAATGAACCGTTTCCAGCAGTGGAGAAATCATAGATAAGTAGGTGAACTCAATTCTTTATAAGATTTGAACAAACTGTTTAACGTCCTAGAGTCTGCCCCCAACCCCCAATCCTGGGGGCATTGAGACCATCTACTGACTCAACCCAGTACCGCCGTTAAAACCACAACCACCAGCCGCTGTCCCCCTCGCATCGACACTAGCCGTAAAGAATCTCCATGGGTAGATACATCCTCAAACGCTTACTCCAGCTAGTTCCCGTACTGCTGGGCATTTCCCTGCTCGTGTTTGCCTTTTTACATCTAATTCCCGGCGATCCCGCCCTAGTGTTACTGGGGGACCGGGCCAACCCTGACCAGGTAGCGGCGTTGCGAGAGCGTATGGGCTTAAACGAGCCGTTGCCGCTGCAGTACTTATCTTTTCTGGGCAGCTTATTAAGATTTGACCTGGGAGAAAGTATCTTTACCGGCATTCCCATTTGGGATGAGATCAGGCTGCGATGGCCCGCCACCTTTGAGCTATCAGTTTCAGCCATGTTGATTGCTCTCCTATTGGGTATTCCCGCTGGTGTGATTGCCGCTGTGCGCAAAAACAGTTTGATTGACAATCTCACCATGAGCGGTTCACTCATAGGAGTATCCATGCCCGTATACTGGCTCGGGCTGTTGCTGGTTTATCTCTTTGCCGTCAATTTACAATGGCTTCCCCCCAGCGGGCGGATTGGCATTGAGGCAGGCTATAACTTTGAACCCATCACCGGCTTTTTTATCTTTGACGCCCTGGTTCAAGGAAACTTTGCAGCCCTCAAAAACATTTTGGCCCATCTGTTGCTGCCCGCTATTACCCTGAGCACAATTCCCCTGGCGATTTTGGCACGGATTACCCGCAGTGCCATGTTAGAAGTTCTCTCTCAAGACTATATTCGCACCGCCCGAGCCAAGGGGTTGCTAGAGCTGTTTGTGATTGGTAAACATGCCCTTAAAAACGCCATGCTGCCTGTAGTCACCATTGTCGGCCTAGAATTTGGCACCCTGTTAGGGGGAGCGATTTTAACCGAAACAATTTTCTCCTGGCCCGGTATTGGCAAATGGATTTACGAAGGCATTTTGCAACGCGATTACCCAGTGGTGCAGGGCGGCGTAGTGTTCGTAGCCCTCGTATTTGTCCTAGTGAATTTGATTGTAGATATCTCCTACGCCTTTCTAGACCCCAGAATTCAATACAAGTAGGGGCACCCTCCAAAATATCGGCAAATTCTCAACATCCTACAGATATCGCCAAATGTTCAACACCCTGAATTGGACGCACCGCTGGGCATCTCTACATCTTCCACACCCAAAACCATGACGCCTGCTACCACCACTAAACCCATTCCCAAACTATTAAAAAACCGCGCCGTTCAGCGTTTTTTAGAATCAACCTCAGGACTAATTGGTCTCGGCATCACCATTTTTATTATGCTAGCCGCCCTGCTAGCGCCAGTGCTTAACCCCTACGATCCCGCCTCCGATCGCAACTATGCCGCTCGGTTACAGGGGCCGAGTCTGGAGCATTGGTTTGGAGCTGATGGTCTGGGTCGCGACATTTTGACCCTGGTTTGGTACGGCCTCAGAACGTCATTGGTGATTGGCCTAGTTTCAGTCTTAATTGGTTTGCTAATTGGCGTAGCACTAGGATTATCGGCGGGCTACTTTCGAGGCTGGACAGAAACAGTGATCGGCTGGATAACAGATGTGATGCTGGCGTTTCCGTCGATTTTGCTTGCGATCGCAGTCGTTACCGTCACCGGCCCCAGTGTCATCAGCGTCATGTTTGCCGTCGGCATTGTCCAAATTCCCAAATTCATCCGACTCACCCGGAGTATGGTGCTCTCCCTAAGGGAACAAGAATTTGTCCAAACCGTCCGTGCCTTTGGCGCTAAACCACCTCGGGTTGTGTTTCTGCACATATTGCCAGCTAGCCTAGCCCCACTCGTGGTACAGGCCACATTGGCCATTGGGACCTCAACGTTAGAAGCAGCTGGTCTAGGTTTCTTAGGCTTGGGCGCTCAGCCCCCCACGCCAGAACTCGGCACCATGCTCTCCGATGCCTTTAAGGGCGGCTATTCCCTGTCAGCACCTTGGACTATTATGTTTCCGGGATTATTTATTACCCTAACTGTTTTAGCCTTTAATCTGTTGGGCGATGGTCTTCGGGATGCCCTTGATCCGAAAGGGAGTCGTTAGGCTGCATTGATTCAGTCCGCTAGGGCTAGCGTGTACACACATCTAGGAGATCTACTGGGAATCAGCTCCATGCTCTGCATTAGCCCTCATCCTAAATCCTTCTCCCTGGGGGAGAAGGACTTTGAGACTAACTCCCCTTCTTCCCGAGGGAGAAGGGGTTGGGGGATGTAGAGCTTTGCTCTTCTCGCAGATTGGGCTCGACATCTTGAGTCATTCTTCGACTTGTGTATACACGGTAGGTCCGCTAGGGGGATTGCACAGCAATAAAGTCCCAGGCAGAAAATTTGGCAGCCATTTCATCCACCCATCCACCCATCGACTCATCCACATCAGCATCTCACTAGAGATTACGATCGAGACTCAATCGCTAAGGCATGAGGATTCAATTAGGCCCTATCTTTTGCCATACAGGCGTTCCATGGAACGCCTCTGCAGACAACATTGTTGGATCTGATAAAATCCTGATCCCTAACCGCCAACTGAAGATTGTCTGGCAACCGGACGAGCAACTTCTCCTGTTCGCGCTAGGGACGAGAGAAATAATGTCGGCTCAGAAACATTGTAGTGTGTTGAAGTATCCAATAAGAAATCAAGCTTGCCATCACGATCTAAATCTCCAGCCCATAACAGACTGGGGCCGGTCCAATCACAGCAATTCTCTAGTTCATATTCCTGAGTTTTTCCATCCCCATCCTCAGAAAACGTCAAAACAGTCTGCAGAGTCTCACCCGAGCTAACTTCAGTTAGACTAAACCCGATGGTGAATCGGTATCTTTGAGGCTTCATCAACATCAAAAATCAAACTCAAAGAAGACAGACGTCCTGTCTGAGGCTGACTGTTAGGAATAGTAGCGGCACCAGAAAAGACTGTTTTAACGGTGCCAGCCTCTAAGAAGTCTGGACCTTTTACCAGAAATACGGATAAAGAGTCATTGTCAGTCACAACTTCTTTTCCCGTCAACTCACCCTCCTCTAGATCTACAAAGGGATCTCGAATCGTATTTACAGTAATGGTCGTTGGCAACAGCTCAAACCCAGCATCCGTGATAAATAATCCCCACCACTGCTCCCCAGAGGTCGCGAGGATTTCATCACCATGATAGTTACGTGCCTGCAGCAGCTCATAGGGAAATGTTTCAGTATTCAGGCTGGACAGAGAAGCTACAGAGATCGCAGCCACTTTAGATGGCAATTGAGTGGCGGGTAGGGAAGTATCCAGAGGCGCAATGGTTGAGACCAGGGTATTCTTCATCGCTGTTGGCTGAACTGAGCTGTGACTACAAGCCGTTAGTCCCAAATAAACGAGACTAACCAGTAATTTGCGATGCATTTTTCACCTCGTGAGCGCACGATTTTGCTAACCAATGCAACCTGATGGGCTCCTCTTCAAATCTAGGGGTCCAATTACGCAAACGCGATGGCAATCGACATACTTTGTATCGTGCGCTCAGACAATAAAACACCATAGTTTCAAGAGCTGATTTTAAGATTCCTGCTATTTCAAATCAAAAAGGGCGCGTTAACCTGGGGGTACCGGCATTATCCGTAATGAAATTACTATGGTTGTAACCTCATCCTCCCCATCAATCGCTGAATGGCTGGGTCAAGCAGCTGATGACTTACTAGGCCATAGGGCAAAAATTCCTAAAGACCAACTACATCTGCCAGGAGCTGACTGGGTAGATCGGATTTTTGCTCAAACCGACCGTAACCCGCAGGTATTACGTAGCTTGCAGCAGCTCTACAGTACCGGCCGATTAGCCAATACGGGCTATCTATCAATTTTGCCGGTGGATCAAGGGATTGAACATTCGGGAGCCGCATCGTTTGCACCAAATCCGATTTACTTTGACCCCCAGAATATTATTGAGCTTGCGATCGCAGGCAGCTGCAATGCCGTCGCCACCACCCTGGGCGTTATGGGAATGATGTCCCGCAAATATGCCCACAAAATTCCCTTTATCGTCAAGCTCAATCATAATGAGCTATTGACCTATCCCAACCAGTTTGACCAGCTGATGTTTGCCTCGGTTGAACAAGCCTGGAATCTAGGCGCTGTAGCTGTCGGTGCCACTATCTACTTTGGCTCACCCGAAGCCTCACGACAGATTCAGGAAGTCAGCAGAGCCTTTGCCCGCGCCCATGAGCTAGGTCTAGCAACAATCTTATGGTGTTACTTACGCAACGGTGTATTTAAGCAAGAAGATCAGGACTACCATGTCTCCGCTGACCTGACGGGGCAGGCCAATCATCTGGGGGTGACAATTGAGGCCGACATTATCAAACAAAAGCTGCCGCTGAATAATGGGGGATATAAAGCCGTAGCTCAGGCGACGAGTGAAAAGTATGGAAAAACCCACGATTTGGTGTATTCAGAGCTGACAACGGAGCATCCGATTGATTTAACCCGCTATCAGGTACTCAATTGCTACGCCGGTCGTGCTGGGTTAATTAATTCAGGTGGCGCATCAGGAGAGAATGACTTTGCTGAGGCAGTACGGACTGCAGTAATCAACAAGCGAGCCGGTGGCTGCGGGTTAATTTCAGGCCGTAAGACATTTCAACGAGACTTCAAGGAAGGAATTAAGCTATTCCATTTAATCCAGGATGTGTACCTCTCGGATGAAGTAACCATCGCCTAGCAATTCCAGGCTCAGTCCCAGGCTCTGCCTGGACTGCTGCCGCTCGGTCCCAGGCTCTCCTGGACCGCATCTGGAGGAGGCTCTGCCTCTGGCAATGGGTGGCGGAGCCACCGGGTAGAGTCGCCCAGGCAGAACCTGGGGGCGAGGAGTAAAGAGCTAATATTAAGTCCTGGAAGGAAAACAGACCACCCGAAAACCGATAAGGCTGTAGTAGTTGCCGAGCGTATCCCCGTCGCGATTGGCAGAGCGACAGTTGCCCGGACCATGGAGCCAGGAACCGCCCCGCAGTACTCTCCTATTTTCGCCAGAAGATATCCATGCACTTCCGTCTGTGGGGGCTCCTTCATAAGAATCATGCCAGCTATCTAAACACCATTCCCATACGTTGCCGTGCATATCGTAGAGACCAAATGCATTTGCGATCGCAAAGCTACCTACTTCCGTAGTTTTCTGTCGATACTCACCTTTCTGGCCTTTACCATAGAGCTGGCTGGCATCATAGTTGGCTAACTCTGATGAAATTGTTAGTCCGAAATGAAATGGTGTCGTCATTCTAGCCCGACAGGCATACTCCCACTGTGCTTCACTAGGCAACGTATATTCTTTCCCAGTCTTCTGCGATAGTCGTTTACAAAACTTCTCAGCATCCTGCCAGGTTACATTCTCAACCGGACGCTTTGCATCCTTGAACCTAGACGGATCACTCTTTAAATCTCGACCAATTTTCTGAAGATTTGCAACCGCTTGCCACTGCTCCTGAGTTATCGTAAATTTTCCCATCCAAAACTCAGGCAGCTTCACCTCATGCTGCGGGTACTCGTCCTCACTTGCACCTGCTTCACCCTCAGCGGCTCCCATCATAAATGTACCACCAGGAACACGTACCATCTCCAACGTCAGGCCATTACCCAAGTCTTCAGCAAAGTGTTCTGCTTTTCCCGGTATGATTTCAATCACATTACCTTGTTCGTCTACCTTGGCTGTCTTAAAGGGAAACGTAGGATATTGCTTAGTTTTTGACTTTTTGGATGAGTCCTCTTGAGCCACAAATTGCTGAGGCTTTGTCTTTTCTCCCAGAACTTCTACTTCTACCTCAATAGCTTGACCAACAAGCTCTTTCTCCATCGGTCGGACATCATCATCTTTCAAACTCAAATGTTTCTGATAGTCTTTTAGATCAACAATTGTCTCCTGACTAAGAGGAGACTCTTCTTCTAAGCAAGCCTGTAACGTTTCCCTATACTCCGCTAGCTTGCGCTGATACTCCCGATAGGGTTGTAAAACCTCTTCTTCAATAATCTTTGCTGCTGCTTCTGATAGCCCGTACTGCCTACGCAGCGAATGCAGCTGACGCCGAGCAGGAATGGTAAATTTGCCCGTGCGAGCTTTTTTCTCGACTGCTTTTCGATATTTCACCTCCGGTTTATCTTGAGGTGACCGGGCCACAATTAGCTTATACCCTTCATCTCGCAGCGTAATAATCTTAGGGCTCATAGCGGGAGATTCTTCTTGCACCTTGCGGCTAGCAAACTCGTGTAGCTCATCCACCGAGATCCAACCATCTCCATTCAGGTCTGCCGCCCCTTTTTCAATCCCTTCTACCAAGTAACGAGTGTAGATAGACGGACCGTCCCCCTCTTCGTCTCCGAAAGAATATCCTACCGAATTAGTCGAAGTTAGAACAACTCGACCCTCTGCTCCCAATACATCTTCAATCGGAACTTCTCCATCATCTTTAACTAGCACATCGCCAAAAGCACCGCTAAAGCAGCAGTCTAGAATAACAATTTGATGTTTGCAGCGACTATAGCAAATAAAGTTGTGAATATTTCTGGCCGCAACAGCAGTCGAAGTTACCAGCTTTTCGCGGATTTTTTCTGTGTTGCTGGCGGCAAAATACAGATCTCTGCGCTCATCTTTAAGACCATGACCTGAGAAAAACAGCAGGGCTAAATCATCGGGCTGACGGTCGGCAAACCAAAGTTCAATGGCCCGTGTCAGCTGACCAGCGGGCAAATCGGTCAAGGTCTGGACATGGTCAAAGCCACCCAAGGTTTTATCTACTAAAACTCGCTCTAAAGCAGCCACATCCTCAGTTGCTGCGGGCAAATTTGTCAGCCCGTCTGGATACTCAGCAATACCGATAAGGAGTGCATATTTTCCCATTGGAGTAGATGTCGTGCTTGGGTGAAGATGACCAATATCAATCCATACCAATATAGATCATTCGCTTCGGGGCTAAATCCTGAAAACTTTGCCAGACAGCTGATTTCAGCCAACCTTTTAGTTAGTTTTAATACTGAGGCAGTCCTTTTTCCTTTGAAGGCACACCTAAGATTTTTCTTTGACCTGGATGCGAATAGTTTCCAGCTTTTGCACAGCAGCCAATGCTACCTTTAGATCTTCTGCATTTTTGTATTCCAGCGTAGTCTTCAGACCATCCGCCTCGTACTGCAGAGTTAGCGTCCGGCCATAAAAGCGATTACCCAGAAAATCCACCGCTTTTTGCAGATTTTCGCGATTCACCTCTGCTGTGAGTACACCGCCAATAAAGGCAAGTAAGCCTGATTTTGCCCCCTCAGGCAGGTCTGACTCTCGGGCCAGACGGGCGCTATCAACTAAATCCCCTGATTGCAGTTCATCGGCCAGCTCTAAACTACGAGATTCCAGTGCTTCTGGTGCTAGATCGGTTTCAGCCTCAGTTAGATCAATAACGATAGTTAACGTGTCTGCCATTGGTTAAAACTGCCAACTCTGTTGCACTAGTAAATTTACCCATGGATCTTGATGCAGCTTACTTAGTCAGCCCAATATTATGAACGGTTCTTGATGCAGAGAGTCCCATAGTCTGACATCGCTGACGTTTCTCGATACGCTGCTGTGCATCAGGGCATCTGTCTATCCTATGGGCTGGAGCAACGGTCTGATTGTCTTAATTCAAGGTCAGTTCCAGTTTAATGAAGAAACGATGAATGCATCATGATGGATGGATTTGACGAATGCGATCGCAAGTACTCTGAAGTCTGAGTATCTACGTATTTTTTCCAGATAATCATCAAAGTGGTTTGTAAGTGTATGTGTATTTACCAAACCCATGCTTACATTACGTAGTTCCCACTAAGGCCACACGCGTAAAACCCGTAATAGAGCAGCCAAGATTAAGCCCAGGGTCTTATTGAACCATGGTCTAAAGCAAGCAAAACCCAACCCAGTTTTCTTGTTTGAATTTATGCTGACTACCAATCTTATAGGAAACAAAGTATGAAAAAAAAACCAATCATACTTTCGGCGGCAGTTGGCGCACTGCTAGTGTGGGTGGGACTGCTAGTTAAAGGACGTCCAGTCGACGTTGATGCTCATTTAGTGTATCGGGACTACCTGTCGGAGCAACTTCAACAGGACTTAATTCTAAATCAAACCCTGATCGCATCTCAGCAAACCTTAGAGCCTACTCAGGAAACATTTGCTCAAAAACTTCAGCAGATCCAAACCCTTCAGGATCAGCTTGAAGCTAGACCTGATTTTTTGACTTCCCAGTATAATCAAGAGCTTGAAACTATCCTTGAGGATACCAGCCAGCTACTGACCCAAAAAGCTGACCTGCTCGAACAATTTCAAGCACAGAATCTACAGATCAAGGCATCTTTATCGACTCTAGCATTATTGACTCAGGATTCTCAGCCCAACAATACCCAAGCCGCTGATAGACAAGTTAATCCAGCCCTTCAAGCCACAATCGATCAAATCTTGCTCTATAATTTTTCCTCAGATGAGGCATTGGTCGAAGATATTGAACGCAGAGTTACCGAGATTGATACCCTGACTGCAGATGCCGAGCGAGATAATATTGATCGCTTTTTAGAGCATGCCAGAATTATCTTAGACAACAAACCTCAGGTTGACCAACTCGCTCAGTCATTATTGTCATTACCAACAACACAACAACTTAAAACTCTAGCGAATACCTATGATGAAGCCTACCACATAGCCGAGAGAAGAGCGAGGCTGTTTCAGCTGGCAACCGTTATATGGAGTCTGATCATACTAGCGACAGCGGCTTATTTAGTACTGCGGAGACGACAGTCTTACAAAGTTGAAAAAATTACCAACTTTTTATCTGAAAGTATTGATGATGCCTTTATTGATGTTGACAATCACTGGCTAATTACCTATGCCAATGGACATGCGGCCAATGCGTTAGATAAATCGCCAGACGACCTAACCGGCCAGTTGCTGTGGACTGTCTTGCCACCAGAAATGGGGAAAGACCAGGAACACTACTATCAAGAGGCACGTAATCAGCAAGCTTTGACAACATTTGAAACTCGGTTTTCTGCCAAATCTCGCTGGCTTGAATTTCGTCTTAGTCCCAGTGTCAATGGACTCTCAATCTTTTGGCAGGATATTAGCAATCGGAAAAAAGCTGAATTCCAGCTAGCCTTGAGTTTGGAAGCCAATGATGAAGCCCTAAAAAAAGCTTACGAAGCTCAAAAGAAAGCAGAAACTGAACGGCTGAAAGCGGAAAAAGCAAACCAGGCAAAAAGTGAGTTTCTGGCTAATATGAGCCATGAGCTACGGACACCACTTAATGCCATCATTGGCTACAGCGAAATACTCGAAGAAGATGCAGAAGACCTGGCGCAAGACGGTTTTATCCCTGAGCTGCAAAAAATTCAAAGTGCTGGCAAACATCTGTTAGGTCTCATCAATGATGTGCTTGACCTTTCTAAGGTAGAAGCGGGTCACATGGAAATGTATTTAGAAACATTTGCAGTGATGCCCTTGGTAGAAGATGTTGCCGCAACCATGCAGCCTGTTATCGAGAAAAACAACAATACTCTCAACATCCAGTGTGCTGCAAGCGTTCAGACCATACATGCGGATCAGGTGAAAGTCCGTCAAAGTCTTTTCAATCTGTTGAGCAATGCTAGCAAGTTTACCCAAAATGGGACTATCACCATTAGCATCAATTCTGAAAATACTCTCAAGGGTCAGTGGATCAACTTTAGAATTCAAGATACCGGTATCGGTATGTTACCTGAACAGCTACAAAAGATTTTTAACGCCTTTGCTCAAGCAGATTCTTCAACTACACGAAAATACGGTGGCACTGGCTTAGGGTTAACCATCACTAAGCGTTTTGTTCAGATGATGGGCGGCACCGTGAATGTTGAGAGTGATATCGGCAAAGGTACGACTTTTACCGTCAGAATTCCAACAACTGTCAGCGAGACAGTATTGCGCTCTGAACCACCTGAAATGCCGACAGCAGAGCCGACATCCGCTCTGGCACATGCCCCTGATGACCAGCAGACGGAATTGTCTATCGAGCAGTCAATTTTTTCTCTGGTCACCGCTCCTGCTTCAGAATGTATCTTAGTCATTGATGATGATGATGAGAACTGTAAGCTAATTTGGAAAACGTTGGTGAGTCAAGGATATTTTGTTGTTTTAACCCACAACAAACGTAAAGGCTTAAAGATGGCCGATCAGCTTTTGCCTGACATAATTCTCGTAGATTCCATCATGTTGCGGGAAGATGGTAGCGATAATGTCTTCGACTTTTTTGAAGATAATGTAATGCTCTCAAAAATCCCTGTTGTTGTGCAAACAAAGCTGCCTGATCAAACAACCCATTACTCGCCAGGAAAAGTTGAGTCATCATCATCGCAAAAGCTGCAGAAATTGCTGACTGTGTTGAATAAGTATCATCCTAACCAGTTAGAAGACAGCGTTGATCAAAACGGGACTGACAGAGCGAGTCGAGACCACCATAGCCCCAGCCAGATCAAGCATAAAAATGTGGGTGTTAACTTGGCAAAATAAGAGATACGCCAACAGTATCAGCCGTTAGGCTCCCGCGCTTAAATAATGCCCCCGTTACCCCATCACTCATCCACCCATTTACAGCCTCAACCTGGGATTTCATTTTTGGGCAATCCCCTTCACCCCATCGGGCGTCAACAGATTAGCTAGAATTGTTGGTGTAATGCCGGTTAAATCCTCAACGGTTGTAAATGCATGGGCCGCTGGCCCCACTACCCACAAGGGAACGGCGTTTAAGGTATGACATTTGGTAGCTAAGTTTTCCACATTACCGTGATCGCTGACGACAATCAGGCTAGTCTGGGGGCCTAAGGATGCGACTACGGTGGCGAGAAAACGATCGATCCGCTGGAGTACGGCTACAGCTTGATCATAGGCTCTGGCATGCCCCGCGTAGTCACTGAGATAACATTCAAACAGAGTGATGCTGTGGTGATTTCCTAAGGTGGCTAGATAGCTGCCGGCCAGTTCAGGCGTAATCGGTGCGGTGGCAATACCACGGGAGCTGGCAATCTCACCGGTAATGTCCCAAAAAATGGCGGTGCCGCGCTCATATTCATATTGCATGCGAAAGGGTAAACCGGCTGTCATGTTGAGCAGCGTGCAGACGGAGTAGCGCCACCGTCGTTGGGCAATGGCTTCAAAGTACGCTGGAGAGTAAAGGTTGGCTAGCGTGGCTGTACCGCCTTGGGCCAAAACTCGCTTAAATAGGCCATGGGCTTCTATCAGCTGGCGTAGGGAACCATTGGCAAAGCCGGTTTGATGTTTGCCGCGAAATCTGGCGGCGTTGTGCCCTGTGTATAGGGTGGTTTGGCCGGTGGCGCTTTGGGGGAGTCCGGGTACTCCCAGGGTGGCGTCGATGGGTTTGAGTAAAAAGCGGGGACGCTGAACCTGAACCTCAGCTAGTAGGGGATGTGCCCACAGGGCCTGGCAATGGGGCATAGTAGCAGGATCGCTCAGGGGATTCTGGGGACCAGCGCTGCCAAGACCGAGGCCATCTAAAAAGATCAGAATGAATCGACTTGTCATTCGTATATCCTAGGGCATCCCTGCTGGATGCTCCGGCCATGGGTCTATGCGATCGCAAAGACGGACTGTTTTAACCGAATTTGATTGGCTGCGACCCAAGCGTGCAGATCAGCAAAGCTGCGATCTCGATACTTGCCATAGCGTTCTCGTTTATTGCGAATTCGCTGGGGCAGGGCTGGAAAAATGCCAAAATTTGGCGGCATCGGTTGAAAGTGCTTAGGTTCAGCTGAACTAATAAACTCAAACAGCGCCCCCATCATGGTCGTGACCGGCAATGACACCAGGGAACGTCCCAACACCGACCGTGCCGCATTGGTACCCGCCAGCCAGCCCCCTGCACAGGCCGCCGTATACCCTTCAGTCCCCACTAACTGACCCGCCGCAAACAAGTTCGCCCGTTGATGAAACTGCAGCGCACTGCTCAGCAGCTCAGGCGAATTAATAAAAGTGTTGCGATGCATTACCCCCATCCGCACAAACTCCGCATTTTCCAATCCTGGAATCATGCGAAACACCCGCTTTTGCTCACCCCAACGCAAATTAGTCTGAAAACCCACCATATTCCAGAGCTGGCCGCCCTTATCCTCCTGGCGGAGCTGCACCACGGCATAGGGTTTTTTATCCTTATTGGCAGGATCATCAAACGCACCATAGCGTTTATCAAACAACCCCACTGGCTTGAGGGGACCATAACGCATGGTGTCTTCACCGCGACGGGCCATTTCCTCAATGGGCAAACAGCCTTCAAAAAATTTAGCGGTTTCCTGTTCAAAGTCCTTGAGTTCAGCCTGCTCCGCTGCACACAGGGCCTGCCAAAAAGCCAGATACTGCTCCCGGTTCATCGGGCAATTCAAATAAGCGGCTTCCCCCCGATCGTAGCGGGAGGCCATAAAGGCAAAATCACGGTCAATCGACTCACCCACCACAATTGGGCTAGCAGCATCAAAAAAGCTCATATAGTCTTGACCGGTAAACTGACGCAGGTCTACCGCCAGGGCATCGCTGGTCAACGGTCCCGTCGTCAGCACCACCGTCCGATCCGTCGGGATGGTGGTGACTTCATCACGTCGTAGTTCAATTAGCGGATGTTGTTCTAACGTTGCTGTCAGGTCGCGGCTAAACACGCCGCGATCCACCGCCAGGGCACCCCCAGCAGGCACAGCATGTTCATCGGCCTTAGCAATCACCACTGAACCCAGCTGGCGTAATTCTTCGTGGAGCAGTCCCGAAGCTCGGTCCGTCGCCTTGGCCCCAAATGAATTACTACACACCAACTCAGCTACATGCTCAGAATGATGTGCAGGGCTGACTTTTACCGGACGCATCTCATGCAGCACCACTGGAATACCCGCTTGGGCAATTTGCCAAGTCGCTTCTGTTCCGGCAAGGCCACCGCCGATAACGTGAATAGGTTGGATGCGCTGGTCGGTCATAGTCGTACTTAACGGATGCAGAGGATTCCATCATAGGACACTAGCCATTGAAACCTTTATCCGGGGACCGATGTCAAAAAAAATACAGACAGAATTTCTCCCATAGAAAAGCACAATATTCTGTGATTTCGTCCCACACACACCCCAGAAAATCGCGTAACACTGAAAGTGTGAGGAATCTTAAGTATCTAGGAGCATGGTTGATCAACAGCCCCAAAATCCTGTAGAGCAACAGCTAGTCGAATCATTGGATTCTCAGCAGCTGGAGTTAGTTGCTAATTGGCTATTGTCCGAGTTAGAACTTCGGGTCGATGAAGGCTACAGACATCCCGATCTGGTCTGGTCCCTGGCCTGGATGAGCCAAAAACTGTGGATACTTTCTTCCAACAAACAGAATCCTCACTAACTGTCTGGCAGGCTACCAGCGTTTAAAGTCGGCGTTCTGTCGAACAAAAATCAGGCTAGGAGGTCTGACTGCTGTCAACCACGGGGACATCAACTACCCCATGCACCTCGGGTTGAGCTTGACCGATCCGGGCCAACATCGACAATAAAAAACCTTGGGGAGGGAGGTGACTAGGACGCTTCGCGTTCATAGCGATGGCCTTCATAATGGCCTCTTCAAGGTCGCCACCCTCTAATATCGTACTGATTATCCACATGGGCAGGTAACTTAGGAAGCGTCGACTACATATTGTTTGTATGAATAGCAAAAATCATCAGCAAATTTAACCAAAAATTTATCCGGAAATTTAGTTAAATTTTCACAAGTCTGAACATTTTCCATGCTAAGGAAACACAAACCCGTTGGGTGAATAATGTCTAGATCACGATGTTTGACTGATTAACAGTAAACACAGAGAGGATTTTAGCCATACAAACTCTCAGAATCATTCGATCATACGCACAGATTCGCCGGATATGTAAAAACTACATCCACCTCAAAATAAAACAGGAGAGTATGTGAAATTCTCGTGTATATTTTTTGAGCTACGAAACTTAAACGCTCGGTTGAACAGACGCCCAGATGGGCCAGTCCGAGCAGCCAGGGTTGATTTTCTACCCCAGAACGCCGCGTCAGTCTTATAAGATCTTTATTTCTAGCCTCTAATCCTCGTTTTCCCTTATCCCCATCCATGACTAAAAAACGTATCCTTTCGGGCATTCAAACCACTGGTAATTTGCATTTGGGGAACTATCTCGGCGCAATTCGCAATTGGGTAGAAATGCAGGATGAGTACGAATGTTTCCTGTTTCTGGCAGACTTACATGCGATTACGGTGCCCCATGATCCAAAGCTGCTAGCGGAAAATACCTATAAGGTGGCAGCGGCCTATTTAGCCTGTGGCATTGATCCTGAACGTGCAACTGTTTTTGTACAGTCCCATATCAGTGCCCACAGCGAGTTAGCCTGGTTATTTAACTGCATCACCCCACTGAACTGGTTAGAACGCATGATTCAGTTTAAGGAAAAGGCGGTTAAACAGGGAGAAAATGTCAGTGTTGGGTTATTGGATTATCCGGTCCTACAGTCAGCGGATATTTTGCTCTACGAGCCGGATATGGTTCCTGTCGGCGAAGATCAAAAACAGCATATTGAGCTGACCCGTGATATTGCTGTGCGGCTTAATCATTTATTTGGCAAAAAAAAGGAACCAGTGCTCAAGGTGCCAGACGCGCTGATTCGTGTGGATGGGGCACGGGTGATGAGCCTGACCGATGGGACGAAAAAGATGTCGAAATCCGACCCGTCTGAACTGAGCCGGATTGAGATTGGTGATACGCCGGATCTGATTAAGAAGAAAATCAAAAAGTGTAAGACTGATCCAATGCGGGGGTTAGAGTTTGGCAATCCGGAACGCCCGGAATGCGATAATTTGCTGACGCTGTATATGCTGCTATCGGGTCAGGAAAAAGCAGCGGTGGCAGCGGAATGTGCTGATATGGGCTGGGGGCAGTTTAAGCCTTTGCTGACGGAAACTGCGATCGCAGCGCTGCAGCCCATCCAAGAAAAATACCAGGCGTTGATGGACGATCGGGGTTATTTAGAATCGGTCCTGAAACAAGGTAATCAGAAGGCTAGCGTCATTGCCAATCAGACTTTAACTAAGGTAAAAGATGCCTTAGGCTACTCAAAGCCATTATAAAGCTGGTTGCTGGCGGGTAAGCAGCGGCCATCGTCTCGTACCATGGGATCATATGCGAACTACTTGTTGACCGTTGTGCAAACGGTTGATGGTTACCCTTATACGATCCAGCTTTAAATAAAATTTTCGATGGCAATTTCTAACGGCTCCCATTCGGCTTCTTCACTGCTACGCTCTGCGATCGCAGAGCGGCAGTTTATCATTACCGCTGAGGTGATGCCCCCCAAGGGCGGCGATCCCAGCCATATGATTACAATGGCGCAGCAGCTGAAGGGACGAGTCCATGCGGTCAATATTACCGATGGGAGTCGAGCCGTATTGCGCATGTCCTCGCTGGCCTCGGCAGTCTTGCTAAAACAAGTGGGGATTGAACCTATTTGTCAGCTGGCCTGTCGCGATCGCAACAGCATTGCCCTCCAGGCTGACCTCATGGGAGCCAACGCCCTGGGCATCCACAACGTTTTAGCCCTTACTGGCGACCCGGTAAAAGCTGGAGACCACCCCAAAGCCCGCAGCGTCTTTGACCTGGAATCGGTACGGCTGCTGCGCACCATCGGTCTGCTAAATCAAGGCATTGACCTCAACGAGAAAAAGCTGCCGGATGGTGCACTCGACATCTTTGCCGGTGCAGCTGTTGACCCCCAGTGTCCCAGCTGGTCAGGCTTACAAAAGCGGTTTGAGCGTAAAGTCAACGCCGGAGCCCAATTTTTCCAAAGTCAGCTGATTTCTGACTTTGACCGTCTTGAAAAATTTATGGATCAAATTGCCGCACCGACTGAAAAACCAGTGTTAGCTGGTATCTTCTTACTCAAATCGGCTAAAAATGCCGCCTTTCTCAATCGCAATGTTCCTGGGGTCCATATTCCAGACGACATCATTGAGCGTCTTGCCGCCGCTGAAGACCCCCTGCAGGAAGGCATCATCATTGCCGCTGAACAGATCAAATTAGCCCAAACTCTCTGTCAGGGGGTACACATTATGGCCATTCGCCGAGAAGACCTGATTCCAGAGATTTTAGATCGGGCCGGCATTGCCCCGGTTTGTAGCGAGCCTGCGGCTACTGATGTGTCGAGTCAAACCGTCTCTAGTCAGCAAGATTTGGCTGTAGTTTAGACTTCGACAAAAAATCTAATAGGTTCTCACGACATCAGCCTGATATCCCAGAGGCTAGAACGTTTTCACCTACCAAGTCTTGTAATAAAACCGACCTTTCCCTACTTTTTCCGGCTGCTGCCAGAGCTTGCCCTATGTTTGAGTAGACAAGGGCCTTGCTCAAGCTGTGATTCTAAGCAGCCTAGGCAACAAGAAATGCAAAAATAGTCATCACGGGACGGTAGATGCTGAAAATTGTGTTGCTAATTCTGGCTGAAACTCATTCAGCATCCTGGCTACACACAATAGCAGAATGGTTGGGCCAAACTGCTGGGCCTATCGCAGCTGCTGTAATTATTGCAACGGCAATATTAGTGGCCATATTAAGAAATGCCCCCCCAACAAGATCGCGTCGCTTAAATGTTGACAGCTCCCATCAGCAACCAGCCCCCGACGAAGTCGTTGCCCATCAGAGCAACACCATCACTAACGAGGCAGAGCTGTTTGATGCCTTTATTAGCCAAAAACTCAAGGAAAATAACAGCAATATTTACGCACCTGGCAAGGGACCTAATCATAACCAGACTCGTACTTATTTAGCATGGTTAGGACGGCAGCTTGAAAGCGCTCGTAGACCGGAGTTCTTGATTGAAGATTTGCAGCCTTGTATGCTGCACCGAAATCAGATTCATCTTTATCAGCTGATTTATGGATCAATGTACGGGCTATGTTTTGGGCTGTATTTTGGACTATATGGTGGCCTGCTGTTTGGGCTACTGTTTGGGCTGAGTACTGGACTAAAACCGTCTAGACAGCTCAGTGAAAAGCTGGTTTTTTCATGCTCAAAGGCATTAAGAAAAGGGCTACGTTTCGGCTTACGTGCTGGACTGTTGGTTGGGCTAACCTTGGGACTGGTCTGTGGGTTGTTTGCCTGGTTGTTTGCTGGCCTGCTTGCTGGCCTGCTGCTTTTGCTGATTATTGGGTTGAGTTTTGGGCTGCTGGTTGGGCTGCTGGTCGGATTGATTAGCGGATTGAGTCGTGGGCTAATCGATGAAAAAACCTTTCCAAATCAGGGAATCTGGAGATCTTTACAGAATTCCATCATAGTCATTTTAATTTTCGGACTGAGTTTTGGGCTGAGTGGTGGGCTGTTGTTCGGGCTGGGTTTCGGACTAGAGGGCTGGCTTTACAGCGACTTGAGAGAGGGATTGTTGATCGGATCAAGTGGTGGGCTGAATATGGGCCTCCCTCTCGGACTAAAATGTGGACTCGTGTATGCGTTGATCGGCGGGCCACACCTTGGGCTGAATGGCGGGCTGCAAGCCGTTGCACAACACCTTGCCCTGCGCATTGTGCTGACCCAAAGTGGGAACATCCCGTGGAACTATGTACGCTTTCTCAACCATGCTGTGGAGCTTCGCTTTCTACAACGAGTCGGAGACCGCTATCGTTTTACCAACGACCTGTTGAGAAAACATTTTGCGGTCATGAGTCTTGAATAGAGCTATTGAAAAAACACTACTTTTGCGATGTAGCGATCAGTGTGTCTCATTATGCAATTCTTAAATTGTCTTAGACTTTATGAGACATTTAAAGCATTGATACGCAAGTCTTTCGCTAGATCATTTCAGGTTGAGTGAAACGAATGGAAAACGATATTCCAGAAAAAGAAACTCACTTGTACCATTCTGGAGAATACCTTTTCGAGAGGTTATGCAGAAAACCCCAGTCTAGAAATTCGGTACTTTATTGGTCAGAAATCGCAAACAGGGCTCATCTCAGCCTTCCTAGATTTCAGGGATAGGCGACGATAGGTCCAAAATACCCCATGAGGGTAATAGTCACTAGCCCCCCAACTGTCTATGCTTAAACCACGAGCAACTGTGATTTACCAGGACATGAAAATTTTCTTTTTTAGGACATCTCTAACCAAGATGCTGTCGCCGGATACTTCTTAAATCCAAAGTTATCTCAGTAGAATTTTGCGTATTTTTCGGGTCTGTCCAACAGTCACCATACTACTTCCCGTTAAAATATAGATATGGAATTTCAACTTTGCTAAAGCGTTAGTTTATAGGGTCTTAGCAAAGTAGTACCTCTGAAGCGTTCAGGAAGATATGCCCCGACTAATCGGGACACTGTTGTTTTCTTGCACACACCTTAAGAGTGGTATGTATGACTAAGGAAAACAGTACCAAGGGGAATGCTGCTATGAATATAAAACGCCTAGGTTCACTATCGGTAATGATTATCGTCACTTGGTTAGGAGTACAGAATACCGCCTTCTCTCAGCTCCGTATTCTTAGCCCTCGTGACCGTTTACTGAGGTACAACGAATGTCCTCGTTGCGATCTTATCAGGACTGACTTAAGTTACCTGGATTTACGGGGTGCCGACCTCCGGGGCGCTGACCTCCGGCAGGCAGACCTCAGCTACTCGGATTTAAGTTACTCAGATTTACGAGGCGCTGACTTGAGAGGCGCGATTACAGAAGGCACAATTTTCAATTTCATTAGGCGATGAGTAGCATATTTTGTGCTATCCAAATATTTTTTATGGTGTAGGTGCTTGGGCATCTGCGACTCATACCTATCAGGGGGCTGATCAATGAAACGCATCGTTATGTTAGCTTTTAGTCTGTCTGTTATCTTAATGCCTTTCAAGTCTTTAATAGCTGGCGAAGCAGAGGTAGCAGAGTTGAAGGCAAAGAATTCCTGTCCAAGCTGCAATTTAGCTGGCGACACCTTGGCAGGTCTGAATCTGTCAGGAGCAAACCTAACCTACGCTAATTTAGCTAACGCTAACTTGTCAGGTGCAAGCTTGATCAATGCTACCCTAACTGGAGCAAACTTCTCCTCCACAGACCTCCGCAATACCAACTTAAATGGGGCTATCTGTGGAGAGACCATCTGTCCGAAGAACATGTTTGGCGGAGCCAGAGTCAACGCCAACACCACCTATCCCGATGGTAGCAAACCGAATTAGTAGTCCTTAAGCGAATCCGGCATCTCAGCTCATAGTTGGATTAAAGGGTATTTTCGCAATTAAGATCTATGCCTGTCGATGCTGGGTCTATGGAACCAGGGCGTTGCAGCCAGTCGCAAATTTTACCTTGCAAATCCTTCCAACTAACTTTCCAGAAATAAAGCTGGTTTCCTTTGCCAATAAATAGCAACATATTCTGGTTTTCATTGTAATCGATGGAATTGACAGCAATTAATGGATCGTTGGGTGTATCTAAGTAAAAGCTGGGAATAGATGATTTCACCGCTGGGTTGCTATTGTCATTGAGATCCCAAAGCCACAGTTCCCCTTTAGTATCCATAGAAAACAAGGTTTCGTTACTCCTAACGAATAGGACACGTTTAATCAAGCCTTCATGACCTTGGTAAGGCGTCGAGGTTTCCCTCCCTGACAATTCAGTCTGTGGGCGTTGAATCTGCCAAAAGCCACCCACATAGAATCTCAGACGTCTCCAAAATCCTTGCTCTAAGGGTCTAATCCGTATAGTTTTATCATCACTCACTGACGCTAAAAAATCACTTCGTTGACTAAAGGTAACATCGTTCACCTGAGCCCTGTGTCCCTGACGAATGCTTTCCATTTCATTCAGTTTCCCCTGCTCTAACTGGTATAGAACAACATTACTGCCAAGGCCGACAGCTAAATACCTACTGTTTGGAGAAAAATTGATTCTCGTCAAGGCATCCTGCTCACCTTCAGACTCTTCCCCAAGAATACAGGGTGTAAAAATGGAAGTGGAAGTAGAAGTGGATTCAATTTCTCTAGTGCCAGACTGAATGGATAGGAGATGGAGACGCCCTACCTCTAACTTACCGATCGTCTGGGTCGATAAGCTATCCGGCTGACACTGCGACTTAGTAAGTCCTTCAGCAATGGCCAAATACTCGCCTGTAGGGCTAAATCTAATGTCTGCAACAGTGTCAAACTCACGCTCAATGCAGGGCTGAATCAGGCCATCTTCCCCCCTGCAAAAGACTCTAACCCCCCTGTCCCTAAAGGTATTTGTGGCCGGCGTTTCTGTGGCCACAAAGGCTACAACAGATCTGTTAGGGTGAATTTCAACGTCCTTGGTGGTACCTGGCACAGGCACGTCAATTATCTGAGCAGGGTCACTGATATCTTCTAGGTTCCACAGGCTCAGGCGACTCTTCTGGTCTGGAGTGGGAGTCGTCACAGTGGCCAACCGAGTTCCGTCGATATTTAGGCTGAACGATTGAACTGCAAGGTCTGGAATAGTATAGGCTTTGTCTGTTTGGGGTCGATTTATTTCCCAGGTTTTAAGCACACCAGTATTGAGTCCGGCTAACAATCGCCCGTCCGGGGAAAACTCTACTGTACTGATATTGCGTACATTGATGATTTGTTGCCGCTGGAAAGAGGCGTTTGTAGGCGCTAAATCCTTGTTGGTGTCCCAAAGGATAACACCATCTGTGTCTACGGCAACCGCTAGGGTATTGAATCCCTGCTGCTTACTGAAGCTTAAGTCTACAACTCGCCTGTCCGTTTCTAGGGGGTGAAGAGAGGGTATATACTTTTTGGTCGCTGGGTCCTGATTCCACAGGTAAACGCGGTTTGTTGTCCCTCCCGAAGCGAGAATATTACCTTCCGCATTAAAGCTAAGGGCCGAAAACTCCCCCGGCTTGCAAGTTGAGTTACTAGTATTATCAACGGTTGCAGTTTTTGAAATATTACAACCTCGCAGGGTTTGGAACGGCTCTCCTCCGGTAACGTTCCAAAGATTAATGGTGTTGTCAAAGCTAGATACCGCCACCAAAGGGGCCGTGGGATGAAATTGAATGTCTCGGATGCGATCAGCCTGCCCTTGAGCTGTGGTTAACTTTTTATCATCAACTAGCTTAAGCTCAAGCTCTACATTCTTCGAGGCCAAGAGAGCATCCCCAGGAAGTTCATTTCTCGTCGAAATATTGTCTTCGGAGGGAATATCTCGACAGGTTAACTGCCAAAATTTAACCCTACCGTCACCATCACCAGTAACCATCCACTTCCCATCCGGGCTGATTCTCACCCGTTCTACACCGCGCGGGCCTGAGGATTCTTCACTAAGTGCGTTGGTTTCAATCGGTATACCTTCTAAATCCCAAAGTTTAATCTGGCCATCATCACTGGCAGAGGCGAGCATGGCACAGGTTGGATGAAAGCTAATACTGTTTACCCGACCATCGTGCCCCGGGATAGGCGTAGTCTCAGCCCCCCATAATCGAATCGTCTTGTCAGCGCTTGCTGTTGCTACCAGTTCCGGATCGCCAAACGCAATCTCCTTAATCGCTGTGGGGTGAGCCGAAAAGCTATCAACCTCTTGCAAATGCTGAAATGATGTCAGAATTTGTCCAGCGGCTTGCAGCCTTGTTTTTGCGGGCAAAATCCAGCGAAACAAGACATTCCTTTCAACCGCATGAGTGACCTCATAGCTTTTTACCAGCGCCTTAATTTGGTCTCCAGAAACCGCCAAAAACTCAGCCTCACTCACTGCAGCCTGAACATTAGAAATAATCGCCTGTCTGCCTTCTTTGATGGCGATGCCAGCCAGTACCACCGCCAACAGGCTAAATATGGTGCTGGCGCGGATAAATTGGGTCTTCTTCTTCCCGGCCTGCTTGAGAGACGCAATTTCCTTTTGCTGGCGCTTATTTTCTATTCGACTAGGATCAATCTTACGCCGAATCAACGTAGCCAGATAGTCGTGGACAAGCTGATAGCGTTCTTCTGAAACTTCCGGCAACAGCAAAACTAACCTAGACTCAACCAAGATTTCTAAGATGAGCCTCAGCTGTTCAGTATTAAACGACTTTAAATTTGAATCCTGCTCCAGTTCATGGAGAGTTTTTCTGGGTCTAATTTCTTTATCTCCAGTCAGTAAATACAGAACCATTTTGGCGGTATCCTCATTTTGAGGACCACAATCGACGATCACCTGATCCAAAAAATCCTCAACTAAAACCTCCTTAGGGTGAGTGCCCAACTGCCGGTACTCTTGCAGAGTAGTGATTTGTTTTTCCTGTAGAATTGAACCAACAACCTGTAGCTCAATCGGCCTCACCTCACCAATTTCTGCGGATAGGTCTTCAACCAATGCCTCCACTAAATTATCGGGCAGTTGATTGCCAGTACGGTCCGTTAGACGCTTGATAATCGTGACTGAATCAGACTTAGAGAAATTTCCAATAAAATAGAGTTTTTTCTCATTAAGAATATCGCTGAGTATATTACGGCTAAGGACCCGATCATCTTGCCCTGCCCTCGCTGGCATAGATAAACGGCTCCCCTGTAGGAGAAAATGGAGAAAGTCTTCCCGCAGAGATAAGATTACCTTCAAATAAAGTAATTCCAGACAGTCAGCCAGAAAAGAAAAGAATTGTTGCCTCAGCTGACGTTGCTCTTCAGTATCATTGCTGACAACAAATATCTCCTCAAATTGATCGAAAATCAGAATAGTTTGCAAATGATATTCATCATTGCTCAGGTCCAGCTGACGTAACTGCTCATGAATGGCAGAGATCAAACTATCTGACGGTATATGCTCATTCTTTGTTTTGGAATTTTGAGTAATATCTTGCTTAATCTCATTTTCCAACTCTGGAATAATTTGGATATTTTGTAACTTGAGCACTCTAATCAGGTCGTGGGCCAGATGCTTGGCCCAATTGTCATAAGCACGAACAAGGATGGGTAAATTTTCTTGAATGCCGCTGGACTGGGTGGTCAAGGTTGGCATAAGAGCGGCCTCGATTAAGGAACTCTTACCAACTCCCGACAAACCATGGAGAATAATTAGCTTATAATTGGGCTCCCGGATACGTTGCATCAGGTCATCGATTTCACGCTGCCGAGAAACCTGCATCTCAGTGGCGACTTGCCCCAGTTCCTTAAGCTTACTGGTACCTTTTACTCCATTCCAGGAGTTCTGCTCTGGTTGTAACCTACCAGCCCCTACAAAGGCTCTGAGTCCATACTGCTGCTCAATCGACAGGCGATCCATCTTGACGCGAAAAGCTTTTAGAAAATAATTCGCATCATCAGGAATAGCCTCTCCCTGAGCAAAGTAAATGGTATGCAACTTTTTCAAAATTCTGATGTAAATCTTGGGATGATTTTGAACTCCCAAGCTCTTTGCTAGCTCTAATGCTTCAATGGCAAGCTTTGCATGTCCCAATCGCTGCTCAGCTTCTGCAAGTAGCAGTAATAATAGACTCTTAAACCATTGTTTGTCCTTACCAACCTGCTTCAAGGTACGTAATGCATCTTTTGCAGACTGTTTCGCCTCCAGGTAATTCTTCTGGTAAGAAGCTACATCGATTAAAAAGCTATGAAATTGCACCACCCCCCAAGCATGGGGATGGGTTTGATGCAGTTGGATACCCTGGTGCGCAAGGCTTTCTAAATCTTGCCAGTGTGCATCTGTCCTTGGTCCTTCAATATCGTCAACAGCAATCCGCCGAATAATCTGTCCTAGTTGAGGCAAACAGTAGATGATTAGTTCAGTGCGATTGGTCTGTTCAAAAATCGCTATAGCCTGCTTCAACGCGTCCCTAGCCTGTCGGGTTTCATCAACAGAATCAAGCTTATCTCCCAGGCAATAGCGACATCGCCCTATATAAAAATATAGGAGCCCTGCCCGTAGTAAGGGACAATCAAGTGATTGCTGTTTAGTTCCTCCCTCTGAAATGGCCTGTAAGGAGTCTGGCGGCATAGCTTGCTGTTGCCAAAACCTGAGGCTTCGATTGAAATGATTCAGGGCTGTCTGGTGATCTTCTGAGCTCCCTGAGTCTGTATCATCTAAAGCAATCAGACCTTGGGCAAATTCTAAGTTGGCCTCTAAAATAGGCTCCAGAGAATTATTATTATCTTTGAAGTCTTGCAGAGCCATGTCGACTTCAAATCGCTTCAGTTCTCCCATGTACTCAACGGCATTTAAGATAGTGCCAACCCGATCAAAGTCAGAGGATAAAGCAGTCGAAAAAAGTTTATTTGCCCCCTCCTGTAGTGAATGCCGGATAATATCTGGTGGGAATTCAAACCGAATTTTAGTGGCCCAGCTTTCTAAATCCGGTGCTTTTTCTTTAAGGTGCAACAATCCTTTATCGGTAACCCAGAGAATCAGCGGAAAATGTAAGTTCTGTCTCAGTTCCTCCCGAATTTGATTAAGAGATGTCAGAAGATGACTTAAGTCTGAAACTTTTTCCAAGCCAAGCACACAAACACTGTCTGGTACGGTTTTCGATAATCGCCTTCGTAGGAGCGTGTAGAGTGCTCTTGAAGAAGGCTCTAATTCAAATAGCTGCAGACCAGTCTTTTCGGCCTGGAGATCTTGCAGCATAAGCTGTTGAAGTTTTTCATAGTTACACCGCACAACCAGTAGTTTAAATTCTCCTTGGGATGCTGAGATGGCCCAAATCAGCTTTTGGAGACTCCTTTTGTTATAGTTGCGAATCGCTTCAGAGAAAGAAGATGTGCTCATAACTGCAACTCTCTAGATTCTTTCAGAATTGGATTAACATCAAACCAGGATTGTCCCTGAGACCGATATTCAAACACTAACCGACTACGAACCAATGTCTGATATTCCTGATCACCTCTGACCTCCTTTCGCTCCTGTACCTGACGTAATAGGGCCCACTCAAAGTCAGATATCTGCATGATCATTTCATTGCGAAAGCTGCGAATTACCGTTTCTAGGCTATTTCGCTGCAAAGGTAGTGCCATATCCTCTTGAATCCAGGAATTTAGTAGACGCAGCAGATCACGCACATGACCACCACTAACCTGACACAGACGCCTGAGACTGGCAGAATTATCAAAAAGCTCTGCCGATTGCTTCAGTCGCTCAACTTCATTTAAATGAGGATAGGCTCGGGCTAACACCATCTGCTCTAAAAGTTTCAGGCCCTCTTCGCAAGCTTGTCCATTAGAATACTGCACGGTTATCATAGGCAGCACGCTGGGGGATTCAAATCTTTGAGTCAAAACATTGTATTCGTTACAGAACTTAAGCGAGAGGGGCATAGTGTAAACAATATGGCAGTTCAAACTGCCTAGAAACTCCCCTTGATCAATGAATAAGTACTCTTGCTGGGGACGAGATCCATATTTTGGGGTATTTGAAATCCGATCTAAATTATCAATGATCACCACTAGCCCTCGTTTTCCACTGGCCTTCAACGCCTCTATGGCTGGCTCCATCAGTTCATCGTTGATAGCCCTGAGCAACTGAGTTTTTTGCGGTGCCAGGAACTGGTTTAGTCTATCCCGTAGCCGAGCATCATTTTTTGCCCTGGCGGTGATTTTACCAATGCCAGCAGCAACTAGAGAAAATCCTTCCCGACCAACGCTCACTTCCCCTACACCAGGTACTACAAAATTCGCCCCACTCTCGGTATTGGCGGAGGTGCTGACACCCATGAACTGTCCTTCTGCCGTAAGTTCTATTTCAGTACTGAGTAGTTTGGCTGCAGCCAGGAGGATATCTTTTAAATTCTTAGGTTCCTTTATTTGGATAGAGTCCAAACTCTGACTAATGCGTTGGGCAATCGCTAGGAGTAAATCCCCAATGTCAACATCTGTTAACTCTAAATCTTTACTAGAGACAAAGTACACGACATGAAAGCCATCTTGTTCTAGTTCGGCCTTGAGTCTTAAAAGTTCTGTTGACTTACCGCATCCAATATGACCAGTAAACAGAGTACATGTGGGCTGATTAGGAGTCAGGATTGCAATCTTATTGCGGAGCTTCCTGATAATTTGCCCTCCCCGAACATTAGAAAAATCGATGTAATAATCCTTATCCTCAGACTGAGAATAGTTCAAGGTTTTACTGGGATCCGTTACCTGATAAAACTTTTGAAGATCTATACTCATGGACCAACTTAGATGCAGCTAAGTTGGTTTATATCACATGGATTAAGGACGTTGATCGACTTAGGGAAGAATTAGCCAAGGATAGGATTCTGACATAAAGATTTACAAAGGGGTATAAATTCCTATTTCCTTATTGATTATTGAGGTTTCTTATTGATTATTGAAGCTTATGTGGCGAAGCCAATGATTTGATGTGTAAAGCGATTTAGTCAGACGTACTCTTTCTCATAGAGCCTTTGAATTACCCCTTTGCGGATCATAGCCATCATTTCATACCTGTTGAGAATTTGATCAGCGTGTGGAAAGAGCCAAAACCCAGATTCAGTTTAACTAATCGTTTGATGCAGCAATTGTCTTACTCAATTGTGTTGTTGAGAGATTTGCCCGGTCTCAATTCGATTCTTCTGAGGTACGGTAGCAACGGGTAATCCAACCACGAATATCGTCGAAAGAGATTTCTGAGAAGGCATTTTCAATCCCCTCGGCATTGATCAGGTTACCCTGGCGGATATCCTCACTGGGCGATACTGCAACGCAATCGGCAGGATGTGATTTATTCATCCGCTTTTCACTAACTCTATGAACCTTCAGCCCCAACTCATTTCAGATTCTGGGTCCGATGCTCAACTTCCTAAGAATGATCGACAGCCCCATGACAATCCGTTATTAGATGCCTATTCCCAGGCAGTCACCAAAGTTGTCGAAACCGTTAGTCCAGCCGTAGTCAATATTGAAGTGCGTCGCCTGCGGCTGCGAGCCGATCGGCGGCGTCCGGTGGATGTCAGCGGTAGCGGTTCCGGCTTTCTCTTTGCCCCCGATGGCTACATCCTCACCAACAGCCACGTGGTTCACAACACCGACATCATTGAAGTCACCCTGGCCGATGGTCAACGACACCGCGCGGAGCTAATTGGCGATGACCCTGATACAGATTTAGCCATTATTCGCATCCCTGGGTCTAGTTTTACCCATGGCGATTTAGGCAACTCAGACGGGTTAAAGCCAGGTCAGCTAGTAATTGCCATTGGTAATCCACTGGGGTTTCAATGTACGGTCACTGCTGGTGTAGTCAGCGCTCTGGGTCGTTCATTTCGGTCCAAAACCGGGCGATTAATCGGCGATGTGATTCAAACCGATGCGGCATTAAATCCAGGGAATTCTGGTGGGCCGCTGGTTAATTCCCATGGGCAGATTATTGGAGTGAATACAGCCGTGATTCAAGCCGCCCAGGGTATTTGTTTTGCCACACCCATCAATATGGCCAAACGAGTCATTCGCCCATTAATGCAAATGGGGCGGGTGCGCCGGGGGCGTATTGGTGTAGGTGGACAAACGGTACCGTTGCCACAGCGCTTGGTACGTCAGCACAATCTATCGGCAGACAGTGGTGTGCTGGTCACCTGGCTTGAAGCCGGTAGTCCTGCCCAAGCAGCCGGGTTACAAGAACGCGATATTGTTGTCACTTTTACAGGCAATCCCGTACGCAATGTGGATGATTTACACCGGCTGTTGGATGAAGATACCATTGGATTGCGGACTCAGCTCACCATCCTGCGTCAAACCCAGCGATTGGATTTGACCATTGTGCCAAGAGAATCTCGTCCGGATTAGAAGACAGGGTAAAAATTATGCTGTTGGGCACAAACTAGCGTTGGCCAAAATCTTGGGCTTTTCACTTACTCCAACGTCAGCTGCTTTGGATCTAGCTCTAACCCAAGGGTCATGCCATAGCTCAAGCCCCTGATAAATGGTGCCAATACTTCCAGCGTGGCAGGGTCCTGGAAGTGTTCGGGCTTGGTTTCAGGATGAGGATAATAGATCAGTCCTGGTAAGCGTTGCGCTGTATCTAACACAACTCGACAGTCAAAGAAGGAGAAATCTTCCGGTGGAGCATTCTCCGCCCACTTTACCTGTCTAAACCTATGCCTGGCCTGACGTACTGTGTAGTGTTTGGGGTGAATAGACACATTGATAGTGCCAGGGAAATAGGCATCCAAACAAAGCCCTTGGGCCGCAAACATAGGCACCTGCATTTGCAACGTTCCTTCTGGAAAGCGCGGATCCTTGGCTTGGCCAGAGGCCACCCCGTGGCCTCGAATGACTTTTCCTAGAACATAGACCCAAGCTGTCATTCTATCAACTGCCCTGTTTTTCAAAACTCAGTAAACCAATAAAGCAACCATTGTTGCTTCAATTCACACAACAATCTACTGGGACTTCTTTAACAATGGTGTCTAAACTAACCGAGCGCCACAGAGTCAGTCAGTTATCCTGTCAGCTACTGTTGACAGTGCAAAGTGATTAATCCTAAGTTGCGTAGTTTTTGATGCATATTTGATGTATGGCAGATTCTATTTTTTTCAAGGGGAGGCTTACATCAGCAATGCTGGTCTGAAGGTAGATAAACCTTTGAAATACTAGGGTTTTAGACGATTAAAATACATAGAGCTACCGAGGGACAAGACCATGACGCAAAGGGAGGGCGCTAATGGTAACCAACCACCTGTGAGCAGCATTAGATAGCATATACTCCATAAGCTTAGGGTCATACCCGTTAGTACTACAACACATACTAATGGGTGATTATGCAAAAAACGACCATAGGCAGCACGGTTACGGAATGAATAGTAAATAACCCACACTACGCCATTGCTACTGATGGCCCACAGTAAAATCCACAGCCCCTCACCCCATTCAGGCAGCCACCATATCAGCGGGCGATTATCTAATGTGGCACTAATTAACTGACTGGCCTTTTGGGCATGAATGGTAACGCCGAGCATACGCTCGGTTTGTTTTGGAGTAAATTGGGCATCTTTAGGCTCAGCTAGGCCTATGAGGACAATGCGATCGCGACTCCACTCATCCAATTGATCATCTACCTTTCCCTCCAGTAACTCCCTGAGAGATACCTGCCGGGGACCCCGACTACGATAGTTCACTAAAATTTGATAGCCACCCTGCTCCTCTGGGTCCAGGTGATAACCTCCAGCAGTAGATGAAATTTTAGGTATAAAAACATTCCCCAGTTGAATCAAATCTGATGAGATAAAACTTAAATCAACCCCCTCCGGAGCCAAATAACGTAGTGCAATTCTCAAGCTAAAAGCAGCATTAGTATTACAGGCATTTGTCCCATCCATGCCAAGGATGTGACGCCGAATTCGATAGTCAGGGTCAATAGCAAAGTCGGTAAAACCCACCTGAACAGAGGGCAGCTCGGGGGGGGGGGGGGGCAATGCTGACAGGGGTATCCACCTCAACCGTTTGACCAATTTCACACACAGCAATAAACCGATCATCCAGCTGGGCCGCTAATGGGGGTGAGAATGCAAAATCATGATAAAAATCTAAGCCTAATACTCGCGGGTTGTGGGGTTTGAGCTTCTGCCACAGCAGCAACAGCGCCTCATCTGACAGAGAACCCCGACGCGGCATACCGAAGCGATCTTGATACTGGATATCGGCCTCGCTGACGGTAATGATTAAAAATCGATCGTCCGGGGGTTCTGGAGGGTGCGATCGCAATAACCGATCAAACGCTAATAGCTCTACTGGCTGTAATAACCCTAGCGATCTCACCAGCAACACCAGTAACGTCGCCCCTACCCCCACCATCACTGCCTGCCATAAAGGCCACAGGTTAAACGACTGAGGCGATAACTCCGCCAGCTGATTCGCCACCCAAGCCTGGTCAAACACCGTCGCATAAATGCGGTTAAAGACCGTTAGCCGCCCCTGGCGTCGAGTCACTAATCCCGTGAGCCTCAGCTCCATCTGTTCAGCCGAGTTATCAGCAGGCACGTCGCCTTTTTTGAGAATCTGTCGATAAAGACGCAGCAATCGCTGGGGTGAGCGGGCATTACGCAATAGCCGATTCTGAATTGTGCGCAGATGCTCTGGCTCATCCTGCACCTGCCAGTGCGCAATAATCCGAGTTTGGATTAGAGCCTGGACAGACGGGAAAACCTGACTTCTGATGCCCGACATCTGACTCCAAATACCTGATTCCTGTAGAAACAGCTGACACACCTTTTGGGTCAAAAAGGGTTGGCCTCCGGTCCAGGCCAAAATTTCCCGCAGAACAGCTTTAGGGTCAGCCGTAACCGCCGCCAACCCCCGGAGCAGTGGCTGAGCTTCCCAATAGGTAAACGGCTGCAGTTCAATGGCACGACCAATATTAAACGGTGTAGCGTGGGCATTTTGTATCAGATTCGACGGTGTCACCACCCCCAGCAGCACCACCGTCAAACGTTTATACTCAGGTCGAGTCGCGCGCTGCTCATGCCAGTTGCGCAGCAGACCAAAAAAGTCATCCGTGGCAAAGTTCAGCCCTAAAACACTGTCAATTTCGTCAAAAAAGAGCACCACTGGCTGTTGAGTTTGGGGCAACACCACCTGTTCTACAAACGTACCCAGTTGCTGCACCGGAGAGAGATCTTCGTGCTCCCGCAGCCATTTTCGACGATTGACCCGCAGACCCAGACTTGAAATCAACACTTGAATAATGCCACCATACCACTGGCTAGTTGTAATCTCCTGGCTGCCAATGCCCAACAGTTCTACCTCGGCACAGCGCACCCCAGCATCAAACAAACGCTCTACGGTTCGCACCCGCAGCGAAGATTTACCCATCTGACGAGAGGTTAAAACATAGCAGTAGGTGCCTGCCAACAGTGCATTAAACAGCTCATCATCAGCTTGCCGTGAGATATAACTGGGCGCATTGGGCGGTAAACTTCCCCCCGACTGATAGAGATAGTTCTCCTCCATTACCCATCTCCCAACTGGGTAGCAAAGTACCGACGATAGAGTTGACAGCGAGGCTCTGCAATATTGCCCGTCAGCTTGATTACCCCCATACTATGGAGCTGATGGGCCTGGACTGACTCCAACACCATCGGCTCCCTGGCATACACCACCTGGCGTAGGGTCTCCATCAGGGCTGGCGTATCCCGTAGGGTAATCCAATGTTCTCGTAGATGATTTGCATAGATGCCGGTTTCGGTGGGCGCTGCAGCTAACAGCGTGTGTAAAGACTCTTCAGGATGGGCCTTCAGATAGTCAAACGCCTGTTCTAGTAAATAAGGATGTCCACCTACCATGGCCATCAGCGGAGTCAGATCCAATGAGGTAGCCAACCCATGGTTCTGAGCAAACTGTTCAATTTGTTCTGGGGTAAATTCGGTGAGTTCGATGGGTACGCCAACATTAAAGGGTGATTGATTAATGTTGAGTGGGATATATACATCGGTAGAGTGAACAATCGCGAGACGTAACTGTTTCCACAGAGGGCGACTGCGGGTGCGAGCCATTTCGTACCATGATCGCAACAACCCAAAAAAGTCTTCGTAAATTTCAGGGTAGGGAAACAACAAATCTACATCATCTAAACAGAGCACCAGGGGTGCATTACTGGCAGCTAGCAAATACTCCTCCACATAGGTGGAACAGCTGACTTTACTGCCCATGCCTGCTTCATCCCAATAATCATCCAACTCATTGGGTAGAGCCAGTACCCGAGTAATATTGATACACAACCACCGCAGAAAGCGATTGAGATTGGAAAAATGCACCTGACGATCGGCGAATTCTAAGCTAATCCGAACTGTTTTTAGGCCTTTTGACTCTAGCTGAGTTAGAACATAATCCATCAGCAGGGTTTTACCCATCAGAGATGGCGCTTTGATCCGGACTAGAGCACCCGGCTGATAGAGCGTATCAAGACAAATGGTTTCTAAGGGGGTGCGCTCAACATAAAACTCGGAATAGCAGTTAACTTGTAAAGTATCATCAAATAAATGCTTAGCCAGAAGTTCATTCGTAGCCACATTACTCTTATCACTGCTAAGGACATGTGATTCTATCGGAGACTGTCCAGACGACAAGTTTAAATCCTGCAGCACACCAGAGTCTTTTATCTGGTCAAATTTTATTCTATCCCCTTTCAGTTTTAGCACCGGAATATGCTCTTCTGGAATACCTTGCAGCTCAAGAGAATTACACCCTAACTTGTAAGAAAATTCAACATCTCTTCCAGCACCCAACCCTCGGTAAAATCCTTCCGAAAAACGAATTGCCGCCCAATCTCCAATGGGCTGATTCATCCCAATAACCGCATCTATATAATTCACAATCGCCGCCGCCTGCACCTCGGAATAACATGCATTAAGCACTACACATTTCACCTGATCAGCAAATAGTTTAAACAAATTGGCTAAAGCCTGAGAGCTAATCAATTGCCCTTTGCCACTATCATCTTCAAATATCAGACCATTGGCCCCATCTCCATGACCACAAAAATGAACGATTTGAAGCTCATAATCTAGGAATGCCTGCTGAATATCACTTGGACGAGCCGCAATATGAGTTCTGATATCGAACCTTTCTCGCTGCTTAGCGCGTGCCAGTACGTTCTCAATCTCACGAACTTCCTTATCCAAAAGTAGTCTGGATGCATCTAGTGGATTAGCAGCTAGAATTAAAATCCTTTGCATCGATAGCATAGAACAATGCAAGTGCGAGAAGTTACTTACTATAATCTTTCAGCAAGATAGTTAGACCTCAATTCCTTACACAACTTCAATATATAAACTAAATCGTAATACAAACTGAGCGATGAGAGAAATCTAAAAATTAGGTAAGCATTCAAGAAGATGGCGCAGATTAGCAGTTCTAGCCGTGGGCTTTCACAACGCGTCGTGAGCCTATTGAATCAGGTCCAAAGTTTTCATTAGCCGCTATCTACCCCATCTTTTTTCAGATCAAGTGGCTGTAAGTATGCATCTGCCTTGGCCCAACGAGCTGGAATTGCATAACGTTGTCCATCTCTAAAGTTAAGGGTACCAAAGTGCTCACACAGCTCATCAATAGACCAAGAAATGATGACCAAAATTTGGACTGTTTTTTAAGGCTGAACAAAAGCAGTGGCCACCATTCTGGAATAACTTAATAAAGGCTGTAGCCCAGACAGTCTGCTGTTGTGCTGTGCAATATCTTTCAAACTGTGCTCGAGTCTATGAAACAACTCTTTGATATCCTTAGCTATAGCTGTGTAGTCATTGCTATAGCCCTTACAGCCCTGGCTTTGCTGGCAAACCAGTTTGGCTGGTCTTTATATTTAGAGATTTTTTCTCACTTCCAGGTACAGTATTTTTTTATCACACTTGTATTAGCGGGCATCAGCTTACTCCTAAGGCATACAGGTTTACTGATAGTCCTTTTTTGCACAGCAATCCTATCAGCCCAGGTGATCCCCTGGTATCTGCCATCTCATCTGGGTCATCTGCCTGCTAATTACCGTGTTCTGGTAGCCAACCTGAATTTTAGCAACAACGATGCCACCCAAACACTCTCCCTGATGGCTGCTGAACAGCCCGATCTGGCTCTCTTTATCGAAGTTGGTCGAACGATGGTAACTCAGCTGGATGCCCTAAAAACTGAGTTTCCCTACAGTACTTACCTTGCTGCAGCCGATGGCATCATCTTGTATAGTAAATCTCCCCTATCAAATATACAACTTCAACAATTTGGCCTGCACGCACGGGAGTCATTAGTTGCGAATTTGACAGTGGGGGAAAACCTCCTTTCCCTTGTTGCGGTTCATCCTTTGCCGCCTATCGAGCACAGGATGTTTCAATCTCGTAATACGTTACTGGCCGATGCCGAAGACTATATCAAAACTCAAACCGAGCCTGTCTTACTACTGGGTGATTTAAATATCACCATGTGGTCGCCTTATTATCAGGCTCTAATTCAACAAACCCAGCTGAAGAATGCACGCGAGGGTTTTGGCATTCAGGCCACTTGGCCTAGACTAGGCAGCTACTATCGCCTACCTACCTGGTTTCAATGGTTGATCGCGCCTCTACAAATTCCCATCGATCATTGTTTAGTCAGTCCAGAAATCAAAGTAGCTAACATTCATACAGGTATTGATACGGGATCTGACCATGCACCTATTGTGGTGGACTTGGTTATTCCTACTGCATGATTGCGCGATCGCAACAAATAGCAAAATTCTCACGATCACTAGTGTAATTATGTCAACCGATACATACCCCGATTATTTCCGTATAAAACATCAGGAGTAAATCCACGCGACTATTTAATAATTTGAGAGAACATTCTTGCTCTCTATGGACTAAATATTAGTCTACTTATCATAATGGCTACAAAATTTTCATTTAAGAGAAAAATATTTAATGTTTATCTTTTAGCATCCGTTTCAAGCATTTTAGGCAGTTTAGCAACACCTCTGATCACGCCAGCTTACCAGCACCATCCAGCTGAATTTATTCAAGACATCGAAACATCACCCTTTAGCTTATTGGTCCCACATCAGGGGATGATCAGTCATATCAGGCTTTCTCTTAAGTATGGATTAAAAGATGACAGCCGTGGGTTAGAAAGTGCAATCTTAATCCGTGATGCTGCTGAACTATTGATGAACTATCCAGAAGAATATGATTATTGGGAAGTTGTCAATCTGTCCATTACACAAAATTTGTTGGAGCAGTATTCTCAGTTAGAGCACATTACACTGGAGTTAGAAATTCTTCCTCGTGAGCATGTTCCCTATCACTGCATCAGTACCGTTACTCGATGGGCACAGGGTCATGTTGAAGAAAATTGGAGATTTGAGGTAAATGATCTCCTGAGTCAAGAAAGAACTTTAGATGCTGCTGTCAGTTACAGTTACAAAGCAGGTGTTCTGCATCCTGACTTTTTGGACATCCGAACTCAGCTGGGAAATTATCTGAATAGTCTGTCAGGAAAGAGTTTATCTTTTGAAGAACTGGAAGAGACGCTGGAACAGCACCTATTACAAAATTACGCAGAACAGCTATCTGATATTACAGTTCAGCTATGGTAAGCAAATAGCCGAAAGTAAACGTCCCTAACACCGCTGGCTTCGATTCTGCTCAACCAGCTAATAACGAAGCGGCATTTTTTCCTTGTACTTCAGGCATCCTCTGAACGAAGTCGAAGGGGACGCTTACGACAACTCTGATTAAACTGCTGCTAATAGTTGTTCAAAACTAAGCAACGTCCTGTTTCAAAGCCTGAATAAAATCAACTACTTTTTGAGGGACATCGGGAAAAAGATTGCTGAGCTTTTTAATAATATTGTGAATGCCTTCACTACCACCGGCAATTAGACCGGCAGTCAGAATGACATCTAGCACCCTAAATAAGTAAAAGCGAAAAAGCTCTAGAATAGACTCTGGTTCAGGAAAGTTAAATGCACTTTCTAGCGATCGCACCCCAACTAAACTAATTAGCGTCCCAAATGCGATCGCGACTCGCAAAAGGTTTTGACGCATATAATTTTTATAAACCCGTAGACTTTCTTCCGCATTAAATAAACGAAGCTTCACGGCCTTAATCGCTTCGTTATTAGAGCTTTCATCAGCGTTGGTCAGTAGTAACTGGAGTTCCACCTGAACATGTTCCACCTGAGCAGCTAGTCGTTCTTTTTCTTGTGACAAATAGGATAGCTTGTATACTTCTAGAGCACGCTCCAGAAAAAGAGCTACAACTATTAAGATTGTTAGCTTTTGAATGGAAATCTTAACAATCGAAGATTGTAATATAGGCGGATCTATCGGAATTAGAACATAAAATAAGCCACATACTAAAACCGTATAGAATATATAACGCGGAAATTTTAGTAGGGATTCACGGTCCATAGGATTGCCCTAAATAGCTCTCTGTTTGAGCATTCCATTATCTATGGCTACTTGTCTACATTTTCTATAGATTCTTCACTGCACAAGGAGATTGCACAAAAATAAAGACCCAGGTTGGGGCTGTGGATGGGTGGATGAGTGATGGGGTAACGGGGTGATTATTTAAGCGCAAGCACCCAAAGGTAATGTGAGCGTCAACGGGCATCTTGGCTTTTTGAGTCCAGGAGGTGGCGCTTGATTCATCACACGCCCTTTTTAGGGTTAAGGCAAGCCCCTACCTACACTCTCTTCCTAACAGGTTATCTTGATTTCTCAGCTTGGCAATCTTATTTTATCTGCCAAGCTGAGAACTGTTTTTTAGGCAAACAACCTGACGATTACAACATTTCACGAACTTTTTTTAGATCTCGCTTACTACACTGACGCTTCTTGGCAGCGTAGATCTTTCGACCATATGTTTGCAATGCCTTTTTAGCATCAATCATCTCTTTGAGTAACATATCCCAAACAAAGGGGAATGATAGTACCTCAAAGGTGATACGGTACCAGATATTCTCTATTTGACGATATTGTTCATAAGCAGTGATTTCAATCTCATGGTTAGGGGGTTTAGGTTCTCGTCTGCGACACACTTTAGGCACCACACACAGTAAGCCTGTTTCAGGATGCACATAGAATTGTGTTCCATAGCTATCTGCTAAAGAGGGACGTTCACCATTCCAATGCCACTGTCTTTGTTTGGTATAGGGCAAACCATCAATCATCTCTACATGCTGTTCTACAAAAGCCCAAAGGTGATCAATTACATGCTGACCAGCCATGGTACGAGGATTAAGGTCGCGGCAGAGGCGACTATAAACCTGATCCCAGGGTTGACCCACTTGAGACTGCAACAATTTACGCAACGGCCCTAGGTGATCTGATAGCCACTTAGACTGTCGTCGCGTCTTAATCAAATAGGGACTTAGCAATCCATCTTCAGTCGCCACTTGCGTAATCTGATTCAGCTCCTTTCGATATCCCTTCAGCTTTTTAGCACTAATCCGCATCCCACCTCGGGGACGCTCAATTACAATTTCACTCAGGCGATGTTCACTCATGGTACAAACTCAATAACAATCCTAAGCAAGGTTGTGTTGATATCGGGTAATACTTTCTTTAACAACTAATGGAGAGGACGGGACTCGAACCCGCATCGACCAACGATAACTTTCAGGAAACGCGCTTCCTTACTACCCTGAGGCAAATGGGAGCTTCCCCCATCTCGGACAATGAATTCCTTTCAGTGCTTCTGCAACCTGTTATCCGTTTACGGTTTTCGGGGAACGTCGCGACGCAACTATGAACCCTGACTGACTGACAAAAGTTAGTCAGCCTGCAACCTCCCGTCAGTAAATGGGGCTGGTGGCAGGCATCGAACCTGCAATCTTCTGTTTACAAGACAGTTGCTCTGCCAATTGAGCTACACCAGCAATAGTCCCCGAACCCACCCTCACTAAATTCAACCGATCAACACAGGGTAGTAAGCAGTCACAATAGGATGTGCACTTGTCACAATGCTGGGCGTAATTGATAAACGGGAATTGAACCCATTTGCACTTGCCCCCAGCGCACCAAGGAATCGTTTGCGAGACGATATGTTCCAACTTGCCCAGTTGGCGGGTTGTGTTCGCTTCTGTTGAATTTAGCTACCGACTATTTGCTTTAACCACCTAACAGGTCAATTTGCCAGTTCAGCGATTGAATCTGCGCATCTAGTAAACGATAATCCCGTGAGATACTGTCTAACTGACGCTGTAGACTGCCAATATCTACTGTACTCACAAATCTCACCTCTGAACGGCTATACCGATCGTGGGTAATGGAGGCGGCTTGGATTAGGTTTTCCAAAACACTTCGCTTAGTAAGTAGAGTATCCCGCTGAGCCAGGGCATCTGATAGAGAACCCTCAGCAAATACTGTATTAGCATTAGTCTGATTAATCCGCTGCACCAAACGGGTAAGTTCAGTAATTGCAGCATCCACATCCGACAGCAGCTCTTGAGGATTCTCAGGGGGCTGTTCACCTTCCTGGACCTTGGCACTGCGGGTTAAACGCTGACGCAGCTGAGCAATTCTCTTCTGACAATCTGCCCGTTGCATTAGGGCTTCTGCAAGCTTCATCGGATTCACCTCCTTTTGTAAGTTTATTGCTATTAGCATTACTGCCATACCCCTGACAGGAGTCGAACCTGTAACAAATCCGTTTTAAGCGGACCATGTCTACCAGTTGCATCACAGGGGCTGGTGGGTTGTGTAGGGATCGAACCTACGCTCTTCCGTTTAAGAGACGGCTGCTGTACCACTTAGCTAACAACCCTGGTACTCTCGGTGGGAGTCGAACCCACAACAACTAGATCCTCGGTCTAGTGCGTATGCCGTTCCGCCACGAGAGCATATGTGGGCAAACGCCCAGTACCCTTGGTGGGAGTCGAACCCACAAAATCTGGTCTCTGAAGCCAGCACGTATACCGGTTCCGTCACAAGGGCAAATGGTCGGGATGGCAGGATTTGTAGACGCCAGGCTTCTCGAAGAGTACCTGCGGCTCCTTGTCCCCAAAACAAGGCTTCTGACCACTGAATTACATCCCGATTTGGTACCCTTGGTGGGAGTCGAACCCACAACAACCGCGTTCTAAGCACGGCATGTCTACCAGTTGCATCACAAGGGCAAATGGTCGGGATGGCAGGATTTGAACCTACGGCCTCCTCGCTCCCGGTGAGGCCGTCTCACCACTGACGTACATCCCGATTTGGTACTCCTGAGGGGAGTCGAACCCACACGTAAGCTGGTTTTGAATCAGCCGCCTCTTCCAGTTGGGCTACAGGAGCAAGAAATGGAGAAATTAAATCGACCCAAGCATGATCAAATCTCTCCAATTCCCCCGCTAGGGTTTGAACCTAGAATCTTCGCAGTCAAAGTGCGAGATGTTGCCAGTTACACCACAGGGGATTGGATGCCGAGGTAGGATTTGCACCTACAACCTCCTGATTCAGAGTCAGGCGACTTGCTAATTCGTCCACTCGGCAATAGTTGTTGCTGATTTGAAGCATATTCTGCCAGTAACCTCGTCACTAGCAGAATATATTTAACTTGACTTAATCGGGGATCAGCAACACCCGACAATCAATGGCTGGGGCGAGAGGAGTCGAACCTCCAACTTCCTGGGTAACAACCAGGCGCTCTGCCAATTGAACTACACCCCATTGAGCACCCATGATGGATGCAAGCCCCCCAGATCCGATTTGAACGGATGACCTCTTGTTTTTCAGACAAGCGCTCTTACCTGACTGAGCTACCAGGGGATTCAATGTATGTTTTTCAACATGGATTGAAAAACAACGAGAACGGTAGGATTTGTAGACGTAAGGCTTCCCGAAGGGTACCCAGAGCATCGGTTTTGGAGACCGAGAGTTAGCCGTTACACCATCCCTGCGTCTGGTTGCAGTGGCAGGACTCGAACCTGCATATCCTCGCTTATGAGGCGAGTACCTTAACCTATTAGGTGACACTGCAGTGGAATCCAGGGTGGGAGTCGTTCGCGAAGCGTATCCGCGAGGAGCTACCCACGATTTTCGGTTTTGCAGACCGACGCCTTAAACCAACTTGGCTACCTGAACTTAAGCTACACGGGGATGACGAGATTTGAACTCGCGACTTCCTGTTCGACAGACAGGCACTCTAGACCACTGAGTTACACCCCCAGAAAGGGAAATATTTAGTTTTCAAGGTTCGGGTTTGAGTCTTGATGATGTGTTAAGCACTTATCTTTGAGACTTAAATTCGTAGCACTCCTGCACTATTTATGTACTACAAAACACACTGCGCAATATCAAGGGTTTTCGAGAGATTTTTCGAGAGATTTTAAAGCCATATACAGAAAGGGTTTGAACACCTTTAAGGACTTTCAATTAAAACCAATAAGATAGCAAAAGAACCTTATTAGAATCTTCTCGGATTTCACACAAAGGGACCGCGCTCAAGGAAATAAAGTCGTTTCACTTTTTGCACTTCACTTACGGCATCAACATGATGTTTATCAGAAGATACCGTCAAGCTTCTCTCATTAGATGCACTGAAATTGGATGGTTGTTGTCGCCGAGAAAATCGCCAATATTTGAATGGCTTACGACTCCAAGCAAGGAAAAATGGTGAGACTAAATACATGGTGATGTTCCTGACAAGAAAGTTTTTAATAGTCGCAGAGGAGATTTAGCCCAGCTCAAAGTTTCCCCTCTGTGAAGGGGACTTAAAGGAAGGATTCTAACTTGCATTAACAACTGAGACCCCTCCTAGCCTCCTTTAACAAGGGGAAACTAAAAGCGTTACTCACGTAGCACAATCTCTACTGTGGGAAGTAATAAAAGAAGTTTGTTCAGCCTTCTTTCGACAGCTACATGAAATAAGCAGTCTGCCGTTGGGTCACTTGCCATAGCTCGTAGATAAGCATTTCGCTTTCAGGTGCCAGGGCAGTGATAAAAGTGCCAGATTCAGCGTTGGCACTATTTGCAATCCAGGTTCCCTTAAGGCTTATTTCAACAAACTCGTCATCAACACTGGTTAGATCAATGACATCTGTTGCATTTTGCCTGAGTAGATACTCAAGCTGGGTAATACCCGGCAATTCAACAGGTAGTAAAAAGGAAGCTCTACTGGGTTCTAGATGTAAGGTTTCACCAACGTTAACTGCTAGCATGACTCGTTGAGTAGCAACTGCATCTAAGGATGCAGTTACCTGCTCAAGAAAAAGGCCGTAATTGGTATAGTTCAGCTTCAACACGGCTGACAATCTCCATGGATGGTTGGGTCAGTCACATGCCGACGGCGGCACAGGCTATTAAGTCGTCTGAGTGTTGCTGATCTTCGATATGATTTCATCTGTAAAGTCTGGGCTCATTACCCTGCCTTCAGATCGATTCATTCTCTAAATCAGTGACGGTTTCTTCTGTTCTTTCCAGAACTGTTCTGCGAAGGCAACAACTGGATGCATGGGCGCTTTAGGTCGTTTCATGAGTTGCATGCTGGCAGCATCCGGGGTGCGAGCTCCCTTACGAGAGTTGCAGGGGGCGCATGCGATCACCACGTTATCCCACGTGTGAGTACCATCTTGCGATCGCGGCACCACATGGTCCAGCGTCAGCTGTTGCTTACTACCGCAATATTGGCAACGATGGCCATCGCGTCGTAGCACTTCGCGACGATTGACCGGTGGTGTTTTCCAAATGCGATCGCTATTCCCAGCCCGCAGACGAATATACTCAGGAATCTCAAGGGTCAGGCTGGGGGATCGCATCTGCCAGGTTTTCCCTATTAGGTCTACAGGTTCTGCCCGGCCAGTTACTAAAAGAACCGTTGCTCGCTTGAGATTAATTCGCGCCATGGGTAAATAGTTTTTGGAAAAGAGGACGATAGGTTGATATATCGGCAATACGTGTTTATACGGTCGTAATGTCATGGTTAAGCCCTTTCAAGCCCTAAAAATGTCCAAAAATAATGGCCCTCGCTTCCGGATGCTGGAAGCGAGGGCCAAAAACCTGAGTAGGTCTTGGGTCTAGATAGGTAACACAGCTAAACGCCTGAGTTCCCCGCTTCGTCTATATCGGTTAGGTTCTGGTCGATTGAAATCTACGGTAATCGCACCACAGGATAGTTTATTAGCGCTAAAACGTCCTGCATCAGCGCCATTAACTGCCTTGGTCCAAATGCCATTGAGCATGGGATTACTCAAGCCAATCCCTAAACACCGCACCACTAGCACCAAATGTTCAAAGAATGGTACATATCTTTTCGAGCCTATGACTTCTATAAAGCGTTTCATAGTACTTATACCTCTGGTGTAACGGTGAATAAATCGGTTAGAACGCCGATGGCACTGAACCAAAGCAACTCGACCAGGTTGCTTTAATGTATTACTGATATGCTACATGCATAACACAAGGATGTCTACCCCCTTCGCAGAATTTTATGGTTTTAATACTGACTGCATCAAAATCATTAATTTGCGGTGAGAGCTAGTTTCTCTTGGAGAGCTATAGTCAGTAACACATTATTAATTGACGATTCCGGACGTGTCCGAAAAAAAAATCTGATCAGCAAAGTTACCCATGCCCCCACTCAGGGATAAACCTGCTGTCGTTTGCTCAGATAAAAGTGCCATAGTAATCTGGCCGCTACTGCCCGCCAGGGTCGCCACACTTCGCTCATCATCTGGGCTTCGTCCGAGGTCGGTCGTTTGGTCAATCCCTTCAGCTGTTGGATGGCGGTCTGCAGTGCTAAGTCACCCTTAGGCCAAATATCAGGCCGCTTCAAAACCATTAATATATAGATGTTCGCAGTCCACACACCAATCCCTTTAACCTGCATCAGCTGTTCAAGAACAGCTTGATCACTCCGGGTATCTAGACTATCTAAATCAAGCGTTTCATCTAAAATTGCATGGGCTAACGCCCGTCCATAGCTTGTTTTTTGACGACTAAAGCCTATCTGTTTCAGCTCGACAGCCGTTAGTTTCAGAAATTTCTCCGGGGTCAAGGGACTACATTGGGTTTGTAGACGTTTGTAGGCTGCATGGGCAGACGCCAGAGACACCTGTTGCTCAAGTATGATGTGAATCAGCGTCGAAAATCCGGGTTCTCTTTGCCAAAACGGAGGGAAATCGTAGCAGTTGATAATTTCAGCAAAGGCTGGATCTCGTTTAATCAGGTCCTGCACAGCTTGCTGCAACCTATGAGGGGTTAATGACTCCTGCATCTTACAAACGCCTGCCAGATATACAATTAAAACCAACCGCTCACTCTCTAGAACGGTTGGTTTGTAATTATTATTATGGGTGTTGCTGATCCCTCGGTACATCTAATCTGTCAAGTCTGGACTAGCTGCACTGCTCTCAGACCGGTTTATCCTCTCAATCAGCAACGGCTGATGATGACAGTAGTGAGAAAACTGTTATTTAGCAAAGTAGACTGCTCACGACTTTATTGAATGACGTCATAGTCAATCGACCGTGCCGTTCTGACCGGGGGAACAGGCTCATTTTGAATAGATTTGATCGCTGTGTATCCTAGCGGTAGTGATGCTAATAGACACATGGCTCCAGTGCCCACCAGCGATAGCTGCCTAACAGCTTTAGATGCCCGACGAGCATCAGGATACTGGCCACGACGATAAAATCGTTTTACCTGACTGGCATAGAGCAGGGCAGTGACTCCCACAGGGGGAAACGTGATCAACGCGGCTAATGCTGTTGACCAGTGGCTGGGGGGGCAGGGCTGATTTTTGTACAGGTCATACCGTTTCTCCCACTCAGGTCCCCGCACATTGCCGACATAGCCAATCAGCGTAAATTGGGTGATTTCTGATAGTTCGAGCGGTAACAGTAAATCACACACCTGATCCGGTAGGGTGAAATAACTGATCCCTTCACCCACCTGTCGCTTGAGAGAAATTTCCAGGGTTTTCCCCTGCTGCTTAACGCTGACATCAATGGGCTGCAGCTCAGCTTGAAGTAAGTCTTTGATCGGCGCTAATCTATCGGGTTTTGCTACGGATGGGACCTGATCTGCTAACGACGGATCATTGAGGGTAGCCAGTTGCCAATCTGCGATCGCACCCTCTAAATCATCTAGCTGATGTCGAACAAGTCCCCGCTTTAAATAGGCCTCAGCCCGGTTGGGATTACGCTCTAGAACCTGATCAAAACTGGCCAGCGCTGCCGCTAGATCGTTCATTTGAGTTTGGACGACACCCAGCTGATAATGAGCATCGGTATAACTAGGGTTGAGGGCAATTGCCTGCTGCCAATCCCTGAGCGCGTCAGCCATCATGTCTTGCGCCTGGGCAAGCTGGCCCAGGTGAAAATAAGCAACAGCCGGATTCTCCGCACAATCAATGGCCGCCACAAAATCTTGACGCGCATGATCTAGCTGACCCAAAGCACGATAGCTTAAGCCACGGCTAATATACACTGACGCCGTATCAGGATGATTAGCAAGCGCCTGAGATAGAGCTGCGATCGCACTTTGGTGATTTCCCTGTCGTGCCAATGTGCAACCACGCCGATAGGCCAAACGTGCTATCTGTCGTGCATACCAACTCTGCTTATCCATAATAAATAAATAGTACTGTGTTATTACTGCCCAAGCTATCCGCAGCCTAACCACCCCTAAGGCAAAAGAAAATCAGAGTGATGACGGAAGCTCCCCTCTCAAATAAATAATTTGATCAGTGTTTCCTGTTACAAAACTAAGCATCTTGATTCATGGCGATCACCCCATCCTTCACATCAATTTTGCTGATTTCCTAACAGATTTTTCAATACAGACATTATTCCCTAGGATCATCTTACCTATGACATTATGCCTAGAGACCTACGACAATTGACGTAGAGAGAAGTTCCAGCTCTGATTTGCCATGAAATGGCGATGAAGCGGGGTCAGATTGTACGAACACTTCGATGAAACCTATGTAATCCAACAAGACCGTCATAGGGGGCAACCAAAAGGCTATGTTAATTTCAGTGAGAACACTTACATAGCCTGGTCGATGCCTGTTCTCTCATTAAAAACAGAATTGGATGTTGCAGAATTATTACTCACTAATGGATGGTTTCCTGAAGAAATTAATGGCGTTCTAGTTTTTCCTCTACCTCGCGCCGCATTTCATCAGATAGATAACCACAATCATCCCATAACGGGCAGTGACGTAATTAAAGCTACAGTAGCAACTCCCACAACCTTGTATCGAGCCAGACAACTACTGGAGTCGGCTGGCTGGCTGGATCGAGAACTCGACTCTTTGCTTAAACCCTGCGTGTACACCCTCGATCCGTGGGCGGGTCAAACCATCAGACCTGTATCAATTGCAGGCCCAGTCAATACCAACTGCAGTCACAGCACCAAGACTCTGCGACTGCGGCGCTATCGATGGACAATGGCCCTAAGACGTATCCTCAGCCTGGCCTTCGTTATCTTACTTGTCTTGATGACTGTCTTCTTTTTGCCATAGCCGGTTGCATAGTTCGAACAGCTCTCTCTAGATCCGTCCAAATCGATCTGTTGCGTCTATCAAGGCGCTTAAAATCCCTAGTTCCATAGCCGAATGCCCAGCATCGGGGACAATCACTAACTCCGCTTCAGGCCAGGCCCGATGGAGTTCCCAGGCGGACGTCATGGGACAGACAACATCATAACGACCCTGAACAATGACAGCTGGAATGTGGCGAATCTTGGCAATGTTTTGCAATAGCTGATCAGGGGGATTAAAAAAGCCGCCATTGATAAAGTAATGGCACTCAATGCGCGCAAAGGCATCAGCAAACTCGTCTTGACCAAAGCGCTTCATGGTCTGAGAGTTTTGGATGAGATAACTGGTGCTCGCTTCCCAAATCGCCCAGGCACGGGCTGCTTGCTGCTTCACCTGTGGATCGGGGCTGGTTAACCGTCGGTAATATGCGGCGACTAGATCGTGGCGCTCTGCCTCCGGAATAGGTGCCAAATAATGCTCCCAAGCATCGGGAAAAATATAGCTGGCCCCCTCTTGATAAAACCAACGAATCTCCTTGGGACGCAGCATAAAGATGCCTCGCAAAATTAGCCCAGCGCATCGTTGCGGATAGTGCTGGGCATAGGCCAGCGCCAAGGTGCTCCCCCAGCTACCACCAAAGACGGTCCATTGGTCAATGGCTAGATGCGATCGCAATCGTTCGATATCATCCACCAAATCCCAGGTAGTATTATCCGTCAGCTCAGCGTGGGGTGTACTCTGTCCACAGCCACGCTGGTCAAACAGCACGATCCGCCAACGCTGTGGATCAAAAAACTGACGATAAAAAGGAACAATACCGCCACCAGGACCACCATGGAGAAACACCACCGGTTTCCCCTCTGGATTACCTACTTCCTCAAAGTACAGCGTATGAAGCGCAGAGACCGACAGTTGCCCCTGTCGGTAGGGTTGAATTGGGGGATAGGCTTGACGCATAGGGGACTAGGCAACGTTTTGCCCCGTTATTGTCGCACCCAAATAGCATTTCTTGCTTATTTCGTAGAGGCAGGCTTTCTCAGTACATACCAACGGCCAGTTTTTGGATCACGATAGGTATGAAACGGCTGCTGTTTCAACGGCTTAGTACACAGTTTGGGCATTGACTTGGCGATTTTCACGACTCTTTGTATAGATCAATTCACATATTGTGGCCCAATTTCCCCAAAAATTTGAGTGATCGACCATAAAGCGCTGTGTGATTTTTATCACAAAAAAGCAGAGAAACCTGGTAGTTTCTCTGCTTTTTATCAGGGTTACAGAGTAGGGGCAGGTGCCAGTCTACACATCAACCCGGTCTATGCATAGCGCTTTAAACGACGAGCACCCAACAGGCCTAAACCGACCAGACCCACCACTACGCCTGGCTCTGGCACAGATTCAGAGTCAGGTGGATTAACGATAGGAGGCTCATCCACAGGGGACACCACTGGTAGCGCATCGGTCACTACCGTACGACCTCCACCCCCTTCAGGATAGTCAGCCGCTGAGATCACTCCCCCTAACTCATCAGTGATGTAGTTGGCCAACGCCTGCTGATAGGAGACACCCAGGTTAGTAAAGGCGGCATCCCCAAAGGGATACTGGTCACCACCACGAGCCAAAAAGTCCACAATCGCCAAGGAAATATCCGGAGCATCCGGTAACACCTGACCATCTTGAATCAGGACCGTACCATCATCCAGCGTCACGTTGATCACCCGTTCACCAGAGGTGGTGATATTACCGTCCACATCAATCTCAATGGCCGTCAGCGTGGGGTTGTACTCAAAGCTAAAACCCGCAATCTGGGCAAACCGTCCGGTGCCATCACCAGTGGGTGCAGTCTCTCCTGTAGCTGGGTCCAGCTCCATCCGAGACACGGCATTCTCTAAAATATCCTTCAGGTTGTCCGCCTCAATGGCTTCGAAAACACTGAGGAAGTTGGTAAACGGCAGAATATCAAAGGTATCGGCTTCCGTAAAATCCCCTGCAGGAATAATACTGTCGTTACGGATACCGCCGCCGTTACCCAGGGCAATGTCTACTTCACCCAGCCCAAAGTCAGCCGCCAGTGCATTGGCCTGCCATAGAAACGAATCGGCAATTAAATTACCCAGGTTAGTTGCTTCACCCCGAATGCTATTACGCTCACCATTTAAGTTGACTTCAGATTGCGCAATTACATTGGACTCCAGGGCATCTAATGACGCCTGGACAGGGTCGGCAACAGCCGCTTGAGTGGCCGCGTCGATAAAATCACCATCGATAGCTACCGGGTCGCTGGCTGTACCAGGATCAATAACCGTTGCCACACCGTTGTTAAATTCAACAACCAGCTGGCCTACGTAGCTATATTGTCCAGGAGTGGTGACGACCGGAACTTCATTGCCATTGGCATCAGTGACAAAAATGGGATAGGGACCATCAGGGGTATCTCCCGGAATTAGGTTGCTGGTATCACCACTATCAAGTAGTTCGTCACCACCTCCTGCGATCGCAACATCAACACCACTGAGTTGAGCAATCAGCGCCTGGTCTTCATCCACCCCCTGCAGATGGCTCACAAAGATAATGTTTTGCACTCCAGCCGCAGTCAGCGCGTCAATCTCACCCTGAACAGCCGCTTGCACATCCTGACCAACAACGACACCGTCAGGGCTAGAAATAAACGGTAAGTTAGGCGTAGTGGCACCAACAATACCAATTTGCTCACCACCTTTAGTCACCACGGTACTCTTGGCAATCCGACCAGCAGCCACCAGATCTTGTAAAGCAGCTTCAGCCGAGAAATCCAGGTTGGCACTCAAGAAGGGAATAGACGCATCGACTTCACCGATAAAATCAGCCAAAATATCGGGGCCAAAGTCAAAATCATGGTTACCCAAAATAATGGCATCATAGCCCGCATTGCTAAGGGCAATGGCGTCATAAAAAACACCATCCGTCAAACTCGCATTAAACTCGGGACCCGCCAGGAAATTGTCGCCAGACGACAATAGCAACACATCATCTGTGGTGGCCGTATTGCGGATGTTATTGATTTCACCAACAAACTGCGCCGCTCCCCCAAAGCCATCTTCTCCCGGCAGCAAATCAGACTCACCGTCGTTGTTATGCAAAATAGTCAGACTAAATGCCTGGGCAGCATTATTTCCAGCCAAGCTCACCAAACTCACAGTCGCCGCCATGGTAGCAATGCGACCAATTACACCAAACCGTTTCATACTAATGCTTCAAATTCTCTATGGAAAAATCTCTGCTTCACAACGCAAGACCGCTCTTCAGCAGGTCACCTCACTCCCCCCTAGCAACTTACAGAGCAGAGGTTAAAGAATTTGAGCATCAGATTAAGAAAACATTGTCATCGATTAACTAAGGCTTAAGATAATCAAAAGCATATAAAAGCTTTTAATAACGCTCGATGAGCTTCATTCTTTCTTTGTAAAATTAATCTGGAATAGATACACAATTCAGCAATGATTCTGAGCTCAGTTATAGACTTCGGATTTTAAGGTAGCGGCAAAAAAAAGAGGGGACTTAATATATAAGACAGTTTTGGCGCAATCCAGCATGGCATCAGCAATATGGCCAGGTCGTTCTCATCCATTGGGAGCCACCTGGGACGGTCAGGGGACAAATTTTGCAGTTTTCTCGGAAAATGCAACAGCTATAGAGCTGTGTCTTTTTGATTCGCAAGGTCACGAGCGTCGGCTAACTCTACCGGAGGTGACTAACCACGTATGGCATGGGTATTTGCCAGGAGTGGGACCGGGTCAGCACTATGGATATCGAGTCTATGGTCCCTATAAGCCAAAACAAGGCAAACGATTTAACGCTGATAAGTTGCTGCTAGATCCCTATGCCCTGGCCATTAGCGGTGACATGAAGTTTAGTCCTGCTATTTTTGGCCATCCCATGGATCGGTTTGCCGATAGCGATCGCGACTTAGAAAGGTCCACACTGAATGATGCAGACTTCGTCCCCAAAGGCATTGTGGTGGACAAACACTTTGACTGGGAAGACGATCGCTATCCTGAAACCCCCTGGCATGAAACCATCATTTACGAAGTCCATGTCAAGGGTTTTACCCGCCAACATCCCAACATTCCGCCAGAACTTCAGGGCACCTATGCCGGTCTGGGGCATCCAGCCGCCATTGAACACCTCAAATCCCTGGGGGTAACCGCTGTTGAACTATTGCCCGTGCATCATTACAATGCCTACCCCGGTCATTTAATCAGTGTCGGGCTCCATAACTATTGGGGGTACGACTCAATTAACTATTTTGCCCCCTTCGCCGGGTACAGTGCCGCCGGGGATGCTGGGGACCAGGTCAATGAGTTTAAGACCATGGTCAAAGCTCTACACCAGGCGGGCATTGAGGTAATTTTAGACGTGGTGTACAACCACACAGGCGAGGGCAATCACTTTGGCCCCACCCTATCCCTACGGGGCATCGACAATGAAGCCTACTATCGGCTGGTGGAGCGCAGTCCTCGCTACTATATGGACTTTACCGGCTGTGGTAATTCTCTCAATGTGCGCCATCCCCAGGTGCTTAAGCTGATTATGGACAGCTTGCGATACTGGGTACAGGAAATGCACGTAGACGGATTCCGGTTTGATCTGGCATCAGCCCTGGCCCGCGAACTATACGAAGTAGACAGTCTGGCCGCCTTTTTTGACATCATCCACCAGGACCCGGTGCTATCGACAACAAAATTGATTGCTGAACCCTGGGACCTGGGTGAGGGTGGCTATCAGGTAGGTAACTTTCCGCTACTGTGGTCCGAATGGAATGGCAAATATCGTGACACCATGCGCGACTTTTGGCGCGATCACCACTGTCGTCTGGGGGAGTTTGCGTTTCGGTTTACCGGGAGTTCTGATCTGTACCAGGCCAATGGTAAGTTGCCCCATGCCAGCATCAATTTTATTACCGCCCATGATGGCTTTACCCTGCGGGACCTGGTGAGCTACAACGAAAAGCACAATGAGTCTAATGGTGAAGGTAATCGGGATGGTGAAAGCTATAACCGGTCCTGGAACTGCGGGGTGGAAGGTGAAACGGAGAATGAGGAGATTGTGGCCCTGCGATCGCAACAACAGCGCAATTTCCTAACCACCCTTTTTCTCTCCCAGGGTGTGCCCATGATGCTAGGTGGCGACGAAATGGGCCGCACCCAGCGTGGCAACAACAACACCTACTGTCAAGACAATGTCCTCGCCTGGTTTGACTGGAGTCTTCGCCACAAAAACAAAGAATTACTCGCCTTTACCCAACAGCTAATCACATTTCGCAAACAGCATCCAATCCTCTGCCGTCGTCAGTGGTTTCTAGGTCGCGAGATCCATGGCTCCGGCGTAATTGACATCGGTTGGTTCAACCCCGACGGCAGCATTATTAGCGATGAAGACTGGCATGATGGTAGTTCCAAAGCTATCAGTATCTTTCTCAATGGCGAAGAAATTCTCAACACGGACAAACAAGGCCAGCGCATCATTGACGACAGCTTTCTGGTCTTCTTTAATGCCTATCCTGAACTCCAGGAATTTGCTATCCCCCCATCAGTAGAACAAAAAGACTGGCGGGTAATTCTAGACACCAAAAACCCCGCAGGCTTTGTAGACAACGGCCCTGTCTATGACCATGGTCAGAAAGTTCCCGTCGCGTCTCGGTCGCTGGTCTTACTAGCCTGTCCCCACTGCTTTGACACCACCTCCGGCAACGATGGCGCTACCTGCACCTTACCCAAGCGGGGATAGCGTGCCTGTGTCCACTTTCATCTTCGCAAGCACCTTTCTGTATTGCTTAACCCTTTTATGCCCAACAGCTACGATCTCATTTATGCCGTTGTCCGTCAAATTCCTGCTGGTAAAGTCGCTACCTATGGCCAGGTAGCCGAGCTAGCAGGTCTGATTGGCAAACCTCGTGTGGTCGGCTATGCCCTTTACAAAGTCGCCCCTGAAGATGATATCCCCTGGCAGCGAGTCATCAATGCTAAAGGAGAGATTTCGACATCGGCCTTTCGAGATGGGTCAGACGATTTACAAAGAGTCTTATTAGAAGACGAAGGCATCGAATTTGAAGGCAATAAAATTAACCTCAGCAAGTATCGCTGGCAGCCACCCCCAGAAATGATTGAGGCCATTGACTTTGGCAAGGATGAATAGATCACGATATCTCTATTCAACAGCCTTCATTAACGAAAACAAGATCAAGGGTGTGGACGTTATGGTTTGGGGTGCGCTATCCTGAGCAAAAGACTTCGAAACATAAACTAATGAAGTAGCATCCTCAAGTAAGACAGCTGAGCTAGTAGATTTGGTAGTTTGCCATGTCGGTCCTACGATACCGGTAGCTGACTGGTAAATGTTGACTGTGTAATCTTAAGAGTAAGTCAAAGGACAAGCCGATCAGCCGTTTTGCTTCAGTTTTTGAATCTTTTACAAGATTAGCCGTTGCTGATTTCGCGAATGAGACGATCTGTAAAACACACTATTTAGCAGTATCTTGCAGATCAAAGCATACCAAGGAACAGTAACACCCAAAATTAATATATAGCTTTGCGCACATCGTTCACAACAGTGGTGATCGCTGAAAGCTATAGCTGTCTTATCAGCAACTTGTTACTTTCATTTTGCCAGGAGCAACGGGATGCCCAGTTCTCAAAAGTCCTGTTTGATTGCAGAAAATTTAAGCTATGTGCTAGAGTCCACCAAACCATTATTTCAAGGGATTTCTCTCAGTCTTACGGCAGAGGATCGAATTGCTCTAGTTGGTGCTAACGGTGTGGGCAAATCCACACTGCTAAAGATTTTAAGTGGCCAGATCCGGCCCACTCAAGGAACCGTGACCTGCCAAGGTTCAACCTACTACTTGCCACAGATCAGCACGATTCGAGATTCTCTAGGATCGGAGTCTGTTTTTGAATTTCTTAATGTGATTTCCAACGAATGGTGGGAGATTGAACAGAAGCTTGCAACTGTCTTCAGGACGACCCTAGATCTATCGTTGCCGCTACAGAGTCTCAGCGGTGGGGAGTTGACCAAACTATTTCTAGCCATTGGTTTATCTCGTTCTCCGGATCTTTTATTGCTGGATGAACCAACAAATCACCTGGATCTTTGGGCCCTTGAAGATCTGTATCAGGCCCTCTGCCAGTTTCGAGGTGCGTTTGTGATTGTCTCCCACAAACCCTTCTTTTTGGACCAGGTGGCAAACATCACCTGGGAACTGACAGCAACAGGATTGCAGGTGTATGGAGGAAATTTCTCCCATTATCAGGAACAAAAGCAGCTGGTAGATGCTGCACGGGTCAGGGCGCACGAAACTGCTAGGAAAGAACTAAAACGAACTAAAGCGACCGTTTTAAGTGAGCAAAAACGGGCTGCTCAATCCCATCGCCATGGTCGCCAGCAAGCACTGGGTGGCAATATGCCCGCCATTGTTGCCGGAAAATTAAAGCGCAAAGCCGAGGCCACAGCGGGAAAATTAAAGCTAAAGCATGATAAAGCAGTGAAAGCTGCCACTCAAAAAGTAGCCGCGACAAAAATTAGAACCCATAAGGCTACTAGTATTCAGCTGGAGGAGAACAGTCGAAAGCATAGAAATTTAATTGATATCCAACATGCCGATCTGTGGGTTGGAGAGCGATTGTTACTTAAAGATATTGAGCTACAGATTGGCAGTTGCGATCGCATCACCATCGTAGGCCCCAACGGCTCAGGTAAATCTTGCTTGATCAAAGCAATGCTGGGCAATAAATCGACACCGGCCTGCTTACAAGGCGGCAGCGTACAACTAGCCGACATGCGTACGGTCTATCTAGACCAAACCTATGACTTAGTGGATCGTAATCAAACTGTATTACAAAATATGCAGCAAGCTAATCCTACCCTCAACTACCAGCTATTGCGACAACAGTTAGGCCATTTTTTATTTTTTAATGACGATGTGTTTAAAATGGCTTCAGTGTTAAGTGGTGGAGAGTTGGCAAGACTTGCGATCTCGATGATTACCATTTCAGAAATTGATCTACTGATCCTGGATGAACCCATCAATAATCTAGATATCATCACCGTCGATCAAATGGTGACAGCCCTCAACGATTATCAAAGAGCTCTTTGGGTAATCTCCCACGACCTAGATTTTCTCAGTCGAATTAACATCACACACTCATTCCAACTAAAACAGCAAACACTGCAGCAGACCACTGTTCTCCCTAGCGCTCAATCACACTATTACTCTCATCTATTAGTAGAAGAAGCATGACAGGCAAGCCACCACCAGAGATGATTGAGGCCATTGATTTTGGCAAAGATGAGTAGAAGCAGAACTTTACAAAAAGACCTTGTCCATAGGCATCAGCAGCCCCGGCAAAATAGGAGATTCTAAGCTGTCCTGTGATAGTAAGGTACCAACCAGTTCTAGCTGAGCATTGCGACGACGATAGACCTCCATCGTTTGCAAATGCCAGTTGACGATCCAATATTCTTGTACCCCATACAGCGAATATAACTTTCGTTTGAACTCTTTATCCCGTTGTTCATTGCGATCGCCAGGGGATAAAATCTCGACCATCAGTTCTGGCGTAACCACTAGATGACCAGCGTCGTCAATACCGTTGGCTAAACGCTCTTTGCTAATCCACACTACATCTGGAATAACCGCATCCGTCGGTGAAAATATAACTTCTGGTGTTTGAAAGGCACTACCTAGCCCCGTTTCTTCTGACCAGTTTTCTAATCGAACGTGGATTTTACCAGCTGCGCTCTGGTGACGAATATGTGGGGCGCGGGTCACAAGTAATTCTCCATCGATTATTTCATAGCGCTTCCAACCGCCGTCATCAGGCATGACGTCAAGGTCTCGGACGGTCCAGCGTATGGGGTTGGTAACCATAGGAGTCGAAACTGGGATTAGGTCTAGTATAGCGAGGGGATAGCGGCTCTATTAAGGCAATGCTACAAATCTGGAGGAAAGTTTATTCAACTATTACAGTGAAAAAACTAGGACGGCTTTATTGTTTGAGTGCTACTCGTTTCGTCAAAATTGCCATGACTCCATTGGGGCGTCCGGTGGAGATGGGCCAACTCAGGCTAAGATTGCTGTTCAAACTGTTCAGGATAGATACCCCAATTTACCCAACGAATTGCTTCCCTAGCAGACTGCACATTGGGAGGTACTCGAATAGCATGAATAAAATGAGTACTGGGACAAATCATCTTTAACAGAGCGATGGATTGACCATCAATATCATCAACCAATTCATTGAGTTTAAGCAGTGTGTACTCTTGCCAAGAATCTACTTCTGAAGCATTCAGCTCTTTACAAATTCGCTCGTACCCAATACCTTGAATCAAAATACGTCGCAGTTCAGCATTGTTTTCATGCAATAACCATTTTGCAACCCACTTTTCAGACTGAATATGACCGTACTTTTTCGGCAACGCGACCCCATGGTGAAAGTAAAGACCATAGCCATCTGCATACAAAATAGAAAACTCTCCTTCTGCGTGAAGGCGTTCATCTGCATCAAATGAGAGTTTGATGGGACGGCTACAAACAAAGCACTTTTTTTCGTAAGGTAAAATCCAGCCACACTGAGTGGTTATTTCCTGAAAAGCAGACCATTTCTCAACATCATATTTACAGTTGAGGACAGTGATACAAAATTCCCACCAGGCACCTTGGACTGCCCACAGTTCTGGATAAATGCAATGATTGTAAGCAATATATTGACTGAGTTGCTTACCAATCCGGTGTACAAAACGGCTAAATTGTTGGTCTTTTAATAAAATCTCTAACTGTCTTAACTGAGACAATACTGCTTTATCTTTAATCCGCTTTTGTAACTTATGTACGACACAAGCTACCATTTGTGCGTGCAGTCGACCAACTTGTTTTTCTACTAGCTCAGTTAAAGGACGCTTGACTGGTGGGCTACATAATTTCTGCTTGAGTAAGACAAACTGTTTGGCAGGCAATCGAGAATCTGGCTGTCCAATAAGCGGCGGTTGCAGCCTTTTCAGGATACTGCTTTGCGGTTTTCCCAGGGTCTTAACGCCCTGTTTTTTCAGTGAGATACCTAAGGTATGCACCAAAAACTGAGCCAGCTGACTGTTAAGATTAGGGCCACACTGGTTAAGATAAATTTCAATTCTTTCAATCAGCTGTTGATCTAGATCGTCAATTAACTTTTCTAGAAGATATCCTATGGCAGCATAAGGACTGTCGCAAAACGTGACCTGAGGTGACGACAATCCCACAGCAGCATAAGCGGATTTAACAGCGTCAACAGCTCCTGACTCTGTAACGGGTTGCTTGGGGAAAATATGAGTTTTCCACTGTTTTTGAATACTTGATGTTTTTTTAAGTTGTTCTGGCGTCAAGTGACCGGATTGTTTCCAAAACATTAGCTGCCCTCTAAAATTTTCTGTTGCCCTGAAATTTAGAACGGCTCTTAATCAACCACATACTTCCAATTGCTTAAGGCTCTTGATCGACCTCCCTGTTTCGGATTAGATTGCGGCTGTTTTTCAGCAGCTTTTTGAGTAGCCAATTCTGCAGCCGAAGAAACGGGCAGGGGGCTACCGTCAGCTCTCTGCTCACTATATTGCAAAACTTCCGCTATTAATTGCTCTGTGGAGCTAGATCTTACCCCTTCTACAAAATCTTTGAGAAATTCTTGATCAGTATCTTCACTCGTAATAAATTCTTGTTCTAGGTTCAACGAGAGCTGACTGTTTTTCTGCGGCGCGTATTCTCTTTGAACATATATTTTCCAATTCCCATGATGCACTTTTAATGGCCGATGTTCATCATGGGATAAAATTGCAAACCGGGATCGAACCTGGAGATAAAGTTGTTCTCGATGAGAAAATAAGGTAGCAATCCCTTTGCTGATGCGATGCGAGTGCCCTGTAGAAACACCTTCTACCAGAGTAAGATGAGGCAGTTTATCTCCTAAAACCTTTACGGTTGGTAGTAGAATTAAATCACCCTGACGTATTGGTCCCATAACCCCATTCCTTGCATCACAATTATCACCGTTAACTTGATCACTACTCTAGCCAGGGATTCACAAAAAGCTTACAGTATAGGCGATCAAGGGGTTACGGCTATGAAAAATGACATCATTGCGTAAAGCTGTACAATCCCCTTGATTGACACAGTACTGACACTCACACTAATAAAAGTCTACACCTACTCAGTGTTTTCCCTACCATGGTGAACACTGATGCTCAAATAGTGCCAGTGTAAAACGATGATTTCATAGACTTTGAGTGATTAATAAAGCTTTGATAAAGTCAGCTTCTGTCGATAACTCTGACATTTCTTGAGAAAGAATATCCACTCAAAGTAATTGCTCTCTTGGCAGCTGTTAGGGCAACAGCAAGTCTCATAAAATAGATCAAGCGATCGAAGCACACAAATTACGATAGATTTCAAGTCCTCGACGGCGATTACATTATCCAGTAAAGCCCAGTGGGAGTATGCTTGTCGGGCTGATACCACAACGCCATTTCATTTCGGACCAAAAAATATAACAGACTTGGCCAATCATCAGAGAGCCCGAAAAGAGACAACAGAAGTGGGAAGTTTTGCGATCGCAATAACAACTCAGATTTGTGAAGTTTACCTTGCCACACATCACATAGATGGTCGTCAACAGGGTGATTAAAAACTGACGACGAGATTTGCTAAATGGCCCACTTTACGCAGTAAACCCGGTATCATGCATGTCATAGTTATTCAGGGTGGTTTGTCTGTTAACAAAACCTTAGATCCTGGATAGCTTTTCTGTCTATTTCTCTCGCGTTGCTGTCCGGACTATTGTTACTATAGAGTCTTTATCTAAGCAGGCTTAGTAGGGCTCTGCTTAGATAAAGACATCTTTTCAAAGGGAGTCGTCTCCATTCAGGTAAAGTATCGGATTTTTCTTAAACTTAATCCGATTAATACTTTCTTTAAAGATGTAGTAAAATTAGAACTAACTCTCCATAAGATTTATAATTAGGTGGTGAGATCATAAATAGCCCAGTCAGTTCTTCAGAAAGATTAAGAATGAACTCTCTTGTGGGGTAAGTTTTCATCCCCAACCGTTCGAAATATCAGGCTTCTAGGTGCTTTAGTCTACCTCTTTGTATCTTTTTTTACGCTTTTCATGATTCTCTCTAAGAGTCATGAATTTGTTAGCCTTCTTGATGAGAGTTTTCTCATTTTCCACGGCTAATTATGAGGTTTTCTTAGAAAGTTTGTCGCTCATATCGTTTGCTGGCTGTTCACTCCAATAGCCGACAATTTTGTGTTTCGTCAGATCCAGATATGACAAGGGTCAGGCAGTACGATCGTCAATTGTTTTTGTTTAATTTTCAAATTTTGCCTTTTCGTAATCTCTTACTGTTAAACCAATAGCTATTATGACTACAAATTTCTTTGGCAACTTTCAGCAGCTCAAAATTCAGCAGCAGCTTCTACTATTGATTATTATGAGTGCCGCCATTCCCGCCTTTGCCGTTGGCCTGTTGGGTGTCACCTCCGCCGGTAGTACTTTAGGGCATAACGCAACAGAATTACTCCGCGAAGAGGCGCAGGATAGTGCTGAGGAAACCGCCACGTTTTTGACGGGTATCAATAAGGACGTGCTGTTTTTGAGCCAGCTGCCTCCGGTGCAGGGCATAATCCGGGCGCGAGCCAACGACGGCATCGACCCCGAAGACGGCTTTTCCTATGATAAATGGGTCAGTCGTCTGCAGGATATCTTTATCAATAAGATGGAAGATAACGATCAGTACATGCAGCTGCGATATATTGACGAATCTGGTCAAGAGCTGGTGCGGGTGGACTCCGATGGCAGCACCATTGCCCCGATTCCTAGGGATCAGTTACAAGATAAAGGCGATAGGGATTATTTTACAAATACGATCGGCCTGGCCATCGGTAGCGTTTATACATCGCCGGTAAACCTGAACCAGGAGCAGGGAGAAATTGAGATCCCCTTTAAACCGGTTATTCGCTATGCCACCCCAGTGGTAGATGCGGCGGGTCAGCAGCGGGGCATTATCATTGCCAACGTCTTTGCGGAAAGTTTTCTAGAATCTTTAGTTCAATCAGAAGGCGATGAACTTGAAACAGAGGAGCTGTATCTGGTTAACAACGAGGGCTATTATCTTTTCCATCCCAATGCCGAAAAACTGTGGGGCTTTGACCTCGGTAAAGACGAAACCTTGGCCAATGATTATTCTCCAGAAGTGGCCGAACAAATTCTCTCTGGTGAAGAGGGCACGATCAACGTTGGCGACTCTATTTTGGCCTATAAGCAGTTTGTGCCTAGCCCTGAGCAGCCCTATACGATGACTGCGATCGCAAAGTTGCCCAAAAGCGAAGTCTTTGCCTCCGTCAACTCATTTAAGCTGTTTGCAGGGCTGACAGTGCTGCTATCGCTGGGTCTGGTAATTCCCTTTTCTATCTGGCGCGGGCGGGATCTGGTGGCACTGCTTGAGAAAGTATCCTCAAATATTGCTACCTCTGCTCAAGAAATGGCCTCCACCGTGGCTGAACAGGAGCGCATCGCTAGCCAGCAGGCCACCTCTGTCAATGAAACCACCACCACCATGGATGAGCTAGAGGCCTCTTCTCGGCACGCAGCTGAGCAGGCCAATGCTGCCGTTGAGGCTGCCAAACGTGCCTTTAGTGCGTCAGAAGAAGGGGCGCAATCCTTGAGTGCCGGCTTAGACGGCATGTTTAGCCTGGAGAGCAAGGTGGATGAGATTGCTGGACAAATTATTAACCTCAGCAGCCAGGCCGACCAGATTAGTCACATCTCTCAGCTGGTGATCGACTTTGCCAACCAAACTAATATGCTCGCTCTCAACTCATCGGTGGAAGCGGTTCGAGCCGGGGAGCATGGTAAAGGCTTTGCAGTGGTTGCTAACGAAATTCGTAAGCTCGCTGACCAAAGTCAGCAGTCAGCGGACAAAATCAATAATCTGGTGTCGGATATTCAAAAAGCCATCAATGTAACCGTTATGGTGACCGAAGAAGGAACTAAAACAGTGAAAACAGGGGTGCAGCTGGCCAAGCGTACAGAATCTGCCTTTGGGGATATTCAAGAGTCGATTAATCAGGTGGTGCTGAATAACCAGCAGGTATCTCTAAACCTAAAACAACAAGTGGATGCCATTAAGCAGGTTGTGACTGCAATGGAGCTGATTAATCGGGGCGCTAAGGAAACAGCCGGTGGCCTTAACCAAACCAAAATTGGTACAGAGCAGCTAAATAAAGCCGCCCTAGACCTGGAACAAATCATCTAGACGGTTTAATTCAGGGAATCAGCTATTAGACAGCTGTTTCTCTAAAGTGCTTTACTGGCCCCCAGGCTCTGCCTAGGGGCCCTACAGGTGGCTCCGCCATATCACCCTCCCAGAGACGGTCCAGGCAGAGCCTGGGACCAAGGCTAGAGAGGAGTGATCGGCAATAGTCCTGCTTCTCCCAGGTAATTTCGATAGCCCGAATACCGCCAGTGGGCCGGATCATCCACATACCAGCGCTTTACCGGATTATATTGTGAATGTAATCCAGCTTTTACCGCAACATCACCTCAGAAAAGATCATCAGCCAAAAAACGGTTTACTACCAGCTACCACTGGCTCCACCACCTGAAGAGCGACCTCCTCCTGAAGAAGAGCCGCCTCCAAACGAGCTACTGCCACTTGACCTTTTCTTCCTGGGAATCGTCACCGTGTAGGTATTCTCATAAGAACAGTGCTGACATGTCTCCGTTACCCGAGCAGTTCCTGAAGAATAATAAGTGGCTGGGCGAATAACATCTCGTCTCGATAAAAGAGTTCTGTAATGACACCCTCTACAGGTTTTGTACTGAGAAAACAAATTGCCATAGCGATTGATATCATAGCTGGTGCAGTTAGGGCATTGCCAAACATCATAATCAACAGAGCCCAGTTGCTCTTCTGCATTCTGTCCCTCGTCTAGATACTGGTTGTCACTACTCTCATCTAGACGAATCATATCTGTTCCACAATCTGGGCAACGACGACGACGGTAGCGTAAAAATTGCCTCAATGTTAAACCAATACCGCCTAAACCAGCTACACCACCGCCCAGTAACCATGACTGATAGTTGTTGTTCTGAATCTCATATGAAGGTGAAACATCAGGGCTAGCCGACTGAGGGGATGAGGGCTGTGCCGCTGTCTCTTCAGGTATTGTTAAACGTCGAATAATTGCTTCAGTACCTTGTACAATCCCACTGCTGTAGTCGTTTTGCTTAAAATTCGGCACCATGTACTCATCAATGACAGACTGCATTGCAAAGTCTAAGGAGTTTCCATAGCCAGCCCCAACTTCGATTCTGACGTTACGATCGCTAACGGCCACCAGGGTTAAAATGCCATCGTTCTTATCAGCATCGCCAATTCCCCAGCTATTAAATAGGTTAGTGGCAAACGATTCGATGGTGCTATCTCCAGTATCGTAGTCTTGAATTGAGTTAATGGTGAGGACTACGGCCTCAATCCCCTGGTTAGCTTCTAGGGTGGCTAATGACTGCCGAATACTGGCGGCATCTTCTGGGCGTATGACCTGAGCATAGTCATTCAGGTATGGATCGTTCGCTGTAGGATAGCCAGTCTGAGCCCAGGATGGTGATATGTTGGCCTGAGCCAATAGGTAAGTTGCGATCGCACCTACCATCATAAGCATCCCTCTCTGCATCCAGCGAGCAGACATGGTGGGCAGACTAAACATAGTTACGAGCACCTGACGAGTCACTACTATCTACAGGTTTGTAGGACCCTATTTCGGATAGTTTTATAGGGGCGAGCCAACCTTATAAAATTTACAGATAGAGGTTGTTTGAAAAGTGTCAAATATTCTGACTGCCCCTTAAATCTCCCAATTTTTAGGAGATTTAAGGGGCAGCAGGCCTATTCAGTAAAGAATGCTGCCTTTAAAGCATCCTCTTAAAAGGCAGGCAGTGGCGGTAGCGGCTCACCTAGCCATTTTTGAGAAAAGTCATCTAATTCACCCCCCAGACGTTTGTGATAGACAAACGTATTCACCCACTGGAGTAAATCGACTTCTCCACGCCGTAAACCAATGTGGGCTGGAGATTCTTTGATAATAAATTTGCCTTCAATGTTCTTGTCAGGATTGTTTTTTGATAGTTCAGAAGCAACAACATTGCCCGTAGCAATCATATCCACCTGACCTGAAATTAAGGAGGAAGCTGTGAGACTATTGTCGGCAAAGCGTTCTATCTGCACGTCTTCGCCAACAGCATCGGACAGCTCTAGGTCTTCTAGGGTGCCTTGGGTGACTCCTATTTTATAGCCACCGAGATCGTCAAAACCCCCAACATCAGAAAGTTCTGACGAGCCGTAAATACCTGAGAAAAACGGAGCATAGGGAATTGAGAAGAAAATAGATTTGGCGCGCTCAGGGTTAGCTCCCATACTGGAGATCACCAAATCTGCCTTATTGGTTTGCAAAAACGGAATGCGGTTGTCGCTAGTCACGGGCACTAGCTCTAGCTCAACACCCAGGTCTTCAGCGATTAAGTTAGCGACGTCAATGTCGTAGCCTTCTAAGTTGCCGCTGGCATCAACAGATCCAAACGGGGCAAAATCTTGGGGTACCGCAATTTTGATGGTGCCAGCTTCAATAATGCGATCGAGACTCGAAACAACAGCCACATCATCCTGCGCGGTTACGCTAGGAGAGTTGCCGCCACCAGCACAGGCCACAGCAACCAATGAAAACACACAGGCGATCACAGCAATAGAAATGGTTTGCCACCACCGTCTGGGGATAGAAAAACCCATGGTCAATAGTCCTCACTCAAATCCTTATGGGTCTAAGGAATGTACGATAGGCCCACCGTAGCAGGCTGAATAGGACTCACTGTATCCTGGATTACATTCCAATTTCAGTAAGCTAAGGATTTCTCTAGTTTTCTACTGGCAACAGAAATTGGGAAACAAATGGCAAAGTAAACAATTGCTGTAATCAAATATACAAAAAATGGTTCAAAGGTCACATTGGTAATATTGGTGGCTGAGCGGGCTAGTTCAACAAAGCCAATGGCGGAGGCTAGGGAGGTTCCTTTGATTACCTGGGCTAGAAAGCCAACGGTTGGGGCAATGGAGCGACGCATAGCCTGGGGTAGAATAACCAGTCCTAGCTGTTGAAAGTAGTTCATACTCAAGGCCTTAGACGCTTCCCACTGTCCAGTGGGAATTGATTCAACTGAACCACGCCAAATGTCACCGAGAAAGGCGCTAGTAAAGGTAGTCAGGGCCAGGGTTGCAGACATCCACGGGCTGATTTCAATGCCTAAAATGCTGATGCCAAAGAATGCTAACAAAAACTGAATGAGCAGCGGTGTGCCTTGGACAATTTCCAGGTAGCCCCAACTGATGTATTTGAGGGGACGAAACGGAGAGATTCTCATTAGCATTAGGAGAAAACCAGCCAGCCCTCCACAGACAAAGGCGATGGATGATAGTAGCAGAGTCCAGCGGGCGGCCCACAACAAGGCAAAAACAATATCTAAGTGACTAAAATCTCTCATATCATCCCTCAGATATAGCGGGTGAAGGTGAATAGACGACGGTGACACAGCTGGGCCAGGAGCTTGAAGCTAAGGGCTAACAACACATAGATAATGGCCAAAGCAAAGTAGACTTCAAAGTCTCGGAAGGTGCGCGATCTCAAAAAATTGCCCATAAACGTCAGCTCCTTAGCTGAAATCTGGGACACCACGCTGGACAGCAACAACAGCAACACCATTTGGCTGGTCAGGGCCGGGTAAATATTGGCAATAGCAGGCTTGAGCACCACCAGACGAAATATCTGCTGTCGGGTCAACCCCAGGGACATGCCCGCCTCAATTTGGCTTTGATCGATGGACTGAATTCCAGCACGAATGATCTCGGTAGCGTAAGCTCCAAAATTAATGGTGAGGGCAAACAAAGCGGCCTGACCGCTGCCCAGTCGCGGTCCTAAACTGGAAATGCCAAAAAAAATAAACAGTAGCTGTACAAGAAAGGGGGTATTGCGAATCGCCTCCACATAGGTGGCCGCTAGCATCCCTAAATAGCGGTTACCCGAAGTGCGGCAGAGAGCACCAACAACCCCCACAAGCATCCCCAAGGCGATGGCCAGAGCAGACAGCTGTAAGGTCAGCCCTACCCCCTCCAACAACAGATCCCAATTGTCCCAGATGACTTGAAACTGAAATCGATAGGTCATTATTTATCCTAAGCTGTCACTGTTGCCGCTTGCCAGCCCAAGGTCCGGGCTCGCTCCTGGGCAATTTTAGGCACATCTGCTGCAATAAATTGTTCGTGGAGGATCTGAACGCTTAAAAGGTGGTTAATCATGGCATCCAGCTGGACTTGTTCGGCCACGGGGGTGCGTCGATGCTGATGACGATTAAATAGTGCGGCTACGGCTGCAGGGTTCAGGAGACCTGTCGCTGCGATCGCAGCTGCTGATAAGTATTGTTTGGCCAATGTCAACATGGCGGTTTGTTTGACCGGGTCCGTATGAGCAGGCGGGGCCATAAAGGCAAACTTTTGACGGTTGTATAGGGTGGCGGGTAATAGCTCTTTCATGGTTTCCCGCAGGATGTATTTGTCTTTGCGATCGCGAAATCGTAAGCTGGGCGGCACCGTCACGGCAAACTCCACCAGAGGATGATCTAAGAAAGCCGGTCTGGCTTCGAGGGAATTCGCCATATCCACCCGATCCCCAGCCCAGCCTAAGACCTGAGATTCAAACTGAGTTTTGATCCATACATACTGAGCCTTATCCAACGGATGACGCCCAGCCAACTGTTGTGAGTTCAGGGTGTTAGCAATGGCCTCCCCTGGTGAATAGGTGGCTAAGGTCTGCTGATAGTCTGGGCTGAGCAAGGGCATAACCAACGGAGCCGACGATAGCCAGGACTGCAAACAGCTGGGAGTAAACCCAATACACTCGGTCAGCGCGACATCGTTTAACCGCTCTTGGGCCAACAGATTACCTTTAAATAACTGATTGCTCTCCTGCAGCCAGGATTCCAACTCAGCCCGCTCCGTTGGAGAAGCATGGTCCATACCATGCAAAATCATATCCAGACGTAGCTGTGGATACCCAGCAAACAACTCGTCTGACCCTTCTCCTGTGACGACAACTTTATAACCGGCTTGGTGGACATACTCACTCATGAGTAGCTTGGCCACTGTAAACGTGTTGTAGATACTGCGCTCAGTGTGCCAAATAGTGCGAGCAAAATGATTATAGAGCTCATGCCCCGGCACCATCAGAATCTCCTGATCTGCGCCAACGGCTGCCGCCATTTCTTGGGCAATGGCGGTTTCATCATAATCACCATCGTCAAAACCAATGGTAAATGCCTTAACTGGAGATTGTTGACAGGCCGCCGCCACACCCAAAATTGAGCAAGAGTCAATCCCTCCTGAGAGATAACAGGCCACAGGCACGTCCGCCTCTAGCCTGAGCTGAATCGCTTCTACAAAGTGCTGACGCAGAGTTTCAATATACTCATCCTCTCTGAGAATATGTCGGTCGCCAGGGCAGGGAAAATCCACATCCCAATAGGGTTGGGTACGCACCCGCAGGGCTCCATCTCGCCGCTCACAGATCACCATCTGGCCTGGCTGCACCCCATGCACCCCTTCAAAACAGGTGGTTCCTGGCACCATTGTCTGCATTAACTGGTGATACAGACCCGCTGGTGAAAATGTCCGTCGTACCGCCGGGTGGGCAAATAATACTTTGATTTCGGACCCAAAAATGAGTCCCTCATCGGTCATAGTCCAGTAAAGAGGTTTGACGCCAAAGCGATCGCGCACCAGGGTCAGTCGTGCCGAATCCCGCTCGTACAGGGCAAAGGCAAATTCTCCCCGCAGGTGTGGCAGCGCCCCCATTAACCCCAGGCGCTCCGTCAGATGCAGCACCAGTTCCGTATCGCTTTTGGTCACAAACTGGTAGCCTCGCGATGTTAGATCGGCCCGCAACCGCTTGTAATCATAAAACTCACCATTATGGGCAATCAGATAGCGGCCATCTTCTGAGGCAAAGGGCTGACGACCCCGGTTAGGGTTGAGGTCAATAATCGAGAGCCGGGCATGGGCAAACCCAATGCCTGCCTGAGTCTTATACCCAAAACCATCAGGGCCTCGGTGAGATTGAATGGCCGCCATGGCCACTAGTTGTTCTGGGTCAACGGGTCGATTTGCATCATGGTGCATGATGCCCGCAATGCCGCACATTTTGTCATCTTGGATACATGTCGGGTTTATCCTAACGGTTGATTCCGTGAAAATACGCTCTCTCTCAAGTTTTTTAGAGGGGGTTTAGCTCCGTTACCACAATCTGCGCTGCCACTAAACGCTTACCAGTCAGGGAGATGACAGAAATTTGCCAGAGCGTTACGTAGACAACATTTCTTTTTGTAACCTGTGGCTAATGTTATGTAATCCGAATAATTCTTTAGGCAATTTTTAATCTCTAAAAAGTACGGTTTAGGGCTATGACCTTTTCGATTGTTGCCTGGGATGAAAAGACTGGCATGACAGGGGTGGCGGTGGCCACTAAGCATTTGGCAGTGGGGGCGCTGGTGCCCCATGTTCGAGCCGGGGTGGGTGCGATCGCAACCCAGGCTCAAACCAATCCTCTACTTGGCATCCAGGGACTGCATTTGCTGGAGCACAGTCGCCATGCATCACCAGATAGAATCCTACAGCGCCTACTGCAGAACGACTCAGAACGGGATCAGCGACAGCTACACCTGGTTAATTGTCATGGTCAAACCGCGGCCTGGACTGGGAAAGACTGTATTGGCTGGGCCGGTCATTTTACGTTTCCCGGCTTTTCAGTAGCTGGCAATATGCTTGTTAACAAAAAAACAGTGCTGGCGATGGCAGACGCCTATCAGCAAACAGCCCATAAACCATTGAGTGAAAGGCTGTTGCTAGCACTAGAACAGGGTGACGCCGCTGGCGGTGATAAACGTGGTCGCCAGTCAGCCGCTCTCTACATTATGGACACCAGTACCTACCCACACCTGGACCTGCGGGTGGATCACCATGAACAGCCCATTATCACTCTCCGCACCCTGTTTGAAGAGTCTTGCAAAGATTACTATCAATCCTTCCGTCAATCAATGCCCATTGAACGCGCCCAGATCTTGACCATGGACGCTGCCTGGCTGGACGAGGCGGTGTAAAGGTTTACCTGACCACTAACGTTTTTACATACCCTTCCAATTCAGGACTAAACCGAGCAATAAAACCACCGTCTGCCCCGTAGAGTTCGATCGGCAGCTGTGTACGCTTACCAATGTTGATCACCTCCTGCAACAGCTGATTGACCGCAACAATCATCTGATCCGAAGCCGGTACACTCACACGGTTATTCGGGTCGGCAATGGAGAAATCTGCCAGGGCATCATAGTTTTCAGCTAGAGATAACTGCACCGTACCGCCTTTCATCCCAAACTGACAAAACGTTGGCTGACAAACACGGGCAAAGTTCTCTTTTGCCTTTTCAAATCGCAGCGCTAACCGTAAATTTTCCTGGGCTCGGGACAGCGCTGGTTCATAGTTTTTGAGCAGAGTTTGGCCATCGGCATGGCGTGAGGTCCCCATAGGGACTCCCTTCATCTGAGTAATGGCATCACGCCAGCTCAGCATCGCCAACGTCCACTGTTCTTCAGATTCATATTGACGGGCGGTCGCAGCATGGCGCACGGCTTCGTTATAAAACTGGTCAGCAGCCTGTTCTTGTTGATAGCGCGTCCGGACCTTAGCCAGATCTGTTTCGTATTGGGTCAGGATCTTATTGGCCTCACCATGGGCCATAGTTCCCTGCGGAATCTGTTGAATCTGTTTTACAGATTTATCCCAAGACTCTAACGCTGTCTGCCAGGCTGATAGTGTGTTGGCAATTTCCGCTTGATCCTTGGCTAAAGAAGCATTGAGCTGAGCCTGGTTTAGATTTTCCTCCGCCTTTTGTTCAGCCACAATTCGCCCTTCAATCGTGGTCAAATTCCCTCGGTACTCTTGCAGCTTAGGCACAACAAATTCCGCATAGATCGGGCTGCCCATGGGAATCTCTTCCAGCTGAGCAATGGTCTCACGCCAGCGCTCAGCTATTCCCTCCCAGTGAGCAATGGGATGGGGTGGATCTTGACTTTCTTGGGCAGCAACAAGGGCATTCTCTTGGGCTTCGGCTACCGTATTGAGCAGCTCAGCTTCACCTTGATAATCAGCTAATAATGCCTGGGCACTGGCCCTATGCTGTGACCACGGAGGAATCGGTTTCAGGGTGTTCACAGCGGTATTTAGCTGTTCACTCATGTCCAATACAGTTTGGGGGGTGGGCTTGTCCCTAAGGGCAATTAAAGCCGCATCGCCCAATGCCTGGGCTTGCTGAATGCGATCGCACTCGCCAATCACACAGGGGCGACTGAGCCCATAGCCCAGGGTGCCAAACACTGCCGCAATGCCAATACCTGCAGCCACTAAACCAGAAGGTATACGCCCATCGTCTGCCTCAGGTTCCCATGGTTCATCAGCTTCAAACGCCACTGATTCCCCTACATGAGCTGTATCATCGGGCGGCTGCTCATAGAAACCATCCAGGTTGAGCAACTCATCAATCGACGGCTGATCGTCATCCGCTTGAAACTCTTCCCTAGAAGGCAACGCCTCACCCCATCGTTGACCGCTACTAGATAAGAGTTCGTCACCACCCGATAAAAATTCTTCCTCTGAGAGATCCCCTGTCACCTCATCATCATCCTCATGGAACAGGCTGACGGGAGCCACCTCCGGTTGGCGACTCAATAATGGCTCAAAGGCCTGATCATCCAGCGCCACATCATCCAACAAAATAGGGCCTGAACTATCCTGCAACAGCCAATTAAACCGATGAACGGCACTCGGATTGGGATGAGCTTTTGGCTTTAGATAAACCTTAATGGGTATAGGTTCCCCCATCGCCCCCAAATGCTCCGCCTCTACTGGCAAACCATCAATTTCCAGACGATGACGAATTAAGGTCTCCACCTGAGCAAACACATAGTTGCCTGGCACCGTATCCACATTGGGGCTTTCTAACAAAACCATGATCTTGCCCCGGCTAACGGCACACTGCACCGTTAGCTGATCAGGCACCTCCGGTGCTCTACTCAGATCGTAGGTCAAATCAGCCGCCAGACGACTTAAGGTAAATGCCGACGCTAGACTCATGCTCTACGCCTCCACAAAGTTAACCAGCCAGGCAATCGCCTAAATAAATAACTGTCCAAAGACAACCAATGCATGATGCAACCATGGATTTGGCCCTTAGCTTACCCAAACGTTGGCTCAGATGTGAAAGGGCTCAGGGGTATTAAAGCTATTGAATAGTGGCCTATTGTTTGCGTTTTCGCAAGCCCTTTTTCCCTTTGTTCAAAACCTATTGGCATAATCCCCAGAATATCAATATCAAATATATGGCTCACGCTACTCTAGAAATCAACCGTCCTTACAATTTGAACGATGGTTTCTATCAGTCTGGTGTGAGCGATGAATGTCCTAATTGTTGAAGACGAAATCGACATTGCTGAACTTATTCAGCTGTATCTTACAAATGAGAATTTCACAACTGAAATCTGCACCAGCGGTCCCGCTGCCCTAGAACGCTTCCCCATCTTCAAACCAGACCTAATTATTTTGGACCTGATGATTCCAGGCTTAGACGGCCTAGAAGTATGTGCTCGGATTCGCCGGATGCCTGGTCAAAAAGATCCCTATATACTAATGCTGACGGCTAAAGGGGAAGAAATTGATCGCATTATTGGTCTCTCAACCGGGGCCGATGACTACATGGTCAAACCCTTTAGTCCGCGGGAGCTGGTTGCTCGGGTACGCGCGTTGTTACGGCGCAGTCTCCGAGGAACAGAACCGAGTCACACCCATCAGACTCTCCACTTTACGATCGATCTAGATCAGCGCTCGGTACTTTACAAACATCCTGAGCAAAGTTCAACCATAACAGCCCTTGATTTAACTCCATTAGAGTTTGATTTGCTAGCCACATTTTTGAGCTATCCCGGTCGTGTCTGGAACCGCCCTCAGCTGATTGAAAAACTCTGGGGAGATAATTTTTTTGGGGATGAACGAGTCGTTGATACCCACATTGCTCGCCTGCGTAAAAAGATTGAACCCCATCCCACTCAGCCAAGATTTATTAAAACCGTTGTCGGTGTTGGCTATCGATTTGAAGATTAACGATACGTGTGCTTAATTTTGAAATCTAAGTTTTGAGTTCAACACCTCGTTCAAAGTTTAGGATGTACACCTCAAAACTCCCCTAATTGGCTATGCCTAAAGTCCCTTTAAGGACCCGATTATTTATTTCCCATCTGATTGTCATGGCCGTCGCGATTATTGCCTTGGCAGGTATTAGTCGTTTATCTACCCCGCGATACTTTGTGGTTACCCTGGAACGTCTAGAAGGTCGGGGTATTCGGATTCAGCAAATGCGTGGGCAAATTTTAGACAGTTTTACCGATGCCTGGGCTCGGGGTATGGTCTGGTCGGTTCTGTTAGGTGGAGGAGCAGCGGGTGGCATCAGCTACCTGCTATCGCGACGGATCATTCGTCCGCTAATACGGATGGAACAGATCACTCAGCGCTTTGCTGCCGGTGACTGGGCCGCCCGAGTGCCCCCATCTGATATCCCAGAGCTGCACCAGCTGGGCCATAGCTTTAATCGCATGGCCAGCGAGTTAGAGCGGGTAGAGCAGCAGCGGCGGGAATTAGTCAGTGACCTATCCCATGAACTCCGAACACCGCTCACGATTGTGCGTGGCTATCTTGAAGCCCTTACTGATCAAAAGCTGCCCGCTGCCCCTGAAACCTACGAACGTTTGATTCGCGAAACTCAGCGACTGCAACGGCTGGTGGAAGATTTACAGGAACTCTCTAAAATCGAAACGGGCTATTTGCCAGTGCAGCGACAAACCTTAAACCTACCGCCTCTAATCCAGCCGATCGTTCAGCGATTCCGTGACCAGCAGTTGACATCTGAAAATCCGAAAATTGTCGTAGAGATAGCCGCAGATTTACCTGCCGTTACCGCTGACCCAGCTCGTACTGAACAAATTTTGGTAAATCTGCTGGGCAATGCTCTCCAATATACGGACATTGGACAAATCACGATCAGTGCCTGGTGTCAAAAAGATCGAGTATGGATTGCTGTACAAGATACGGGAATTGGTATCGCTGAGTCGGATCTACCCCACGTTTTTGAACGATTTTGGCGAGCCGATCGTTCACGTAATCGCAGATCTGGCGGGACTGGCATTGGTCTGGCTATCTGCAAACGATTGGTCGAATTACAGGGTGGGGAAATTCGCGTTCTCAGCCAAATTAATCAGGGCAGTAACTTTCAATTTTGGTTACCGAAAGCTACGTAAACCCACTAAGTTTTGACATAGACGGCGACCCAGCGGATTACAATCTATCAACTGATAGGTCATAATAATTAATATCCAATGACCGTCACTGCGGACACTCATTGCTGGCAAGCTATCGTAAGCAGTGCAACTCACTTGATTGAGCTTTTCTTGGCCTGCGACTAGTACCTGTCCGCTTTTTTGTGCTCATGTCCGAATCTAACTCCCAGGGTCGTCAAGATCCTCGTCTCAGCAAAAAGTTATGTGACTCTGGCCAGCTTTTTCGCGATCGCTACGAGGTAGTGCGCATTTTGGGTCGCGGTGGTTTTGGTGTTACCCACCTGGCCCGCGATCGCATGCTGCCTGGCTCGCCACTGTGTGTGATCAAACAACTATTTCCCAAAGTTAGCCACCCCATTGCCCTGGAACGAGCCAAACAGCGCTTTCGCCGCGAAGCTAGAATTCTGGGTCGTTTAGGCAGCCATTCACAACTACCAATGCTGCTGGACTATTTCACCTTCAAAGGGGAATTTTTTCTAGTTCAGGAATATGTCCATGGGGATACATTGAGCCGTGAAGTCCGCAAAAATGGAGCCCAAAAAGAGCCGGTCGTTAAACAGTTTTTAGCGGAAGTTCTTCCAGCCATACGCTATATCCATAGAAATCGGGTCATCCACCGCGACATCAAACCTCCCAACATCATCCGCTGTCGTGATGATAATCGGTTGGTCCTACTTGATTTTGGCGCTGTGCGTGAGTGTCTCCATTATGATGATGACCCCGGTGATCACGCCGCTAGTCCCACCACCCACTTTGTTGGCACGATGGGGTTTGCTCCCCCCGAGCAACTGGCCCTACGCCCCACCTACAGCAGCGATATCTACGCCCTGGGCGTCACCTGCTTGTACCTGCTCACAGGCAAGTCCCCTTTAGAATTCGATATTGATCCCAATACACAAGAAATCAACTGGCAACGTTCGGTCAATATTAGTAAGCCCTTTGAACGATTGCTGGCCAAAATGCTAACTACCGATTTATCAGAGCGTTTTAAACGCATTGATGAGGTGCAACGGGCGCTCCAACTTGATGCCCACTACAGCAATTTGGAACGATGTCTCAATCGAGTCCCTAAAGCAGCAGGGACATCGGACTCAGAAAAACTGAACAACATCGAACAGAATCAATCCCCAATCCAGCGCCGGGCAGCCGCTATTCGACGGTTACGGCAACGTCAGCACACAAAAAATCGTCCTAGCACCGGATCTGCATTTCCCCAATAAACCCTACTGCGAGGAAACCGAGCCCTGGGCAGTCTCCAGCCAGGTGTGGATCACCTCATCCACACTATCGGGCGCTTCATCATAGAGGCAGTGGCCACCCCCCTCAATGGCTCGGTACGTGATTTGTGGATTCGAGGCCAAAATCTGTTGCCCCCACTTGATGGGTAACACATTATCCTCAGTTCCCCACAGTAAAAGCACTGGGATGGATACTTGCTGTAGCAAGTCTGCAGTGGCATCACTAAACTCTGTCTTAGTCCGAGATTTCACCAGATAGCACAGTGTACGAGCGGCCCCGCGTTCCAAGGTGGGGCGCGTAAATAGCTCAACTAGCTCATCATTCAACAGATCAGGTCGTTGGTAAATACTCATCAATACTCGCCGAATGACTCCCGGCTGACGCACTAAGCTAAACAAGGGACGCAGCAGCAAGGGCGTTGCAAATATACCTTCCACTCCCCGCGCCCAGCGATCGAGCCAGCCGGATACCAGTTCCTGGCGGGCCAAAGGTAAGGTCAACAAAATTAGTCGATTGACCATGGCTGGATGCCGGGCTGCAGCAGTCAACGCCACTAATGCCCCCAGGGAATGCCCCACTAAAACTATTGGTTGACCAATCAAAGCTTGCCAAAAATCATAGAGTTGCTCTTGCCAGAACTCAGCCCCCACAATTACTGCCGCCTTTTGGGAATGACCAAAACCCAGAAGATCCAAAGCATAGACAGGTCGCTGCTGCCCCCACATCCTCAAATTTGAACGCCACTGTTCTAAACTGGCACCAAAGCCATGAACTAACAGCATCGGTGTCTGCTGTTGAGCGGCTGGAGTATCGGGTCTGATGTAGGTATAGCGCACACGCCAGCCTCGCCAGTACCAAAAACGCTGATGTCCCAGGTCAGGACGGGTCAGGGCTTGGGCTCGCTGCATAGGTTTACTCAAGCTACTACATAGGGTTATGGCACATTGCTGCCTTTAACGCCATCCCAGTTAAAGGCAGCAATGTGGGCTTTAAGAAAACAATCATCTGCCCGTGGAAAAGATTTCCACGGGCAGATGATAACTATCATGTAATTTCAAGCAGCCTGCTATTAAAGGAACCAATAGTGGCTGACTACAGATACCTTTAAGATAGGTTAAGAAACAAGTGCCAATGATTCGATAAGTTCCCTGAAAACTTATCACCATTCACCGGGGACAGCGAGGCGTAGTATGACTGAGATAAAACAGAGGGATGTTCAAATATTACCTATCGCCACCGATACCCTCGCTCTGCGCTCTCGCAGCTGGAATCGATTGCGTTTCGAGATTGAATATGCTTTAGAGAAAGGAACAACGGCTAATGCTTATTTGATCAATGCCGATCGGGTGGCTTTAATTGACCCGCCAGGAGGATCGTTTACAACTATTTTTTTAGAGGCGCTGCGATCGCAGATTTCCCTCGATCAGCTGGATTACATCATTCTGGGGCACGTTAATCCCAACCGACTAGAAACCTTGCAGCACCTGGTCAGTGAAGCTCCGCAGGTGACAATTGTCTGTTCTAATCCGGGTGCGATCGCACTTAAAGCCGCTGAGCTTCCCTTACAAAATCCTTTATTCATTATCAAGAATGCCGACGATATTCTTGATCTCGGTCAGGGCCACCAGCTGCAGTTTATGCCGGTGCCTACCCCCCGCTGGCCTGACGGTCTGAGTACCTATGACCCCAGTACCTGCACGCTTTATACCGATAAATTTTTTAGCGCCCATATTTGTAACGATGACGCCTACGACCTCAACTGGAATCAGCTGCTAGGGGACCGTCGTTACTATTTCGACACCGTCATGGCCCCCAATGCCAAACAGGTAGCCACGGCCCTTGAAAAACTCAGTGAGTTCCCGGCCCACCTGTACGGTGCAGGTCATGGGCCTATGGTGAAATACGGTATCCATGAACTCACCCAGCACTATCAACAATGGTGCGCTCAGCAAAAGCAACAAACCCTGAGCGTTGCTTTGATTTATGCATCGGCCTACGGCAATACAGCCACTATTGGCCAAGCCATTGCCCGTGGCATCACTAAAGCAGGCGTTGCCGTCGAGTCCATCAATGCTGAACAAGCCCCTCAAAGCGAGATCAAGACTGCAGCTGAAACCTGTGCAGGGTTTATTATCGGCTCTCCCACTTTGGGGGGGCATGCTCCAACTCAAATCCAAACAGCCCTGGGACTCCTACTTTCTAATGCGTCTAAAAGTAAGCTAGCCGGTGTCTTTGGCTCCTACGGTTGGAGTGGTGAAGCCATTGATTTGCTCGAAAGTAAACTACGGGACGGCGGCTACAGCTTTGGTTTTGACCCTATTCGGGTAAAATTCAAGCCCGATGAGGTCACCCTTAAGTATTGCGAAGAGGCAGGCACCGATTTTGCCCAAGCCTTGAAAAAGGCCAGACGTGCTAAAGCTCCCCGCACCCCTGCTAGCGATGTTGAAAAGGCCGTTGGTAGACTTGTCGGGTCGCTATGTGTCGTCACAGCCAAACAAAGTGAAGTGGCTAGCGCCATGTTGGCCTCGTGGGTCGCCCAAGCTACCTTCAGTCCCCCTGGATTTACCGTCGCTGTTGCTAAAGAACGGGCCATCGAAACGTTAATTTATCCTGGCAATCCATTTGTTCTAAATATTTTGGGGGAAGGTAAGCATTTAGGCCCCATGAAACAATTTCTTAAACCATTTACTCCAGGGGAAAATAGATTTGAGGGTGTGGATATTGACGTGGCTGATAACGGAGCTTATATCCTTAAGGATGCGATCGCATACCTGGAATGTACCGTCAAAAATCGCATGGATTGTGGTGATCATTGGGTTGTTTACGCCACAATTGACAGCGGTCAAGTTCTAGATAGCAATATTAAAACAGCTGTTCACCACCGTAAAACCGGAAACCATTACTAGCACTCAATCAAGATGTTTATAAGAAGAGCACAAAAGAGCATTCTTGAAGACTAGAGACGGCATATCAATTAAAGTCGCCTTTCTAATTGCCTAAGACTCTCCACTGTTATTTATTTTCTTGACCCTTTAAATTATAAAATCGCTTTTCAATACACCATTCATTCCTCAGCGATTTTTCCATAGCCCCCCGATCAAGCTGCTAATAGCTGTTCCATTTTGGCAGCAAAATCAGCTTGTTATTTGCTGCATATTTTTATAGGAGCTTGAAAATAAAAATAAAACCTAATCCAGGAAAAAGCACCAAATTCGACGCTTGGCTACTATTTTCCAAAAGGATTCATGACTCTTTACATGCACATAAAACAACTAGCCTATACAGCTAAAAGTATGTTACCTGTAGAAATATTTCATCATTTAGAATCATTGTTCAATATAGATTTATGACCGTTGCGCCATATCAGTCTGACCTTTTCAAAAGATGTAAAGAAATTTATGGATTTTTGTCAGATTGCCAGCGACAGGCAACCCGTGACCAGCATGCCAAACTAGCCAACTTTACGGTCCCCATCAGTGTGATTGAGCCCTGGCTTGCTCTACAACAGCTAGAAGAAAAATACCCAATACATTTTTACTATTCGACGCCTCAATATACTCTTCTAGGCCTAGGCATAACCATCATTCAGCAAACTGCTGGACCCGATCGGTTTGAGCGCATGCAACAGTTTGTAGATGTCTGGAAACGTCGAATTCTTTCACCAAATCAGAACGGCCCCATTGTTCAACCTTATTTTCTATGTGGATTCACTTTTTTTGAACAGACTAAAGGCTTATTTAAGCCAGCCCAGGTATTTGTTCCTCAGCTACAAATCCTTCAACGTAATGGACAAACAACCGCTAGCTTAAACTATCTCATTGACGATGCCGTCAACATAACTCGAATAGTCGATGACATCCGACAAAGACTTCAGGCCCTCGAAACAGCTGCAGAAAAGACCATAAATATTTCTCTTACATCATTTTCTAGAGCATTACAGACTCCAAAAGTTATTAGAGACGTAGGCAACTTTCAGCAGATGGTTAGCAATGTATTGCCCACGCTCAAGAGTTCTACACTTCACAAAATAGTTCTCGCCGACGCATTGGATGTATTATCCGCTAACCCCTTTAACATTCCAAAATCGCTCAAAGCTCTCGGTATAGCCTACAGTGACTGCTGTATTTTTTCGTTCAGCAATGGAAAAGGCCCTGTTTTTATCGGAGCAAGTCCAGAAAGACTACTGAGTATTACCACATCAGACACCGGTAAACAGCTTACAACGGATGCCCTGGCAGGTTCTGCAGATCGAGGAAACAATCTTAAAACTGATCAAATTATTGCTGAAAATTTGATCAGCAACCCCAAAGAACGCTATGAACATCAGGTCGTTGTTGAATTCATCGCTGAGCAGCTAACTCAACTAGGTCTAACCCCCATGTTTGACACTTCGCCAGCAATACTGCGTCTAGCAAACATCCAACATTTACATACACCCATTCAGGCATATTTACCAAATCATCTTAAACCCCTCGATTTAGTTAAAAGATTACATCCTACCCCTGCGGTCGCCGGATTGCCTCGACTAACCGCTAATCAACTACTGAAAAAAACAGAATCTTTCGATCGAGGCCCTTATGCATCCCCTATTGGATGGATTGATACCAATGGTAACAGTGAATTTGTTGTAGGGATTCGCTCAGCTCTGATTAATGGTCGCCAGGCAAGATTATTTGCGGGTGCCGGAATTGTCGCTCAGTCAAATCCCCGCAGCGAACTGGCAGAGATCAAACTCAAACTACAGGCACTGCTAGGGGCTTTAGTGTGAGTACATTAGATTATCGCAACACAAATACCCTATGGGCATCAGTACTCATAGAAACCTTAAGCCGCCTTGGGTTAACTACCGCTATCATTTGTCCAGGCTCTCGATCTACACCGCTGACGGTGGCATTGGCTCGTCACCCTAAAATTGAGACCATTCCAATTCTAGATGAGCGCTCAGCCTCCTTTTTTGCCCTAGGGTGTGCTAAGCAGCTACACCAGCCTGTAATCCTGGTTTGTACGTCAGGAACAGCCGGTGCTAACTTTTACCCTGCCATCATCGAAGCTTACGAAAGCCACGTTCCTCTACTGATCTTCACAGCTGATCGCCCCCCTGAAATGCGTGCCTGCAGTTCAGGCCAAACCATTGATCAACAAAAGCTATTCGGTACTTTTGTAAACTGGTATACCGAGATGGCTGTACCAGAAGTCAATCTCCTCAGCTACGCTAGACAAACTATGGTGCAGAGTTGGAGGAAAGCCTTCTCTCCTAGCCCTGGTCCAGTACATATTAACTGTCCATTCAGAGATCCGCTGGCTCCCATAAAAGACTCTCCAGAACCATCATTATCTGAAGCAGATTTTTTTACAGCTATTTCTCCTCCCTATATGGGAGAAAAAAAACTACAGGAACTACCAACAAACCTTCTAGAATCTTGGACCAAGGTCAAGACAGGTATTATTATTGCAGGGCCCGCTCAACCTGAGTGTTCCGAGACTTACTGTCAAGCTGTTGCTCAAATTTCTAAAATCTTAGGATGGCCTGTACTCGCAGATGGACTCTCTCCAGTTCGCAATTATCAGTCTCTTAACCCATACCTGATTAGCACCTACGATAGTTTACTACGAAACACTATTGCTGCCGAGCAACTGATTCCTCATCATGTAATACAACTAGGCCCACTACCCACCAGCAAAATATTACGCCAGTGGCTACAACACCACCAACCCTTTACTTGGCAAGTTACACCTCACACTACAAATGTAGATCCTCTACATGGAAAGACTCAAATCCTGGAAATTTCAGTAGAGCATCTAGGAGAGCTCATCATCTCATCGACAGAATCAAGCACTTTTAGCCAAGATATCAGCCAACATTGCCAACAATGGCTTGACTATGAGAGGACTTTAAGGGAAAAACTTTACCAAGCAATCAAAGCAGTCAAAATTCCCTTTGAGGGAAAAATCTCCTGGGTTCTCTCACAATATCTACCCCAAGGAACCTCAGTCATCATTGCCAACAGCATGCCTATCCGCGATATGGAATCCTTTTGGCAGCCCAACGACCGCCATATTCAACCCTACTTTAGCCGAGGTGCTAATGGGATCGATGGAACGTTATCTACTGCCATGGGTATTACCCATCATAGCCAAAATAGTCTTTTGCTAACAGGAGACCTCGCTTTTCTCCATGATACTAATGGTCTGCTCAATTATCCTTCTCTAAAGGGTTCCCTAACCGTGATTGTAATTAATAATGAAGGGGGTGGAATTTTTGAAATGCTGCCTATGTCAAACTTTAACCCACCTTTTGAAAAATACTTTGCTATGCCCCAATCTGTTAATATTTCAAAATTATGTGCAGCTTACGGCATTAGACATAACTTGATTCAAACTTGGGAGCAGTTAATTAAGCAACTAAAAGATTTACAGTTCAACAGACAGAAAAATCTACATGTGTTGGAATTTTGCACTAATCGAAAAGCTGACACCAAGTGGAGGCAAACAGAAATTGTTTGGCTTGCAAATGGTATTCATCAGTGACACAGTGTTGTTGTACCTATAGCAAAGTAAACAGACGACGCAATCATCAAGATATGTGACATTCAAGATCAATCACAGACAGAAGCGCGCTGCTCCAGGTGAGGAACAACGCGCTTCTTGAATAGGACCCTGGCACCGAGCTATTTTCACAAGGGGCAACCCCCTCACTATCTTCACCGCAGGTGCGTTTCACAACCGAGTTCGGGATGGATCGGAGTGGGACCACACCGCCATTGGCACCAGGAATGTTATCGAGCTTACTGCTGCTTCAGTAGAGCCCTGAAAAACTGCATAGATATTGTCGAACACATCGGTAATTCGAGATGAAAACCATGACTGATAGGACAAGCCCTCGGTCTGTTAGTATTCCTCAGCTTCATACATTGCTGCACTTCCACTTAGAACCTATTAACGGGTCGTCTTCCCGTGACCTTACTGGGTTATCCCATGAGAGCACTCATCTTGAGGTGGGCTTCCCACTTAGATGCTTTCAGCGGTTATCCGCTCCGCACTTGGCTACCCTGCGTTTACCGTTGGCACGATAACAGGTACACCAGAGGTGCGTTCTTCCCGGTCCTCTCGTACTAAGGAAGACTCCTCTCAATGCTCTTGCGCCTGCACCGGATATGGACCGAACTGTCTCACGACGTTCTGAACCCAGCTCGCGTGCCGCTTTAATGGGCGAACAGCCCAACCCTTGGGACGTACTACCGCCCCAGGTTGCGACGAGCCGACATCGAGGTGCCAAACCTCCCCGTCGATGTGAACTCTTGGGGGAGATCAGCCTGTTATCCCTAGAGTAACTTTTATCCGTTGAGCGACGGCCCTTCCACTCGGTACCGTCGGATCACTAAGGCCGTGTTTCCACCCTGCTCGAGTTGTCACTCTCGCAGTCAAGCTCCCTTATGCCTTTACACTCGTAGGCTGATTTCCAACCAGCCGGAGGGAACCTTTGCGCGCCTCCGTTACCTTTTAGGAGGCGACCGCCCCAGTCAAACTGCCCACCTGATACTGTCCACTAACCGGATAACGGTCAATGTTAGAATCCTAGCCTTGATAGAGTGGTATCTCACCAGCGACTCATTACACCCCACAAGGTATAAATCAAAGTCTCCCACCTATCCTGCGCAATCAAAGCCCGAACACAATACCAAGCTACAGTAAAGCTTCATAGGGTCTTTCTGTCCAGGTGCAGGTAGTCCGTATCTTCACAGACAATCCTATTTCGCCGAGCCTCTCTCCGAGACAGCATCCAGATCGTTACGCCTTTCGTGCGGGTCGGAACTTACCCGACAAGGAATTTCGCTACCTTAGGACCGTTATAGTTACGGCCGCCGTT
>NZ_AWNH01000114.1 GCF_000482245.1 Leptolyngbya sp. Heron Island J | reverse complement strand
CCTCCCTCTTCCCTCCTCCCTCTTCCCTCTTCCCTCTTCCCTTCCCTCTTCCCTCCTCCCTCTTCCCTCCCCATGAAACTCAGCGAAGAAATCGAAATCGACTCCCCCCCCTGCTTCGACATGGGCGATCGCGTCCGTGTTCGCAAGCTTATCCGCAACGACGGCACCTTTCCTGGCAAAGATATCGGTTTTCACCTCGCTAAAAAAGGCGATATCGGCTATATCGTTGGCATCGGCACCTATTTACAACGGGCTTATATTTATTCTGTGCATTTTCTAGAAACCAACTATGTCGTAGGCTGTCTTAAAAAAGAACTCGATCTAGCAGAAGAGCGCCCGCCCCTGATTGAACAACCAGATTGGTAAGAACCAATGGCTATCCTCACATCTCACCCCCAACAACCCAACCCCGTCCTGGAGAAAACGTCTCAACGCACCAGTCTCCTTGGCCCACTACGTCGCTGGATTAATCAGATTCAGGTCACCAATTCCCGAACTGCCCATTTAATTTGTCGAGTCATTCCCAGTCATTGTCCGTTTGAACGAGATATTTCTCTTTTTCGGTACACCGTTCATATCCCGGCCCTCTGCAGACTTAACCCAGTTTACGAGGAAATTGTCGATCTGCGGCTACGAGCCTTGACCTACCTGATGGATGCCTGCGGCGAAGATGTCTCTACCTATATTCGCTAAGGGATAACAAAACACTTTAACCTCCTCCTCCTCCTTCATCGCCATGAAAATGACCTCTGGCAAAATTAATGAACTCCTGACCCAGCCTGGCTGTGAGCACAACCATAAGAAAGATGGTAAGGGCCAGAAAAAAGCCTGTCAGCAGCAGGCACAGCCTGGTGCTGCTCAAGGAGGATGTGCATTTGACGGGGCCAGTATTGCCCTGGTGCCGATCACCGATGTGGCTCATTTGGTCCATGGCCCCATTGCTTGTTCAGGCAATTCCTGGGGGAGTCGCGGCAGTCTTTCCTCTGGTCCCATGATCTACAAAATGGGATTCACCACCGATCTGAGTGAAAACGACATTATCTTTGGTGGTGAAAATAAGCTCTATAAAGCAATTCATAACGTTAAAGAGCGCTACAGTCCTGCCGCAATCTTTGTTTATCTTACCTGTGTGACGGCGCTGATTGGTGATGACCTGGATGCGGTCTGTCAGGCGGCTAGCAAAAAATTTGACATCCCTGTCGTGCCGGTCAGTTCTCCTGGCTTTGTGGGTAGTAAGAATCTTGGTAACCGGATTGGGGGTGAGGCACTGCTGGAGCATGTTGTCGGTACGCGGGAGCCTGAATATACAACACCCTATGACATAAATTTAATCGGCGAGTATAACATTGCCGGAGAAATGTGGGGCCTGTTACCGCTGTTGGAAAAGCTAGGAATTCGAGTGCTAGCTAAGATTACTGGCGATGCTCGATACAACGAAGTGGCCTGTGCCCACCGGGCCAAACTCAACGTGATGATTTGTTCTAAGGCCCTGATCAATATGGCCCATAAGATGGAGGAACGCTATGGAATTCCTTACATCGAAGAGTCAATTTATGGCATTGAAGATATGAATCGTTTGCTGCGAGAGATTGCGGCTAAACTAGGCGACTCTGACCTGCAGGCTCGTGTTGAAACCTTAATCAAGGAAGAGACCAGTAAACTAGCTATTGCCCTGACTCCCTACCGTCAACGTCTCAAAGGTAAGCGAGTTGTGCTCTATACAGGCGGTGTTAAAAGCTGGTCGATTATCTCTGCTGCTAAAGATCTAGGCATTGAGGTCGTGGCCACGAGTACTAAAAAGAGTACCGAAGAAGATAAGGCCCGGATCAAAGATCTCCTGGGTAAAGACGGTATCATGATGAAAAAAGGCAATGCTCAGGAACTCCTGAGGGTGATTGCCAAAACTAAGGCTGATATGTTGATTGCCGGTGGTCGTAATCAGTACACAGCCCTAAAAGCGAGAATTCCCTTCCTTGATATTAACCAGGAACGTCACCATCCCTATGCAGGCTATGTGGGCATGATTGAGATGGCAAAAGAGCTAGATGAAGCTCTGCATAGCCCCATTTGGGAACAGGTGCGACGCGAGTCTCCATGGGATAGCGTCGGCGGAGCCTGGGATCGGGCTGGAGCGTCTCTGGCTCATTCTGCCCAGCCTTTAACCAAAGTTCTCTCTCGTAGAAAACCCGTCGCTGTTAATCCCCTCAAGCAAAGCCAACCTCTGGGTGCAGCTCTGGCCTACTTAGGTATCAAAGGCATGATGCCACTCTTCCATGGCTCTCAAGGGTGTACCGCATTTGCCAAAGTCATGTTAGTACGCCATTTCCGAGAAGCGATCCCTTTGTCTACTACTGCTATGACAGAGGTCACCACAATTCTAGGCGGCGAAGGCAATGTAGAGACAGCAATCTTAACGCTGTTGGAGAAAACCAAGCCAGCCATTATTGGCTTATGTACAACCGGACTGACGGAAACCCGAGGCGATGATATGCAGGGAATTTTAAAAGAATTCCGGCAGCGTCATCCCGAGCTGTCCTCACTGCCCATCGCATTTGCATCGACGCCAGACTTTAAAGGAGCTTTACAGGATGGCTATGCCGCCGCTGTAGAGGCACTGGTACGGGATATTCCGGATAGTGGACAGGATGAACTGCGGCAACAGGGTAGCGATTCATTCTATACCTACGCTGCGCCTGGTATGCCTTCTCAGGTAACGGTCCTGGCCGGTTCATCTCTAGCTCCTGGCGATGTACAGGCGATTAAAGATATGGTGACGGCCTTTGGGCTCAATCCAGTGTTTGTTCCCGATCTATCTAAGTCTCTTGATGGTCATTTAGCCGATAGTTACTCCGGTCTCACCAATGGAGGTACTACGCTGCATCAGCTGAAGTCATTGGCCTATTCTTCATTCACCCTGGCGATTGGCAACAGTATGAAGCTGGCTGCTGAAATTTTGCAACAGCGTTTTGGTACTGAGTTCAGGCTCTTTAATAGTCTTACCGGCCTGGGTGCTGTGGACAGCTTTTTACAAGAGCTTGCAGAGCTAAGCGGTCGCCCCGTGCCTGAAAAATTCCGTCACCAGCGTCGACAGCTACAGGATGCCATCCTCGATACCCACTTTTTCTTTGGGCGTAAGCGAGTTGCCCTGGCGCTTGAGCCTGATCTGCTCCATAGGATTGCCTGGTGGCTGACAACCACGGGGGCTGAAATTCATGCGGCTGTTACTACAACTAAGTCCAAACTACTTAAACACTTGCCAGCTGATACGGTTACTATCGGCGATTTTGAAGATTTTGAAGATCTCGCCCAGGGTGCGGATCTGTTAATTGCTAACTCCAATGCCAAAGCGATCGCAAAGCGCCTGGGTATTCCCCTCTATCGCCTTGGTTTCCCAGTATTTGACCGGCTTGGTAATGGTCAACGCTATACCGTCGGTTATGACGGTACCACTCAGCTTTTGTTTGATATCGGCAACATTTTTATGGAGGTCGATGAAGTTGATGCCCATGCCCAGGTTCATGCCTGGCGAGAAGGTCACATGTAAGTATGCACAAGGAGATTTAACCATGAGAATTGCCTTTGCTACCCAAGATTCGTTACACATTAATGCTCACTTTGGTTGGGCCCGACAGCTCGATGTTTATGAGGTGGATACAACTGGCTACACCTTTCTAGAAGCCCTGAAATTTGGGGGTGATCTCAAAGAAGATGGTAACGAAGACAAGCTAGAGCCCAAGGTTAAAGCATTGCAAAACTGCACTATTGTCTATGTTTCTGCGATTGGAGGTAGTGCTGCGGCTCGTCTGATTCGCAAAAATATTACCCCGATCAAGACTGACTCTGGCACCGATGAAATTGAGGATGTACTGGTGCGTCTGGTGCAATCTCTCAAGAATAGCCCGCCACCGTGGCTACGCAAGGCTTTGAGTAAAGGCCAATCTGCTCTAACGTTTGACGATGACTTTGAAACTATTGAAGAGGAAGTAATTGTATGAGTCCTGTTGCTGCCACTGACCTAAAAACAGCTGAATTAGATGCCGCATTAGTGATTGATAGTTCCCCATTTCTCAAGGCGATTGTTCAGCAGATTCGTGCTAATGATGCCTATGGTACCTATCGGAACTGGGCCGATGAGACTTTACTGAAGCCCTATATTATTCCTAAGAAAAAGCGTCGGGAGATTCCAGTAGAAGGGGAAGTTGATCCAATTACCATGGGGCGGATTATGGCATTCTATCGTGCGATCGCAGCCCGGATTGAAGAAGAAACCGGTCAGCTATCCCAGGTTGTTGTTGATCTAAGCCATGAAGGTTTTGGCTGGGCATTGATCTTCTCCGGACGCTTGATTCTGGTGTCAAAAACCTTACGAGATGCCCAACGGTTTGGCTTTGACACTCTAGAAAAGATGAGCGCCGAAGGAGAAAAATTAGTTCACAAGGGGATTGATCTTGCCCAGCGTTTCCCCGCTGTCTGTAACCTTTAGCTTGCTTTCCATCGATCCACCGTTGGGTAGGGGTGGCTCCCCCCTACCTTTCCTCCTCACCTATTTGTCCTATGCCCCAAACCACAACACCAACCAACCTTGACGAGCTTAAAAAACAAATTAGAAAGCTCAACAGCAAAGCGGGTCAAATGAAAATGGATCTGCATGACATTGCCGAAGGCTTACCCACAGATTTAGAACAATTACCCGCCGCCGCCGCTCGCACCTACGACATCTACTGCCAGCTGCGCGATCTCAAACAACAACTCAAAACCTTGGAGGCTGATCAATGACCACATTAACTCGAACCCTGGCTCAATTTAATCAGCTCAAAGATGCTGAAGACTACTTCCAGTTCTTTGGTTTAGCCTACGATCCAAACGTGGTCAATGTAAACCGCCTGCATATTTTACGAAAGTTTTCCCAACTCGTACAGGACGCAGACAAATCCCAACCTGAGGAGCAACGGTTGAAGGCCTATCGCCAGGCATTACAAACCGCCTACGATTTGTTTTTAACCTCTTCTTCAGTTGAACAAAAACTCTTCAAAGTCTTTCAAGACAAACCCAGCAATGTAGTGATGCTCTCAGATATTACCGTGGAATAATCTACTTCTGACTCTCCTCCTCTCCATTCCTTATCTCCTCCTATGCTTCCCTCCCTAACCCCCACCGAAATTGAACGCTACCGCCGTCAAATGATGTTGCCAGGCCTAGGCGAAACTGGACAACGTCAGTTAAAAAACACCACGGCGTTGGTAACTGGTGTGGGTGGCCTGGGCGGCACAGCCGCTCTCTATCTGGCCGTAGCTGGTGTGGGTAAGCTCATCCTGGTGAGAGGTGGCAATCTACAACGGGATGATCTGAATCGACAAATTCTGATGACCGATGACTGGGTGGGTAAACCTCGGGTCTTTAAGGCCCAGGAAACCCTGGCTCAGCTCAATCCCGATATCGATATTGAGGCCGTGTGCGAATATGTCAGTGTTGACAACATTGATAGTCTCCTACGGCCAGCAGACATTGCCCTAGACTGTGCCTTTGACTTTAAGGAACGAGACTTGCTTAATGCGGCCTGTGTACGCCAGCGCACACCAATGATAGAAGCGGCCATGAATAGTATGGAGGCCTATTTAACCACCATTGTGCCAGGCCAAACTCCTTGTCTAACCTGTCTATTTCCTGAAAAACCAGACTGGGATCGTTGGGGCTTTGGTGTATTAGGTGCTGTCTCAGGTACTCTAGCCTGCCTGGCTGCCCTTGAGGCAATTAAGCTGATCACAGGTTTAGGAGAACCCCTGTTAGGACAGTTATTAACTATGGATTTAGCTCGGGCCGAATTCGCCAAACGTCGCCCTTTCCATGATCCTAACTGCCCTACCTGTGGCCAACTCACCCAACCCTCAAATCCTCTGGCCACATCCGCTGCTTTGTGTTGAATTCTGGATTGACCTATGCCCTGGACCACCTTGATTTTGTTTGGAATGGCAGCTATCTCCTGGCAATTGGCCCAAAATCATGCCGATGATATTGGCCGGTTTTTAGGAGCCCAGTCTGCGTTGTTCTGTTTGTTGGCAGGATTGGTAAAAGCACCTCTACTTTTACAAGGTGTGGTCTTGATTGGCCTATTGGTTTATCCCACCTGTTCGTCAGCCTCTGAACGGGCGCACCCCACCAACTGTCCACAACTGTGTGTAATGAGACGTAAATGCCGCTCGGTCAACAAGCTTTGAGGATTGAGTTAAGGCCTGCTTAAGTATCTAAAGGAGAATCTTATGAGTGTTACATTGACTGAACTAGCCGAACTCCGTCTGCGCAGCTTTGTACGGGGCACACCGAATTATACCGCCACCCGAGGTATTCGTCTGGCGGTTAAAGACGGAGGTTGTAATGGCTATGAATATGACATCAAAATTGCCAATGCGCCAGACCCTGAGGATGAAATCACGAATTTCGGGAGTCTGCAGGTCTTTGTAGATCCAAAGAGTGCTCCACTACTGGATGGAGTTGTTGTGGACTACATTGACAGTTTGTTGGAAAGTGGCTTTAAGTTTACCAACCCTAATGCCACTGACACCTGTGGCTGTGGCAAATCTTTCCAAGCGGGAGACTGTAGCCCAGCTGGCGTTCCCTGTTCTTAAGAGCGCCTAAATTGCCTGTCAATTATTTCGTAGAGAGGACTCACCCATGACTACTTATCAAGTTCGCCTAATCAATAAAAAGCGTAAGATTGATGTCACGATCCCCGTTGAGGATGATGTCTATATCATTGATGCAGCGGAAGAAAATGATATAGAACTCCCCTTCTCCTGTCGTTCGGGTGCTTGTTCCAGCTGCGTTGGCAAACTGGTTGAAGGAGAAATTGATCAAGAAGATCAGTCTTTCCTGGATGATGATCAAATTGCCAAAGGGTTTGTCGTGCTATGTTCCACCTATCCTCGCTCAGACTGCACGATTAAGACCCATATGGAGGCCTATTTGGTCTAACTGGGCTGACCTCGATCTTCAGAGATCTTCAGACAGTATCGGTTTTGTCGTCTTCTCCAACGAACCGGATTCAACAGACTGATACTGTCGGGAGAGGGGTAACCCTCCGCTCATGCTTTCTATTTAACGACTGGGTTCGTATTCATTAGGTTAGGGATTAACCATGTTCGATAGTTTAACAGTCTCTGGCTCTTCACTCAGGTTATTAAAAGTCGGTGAACGGGGTGTGATTGCCAGGATTAAAGGCACTAATTCCACCGTTACTGAACAATTGACCAGACTGGGACTATCTCCAGGGACGTCCATTACCCTAGAACAACGGTTTCCCCGTTTTGTAGTGCGTACAGGCAAAGGCCCATTGGCCTTAACCCAGTCAATGATTCAGTCAATTTATGTGCGTATCAGCACTTTATAACAGGCTCAAGAATTGCAATATTAGGAGTCAGAAAAATGTCTAAAATTGGAATTTTCTACGGTAGTACATCGGGAACCACAGAGGAGATCGCAGAGAAAATCTGTGAATTCATTGGGGAAGATAACTGTGATTTATATAATATGGAAGAGGATTTTGATGATGTCGACGATTTGTTGAAATACGACTATCTCCTGTTGGGCTGCTCAACCTGGGGAGCTGGAGAAGTGCAGAATGATTGGCGCGAGCCGCTTTTTGACTTCGAAGTCGACAAGCCCGACTTTTCTGGCAAAACCATTGCCCTGTTTGGCCCCGGTGATTGCGAAGGCCATAGCAAACATTTTGTCGGTGCCCTCGGGACTATCTATGACCAGTTTAAAGCCCTGGGGGCAAAGCTGGTGGGTGCTGTTTCAACCGAAGACTATTCTTTTGAAAAGTCTTCTTCGATTCGAGATGGTAAATTTGTTGGCCTGCCACTGGATGAAGTCAACGAGAGTGATAAAACCGACCAACGCATTGCTGATTGGCTAGAATTACTTAAAGCTGACTTTCCAGTTCTGGCTGCTTGAACGATGCCCATGGGGGCATCAATGGGATCATGTCTGACTTTCTGAGCCGATGGCCCATGAATTCTGGGCCATCGATAACCGCTAACTCACCTCACTTTCAGCGTCGATGGGTGGAATATTATGAAGCGATCGCAGGTCGCCCGCCCCGCGACACTCTGCTAATGGCCCTGGAGCTCTTTTCGACAGAGTTGTCGGCGCGCCGACGCAGGACTGCGGTGGATTTAGGCTGTGGTGAAGGGCGCGACACGGTCGAAATTCTACGACAAAATTGGCGGGTAATTGCAGTGGATGGAGAACCCGAGGCGATTGCACGATTGAGACGACGCTCGGACATCAACCGCACCTATCTAGAAACCCGAGTACAGCGATTTGAAGAGCTGACATTGCCACCGGATGTGGATTTGGTCAATGCCAGCTTTTGTCTGCCATTTTGTCCGCCTGCTGCTTTTGCACAGCTGTGGGAAGAAATTGTTACAGCCCTGAGACCAGGTGGTCGATTTTGTGGTCATCTGTTTGGCGATCGCGACTCCTGGTCAGCCTATTGTGACATTAGTTTTCATACGCGCCCACAGCTTGAACAACTCTTGGCTCCTTTTGAGATAGAGCTTTTAGATGAAGAGGACCAGCCTGGCAAAACTGCTCTAGGAGATGAAAAACACTGGCATTTATATAATATTGTTGTCCGTAAACGTTAGAAAATCTTTAGATCTAGGGGAATACACCCAGAGTCTTCTCCTCAGAATCTTCCAAACTTAAAGATTTTAGGAAGATAGCCAGTATTTTAATGTTTCATATAATCTCTGAGCCTGCTCCAATCAAGCTCTTAACCTTTAACATCAAAGAGTTAACATAACCGACAGGAGAAACGCCAATGAAGGTTGCTAAAGACGTCACTCAGCTAATTGGTCAAACGCCGCTGGTGCAGCTAAACCGAATTCCTCAAGCAGAGGGCTGTGGGGCGCAAATTTTACTGAAGCTAGAGGGGATGAATCCCGCCGCTTCGGTAAAAGATCGGATTGGAGCTAACATGATCCAGGCCGCTGAGGTGGCAGGTGCGATCGCACCGGATCGCACTGTCCTGGTAGAACCCACCTCTGGCAACACTGGCATTGCCCTGGCTATGGTAGCCGCCGCCAAGGGCTATCGGCTGATTCTCACCATGCCAGACACCATGAGCCTGGAGCGTCGGGCCATGCTCAATGCCTATGGCGCAGAGCTAGTGCTGACACCGGGCAGTCAGGGCATGAACGGTGCGATCGCGAAAGCCCAGGAGATTACGGCGCAGCTGCCTAATGCCTTTATGCCCCAGCAGTTTGAAAATCCAGCCAATCCCCAAATCCATCGAGAAACCACAGCAGAAGAAATTTGGAACGATACCGATGGCCAGGTCGATATGGTCGTAGCAGGTGTAGGCACTGGGGGCACAATTACCGGCATTTCCCAGGCACTTAAGCTTAAAAAAGAGAGTTTTCGCGCTATTGCGGTAGAACCTACCAACAGCCCTGTCCTCTCCGGTGGTGGGGCTGGCCCCCATAAAATTCAAGGGATCGGAGCTGGTTTTGTACCCCCGATCCTGCGAGTTGAGCTGATCGATGAGGTGGTCACCGTTACTGACGAGGACGCTATTTCCTTTAGCCGTCGTCTAGCTAGAGAAGAAGGGTTACTCTCAGGTATTTCCGCTGGTGCAGCACTGGCAGCGGCTATCCAGGTTGGCCAGCGGCCTGAAAACGAAGGCAAGCTGATTGTCATGATTCAACCTAGCTTTGGTGAGCGTTATCTCAGCACCGTGCTATTTAAGGATTTACAGCCTGCCTATCCAGCGCTTATCCCTGATAGCCTGGCTGCCAGCTATAAAATCCCCAATCCTGTTGCTTAATTAACAATTAAAAACCATGAATCCTCCCCCCAATACCGCGCCCGTTGATCCCCGTCAAACCCTGTATTTTGGATTAATTGATCGATTACTAGCTTGTCCCAATGGGGAAGAACCCGAGATTCTCAATGCTGACTCCGAGCTGTTAGATGAGGGGTTTGTTCAAGCCCTGATGCAAACTGCCAGCTACTTTGCCCATCAGGACAACCCCGAGGCCGCTAAGTTTCTTGTCTTTATTGCGCGAGAACTGGCTCATCAATTGGGGCTGTATCCTCAATCCCAGCCACAAGCGTAACCCTGGTTTCAGTATGCAACGTCGCAATTATCTCACCTTTTTTCTAGCTGGCCTACTCTCCTGGTTAATTGCGCTCGGCTGCAGCCCTGGAGGCCCAGGCAACGTCTCTGTTACTGGGCCTGCTGTTACGGTATCCGCTGCCGCGAGTTTACAAGCGGCCCTGGATGCGATCGCACCCCAATTTGCCGCCGCCCATCCTACCATTGCCCTAGACTATAATTTTGCCTCTTCAGGGGCGCTACAGCGACAGATTGAACAAGGAGCCCCTGCCGATGTCTTCTTTTCTGCAGCCACCAAACAAATGGATGCACTGTCGGATCAAGATTTGCTTTTGCCAGATTCTCGGCAGAATCTGGTAGCCAACAGTTTAGTATTGATTGCCCCTGTTACGTCAACTCTCAACATTGCCGATATTACCCAGCTAAAAGCAGCAAGCGTGAACAAAGTGGCCGTTGGAGAATTCCGTAGTGTTCCTGCTGGACAGTATGCTGAACAGGTTTTTCGTAAACTAGAATTGTTAGATGTGTTTCAATCTAAATTTGTCTTTGGCAACAATGTTCGTAACGTTTTAGCTGCCGTAGAAAGCGGTAACGTCGATCTAGGGATCGTCTACGCCACCGATGCAGCACTCTCTGATCGGATCAAGATTCTTGCCACTGTACCCGCAGGGTTGCACCAATCAATTGTATATCCCATCGCCATAGTCAAAAACACAACCCAGCCTGACGCCGCCCAAACCTTTATTGACTTTCTAACAACGGATACAGCCCAGGCAATTTTTACAGAATTTGGCTTTGCCTCGCTTTAGTAAATGGGTTTTACGGTCTAAATTTTACGCTACAAACACAGCTTCCAGCAGTTCCTGGTTGGGATAGATACATTTTTTGCTTTCGCCCCCTTCCTCCCCATCGCTGCCATGCTTAACCTCGCCCCCCTCTGGATTTCCCTACGCATTGCGGCGATCGCCACCATCGTCACCTTTTTTATCGGCATTGCTGCCGCCCACTTGATGCATCACTATCGGGGCCGCTGGCGATCGCTGCTAGACAGCATACTGCTAGCCCCCATGGTGCTACCGCCAACCGTATTGGGCTTTTTGCTGCTGATATTCTTGGGAAAGAATGGACCCCTGGGCGTTCTGTTTACCAACCTTGGCATTAGCGTCGTCTTTACCTGGTATGCGGCGGTAATTACCGCCACCGTGGTAGCGCTACCGCTGATGTATAAAACAACATTGGGGGCATTTGAGCAAATTGATAGCAACTTGCAACAGGCTGCACGTACGCTGGGAGCTTCCGAACTAATCGTATTTTGGCGGATTACCCTGCCGCTGGCATTACCCAGTCTGATAGCAGGTGCTACCCTGGCCTTTGCCCGCGCCCTGGGAGAATTTGGCGCGACCCTCATGCTGGCTGGCAATATTCCAGGTCGCACCCAAACCTTGCCAATGGCCATTTATTTTGCCGTTGAGGGGGGAGACTTTCGTGAAGCCGCCGTCTGGACTGGTGTGATTCTGACCGTTGCGTTGGGGGGATTGGTCTTGGTCAATCGATGGCAACCACGGCCAGGTAATCGGGTCAAAAGAAGAGAGAATGGATGGAAGCTGAGGGATCGAGACGCCGGAGGAGCCGACCTTAAAGAGACGCCGGTTTCTTATCCGCTCATGCCCCGATCTACTCATTTGTCAGCTGATTTACCTACGCTTTCTGTTAATCTCACCAAACACCTACCAAATTTCACCCTGGATGTTGCTTTTTCTACCAATGAGCAACCGCTGGGGCTATTGGGGGCGTCTGGCTCCGGTAAAAGTTTGATTTTACGGTGTCTGGCTGGCATCGAGACCCCAGACGCTGGTCGGATTGTTCTGAATGGGCGAGTGTTGTTTGATTCGGAACAGGGCATTAACGTGCCGATTTGCGATCGCAAAATTGGGATTCTCTTCCAAAACTATGCCCTGTTTCCCCATCTCACCATTGCCCAAAATGTAGCCTTTGGGTTACATCGCCAACTGTCGGCTGATCAGATGCAAACCATTGTGACTGAGCAGCTGGCAGCGGTTCACCTAGAATCCCTGGCTGAGCGCTATCCCCATGAATTATCTGGCGGACAGCAACAGCGGGTAGCCCTGGCCCGCGCCCTGGCCAGCCAGCCCGAAGTATTACTCTTAGATGAACCCTTCTCGGCCCTTGACACCCACCTGCGCGATCAGATCGAACGACAGCTGATCGACCGACTGCAGAGCTATCAGGGCATTACCGTCCTAGTCACCCACAATTTAGAAGAAGCCTACCGCGTCTGTCATCAGCTGCTGGTATTAAATAGCGGCAATGCCATTGCCCATGGCCCCAAACACCATATTTTTGAGCGACCCCACAGCCTCCGTGTGGCTCAGCTGACCGGTTGCAAAAACTTCTCACCCGCCATGGCTCACGGCACCCATCAAGTTGAAGCCCGTCACTGGCAGTGTATTTTGCAAACCATTGAGCCGCTGCCGTCAAATCTCTCCCAAATTGGGATTCGGGCTCATCAAATTGATTTTCTTGGGCAGGGCTGCGATGGTGGGTTAGGCAATGGGCAGGTACAAGACCAGTCCCTACCTGCTTCTGTTGTCAACAGCTTCCCGTGTTGGCTGGCGGCGACTAGCGAAACGCCTCACCGCATGACCCTCTACCTCAAGCTCCATCGCCCGCCCACCAATGAGCGCGACTATCACTTGCAAGCAGAAGTATTCAAAGAGAAATGGGCATTACTCAAAGATCAGCCCTTACCCTGGACGGTGCATTTAGAGCCGCTACGATTGATTCTCTTAGCAGATAGTTAAACCAGATAGTTAAGCCTCATCCGTTATCGATCATCTAGAAACACAACTATGGAGATTACTGATTGGCTAGTAACCGCAACTGGAGAATGTCAGCCTCGACCCGCTGCTAAGGCCTGGGATCTAATTCGCGATCGCTATTACTTTCATCGGTTCCTGACGGACATCACCGATTTACTGGACCAGGCTCCCCATGAGTTAGAAGAGTGGAACTTTTTGCCTCAGATTCGCATGCGAGTCCGACAGCTATTCACAAATTCCTACTGGCTCAAAACACAGCAGCCTGACCCGACTTCTAAAGCAGGCGTGTCCATCTTTACACTTTACGATGAGATTGGCTATCCGCTGACAGTTCAAAATGTACTCTCAATGCCAGGTGTTGTTTCTCCGATTCACAACCACGGCACCTGGGGAGTAACCGTCATTATTAAAGGGCAAGAGAAACATACCTTTTGGCGTTCAGCAGGCTCACAGCATCAGCCGTTTAAAATAGAGCCCGCTGCAGAACGAGTCTTTGGCCCCGGTGAAATTGTTAGCTTTATGCCTGAAACAATTCACCAGGTGACGACAGTTGGAGAGACGCCCACGTTGACGTTTCAACTCTATGGAGACACTCAACCTCAGGCCCGCTTTGAGTTTCAGCCTGAGCAAGCGACGGCCAAAGCATTTTAATGCCCCTGCTTACGGGATGGCGCTACTAGAACCATAGGTTTTTGCCAACAGATCAAACGCTTGATCAAGCTGCTCAAACGTAATCAATCCGTGCTGCCATAGGACAATTGGAAACAGGCTAGTATCCTGATCGCTTTGCTGTAACGCTGAAGCAATCGATTTTTCTGGGACTGCTAGCTCATCTTGTAAAAACTGCAGTAATGGCGTGTTTAGAGATATCTGCATTGATTTTAGTCTCCCTGATACGCTAAACGATGACAAGGAATCTTGTCAGATAGGATAGAATTGATTGGATTACCCGTATGAATTTCCAAATGGTCATCTGGGTGAGCCTCAAAAACTATTTTTGAGTGGGGCATAACAGTGCGCTCAAAGAAACCATTAGCAGTGTTGGCAATTCGCACAATTTGAAACTGGGCAGTGTTATTGAGATAACAACACTGCACTTGATCAACTTTCTGAGGAATTGTTATCTCGGTATTTTCGAGATAAAGTGGCTCAGAAACAGCATACCTAAATCGTCTGTTGAGAATTACTTTCATGATGGTGAGCAGGTCGCCAACCTAAAACCTCTAGTGACTCGGGCGATGTATAGAGGGTTATCCCCTTTCCCAAAGAGATACAGATTGAACGACCCATACGAAGTATTTTGCCTTGTTCTTGCGTTAGAGGGCATTCGACCCACTGTCCAGGTTGCCAGTCCATTGGTTTTGCGATCGCATGACTGTACAACTCCTCACACCGTTGTTTTATAGACTCTGACGGCTTATTCGCCATAACGCTAAGCCAAATCTACAGTAATACTTTAAACAACACAGACATTGTTTAAAGTAGTGATGACTACCTTAACAACAAAATCATTGCAGAAGTTGTACGGAAACGTTAACTTTTCTTAAGTTCTTCCATCAACACAGTTACCTGATAAAGCCAACTAAGTATTTATCCCTTGTTTGCAGGTACTCCCTGGCCATTGGTCAGAGCGGTTGTTGGTCGTTCGCAACCAACAACCGCTCTGCAGCAGGTTTATCCAGTAGGATACACATCATTTTCCCCTGAATTAGGAGAAGATTATGTCATTTTGGGTTTATATTCTTCGTTGTGCTGATAGCAATTATTACACAGGCCATACTGACAATCTGGAAAGACGAATTGCTGAGCACACTACAGGTGCAATCCCAACCTGTTACACCTACAAACGCCGCCCTGTAGAACTGGTCTTTTCTCAGGAGTTTTCTACGAGGGATGAGGCACTGACGTCTGAGCGATAGATCAAGGGCTAGAGTCGTAAGAAGAAAGAGGCCATGATTCGGGGAGACTGGAAAGAAGTATCACGGTTAGCCAAGGGAAAACCACGCCTCAATGATTCAGCTTAAGCGACCAACCGTTCAGGCTGAGCCCGTCGAAGCCTTATCCCAGGGAAACGCCCTTCGACCCACTCAGGGCACACGGTAGTCAAGACCCACTCCCCCGAACTCCCGTTCAGGCTGAGCCTGTCGAAGCCCACCTCTGGATACCGCCCTTCGACCAGCTCGAGGCTCACGGCCATCACCGAGAAATACTGCAACATTGGAACGTAAGAATGACTAATAGCAACCCTGGCGCTCAGCCCATAATAAAGAAGCGCACTGGTAACCCTGGAGGACGCTGTGGCTAAAACGATTGCTCAATTAACCCCCGCAGAGCGGTTACAATTTGACCCTACTCGTAATTTAGGCCAAAGCCTAGCTCCACAGCGATGGGAAAGCGCGTGGTCCAGGTTGCCAGAGTTGAAAAAGCTTTTACAGGATGAGTTTGGGGCAACGCGGGTGGTGGTGTTTGGGTCTTTGGCAGCTAAGGAAACGTTTACTTGCTGGTCGGATATTGATCTGGCGGTTTGGGGGATAGTGCCTGAACGGTTTTATGCTGCAGTGGCGGTTTTGAATGATCAATCGCCTGATATCAAAGTGGACTTGGTTGATGCAGAGCGATGTCGGTCTCTGGTGCTGAGGCAAGTCATTGAAGATGAAGGGGTGGAACTTTGACAAAACGCCTTGAGAAACTAAGTCACCGTATTGTTTTGGAACTTGGGAATTTTGAAACAATTGATAGACCAATAATTAGAGTAGCGAGGAGAGAATAGTATGAAAGCCATTGAAACAACAGCCACGATTGACGAACAAGGCCAGTTATCCCTGGATCGTCCATTGATGGTCAATCCGAATCAGCGGGTTAGGGTAATTGTGCTCATAGCGGAAGCAGATGAGCCTGATCCGGACGATACGCCTGATGCGATGGTTTTGGAAGGATTGAAGGAGGGGTTGGAAGAAGCTTTAGCGGGTCAGACTATTCCGGTGGCAAATATGTGGGACGGTATCGATGCCGAATGAGTCTCCATCCGTTGAGGTTGCCCTCACATCTCGGTTTCAAAAAGACCTCAGATCGCTAGCTAAGCGCTATCGTCGTATTCGTAGTGATGTACAGCCACTCATTCAGCGACTTGAAGCAGGTGAATTACCTGGCGATCAGATTGCCGGGATGAATTTGACGCTGTTCAAAGTTCGGCTAAAGAATAGTGATATTCAAAAAGGTAAAAGTGCAGGCTATCGAGTTGTTTATTACGTGAAAACAAAAGAGAACGTTATTTTGGTAACGATTTATTCAAAGTCAGATCAATCTGATATTGACCCAAACATGGTAAAAACTATTCTGGCTCAATATGAATCGTCATCTGAATAGGATGTTTTTTGTTTTTGGGAGATGTCATTTGAGAAATGCCCTATAGCCTTATCAGGCATGGCTACGCTAACGATAAGCTCAGGGCAAACGGCGTCCAAAGTCAAACCACCAAGCCACCCCGCTCAGGCTGAGCCTATCGAAGCCCTTCCACCAAGCTGCCTCTGCAAGCTGAGCTGGTCGAAGCCCTATCCCTTGGACAACGCCCTTCTACCAGCTCAGGGCTCATGGTAGTCGAAGCCCCAACTACTACTCCGGAATTCCGTTCAGGCTGAGCCTGTCGAAGTCTCACCTCTGGACAACGCCCTTCGACAGGCTCAGCCTGAACGGTAATCGCCCCCCGCTCAGGGCTCACGGTAGTCCAAAACCAAACCTAAAAAAAGGCCTCTCCCTACGACAATGAGCATAGAGATGGGTTCCCAAAAGGTGCTGTTTCTGGCAAGGGAAAAACCAAGAAAATAATAGAGTATGAAAACTTGCTTTAGCCGATTATTAGGGGGCAGAACAGTATCTACCATCCTCCCACCCAACTACCATCCTCCCACCCGACTGCCTTGCCATCTGCACTAACCCTTTAATTCCTTTCTACCGGAATCTGAATATCACTGCGCTTCAATCCATCCGGAATAAACGGTCCATCATAGAAAAACCGTCGCGGTGGCCCTACCACCTCATAGTCCGGATGCGCCGTCAGCCAATCCTGCAGTTGCTGCACACCCCGCGTATATACCCCATAGCCATAGCCACCCCGCAGTCCAATACTCACCACCGTCATCGGTGGCATATCCTCCACCTGCACATTCTGCGCTACCTCTTTTGGCACGATATCTAAACTGCGATACAAAAACGAAACTGCCGCATCCCCGTCTGAAATTGCCCCCGTCTGTAGCGTCGCCGTCGGATACCGCGTCTCCACTGGAGCCGTCATCGAAATATTATTGTCGCTAATGTGACGAAATAACGGCGAAAACCCACGAGATGACGCTTTTCCCAAATCGCCCCGTACTTGTACCGTTGCTGCCCGATAGGCCGGATACTGTTTAATCTCAATCTCACCGTTTGCTGTAGGCGACGGAAACCCCTCCGGTAAAGGTGCAGACGACGCCCGATAGCCCCAGACCAGTAGGGCTCCTAAGCCGACGAATACTCCAACAATTAGCAGTCCCTGATTTAATTTCATCATCTTGGGCCTAAGAACTACATGACCGAACTAGTGCTAAAAAACACCTTTGGCATATTGCTCAATAGTAACCGTCCGATATATACCGGACGCTGACGCTCCATCTAAAAGGTGACCTATCATCCGGGAGTCGAGGTTTGTAATCAAATAACGATTTCTTAACCAATGCCTACAAAAACCTTAACCCAATTCCCTTTACCGATGTGACGATGTATACAAAGGTCTAGTGACCTGCTGGTCATTATTGCTGAAATGTCTTAATGCCCCTCGGTAAGAACCTACCTATGAGTGTCAATAAACCTTGCGATCGCTACGGAAAATGGCTGTCCTTACTGCTAGTGCCGCTGTTAGTAACCGCCTGTGGTGGCGATTCTAAGGTAACGGTCGAGGGAGATAGCGTGACCCAAACAGAACTTCAAGAAGGAGGCAGTCTGGTTTGGGCTCGTTATGGTGATGCGGATTCACTTGATCCACATCGCACGACAACAACATTATCCTGGCAAGTATTTGATCAAATTTACGACACATTATTGGCATTTGATGACAATGGTGATGTTGTTCCTAATGTGGCGAAGGAATGGACCGTTAGTGACGATGGCTTAGAAGCCACCTTTGTCTTAAATGAAGGGATTGTCTGTCATGATGGTACGCCGTTTGATGCCAATGATGTGAAGTACACAGCAGAGCGAGCAATTAGCGAAGATAACCCCAGTGTTACCAAGGGGGCCTGGGGACCGATTGCGGCGGTGGATGTGGTTGATCCTCAGACGGTCAAATTTACCTTTGAGAAACCCTTTGGGGCCTTTATCTCGTTTATGGCCGATCCGTTCTCTAGCCAGATCTGCGACAGTGCCGAAGAGCTGGGTGATGAATTTGGAGTGACGGCAGCGGTGGGAACCGGCCCCTGGAAGTTCGTTAGCTGGACTAAAGGGGATGAGATTGTTCTAGAGAAAAATGCTGACTATCAGAACTTTGGTCGCCCCATTGCAAATGAGGGTGCCCCCTATCTCGATCAGCTGATTGTTAAACAAATTCCAGAATCTCAAACTCGCTTGGCAGGCTTACAAACTGGCGAGATTCAGGTGATTGCTGAGCCGCCGCTAGAAGAGCTAGAAGCGATTGAGGCCGATCCTACCCTAGAAAACTACGTGGCTGAAAAAACTGGTCAGAATGTCTTCTTTGAGTTTACGGTCTCCCGTCCGCCATTCAACGATATTCGAGCGCGACAGGCCGTGGCCTATGGCATTGATCCCGATGCAGCCATTGATCTTGTTTTTGGTGATGTAGTCCAGCGTGAAACATGTACGGTGGCCCGTGGAGTGATGGGGAACGATCAGGCGTTCTGTGCCCAGCACGGCTATAGTCACGATCCAGAGAAAGCCAAAGCCTTACTGGCAGAACTGGGCTATGGCCCTGATAACCCTCTAACGGTCACCATGATGACCTGGGTGGGTGGCAACCGTGAAAAAATGGTGCAGGTTTTTCAAAACCAGCTGCAGCAGGTGGGGATTGAGACCGAGATTGAGACCATGGATATTGGTACGATGAATGCTCGGGTTAAGCAGGAGAATGAAACGACGGACGGGCAAAGCACCTTTGATATGATGGGCTGGGCCTGGTATGACCCTGATATTTTGCACCAGCTATGGCATTCGCCGGGGGCTTACAGTGGTTACCAAACCCCTGAGCTGGATGCTCTGCTAGCTAAAACCCGGACAACAGTTGACCCAGAGGCTCGTTTAGCTGCAGTACAAGATGCCCAAAAATATCTCCTGGAGAATGCGGTGCATGTGCCGCTGTATACACCGGGGTGGCTATGGATCTATACGACCCGTTCAGAAGTAGAAGGTTTTAAGATTGGACCGTTTGATCGACCATTGTTTAATGATGTGAAATTGAGTTCATAAATCATCTCTGCAGAGGCGTTCCATGGAACGCCTATCCGTCAAAAATAACGCCTATTTAACCGGGTTTTATGACTCGATATATTCTGAAGCGTATTCTCAGTGGCATCTTTACCATTTGGGTGACCACGATTGCGGTGACGTTGTTAATCCATCTGGTACCGGGAGATCCGGTACAGATTATGTATGCCCAGTCCCAGTCGACGACACCGGAACAGCTTGAGCAAATTCGTCATCAGCTGGGGTTAGACCGCCCCATTTATGAACAGTACATCATGTATATGGGGCGGATTCTCCAGGGAGACTTTGGCACGACAATTCGGGGCAGTCAGCCAGTGTTAGATCTGTTGCTAGTGCGGTTGCCGAATACGCTGATATTGGCCTTAAGCAGTCTGGTTATCACCATGGTTGTCGGGGTGACAGCCGGTTTTTTTGCAGCCTACAAACGGGGCACCTGGATTGATACGGGATTAATGACCGGGGCGATTTTGGGCATTTCCATTCCTAGCTTTTGGCTGGGGCTGATGTTGATGTATGTATTCTCGATTCGTCTGGGGTGGTTGCCGGTTTCAGGGACTGATTTTAAGAACTTGATCTTACCGGCCCTAACCCTGGGCCTGGCCAATGCAGCGGCGGTATCTCGGCTTACCCGCTCCTCCATGCTAGATGTGTTTGCTCAGGACTATATGCGAACGGCACGGGCCAAGGGTTTAGCAGAGACGATTGTGCTATCGCGCCACGCCCTGCGTAACGGCATGATCAATGTGGTGAATATGCTAGGGCTACAGTTTACCTACATGATGGGTGGGGCAATTGTAGTAGAGAATGTGTTTGCCTGGAATGGAATTGGTCGGTTGGCGATTCAGTCTATTTTTCAGCGAGACTATCCAACCATTCAAGGGTTTATCTTAATCTTTGCCACGGTGGTGGTAACCGTATCGATTGTGTTGGATATTCTTTATGCCTGGATTGATCCGCGCATTAACTATAGCTAAATCATGGCCCAATCAGACAGTCTTCAGGATCACCGATGGCTTAGTGCTACTCGTGTTTTGGGGTTTCTCCGGGTGCTGTTGCGCAGCCCCAGTACCAAACTAGGGGCAATAATTTGTTGTGTGCTAATTTTAACGGCTCTGTTTGCCCCCTGGATTGCGCCCTTTGACCCCACCTCTATGGGGGCAGGGCAAGCCCTCACCCCACCCAATGGCGACTACTGGTTTGGCACCGATGAGCTGGGGCGAGATTTATTTAGTCGGATTGTGTATGGCTCACGGCTGACCCTCAAGGTGGGGGTAATTGCTGTCGGCATCTCAATGACAGCCGGAGTGCTGATTGGCTTGGTAGCTGGCTATGCAGGCGGCTGGCTAGAAGCGATTTTGATGCGCCTGGTGGATGTGCTGTTTTCCTTTACTGAAACATTGATTGCTTTGGCGGCGGTCGCTGTTCTTGGCCCCAGTTTGACTAATGCCATGATTGCCGTGGGCATTAGCTCGATTCCTTTTTATGCCCGCATTACCTATGGAGCGGTCCTAGTAGAAAAAAACAAAGAGTATTTCAAAGCAGCCCAGTCAGTGGGAGCTAAACACGGCCGACTGATCTTTCGCCACATTTTGCCAAATATTCTCTCCCCTATTATTGTCGTTGCCACCGTCGGCGTTTCAGTAGCTGTACTATCCGCCTCAGCCCTGTCCTTTTTAGGGCTAGGCGCACAACCCCCATCCCCAGAATGGGGAGCTATCCTAGCTGCCGGTCGTGACTATTTCAAGCGAGCCCCCTGGATTACCACCTTTCCAGGCGTTGCGATCGCACTCACCGTTCTAGGCTTCAACCTCCTCGGCGACGGCCTCCGCGAAGCCCTTGACCCACAACAACATCAATAGCCTTTCTCTCTCATTCTCCACTCTCCCACCC
>NZ_AWNH01000113.1 GCF_000482245.1 Leptolyngbya sp. Heron Island J | reverse complement strand
GAGCAACCACTAAAATGGAGATCTGGAGCGGTTCGGGATAAGTAGTGTAGCGTGTGACTAGGGTGTTCCAGCCCAGGCCTTGGATGGCTGTGACAAAGCCGCCCAGCCAAAAGATAAAGGCTGGGGTAAGCAATGTCACAACCCACTGTTCGGCAAGTTTGCCACCGAAGTTTTCCAGCACTTTTGCCGTCATGAAACTATCCTACGCTGGGACGTGAACCAGGGGATCAAGGTGGGTAGGGCAAAGAGGAATTTCTTCTTGGCTTCTCGGTACCAGGTGTAATCGTTACCGATGGGGTAGATGTAGCAGGCAGCAGCGGTAGGTGCGAGATTGCCGGGAAGCCCGTAGTATCCTCGTTCGGTTATAGGAATCTCTAGGAATTGATCGAGCCAGCTTTTGGTTGCATGATAGGCATCAAAAACGTCTAGCAGGCGATCAGCTTGGGCAGTTTCGTCCAAGTCAGTTTGGTTGAGGAGTTGGGCCAGTTGGCGATCGATTTGGTCAGCTTGGGCTAGGATCAGCTTGGGCAGTAAGGGACGAATTGTACGGTTAGCAGCTAGCACCTGGTCATTGGTGAATATAGGAATGGATGAAGCTCGGTGTATAAAATAATTAAACGCCAGTGTAGCTAAAGGCAGCCCAGTGGTAGGGATGGGAAAAGGGCTGGTTGGTCGGGTTGCGGGGACGCATGCCCAAGAGAGGAGCAATTTCAGCTTCGGTGCTGTCTCGCAGCCAGTTTTGAGCTTGACGCAGGGCTTCCGACGGTTCTCTATTTTCGATACGCCACAGTTCGTAGAATTTGCTAATTAGGAGCATGGTGCTGAGGTCGGAAACAGACCAAAGGGAGGCAACAACACCTGCGACACCTGCTTGGAGTAATCCAGTGGGGAGACTAATCGCTTCGTCGACGTTTTCGATGCCAGGGAGTCCGGTTTCGCAGGCGGAGAGGATAGCGAGACGTATGCCGGGACGATCGTCATTGGTAAGTTTGAGGTCGAGTAGATCACGTAGAGTGAGAATAGCAGCTTGGCCCTCCCCTGTAAGGGCAAGGCCGCTTTTAAGAGGTTCTTGTAAATCTGCACCACCATGACAGGAGAAATGCAGCACGTTGTAATCAGCCAAGATATCAATGACGGCTTCTCTAGTCGCGTCTGTATGACGGAGAATTTTCGGATTTTGGAAAGTGGAAATTGCTGCATTGACTTCTAAAGTTGAGCTTGGTAGAGGATTCAAGTCTTTATAGATGCCTGGTTCAACTTCTTGCCTATGCTTCGGTTCATTAATGGCAAGAATGGCATCTGACTGGGTGTGATTGGCAACTTCCTGGGCTGCCACTAAGGATCGAGCATTGGGAGCGTAGGTGAAGTGGATTTTGTCGAGAGCGTAATGTTTACCAGTTGGTTGGTTCGGATCTTCAGTCCAAGCACTGTGCAGTGGCAAGAAACTGAACAAGCCAGTGGGAACGAGAATCGCTTGACGGAATGAGTGTTGTTGTAGATGAGTGATAAGTGGAGCCATCAGAGGGTCCCAGAGTTGGCGAGTAATGCGTTCAATTTCCTCATGCCAAGCAAAATAGTTAGCTTTAGAGTTGTTGCGGAATGCTTGATAGGCTCCAAACCAACCACTTAATTCTGAATCATCGGCAGGGCCATAGAGGATTTCTCGTAGCGTGTTTTCTGGAAAGTCGTCAAACCAAATAGTTTCAATGGTTTGAAGGGTAACAACGAGGGCAAGACTACCAGCAGGAGTGACCACAAGGTAAACCAGAGGCTTATCCGGCTGAATGTCGGTGCGAATATTGTCGAAACTGGTTTGATTATGGAAGGCTTCGTAACCAGGAATTTGGAGAATTTGTACTAAGACAGAGATCAGAGTTTGGCGAAGGCGAATAGCTTCGTTGCGCAGAGTTTCAGGAGTAGTGGCAAAACCATCGTTGGAAGTCATCCGCTGCCGTTGTTGGCTTTCTATATTACGGAGTTGTTGACTGATGTACTGGTATTGCAGATAGAGATGGGGGTGACTTTGCTGAAGTTTGCTTATACTAGCTTTGTCTCGTTCTAAGCTCTCGCTGAGACTGCGAGCACGACCTTTCTCCAAAGTTTCAACTGCATTCTGCAGTTCGCCACAACGAGCCAAGGCATAAGCAGAACGACGGGGCAGATCAGCAGTTTCAGCGAGTTCGATAGACTTACCATCCAGGAATGTACAAGATTGGTAAAGGACTTCTGCGGCATTGAGAGCAATATTGTAGGCATTAACCGCCTTTGACCATGATTGTTTATCAAAATAACAGTTAGCAAGATTATGGGCAGCTTGGCGACACTCCCTTGGAAAAGCATCATAGGTATAAAATTGTAAAGCCTGTGAGTATGCATTGATTACAGCTTCTAGACTGTTAATCTGTCTATCCCAAGTACTTTCGGTAGATGACTGCTTTGCAAGCTGATTGTAAGCAAAACCAAGGTTGTTTTGGATCATAGCCCATTGCTCTGGAAAAGCATCAGAGGTAAAGACTTGAAGAGCTAGCTCATAAAACTTGATTGCCGCCTTAAAATTGTCGGTTCGTTCGTCAGCAATCCTGAAAAGGTGAGTGTTGGCAAGGTTAAACTGAGTTAGAGCCCAGTTTTCTGGATATGTTTCTCTGTTATAGACTTGAAGTGCAAGGTTGTAAGCATTGATTGCCGCCTCAATATTGTCCGATGACTTGTTATAAAGATTTTCACTATAGGCATTGCCAAGATTGATCTGGTTCATAGCCCACTTCTCTGGAAAGGCATCACGAGTAAACATCTGAAGGGATAACTCAGCCGCAGCAATTGCAGCTTCAATATTATCTTTTCGTTTACCTCGGATGCGTTTTATGTAAGCAGCAGAAAGGTTGATTTGCGTAGTAGCCCATTGTTCTGGAAACGCGTCCGAGGTAAACACCTGAAGTGCTAATTGATGAGCGTTAATTGCGACTTCGAGATTGTCAGATCTTTCACCTCGAATACGGTCACGATATGTAATCGCAAGGTTATTTTGAACTTTTGCCCACATTTCCGGAAACAAGTCAGTGGTATAGACTTGAAGTGCTAACTCATAGGCATTGATTGCCGCTTCGAGATTATCGGCTCGGCTTTCTTCAATGCGGAAAGTATAAACACTAGCAAGGCAAAACTGAGTTTTAGCCCACCCTTCTGGAAAGGTATCTCGAGTATAAATTTCCAGAGCCATTTTGCAAAGATTGAGAGCGGTTTCAAGATTCTCTGCTCTTTCACCTTGTATCCGCTCGCGATAGGCATTAGCAAGGTTACATTGTGTGTCAGCCCACCGTTCTGGAAAAGCATCACGATTATAGGCTTGCAAAGCCAGTTTATACGCGACTATAGACTTCTCAATATTTTCAATACGTTTACCTCTAATACGAAACAAATATACATTGGCAAGATTATTTTGTGCGTCAGCCCACTTTTCTGGATAAGCTTCATGGGTTATAACTTGTAAAGCCAGTTCATGGTTGACAAGTGCCTGCTCAAGATTTTCAGCACGCTCACCCTGAATACGCTCAAAATAGGCAACCGCTAGGTTGTTATGCGCCATTGCCCAATCAACTGGAAAAGAATCGTGGGTATATACTTCTAGAGCTAATTTACTGCTCAAAATTGCCTTTTCAAGGTTGTCAGCACGCTCACTCTGAAGACGATGACAGTAGAGAATTGCTAAGTTGTTTTGTGTTGCGGCCCAATCTTCTGGATATGTAGAACGAGTTCTAACTTGTAGAGCTAATTCGCAAGCATGAATAGCCATTTCAAGATTTTCAACACGCTCACCTTGAATACGATAGAAATATGCCATTGCCAAGTTGTTTTGTATCGCTGCCCACTGCATAGGAGCCACCTCACAAGTGAGAATCTCCAGGGCTGGTTGATATGCGATAATGCTTAACTCTAAATTCACCCAACGTATACCTTGCGGAAACTGTAGAATCAGATCACCAAAGGTAGCCAATGTGGATGCCAAAGAAAATTGCATCCCTAAATTCTTCGAATATGCTGAAAAAGCTTGAAAAAATCGGCCAATTACTTCAGGCATGGCTACGATTAATTGTGGATTAAATTGTGCTTGTTGGCGTTCCCATATCGGATATATTTGCCGATAGTCTCCTTCCTTGCTTGCCACTAGTTGCAGAGTCTCCTCTAGAAATGATATAGTCCATATTTCTGTTAAAACTCGCGATGGCTTAATTCTTTCCCCTAATTTTTCTGCAAATTCCAAGAGCCATTTAGCTTGACTGTTTCCCTTGCTTTCCAGTTTCTTCGCCATGCCTCTCATTACTCCAAGAAGCTCTACATTTAACAGTTCTGGCTTTGACTGTAATATCTCTTCTTCTTGTCCTTTTGGACAACTCAATAATTGCTCAATTAGTTGGATATGTTCATAAAATGGACTTTCGTGCATAACATTTCTCTCAAAAAATATTATTGGATAGGACTTACGCAAAGCATATTGGAAAGAGCGATGTGGGTGATAGCTGAACCCTGCCATAATTGGTAAGATCAAGCGTATGAGTCAATCATTCAGTCGCCTCGATTACTGCCAGTTAGTCAAGTCGACTATATCCTGATATAACTTTGCCAACCATAGTGCAACGTGGAGCTATGACAGCATCAATCGATACCTGAAGCGAGAACATATTACCCCTCGACTCGTCTGGGAGAATACAAAATCTCAAGTCGAGGCCAACTCCTATGGCTATGTGCTCTTCGACGAATAGACCTTCTACAGCATTTACTACCTGACTCATCACTCCTGGCATTGAAACACTGGGAGTTAGATAGCCAAGCCCATCAGTTCGTCGTTACCGTAGAATCCACTCAGGTGATTGCACATTGTCCACTATGCCAAGCGCCCACCGTGTAAGTTCATAGTCGCTATCAGCGAACCCTCAGAGATTTATACCAATAGCTTAATCTTCTATCTCTCGTCTGCATTAAGGTTTGGTTCGTTAGAATCAGCGATACTATTTGGAAATAGATATCTTTGAAAAGATGTTGCCTAGTTCATACTCAGCTACAGTTTGACTATTGATTTCCTCAATTATCAAATAAGCTATGAGAGAGCGGTCAACTTTCATACCTACTCTGTAGACGGCATTCTCTGAATAATCTGGGAGTTCAATAGACTCTTTCAGAGAATATCTTTTCCCTACAGCCTGAGGAATTACCCATATGGTCAATGGAAATTGAGACTGTCTGGCTTTCAGTCTATCTTCACTAAAGATGGGTTCGCTTAACTCCTGAAGAGCATGTTCTCCATGTATTAGTGTAAGATCTTTATACTTATCTTCAAATCTTAAGTTAATTCCAAATCCTCTTGAAGTTTGATTTGAATCAAGAATTTCAATCCCCATCTTATGTACGAACTTTTCTGTGGTATCAACAAAACCATTCGCAATCACACAGGAACCAAAAGAGATAGCGTACGCACTATTAGCAATATTTAGCTTCTTGTCGAATCTAGAATCATTCTCTTGAATGCTTAAGGAACTGAAGATTGCATGTCGAACCAAAGCGAACTGGCAAAATCCACCTACAAGAAAAAGGCGATCAAATCTTTGGTTGTTACGTCTTAGCCAGTCTGTTACCCTACCGAGAACATCTTCTATACCTACAGATATTGGTTTGAAGACTTCTGATATCTCCTTATTTGTTAGACTGTATCCTTCATCAAAGTTATAAACCTCTTTATCGGAAAACTTTGAAGGATTATGGATGAACTTGTTTATGATTTTAGTACAGCGATTATGACTAGCTATCTTAAGGCTCTCAAAAGAACGCATGAGTGTTCTGAACTTTGGGTCGCTCTCGTCTATATAGTTCTTGTGCTTTTTGAAATATGCAGCTTTTACACAATGTCTATCAAAAGCTACCCCGGCACACTCTAAACCTTGATGTCCTTGTCCATCGAAATAAAGAACTTCTACTGAACTATCTTGGCCTACTTTGCAAAGGCTTACATCGAATGTTCCTCCTCCCATATCACATACAAGTAAGTTGCCAGAAAATATCTTTTCTTCGTTTGTATCTTTTTTGTGTTTGTCTTGCCAAACATAGTAAGCAGCGGCAGCGACAGGTTCACTCACGAGTTGAATCAGCCTGTCTCCAAAACCAAGTTCTTCTTTGATGATTTTCTTCAGGCGCTCCCTCCCCGTGTTATTTACATCACGATGCCAAATCTCTGGAACGGAAACAACAATATTAGATATTTCTCCCTCCTGCTCTTGAAAGCTGTATTCATTCTCAGAAGAAATGAGAATCTCTCTTAAATAGTCGGTTGTGACATTGAGCGGAGAACGATTGTTCTCAAACCACTTTGAGAACTCTGACTCTGCAAGTGGAAGATGCATCTTAAAATTTGCATAGCTTTCAACGTCATTACGATATGCAGCAGATGCACGAGCAGCGGAACCCACCTCTAGCTCTTCCTCTTCTTCGCCTAAGTATGCGATAAAAGAAGGAATGTATCTTTGACCACCAGGTCCTCCGTACTGGAATGCTTCTATGCTTTCGTTCTTCAAGTATGAGATGGTAGAGTTAGTAGTACCAAAGTCAAGACCAATGTTGCGCTCTGACATAGTTCCTCTAACCTATCCACGATACATACAAGATTATATACAAACCGACCAATAAGAATCGGTTAAAAAATAACACTTAGTCAAGTATTATTAAGAAGTTAGGCGGTATGTGTGATGGCAGACATGAGAGATGGGCATTGGCTTCAAGGGCATTCGAACATACCCTATGACTGACACTTCAGAGATTACCATTGCTGCAAGGTTATCCCTTCTCCAGCCATTTTTCTGTAGCTAAGGATGACAATACGTCCCAGAAATTCAGCCTGCCCGAACTACCTCGACATCTTAAGTATCCCTCTATTTCCACTGGAGTACGGGACTTGCTTGATAAGCCATGCCTCATATGAGGGCGTTTTTCTAGCGGTATTTGCTCCCATTCAGGCATTGTTTTCATTTTGCCGAAGCCCTCTGGTACATGTCCCACGTGAGTGATAGTCCGTCCATCTGTCCAAACACGTAGACGACCAATCATTAGTTTCTTGGAACTACGCAGTAAGTAAGTACTTGGGGTAGGAAGCCATAAAAACAGGATTGGCTTTTGTGACTTTTGCTGAAAGCATATTTCTGCACATAGCCTCGTTTTACCTGAGCCATAGTGTATGACTCTTTTATCAAGGATTTCTTTCATCCGTTGACTACACGTCAGAAGCAATATTCTGACGTGTAGTCAACGGATTCCTGTTCTTCCTTTGAACAGCCACCTAACCATTTAATCAGCAATTCTGGAGGTTCGGGGATATGCTCTATCGTTGATGTTTCAAGTGGCTGATATGAGATAGAAACTTGCTGGCAAGGATGTTCTTCTTCTAACTTTCGAAGGAGACAATGATACTTCTCTCCATCCTTGACAACAGAAAATTGAAAAAACTCAAATGCCAGCCGACTATAATGCCTATCGATTAAATTATGACGATGATAGCTCGGTGAAAGCGCAATCAACCGAACGGGACGAGAATAGTTAACGGCGTCTGAAAATGGTTGTTCTTCCAGAAGGTTAGCATAGTAACGAGTGAGTTGCTGAATCAAGTATCGATCTTCTACATTCTTCAATTCCAAGATGACTAACGCACCATTACTGTCCACCGCCAGAATGTCACATACTTCACCATTAGAAGTATATTGTTGTTTTAAGGGAGTGACATGAAATAGCTGTTTGAGGTTTGCCCAAACAAACTTCTCTAAAGCAGCTTCACTGACAAATTGCCATCCGTCAGCAGTTTGATGTAATGAAACCCCACTCATCACAAGCTCTCAGCCCCTACACCAAATAAAGATGGAAATCTCAAAGAGTAAGTAGCTTGGTAGGTGCGCTCCAATTCGCTGCGCTCGCAACTACGAAACCATCCAGTTGAGTTTCCCCGGACATCTTAGAAAAAGGTGAGTTTTGCAACCAAGTCCGTATATTCTCCAGTTCTCTGCGGATAAGCCACATTATCTACGAGGTCTCGCCTTATTGACTTTAAGATTACGACCCATCCACTCAGCGCCATCTAGGGCCTCAATCGCGGCGGTCTCTTCGGCCTCTGTTTCCATCTCAACAAACGCAAACCCACGCTTTCGACCGGTTTCTCGATCGGTGGGTAAATGAGTACTTTTAACGGTGCCGTACTCTGAAAACGCCTGATTTAAATCATCTTGTGTGACGTCAAACGATAAATTACCCACATAAATGCTCATAGACAGTTCCCAAAATTAAACATGTACACAGTCAAATTCGGAGAACCGTTGGTCAGACGGATTACCAACCGAAAATAAACCACGAGCAAAACGCTAACACAGGACATTAAAGTAATAGCGGAAATGCAGCAAAAATAAATCTGAAACGAATTTAGGTCCGTTTAGCCTCCCAGCGACTAGCTATACGTAGTAGCCTACCCCCCTTCAATCGATTGAAATTCCTGCTCCACTGTCCTCCTGTAGACTATACCTGCTGTCGCTAAAGAGGCCATCCTTGAATTGTGCGAAGCCTCAATGGGAATACATCACAAGATGTTTCCTGGGCAGACCTGATGGTTGAACATCCTAATGTGGTGTAATGCCAATAGGCGTTATTCTGCCAGATTATGGTTGCTCCCTGACCTTGTGGCAGGTGGTAACAAAAGAAATTCGTTCTCTTCGTCTAACCAATATTGAGCAGTCGTTTTGACATCCGTCTCTAAAGAATCAAGATAATTCAGATTCTGCGCCAACCAACGAAGATCCCGGTGGTCCGGATGACAACCACGCTTAATCGCAGCGCGTAGATGAAGTAACGGCTCTGGACGCATGTGACAGATCATTCTTTGTTCTGGAGCGATTATATGGCTAGAAACTTTCGGGTATGCCACCACTCATGCCACTCAACAGTCCAGAGCAATGCGTTCTTTTCCGCTCAAAGTCAGGTCAGTCGCTATCCATGCTCGGGCCTTCGATCTACAGCAGCGTTAACTGTGTGGGTTGGGTCGTGATCAGTAGCTCAGGATCGGCCACCTTAAGCACATCCGTTCGCATCTCCTCAATCAGCGTGCAGTAATGACGGCTATCGTAAGGACCACTGCTGATCTTCACCCCGTTCGGTCCCTCATAGAACGTCACCATGTCGCCTTCATTCCCCAACGCAAGCAAGGCTTTTTCACCCCGACGAATCTTGCGAGTGACGCTGAGCTGGTTTATCGGATAATGCCCCGCACGTAGCTGCGCTAAGGTGTCCTGATGATGGGTCTCAGCCATTTCTGGAGCCCTCAAGAATCGCTGGATATAGGTACCTTGATAGGTGCGCTCTAGCTCACTGCGATCTCGACTACGAAACCGTCCAGCGGCTTTCACCTGACCATCGGCAAAGAACACCAGATAGTTCTTGCAAAGCCCTGTTTTCCCATCCTGGGCCGCTGGGATAAATGCCGCTTCCGCCTGAAACTCGTGCTCAACAGTTATCCCGTCCGGCAATGCCGCTTGCACGGCTTGAAAGATGCGCTCATTCTCACCTGGTGGAGCACTAAAGAGCACGCCATCGGTATCGACCTCGGCTACTGTACCACCAGCTTGCTCAATGGATGTCATCATGAGGCGTGCGATCGCACGCCCGTAAGCCGTCACTAACGCAGCCGCTTCATAGTCGTTATAGCCAACGCCAGGGGTACCCAAGAACCCATACAAGGAGTTGATCATGATTTTTGAAGCTTGCTGCTTTTGATGGGCGGCTCGGTCACCTTGCTTAGCCAGGGCCTTCAAGCGTAGCCGTTCCGTTAAACGACTGGCCAGAATGCTGAGCATCTTGCCTTCGGGGTCTTTTCGAGAATAGATGCCATACCGCAGCATGATAGAGGGGTACAGTGAACTGACATCGACTTTCGAGACATTACGATGCAGTCCAGCTACACCCAGAGTTAGGCCGCCCTCAAACTCAACCACATCATCGGTTGCAGGGGCCAACTGGTCTGGATACTGGTCTTCTAAAATTCGCTGCCATTTGGTGCCATTGCCGTTGACCGCCAGGGCCTGCACGCTCATTCCAGGAATAAATTCTTGCTGATAGTAGATGCTAGGGATCAGATAGTCAGCCAGCCGTTCAGTATCTTCTAAATCGTATTCCAGATACTCAAGAATCGGCTCGGTTTGCCCTTTGGCCCAAAGGTCACAGATGTCTGGATAGGACAGATCAAGTCTGGGAATATCCCGAACACCCATTTGCAGAGCCGCCTGTTTGAGGGTGTAGCGGGTCAGATGCCGGGCTGAGAAGTCATTGATTAGGACCTGGTGATACACATCAACCAGATCCATACCCTTGGCATAAATCGGATGAAACCTGATCGCTTTTCCGTTAATACGAGCAGCTCCAATCCGTTTTTCACGGTTACTGACCGTAAACGGATGAGGGATTTTATGAATGCGGCAGCGCTCGATGATAAATGGCAGGTCAAAAGCCAGGTGGTTATAGCCTAACAACAGCTTTGGCTGTTTCTTTGAGATAGCGGCCAGTGCCTGACGCAGAATCCAGCCTTCGTCCTGATGGGTAATTTTGTAAGAAATTTGCCGTTCATCCCGTAGGCCAATCGCAATAATCCGATCCACTGTTGGGTCTAATCCCAAGGTTTCGATATCTAAATACAGCTTGGGAACCTGCTCATAGGGAACCACGTTAGTTGTCGGATGCCACGGCGCAATCTGAAAGGGGCATAGACTATCGAGATCTAAGCGCGTCTCATCCACAATCAGACGAGCCGGATGCTCTAGCTGCTGAACTAAGCTACGCATCTCTGTTGCAGGGATGCGTGGGGGAGATGCCTTGGATAGAGATGGATGTGACATGAGCGCTCCCAAACGCTTCGAGTTCAGAATGGGTCACTAACCTGCATGAAGAATAATGCGGATGGATAGATGCTGAGTGGATGCCCCCAGAGACTCGAAACTCAACGTCTCGTTTCAATCATAGTTCGGCCTATCGCTATCACCATTAACGCCGATACACTGGCTTGCTTTGACGGTGGATGTATACCGTTATGAATAATGCTTGTACTCCCTGGAGACTCGTGCTAGAACTTATCTCGACTTATGGGAGATAGGTATGAACAAGGGCGAATTAATCACTACTGTGGCTGCTAAGGCAGGGATTAGCAAGAAAGAGGCCGACACGATCGTCTCGGCAGCGATTGACACCATCATGGAGGCTGTAGCCGATGGGGAAAAGGTTACATTTGTGGGGTTTGGGAGCTTTGAACCCAGGGATCGTAAGGAACGTGAAGGGCGGAACCCGAAAACCGGTGAAACAATGACCATTCCGGCGACAACCGTGCCTGCATTTTCCGCTGGGAAGGGATTCAAGGAAGCCGTAGCGGCTAGCTAGTGCAGATATATCTGATATTCAGTCACATCATTGATCTAAATGTCGGTAGCCATGACTCAATTGCCTCATACATTGGAGCAAGACATAATCAACGGGGTTTCAACAAACGTTGCTTGAGGGGTGCTTTGGTTTAACTAGGGTGGGTCGTGTGGGCTGTAAGGCTTGTTTGACGGCAGTATGGCCTATATTCCTTCAGTGTAATTGAACGTTGTTTATGGTTTTCATGGTTGGTGTGTGGTTGGAATGCGATCGCACTCCAACCACAATCTGCGATCGCAACCTAATCACTCCAACCCATTCCCCCTACGGCAACTCCACCGAACAGGTCTCTTTCTCTTGCTCGCGACAGCCATTAATGACATCCCGATTCAGCTTTCGCACCTGTGACCAATAATGCGTATTAGTCTCACCCCCAAACGCGCCGGTAGTTTCCAAACGTCCCAACCGATAGCCATTGAGCCGTCCCTCTTTCCAGCCAACCCAACCCGTTAAGGCACTAATGACAATTGCCAGAGCTAAGGGTACCCATTGAATCGGTCGCCTAGCGCTCAAGACCTTGGTCTGATTGAGATCGTAATGGATGCTGCTGAGTTTGTTCTGAATCTCGCTGTGGCTGGATTGTCGGAGAGAGCTCAACTGCTCGATGTTTTGGGTCAAGGCCATCAAGATGCTTTTCTCCGCTTGAATTTGCTTGGTGGATTCGGTCGATTGCTCTTCCAATATCGTGTAAGAGTTGGCGAGCCTGGAGAAGTTGGTCGCGGTTCGTTCCACCCCCTGACTGGTGCTGCGTAGAAACTTGAGTAACTCGATGTCGATGTCCTTCCATGCCTTCATTTCCTCAGCGAGATCAGCAATGGGTTTGAGGAGCGTAATCAAGGGATCGTCCGGGTCCACCCCCATGGCCCCGGCTAAACGTCGTTGCTCATCTGTGGTTGGTTTCATGTGAAGCCTCCTCGCCTAATGCCCCGGTAAATAACCGGTGGATTCAAAGGCGGCATAGGCCGAGCGCAGATAGCTTTTGACAGCGGCCTGTTCCACCACACCAAAGCCTTTACCGCGATAGGTTTGACTATTGGCATAGGTGAGCCGCTGTTGCAGGACAGTACTGGCCACCCGCACCGGTAGTTTAGGTAACTCAATGACGGGTGTCTGGGTTGCTTTAATCAACGCCTGGAGTTCATCCGCCTCATCAAAGAAAGACCAATCGGCATACTTCAAGTTTTTGACCACGACATGGGGAATTCGTCGGTCAAAGGTTTTGAGAGAAATTTCTAAACTTTTGAGACTGTCAAATTCCCCAGTGATGACAAACCACTTCACCAACTCGATGTGGTTGTCAGCCGCCAGGGTAAGAATGTCATAATCGCGCAACCAGATACGAAACGCTTCATAGACCGTTGCCGGTAGATTCACGACGGCGTTTTTCTGGCTATCGACCACCGTATTCACGATGGTGTTCGCTCTGGCCCCAATGGTTTCATCCTCTGAGAATTGCGCGACCTTAACGTCCCCATAAATGCCTTTGAAATCAGGACTATTCACATCAGCTTCAATGCCGATAACGGGGTGTTTCCGGTCCAGGAACCATTGATAGAGTGTACGGCAGAGGACACTTTTCCCTACGCCACCCTTATTGCCATCGGCAAAGTGAATCCGTTGATTAACGCCGAGTTCACTTTCAAGTTTCCGATTCGTTTGCGTTGAGTGTTTCTCTTTTGTAACGGTCATCGTCATCCCCTTTAGTATGCGAGTGTGACCTCGTCTGATGCATCTGGGAGTACCCGCGTCGTCGGTTTAGACGATGTCGGTGTTTGCCCCAATGGTTTTTCAGCGATGCGCTTGGTGTTACCCTCGCGTTTACGTTTTGATGACCCTGACGTTTTTTTAGAGTTACCGCTTCGTTCACGTTTGAGTTTGAGCATGTATTGCTTCAAACTACCCGCAGAGATGGTCAGTCCTGATTTCCCCAGGCGTTGTGCGACCTCGGCATAGGTGTGATTCACTAATGCCTCTTCAATGGCCTCAAAGAGTGCCGCCACCGCTTCACGTTTATTGAAGTGGGTACGCGGTTCTTGGGCTAGGTCAATCAGATCCTGTTTGCATGCCGCGATTGTTTCCGCAGAATACACATCCTCTGCCATGACAAGACGTAACGAAGGGACTCTAATTTCATAGATAGAGTGATTCTGATGATGCGTTCCAGAAACCTTCGATTCCTTTAACGATTGAATTAACTTTGATTGCCGCTATATTCAACAGCCTGATATTGCAATGGTGTATCGAATTGCGTTTGTTCAGAATATGTCAGCGATTTCGTTTTCGTTTCTCTAGGGCTAAGTGCTGAGACGAGCGATTCAGTTCACGGTTGTTTTCCCTGATCAACTGGAAGAACTCTTATTAATCGATTCACGACTTCATAAGAAACCGTATCTGAGTGATTGCTGATTATTATCACAAAGATTGTCCAGAAAGATTTCTCTACTGTTAAAGATAGGATTCACGCATCATTAACGATCAGATTTCCTTTGCTGTTAACGATTGAATTATCGAGGCGTTTCCGTTGTTGCATCGACTGTAAACGAATGTAGCGACTTTGGATAAGTCTCCGGATCGGATTTGTGGGATCAGGATTAGGCCATATGAGCTACGCCCCGTGAGTGATTCTGTAGGATTCACGCCAGATTAACGGTTTCGGGGCTTCGCGGGTTCAGACATTACGCCCACGGTGGGCCACCGAATTCCTGAAAAATCGCCCTAATTCCCACAGGCTAATCTGTTTAACGATTTCACTCTCCAAACCGCCTGTGGCTGTTGTTTTGCGAAACGGTTGCCATGCTGTCCATTGCCAATGTGTCAGCGGCTCAGGCCGAAAACTACTACGAAAAAGATGATTACTATACCCGCTCGCTAGACGAGGATGGCGTCGCTAATGAGGCGCTGGATCCAAATGCGATCTGGTATGGTGCCGGTGCTCGGACCCTGGGGTTAACGGGTGAGTTTGATCAATCTACGTTTCAATCGTTGCTTCATGGTCAGGCTCCCAATGGTCAATCGTTGCATGCTCGCAAGATTGATCCAGACCGCCATCGTGCTGCGACAGACTGTACCTTTTCTGCACCCAAAAGTGTGTCGATTGCCGCGTTAATTCAAAACGATTCGCGGGTGTTAACAGCACATACCCATGCAGTCAAAACAGCCCTTTCTGTTTTAGAAGAGCGCTATGCCCAAACCCGAGTGCGACGTCCTGAGGGTGTGCGCGAGAAAGTAACGACTGGCAATCTGGTAGCAGCAGTTTTTCGGCATGAAACCAGTCGTGAACAAGACCCCCAACTCCATAGTCACTGCGTCATTATCAACACGACTCAATTGGCGGATGGTAGCTGGTGTAGTTTGAGTAATGACGCGCTGGTAGCTAACCAAAAACTGTTGGGTGAGATCTACCAAAATGAACTGGCGTTTCAACTGCGTCAATCTGGATATGGCATTGAGCCACGTCCTAACGGTCAGTTTGAACTGACGGGCTATAGCCCGGATTTATTGGATACGTTTTCCACACGCACTCAGCAGATTGAGGCCTATATCAATACTTGGGAAACCAAGTTGGTGACCGCTGGGGGTGTGCCGCTTCATCGCAGTCAACAAAAGCAGGCCACGTTAGATACCCGTCGTCGTAAAACCACCGTGCCGCGTCAGGTATTGCTTGATGGCTGGGCACATACGATTCGCGAGCAGGGCCTGGTCCTGCCTAAGGTGCCCACCCATACCCTTGATTTGACCCAAGCCAGTCAGACTTATGCCATGGATGCGGCAACGGCTGGCATTTATCATGCGGCTGAGCGCGACAGTGTGTTTCACCGAGCTAAAGCAGAACGTTTTGCCCTGGAACATGCCCTGGGAGAGCAGCGGTTTTCAGATCTACGCCAGGCGATCTCAGAGCATCCTGAGCTGATTCCAGTGGATGGCTCGTTAGCCACGACTCAAACGGCCATTGACCGAGAGCTAAAAACAATTCAGTTGATGCAGCGGGGACGGGGACAGGTGAAACCGCTGGCGACATCAGAGCAGGTAGACCAGTACTTAACTCAGGTGCCCAGCTTAACGGAAGGTCAACGACAGGCGGTGGCTTTGTCTGCCATGACAAAGGACCGGGTGATTGCCTGGCAGGGGGTGGCTGGAGCGGGTAAAACCTATAGCCTCAAACTCTATGCAGAGCTAGCTACACGCAATGGCTATACGGTTACGGGGTATGCGCCCAGTGCCCAGGCGGCCAGCACCCTGGGTCGAGAGACGGGTATCCAGAGTGACACCGTTGCCGGGTTGCTCCATACGAAGGACACAGATTCCTCATCCGCTAATCATCCGATTTGGATTGTGGATGAAGCGGGGTTACTGAGTGCCAAAGCGGCCCATGATCTGCTTCAACGGGCGGAAGACTGCCAGGCGAGGGTGGTGCTGGTGGGGGATATCCGTCAACTGTCTGCAGTGGAAGCGGGGAATCCATTTAAGTCGCTTCAAGCGGCGGGGATTGAAATGGCGATGCTAAGCGAATCACGTCGCCAACAAACGGACGTGCTCAAAACGGCGGTGACTCAGATTTCAGCAGGTCAGATCGAGGCTGGTATCTCCCAACTGGATGCGGCAGGCATGATTTATGACGTGGCCCTAAAAGAACGCTTTACTCAGTTGATTCAGACCTATTTAGAACTGTCTCCGCAACAACGACAACAGACGCTTATTCTCAGTGGTACCAATGCCGAGCGTCTGGAGCTGATTCAACAGCTTCGCACAGAACTGCAGGCAGAGGGGAGTCTAGCCGTGGATGGGTTTACGTTAAGATCGCTACGTCCAAAAGACTTAACCCAGGCCCAGGCCCAATATGTGCGTCACTATGACATCGGCGATGTGATTGTTCCGGTACGTGACTATCGTCGCCATGGCCTAAAACGCCATCAGCAATATACGGTGACTGGCATTGATCTGACCCGTAACCAACTCTCCCTATCGAGTCCGACGGGACAACCCCTGACCCTTAACCCGATTCACTGTGCTCAGAAAACCTGTTATCGCCTGCAGACGGTGCCAATTGCAGTGGGTGAACAACTGCGGTGGACACGGAACAATCGAGACTCAGGTGTTCGCAATGGTCAACGCTTTACCATCACAGCCCTGGATACTCAAGGCCAGGCCCAAATCCTGACGGCGGACGGAGCCATAAAATCCATTGACCTGAGCGGTCACCAATATGTGGACTATGACCTGGTGAGCACCACCTACAGCAGTCAAGGTAAGACGGCAGAACGTGTACTTGTGGCAGCCGATACCACCTTGAGCCGAGAAGCATTTTATGTGGCGGTCTCCCGTGCCAAACGAGAGTTACACCTGTACACAACGAGTAAAGAAGACCTGGTTCGAGTGGCTCAACAATCGAGAGCGAACCAAAATGCCAGTGACTATTTGCCCCTCTATCATGTGGTAATTCCGAATGCCCAAACTTCGAAAACCCAAGCCCCCCACCCCCGCGTTGACCGTCGAGATGACGGCAGGCGCATTGGAGAGTGCCTTGCTCGCCAGCTTGCAGCCACTGTATGCGGAAATCGCGACGTTGAAAACACAATTGGCCGCGTCACTCGAAGCACAAGCGGCCTCACAACAGATGTTGGCCGCGTTAATCGAGCAGGTGAACGCTCTCGACGAGACCCAGACCCAACAGTTCAAGACCTTTCTCGACAGCTGGCAACAGTCCTTGCAAACCATCGACGCCGAGTGGCCCTAACCCGCAAAGACCGGCAAACCTATGACCACTATGCGGCTCAGTTGCCATTGATGTCAGAAGAACAACAGGACCGGCTGATTGCCCATCGATGGCTTCAAACCCACTGCGGTGGGAGCGACCCGACGCCTGCACAGCTGCGTGAGGTGACTCGTACTTTGTTTCAAGGGCCTCGGGCGCGGCAACTGCGGCAACAAGAAAGCCGCACCGCAGCAGTTGACTATGTCAAACAACAGGTGAGAGCGGTTGTTCAACAGCGGGGCCAAACTCACCAACGTCAGCATGATCAAGACCTTGAACGATAGTGCATTACCTGATTAACCATGGAAAATGTCTACCCACTCATTCTGTTTATGCTGGTGCTGTCATTGCTGGCAGTGGCCACTCGTGTTGTGGTTTATATCATCGCCATTGCGGCGATGTGTGGTTTGATTCTGTTGCCGACACTTGGCTTGATGTATGGTCTGGCTAAGGTGTGTTATCCCCGGTTGCGTTGGGGCCAGGTTCAACCGTATCTACCTGTTGTGTTAGTGGGTGGTTCGGGTGTGTTGGGCTATCTTTGGGGGCTGTGGGAAATCCGCAAAGGCACAACACCGGAGTCGCCTCAAAGCTTTTGTTTGCTGGCGGGTGGCATTGCAGCCGTGTGTATGTTGCTGTGTGCCTGGGCTGTCTTGATCATCATGAACCGGATGCCTGGGGGAAGGATTTTACGTGGGGCTCAACTGACATCTGTGGGGAAAGTACAGCACCGACTGAATCAGAACAATCACAATCAAAAGTTATTAGCGTATCAACCTCAGTTGGCGATCGGGGGTGTCACACTACCTCATTCTCTGGAGACTCTGGGTGTTTTCTGTGCAGGCTCTCCTGGTTCAGGTAAAACCCAAGTGATCCAACAGCTGCTCTATCGCCTTAAACAACGGCCCGATATGCGGGCCATTATCTTGGACCGCAATGGTGAATTGCTTCAACAGTTTTATACTGATGGTCGAGATATTTTGTTTAATCCTCGCGATAGTCGGTCGGTAAGCTGGAGCCACCGTAGTGAAGGGATGGAACCTGAGACGATTGCCACAGCATTGGTGCCCGATGATTCAAAAGAGCGCTTTTTTAGTGAGGCGGCCCGCAGTCTGCTGGCTGACCTGTATGAACGGTGTCCGAATAATCATGCCTTATGGCAGGTGGTCACTCAATTGAGTGTGGAGGAATTGTCCACCTTTTTGGCGGGTAGTATGTCGACTCGGTATTTTACGGCTGAAAAAACAGGCGCTAGTGTGCTCAGTACTCTGGTGAATGTGTTGCGGTTTTATCGCAAGCTTAATGAGGACGGTAACTTTAGCTTTAGTCGCTGGGCCAGGAGTGATGATCCACGCTGGTTGTTTTTGCCGATTTTTGAAGATGATGTGGCCCTGTTTAAGCCCTTGCATTCGATGGCCTTTGAACTGATGTTGAAAGGGTTACTCTCCCAGGCGGATCGTCGGCTCAAGACAGCGGTGGTGATTGATGAGTTGGGGGCGTTGAACCGGTTAAATAGTTTGCCGCGACTATTGTCTGAATCGAGAAAGTATGGAGGAAGTGCCATGATTGGCACCCAAACGGAAGCCCAGATTCGTCATGTGTATGGCCCGGAGATAACGCGTACGATATTACAAGGGACAGCGACTAAGGTGATCTTGAACTGTCGTGATGGGGAGACGGCCCAGGTGATGGCGCAGTTGTTGGGGAAACAGGAACGTCTGGAACAGTTGCGCACGACTCGATGGTTTGGCTTAAAGCCGGGCAGTCGGAGTGAGCATATCCGAGAAACCTATGCGGTGATGCCAACAGAGCTGCAGATGTTGCCGCCGCTGACCGGGTATTTATCTATTGCGGATGGAACGCCTCTGGCCAAAGTTAAGATTACGCCCGAGACTTATCTCCAACAGGCTCAACGATATGTTGCGGCGACCCAAGTGTCTCCTGGGTAATAAAAGCGTGCTGACGAGAGAGTTTGAGGCAGTTGCGATTGGATAACGATACGTCACAGACGGTTGTCTGATGACCGTAGCTCATTAGAATATTGACTATGGCGTATCTTCTTTCGGCAACTAAACTGATGTCCTATGCCCAGCGTCCCAGGGCGTACTACTACCGGTATGAGTATGGTTTGAAACAGCCGTCGGTATTTGGTGCGGCAGTTTTAGGTACGGCATTGCATGGTGCCCTGGCGCAACTGTATCAGGATTGGCATTATCAGGATCCGCTACCGTCTGAGGAATGGTTGCGGTATTGCTGGGAAAATCAGATTGGTGCGTTGACTGCGACCCAGGTGGAAGAGAGGTGGCAGATTCTGCGGCGGTATGTTGAAACTGAGATTGTGCCCTTGAGGGTGATGCAGCGTCCGTTGGCGACGGAGGGACGTATTCAGGGTTTGATCCAAGTGAATGGTCTGGAGTTTAAGCTGACAGGGCGTTATGACCGATTGAATAGTTTGGAAGAGGGGGTGGATCTGATTGATTATAAGTCGGCGAAGAATCCAACTATGCCTACAAATCCCGGTAGCTTAACCCATAGCGCAGATACCACCTCACATTCAGCAGGATGTTTAACCTTGGAAGTGATGCCACTTAAACGGTTCTGAGGCAGCCATAGGGGATGGGTAAATATGCTCAATGACGCCTCAGCTTACACTGAGATCGCAACGGATGCCGCTTTTTTGCGTCGGAACCGCTTTTTTTATCCTCATTTATATTTTGGAGATATCTAATGGATAATCTAAAGATATCATCCATCTGAGAGGGGATACGCCATTGTGCGAATTGGTTCCAAATAAGTAAGTTGTTGTGTTGCCCAGCCTCGAAGCTTTTCGTCATCGTCGTTTCGAATTCTATCATGTAAAAGTTCGACTGTTTCTGGACAATCGGGATATCGCTGAATGAGGACTCGAAGAGCCATCTGGCGTGGGTTTTGTTGGATTTCATATTCTCTTATAAATGAGTCTTGAAGTGCGCGGTCACACCAAAAATCAAACAACATTGAGTCATATTTCCACCTACGCGCTATCTCTGAAAGAACTAAAACTTTTACGTCTTCACAATCGTCTTCTTTAGCTAAAGACTTGAGAAAAGGTAATATGCTATCTTTCTCACAATCCCTAGCAAGCTCTAGAATAATTCCACATCGTGTGTATTCATTTTCATCTTCTTTAGCTAAAGACTTGAGAAAGGATAATGTATGTTCGTCATTTTTCCAATACTTAGCAAGCTCTAAAATAGCGATACTCCGAACAGATTCATACTCAGCATCCTGTGCCATGCTATGGAGCATAGGAAAGACGTCTAAATCTCTTCTCCATCCCTTTACTAGCTGTTGTAACGCAATATTCCAAACAGCTAAACTATTTGGAGTTTGATAATCTTGAGCTAGTTTTTTCAGTAAAGGCAATACATCTTCTTCTTCCTTCCAGATTGTAGTGAGTGCCTCAATGGCTAGCACCTGAGCCATTCCGTATTTATTTTCCTGAGCTAGTTGTTTTATTAAAGAGAAAGTATCTGGATCATTCCTCCAAAATCTAATCAATTCGTCGGCTGCAAAGCGTCGAATATAATCATCATTATTTTTTCTGATTAGACTTTTAATCAGATCTGGCTTTGCGTCCTCATACCTTTGTAAACTAACTATTCCTATTACTGCCTGAAGGCGAACACTCTTATTTCTCGCCTCTTCTTGCATGAAACCTTTGAGAATTGGCAAAGTATCTGGCTCGTTTTTCCAACCTTCTACGAGTTCTTGCACTGCTGTGTTTCGCACAGATTCATTCTCATCTTCCTCCAGAATCAGCCTTTTGAGAATTGGCAAAGTATCTGGATCATTTTTCCAACCTTTTACAAGTCCTTGCACTGCTGCGCTTCGCACAGATTCATTCTCATCTTTCTCCAGAATCAGCCTTTTGAGAATTGGCAAAGTATCTGGATCATTTTTCCAGCCTTCTACAAGTTCTTGCACTGCTGTGCTTCGCACAGATTTATTCTCATCTTCCTCTAGAATCAGCCTTTTGAGTATCAGCAAAGTATTTGGATCATTTTTCCAGCCTTCTACAAGTCCTTGCACTGCTGTGCTTCGCACAAATTCATTCTCATCTTCCTCCAGAATCAGCCTTTTGAGTATCAGCAAAGTATTTGGATCATTTTTCCAGCCTTCTACAAGTCCTTGCACTGCTGTGCTTCGCACAGATTCATTCTCATCTTCCTCCAGAATCAGCCTTTTGAGTATTAGCAAAGTATCTGGATCATTTTTCCAACCTTCTACAAGTTCCTCAATTGCTGAGCTTCTTACAAACTCATCGTTATAGTTGTGAACTGACCTTTTTAGTATAAGTAGAGTATCTGGATCATCTTTCCAGAATTCTGCTAATACCTCATTAGCAGTCCATTGTACTTCCGAATTATGAAACTCCTGCGCTACATCTTTCAGAAAAGCAAGATTATTTGGCTCATTCTTCCAGTTTCGCGATATGTATCGTAGAGCCTCATCTGGAACATATGAAAGATCATCAGAAGACAAGCATTCATGTAGCCAGAACAAAGCTTTAGAAGAATCTTTCCAGTTACTAATAACTCCTTGGATTAGATGTTCTGCGCTGCTTTTATCCAAGCGATAAGTTGATTCATTTTTGATCTCCAGTTTGAGCCTATCTAAGAGATCTTTTGCTCTCTGAGAGATCTCGCTATGAGTGCGAATTTCCGATAAGCAGTTTGCCGCCAGTAAAATGTTACTTAACCCTCCTCTTTGAAGGCGATATCCAACAAAGTCATCCTGAACTAAATAATCGGAACGCTTTACTGTCTGTTGCATCAAGCATTGAATTATATCTCCAACGAAAACTGGTTCAATCATTCCAGCGATTAATCTCAATACCTCATGCCAAGACTCATCCATGAAGTGTTCTTCATAGAGACTAAGCAAAGTATTTTTATCTAGAGCCCTCTCCTTTTCAAACTGCCAGACAAACTCGCTCGCACAGAAGAACTCTAAGAAAGTACGATGAACGAACGCATAGTTATCAGCCCCGAGATAACACAGGATGAAGTTCCGCTCTCGCAATTGCTCAATCATTATCTTTGCAACTGCCCTTGCCTTATCTACTTCCAATATCTTCAAATACTCAGTCAGGATCCTTTCTAAATCATCCCGACTAATCACATTTCCAGATAGCCCATTTTCATTCCCCTGCATATGATGCGCCACTTTCCGCAATATTGCCTGCTTATCACGTACATCAATTCTCCAGTTCTTTAAATCCTCCTGTTCATACAGTTTCTCCTCTACATCCCACTGATACAACAACACCTCACTTGCTCTCTCGTACAGCCGTACCCGATCTCTTGGCAACTCCTGATTTCGATTCAAGATTGCCATCATAGTTAATAGCAGTGGATTTCCTGCTAGCTCTTGAATTGTCTTAGACTCAGAAATTGCTCGCTGCAATCGCTCCCGCTTCCTTTCCCGTTCTTGCTCCTGTGCATTTGTAAATGTCATATTGTGCCACCGTTGCACGAACTCCTCAATTTGTTTCTCATCTAAGTTTTGTAACATGTAGTGCTGAAACTTCGCCTTTCGCAAAGCCTCTGCCTTGTATCCAAGCCAGCGAGAAGTAACTACTATCTGTACCTTTGAATACTGGTTACTAAAGCGGTGAATATCCGTCAATACCGCTTCTCGTAGCAGCGGATCAAACACTTCATCTACACCATCAAATAGCGCTATCGCGCCCCCACTTTTCAGTAGCTTGTCCATCTCGATTCTATTCAATCGGCAGACTGCATTTCCTTTATGCAAATAATCTAAGAAGCTATTGCACTTTCCGCTACTTTTATCCTGCGCGTATAGCCGCAGCTCGATCAAAATTGGAACTGGCTTTCCTTGTAAGTCTATCTGCGACTGCTCTGCCCAATCAAGCGCTAATGCTCTCAGCAACGTCGATTTCCCCGACCCCGGATCGCCCAAAATCACTACCCGCTTCACCTTTGGTGATTCATTCAGCCCTACCACACCTAGCACGGACTCAATCGGCTTCTCCGCATAGCTTCGTCGCTGCTGTGCCAATGCATCCATCGACAATACTTCATCAATTTCCCCTGCTATCTGCAGCTTCAACAGTCGCTCTCTTGGCATCTCATATATCTGCGGCGCAAACTCAGCACATTCACGTACACCCTGTGCTACAAAAACTTTCCACAGTCGCAAACTGTCGTAAGCTGCCCCAGTCATATCTAGCGAATCTAAATTAAGACTTCCAAACTTCTCCTTTAGCGACTCCTGATATTGACGCAGGTCAAAATCTATCGATATGCCCACCATTTCATTTGTGTTCGCCATCACCCTCGCCTGCCAATCCAGCTCTAGCTGCCGCGCCAGTTCCTGATCCGATCGAATTAGCCCTTTGACCCTACGCACATAGTTCTTCGTCAGTTGCACCCAGTCAAAGTCTTCTGGCAGTTTGTCAGCACCTACGCTAGTCCACTTCTTTGCTAAGAAGTGCCCATCCAACTCTTTTACATCTGTATTAAACGCACGCCCTAGAAACTGACGAACTGCTGAATCGTTTAGAAGATGCTTCAGTGAGGCCGCAAATTCATGCCTTGTCAGCGCTCCTGGAAGGCCGCAATTCTCCAGCTCACTTTGAAAAAGAACAAGAAATTCCTTGGTTGACGTTGACACCGCTCGTTTCAGCGCTCCTGGTGCACTCTGAGTCACCCCTTCGGATACACACTGCCTTAAGAAATCCTTGTAAAAATCTTCTGCTGCCGCCTTCGTCAAAGGTCCAAGCACCTCTTTCACTAGCCATTTTGCCCCAGCACTCAACCCAGCTAACGTTAGAAACTCCAGCATAGCTAGTAACAATCATTCACCTACTCTGTAAATATGCCATTAATCTAAGAAAATGACTGTGAAGCTAAGCTACCGTGCAAAGCTTCCATACAGCATGGTTTTATTGGGATGCGGCGAACATAGCTGTAAGGGGGGCCGTGTTGCAAAAAAACATGTTACGTCCGTTGGCAACGGAGGGCAGAATTCAGGGGGTGGCCCAAGTGAATGGTCTGGAGTTTAGGCTGACGGGGCGTTATGACTGATTGGATAGTTTAGAAGATGGTCTGGAGCTGATTGATTATAAGTCGGCGAAAAATCCGGTGTTGCCTGAGTCTGACACGGTGGACCTGCAGCTGGGATTATATAGTTTGGCGTTGGAGCAGCGCTATGGAAAATTGTTGCGACGGATGAGTTTGTTATTTCTGCGCACGGGGGGGCGGGTGACCTATGAGGTGACCTATGAGCATCGACGGCAGGTGGAAGCGGTGATTGGTGAACTGGCATGCGAAGTATTGTTCGGCAGTGGAGGTTGAGCCAGAACCGTTGCCGGAGGTGCGACAGAAATCACGGAAGCTGCAGCTGTGTTTTAGTTTTTGAGGATTGACAGACTTGATTTGAGATTGCAAAGACAGCATAGGATCATTTTGAAATCGCAACTACTGAAAGGGCATTGTCAAAGTACTTAAGTCAGACTTTTTGTGGTGATTGGCTGGATGTCTTGTTTGCCATTGCTTGTAGGAACTTACTAGTACCTCTTGGATTTAGTAGATAGTCATAGATAATTTCCAGAGCAAAGGCTTCGGGTAGGGCTTTTTGAAACTTGCTGAGGCGATAGTCGGGGAGTTGGGAAAAGATAAACCTTTCAACGGCAGGTTTTGACCAGAAGCCAGGTTGGCTCATTTCACGGATGGATAGATTCACTGTGCCAGGGCCAACGCTATCGCCTTCGATTTTAATTTTGAAATTGTCGGCAACAACTTTCCAGTCGTGGTGGAACTGGAGGCCATATTTAAGGGTGTGGTTGATTTGTCCACCGGCAAAGGTCCACCAAAGGACTCGGTCGGCTTCAAACTGGAGTCCGGTTTTGGCCAGGAGAGGCTGTAGGTCCTGACGGCCTTCATCTAGAGCGGCTTGGCTAATGCCATCGATGTAGGGAACTGGATCGTTGCTTTGCAGGATAGCTTTAACCTGTTGGCAGAGGTCGAAGCTTAGTAGCTGGGGGATAAATCCTCCCCAACTGGGTTTTTTTCCCCTGGGGGCAGGGGCTACGCGCACACTGCGGTCATCATGGCTGATGTTGAGGACGATCCAGGCGCGACCGCCGAGTAGAAACGTGTTGATATCTGGAACTAGTTTGTCCACAAAGGCTTGTTCCAGGGAGCCTACGATGTAATTTGCTTTGGTTTGGACTTTATAGAGCTGGGGACTGCTAAAAACAGCGTAGATTTCCATAAAGTTCTTGCGCCCAAAGGTACGTTCTGCCTGGGTACCCATGGAGAGAAGACCACCAGAAGAATAGAGAAAATCTTCTTTGATCATGTGGTGAATCAAGCTGTCGTATTCTTCTTTGGTAATGCCTGAAAAGTCTGAAATGACCGATAGTTGTTCCCAGCATCGTTCTGGGCTGATGGCTCCAAATTGAAGGGTGAGAGCCAATAGTTGATGAACCAGTACAGGCCAGGTGCGGGTTTGGACAGGGACCGATTCTACCCAGCCCTGGCGAGCCAGTTCGATAATGGCCATGGCCTGGAGGGCGGGTTCCATGTCTTCGCAGTAGAAGGTGGTATTGGCCCGCTGTCCACTGCGGCGACCGGTGCGGCCCAGGCGCTGTAGAAACGAAGACACTGTGGAAGGGGCATTGGCCTGGAGAACCAGGTCAAGATCGCCTACGTCAATTCCTAGTTCTAGGGTGGAGGTGCAAACGATGCTGGCATTGGTACCGCTATGGAAGCGTTCTTCAGCAGCGGCGCGTTCTTCTAGGGAAACGGAACTGTGGTGGACAAAGACATCGGTGCCGCGATCGCGCATTCGCTCGGCAATGTCTTCAGCTAGGGAACGGCTCTGGCAAAAGAATAGGCTTTTTCTACCCTGGGCCAGGGTGCTGGCATCATTTGCGATCGCACCCAGAGTTTCCCGCAGATATATCTTCAAATCCTTGGGCGAAGGCTGTTTCGGTGGATCAACCACACAGCCGTCCCGCTGGGAGGTGCCCTGGAGCCACTGTAGAATGGCCTCTGGATTGCCCACGGTGGCGCTCAGACCTACCCGCTGAATGTCATTTTCGGTAAAGCGGGCGATGCGTTCTAGCACCGAAAGCAGATGGGTTCCGCGATCGCAACCGGCCAGAGCATGGACTTCATCGATGACGATACCCCGCAAATCGCTAAACAGTTTGGCATGGGGAATTTTGGACGATAGCAGCATGACCTCCAATGATTCCGGGGTGGTCATGAGTAACTGGGCGGGTTCTTTGACAAAGGCCTTTTTTTGTTGGGCTTTGACATCTCCGTGCCACAGAAAGCGGCGCAGTCCTACCATTTCGGTGTACAGCCCCAGACGTTCTGCCTGGTTGTTGAGTAGGGCTTTAATGGGAGCGATGTAGAGCAAGCCTACTCCTTTGGGTTCGTTGGCGATCAGCTGGGCCAACATGGGGAACATGGAGGCCTCAGTTTTGCCTCCAGCGGTAGGGGCCAGAATCACGGCATTTTTGCCGTCCAGTAGGACATGGCTGGCCAGTTCCTGCACCGGACGCAGTGAAGTCCAACCCAGGCGAGAAACGATGGCTTCCTGTAGACGGGTTGGAAAGCGGGCAAAGGCTGAGGTCATGAGCGGCAGCGATAATTCAGGGATAAACGCAGGACAGGTAAGACTGAGTTAAAACTCAACTAGGGCGTAATCTTTTTCGTCTTGAGGTTCTGGATCAAATGGGGGGCGTCCTTCGCGCACACGGGTTTCATCTTCGGTGAGGTCTTTGGGTTCAAAGCCTTCCACCACCATGGGGTCGTAGGCATCATTTTCATCGTCGTCAACAAGGTCGAGAACATTGATAAACGTCCGTAGGAACTGTCTTGGAACGATGCCCACATCTCCCTTAAATCCAGTGGTGACTTTATCCACCAGCTTTTCAATAAAGTCGGTTGTTACTTTGTTGGTTAGTCGTGCTGGGGTATCAGCAGGATAAATCTCTCGTAGTTTTAGGGCCACTTCCTTAAGGCGGTCAGCATCAAAGGGTTTGAGTTCCAGTTGCGGTTGACGTGGGTTAACAAATCCCCCTTTACTCTCAAACTTGATGCGGTCATAGAGGGGGGCGAGACCGGCTACGCCTCGCTTGGTGTCAAAGAATTCTGGGGTGCCGGTAAATATCCACAACAGGCCTCGGTAGCGGTCGGCGGCATCGCAAATTTGGCGAATGCCATTGAGGGACTTACCCCGCACATCGGTGCGCATGCGGAGAATGGTTTCGGCTTCGTCAATGATAATGACCAGACCCTTATACCCGGCGGCTTTGACAATCTCTAAAATGCCGTGGAGGTAGTCTAAGGCTTCGCGGCTGCCAATGTCTCCCTTAATACCTGCTGCTTTTTTTGCGCTGGCGGCTACGTTTTCACTGCCCGATAGCCAGGAGATTAGGGCGCTGGCCTCGGCGATATTGCCTGTTTGTTTAAGGTTAAAGATGGTGCGCAGGACACGGGCCATGTCTTCTGGGGCCTGACCACCGGTCATCGAGGCTAGTTCTTCTTCCAGGCGAGTTTGTACCCGGTTGTCAAAGTCGTCGCTGTCTTCGTCGGCTCCCCCGGCAATTAGGGCGTCTTCCACCTTGCCAATCCAGCGGTCGATGATGTCGCTTAGGGCTCCTCGGGGACAGCTGCTGGTGCCCAGTTCCTGCACTACTTTGCGGTACACATCGTCAAATTTGTAAAAGTGCAGGTCATTGTCAGAAACAACGACAAAGCTAGTGGCGAAGCCCTGGGTCTGGGCATCTAATGCAGCCAGACGGGACATAAAGGTTTTACCGCAGCCGTAACCCCCTCGGAGAAACTTAAATACCCCTTCGCTGTCAGCGGCTAGTTTGAGCTGACGGTGGAGTTCGGTTCGTTGTTTGTCGATGCCCACGGCAAAGGCTTCCAGGGCGCGTTCTGGTACCACGCCTGAGCGTAGTCGTTCAAAGATGTGGTTGAGATTGCGTTCGCTGATTGCCATTGTGGATTCTCCTTGCGCCTGGGGTGATTTTTTTCTGTTGTTGTCAAGATGTTGTTGAGGATTGCTGTGTTAAATGGGTATCTCCATCATTCCCGAGCTCCTTTGACGTAGCGTTTACCGCTGCCGCTGGCTTCTACGCGCATTTCAAAGGGGACTTTTGCTTGGTAGGTATCGAAGTTACGGGCAAATCGTCGGGACTTACGGGCGTTACCCAACATGTTGATTAGCTCGGTTTCGGTAATGGCTCCATGGGTGTCGATATGGATAAACACCTGGCGAATAGTTTCATCTTCAAAGCTAGATTGCCAATCGTCATCGTTGGTCGGGCTGGGTTTAGTCTCCTGCTTGGTTTCTTGATTACTCTCTTGCTTGAGTTTAGATCCGGCCACATCGAAGTAGGTATCCACCAGGGTGGGGTCTACATTTTCTGCCCCGTCAGACTGGTAGACTTGAATTCTCACCCGTTCATCCTGAGGTCCTTTGAGGTCAAACCAGATATCTGCCCAGTCTTCTTCGATGGTGATTGCTGCCTGTTGATTGTTGATGGGGACATCGGAGGTTTCAGAGAGGATGACGTCAATATCTGGGCGCTTGGGCACCTGCAGCGTTAGGTTGATAATTTTGGCTCCGGTAAATCCTAAAACCCCCTGGGCTGTAGCAACAGGTTTGACTCGCACCTGGATGCGGCTCAAACCGGGTGGTGATTTCTTGGCTCTGGCTTCAATCTGGTAGTTTCTTAATTTGAGCGGCTTATTGTTGGACCGATGGGAAACCGTGAGTACTGGAATGACCCGTTCCTGTAAACTGTTGCCACCGTGGATAAAGTTGGCGGCGGCGGTTGTACCGGTGGAAAAGGGGTCAATGTCGCGAGCAAAGTGGAGATAGCCTTCCTGACCTTCGTAGCCCAGGGACTTGAGAGATACAGTCGTCAGCCAGTCTTCGTTGCGGCGATCTGGACTGAGTAGGTGGCGTCGTTTGGGGACACGTCGATTGTTGCCCCAGGAATGTTCGTTGTTGGGGTTGGGCTCTCGCAGGAGAAAACCATGGTCAGCGGTAAATACAAATTCGTCAAAGCCTAGATTTCGCAGTTGGTTCCAGGCAGACTTAAGCTGCTGTAGCCAGCGCTCAAAGGTGACCACCCCCACATTGGCTTCTCCAGAGTCATCAATTTCGGTACTGTGGACGATGACTAAAGTTGCTTTACCTAGTTTTTTAAGACCCTTTGTAGACGGATCGCTCATTTTTGCCAGGGTGATGAGTTCGGCTTTTCGGCTATTAGAAAGGCTGCGATCGCACATCGCCCTCACCCGTGTATCCGGATCTTTCACCGTAAACTCACCGGTTTTGAAGCCCTTAAAGTCTCCTTTTGCCAGGGTGAGTTTGCCGCCCTTGGCCGTTGGGACTACGGCATTCATTCCTACGGATGTGAGGGTGGGCAGTTCTCCATAGCGAGCTTTGAGAATTACCTGGGTACCGCTGCCCTGGAGGGTGTTTCGCAGTTCTGCAGCCATTTCATAGCGTAGGGCATCGACCAGAAAATAGGCCACTTTGGCACCGCTTTCCAGCAGGGGATGGACCACATCTTCGTAAAGGGTGCGCTGTTGTAGGGATGAGTCTGGCAAAAAGCTCTGGTGTTCGCAAATTTGGGCGAAACTTTCAGCCCAGCCATTGGCCCAAGCGCGGTAGTGCTGGCGAAGTTGGTCGGCACAGTCTCGCAGTTTATTAAAATGGGGCAGCTTACTGTCGAGCTTTTCCGACAGTTCTTGTTCCATTTTGCGGTGGGCATTGTCCACCCGATGGCCTCGGGAATCGCCCTGGCTGTCCTGGCTATCTCCAGCATAGGCATCTAGGGCTTCCGGTAGAGTTTGGCCAGGATCCAAGGGCTGGCCTACACGGTCCATGGTGGTGCCCAGGTGGGCCATGGTTTGGATCAGGCTCCACTCTAAACGGCGTTGCGGGTCTCTGGGGAGCCAAAATGAGTCAGCTTTGAGGCGGCTATGGGTCCAATACAAGGCCTGTTGCCAATTGCTGTTTTCCAGGGCGGTCAGGGCTCCTTTACTAAAAACAGTATTTTCTTCTTCCTTAAACGTGTCGATTTTACCTAGGTCTTCAGGTTGAATATTGTCGAACTCTTGAGCCAGAAGTGTTTCAACCCTGTTAGCTAGGCCAACATACGTGTCAGAGTGGTCATGGCGTAAATGGTTGACCAGAGTTTCACAATTTTCACGCAGCGGTTTAGAGAGTTGTTTCAGCGGCTGTAATTGTTCTAATTTTGGCTCTCGCTTCAAATCGTGAACATACTCCACACACATCAACCAGGCGGCCAGGGTATCGCCCAGGTCATCAAACTTGTCTACGGGATGGTTTAGGTAAAACTGAATAAAGTCTTTGTCCAGGCCGGTGTAGCGATAGAGGTGTTCTTCTAGCAGCGGTAGAGATTTTGGATCGCTAAATTTGGTTTTTAAGGTTTTGTCGGTACCTACTAGACTGTCTAAAATCCAGTCGAGGCTGAGGTTTTCTAGGTAGTGGCTGAGGTCGTCCTGGGGTTTGCTCAGGGCGGTAGTGAGCCATTGCTCGGCTTCCTCCAGGCTGGAGATGCCATGGCTCAGGTAGCCATCGATGTCATCGGGGTTAACTTTGCCCGTAGCCGCATTGCGCACGAGGGTATCCAGGGCTTTCTGATATCGGGTTCCGGCCCGATACATTTCCAGGATGGGGGTACGACGGACACTCTTTGTGGTGTGCCCCGGCATGTGGATCAGTAGCAGGTCGGGTGTTTCTTTGTTGCCGTGGTTTTCCAGTGCCAGCATCATTTCCAAATAGCTGCCGCGAAACGGGATGACCGGTGCAAAAAAGTCCCCCTGGCTGTAGCGCTGGGCTAGCTCATCCACATAGTCGGTATAGTGGCTATCTTTGTCGAGCCAGATGACCAGGTGCTGTTGGCGCAGCTCGCGGCTGACGTCGGCTTCTAATGTGGTAGTAATGGGGCCGAGGCTGCTCATGGGATCGAAATCGCTTTTTTGGGTAGAAGTCGTTAGAGCTTAAGTTGTTGTTTTGCAGTCGTGATGCATTTTATATTTGGAGATTTAGCTGTTTCTTGCGGTTCTTTTCGCGGCGTTTGTCCTCCTTGTCTTTGAGCTTTTGAACTTCTTTTGGGTTATCAGTTTCAAACTGTTGTCGATGCTGATCAGAGTCGGTTTCGTCGATGGTGAAGTCTGGGGCAATTTCATCCTGCAGCCGTAGTTCCCATTCATAAGCTTTGGTGGCATGATATTTCCAAAAGCAGCCGTGGGCAACGGCTAAGGATGGATCGTCCTGGCATTTTTTGTCTACGCGCTCAGGGAAATAGCGGGCGGCCAGGTGGGACCAGTCGTAGTCTTTTTTGCCCTGGGCGTTACACAGCTCGCTCCACCAGGTTTTGGGCTTTTTCCATTGGGGGTCTAGCAGGGGCCAGAGGGCAGCGCTGTTGATCATTACGCCGTCGTCCAGGTCCATGGTGTAGCGGGCGGTGACTTTGGGTTTGGGATCAGTATCTTTGGCTGGGGGTGGGCCGGTTTCGGCGCACTGGCGCACGAGGGCGATGAACTTGTCTAGTTCATTGAGCATGGCCTGTAGTGTGGCGGCACGGTCTTCGGCCTGAGCCTGGGTTTTGACATCGCCCTGGGTTTTGGCTGTGGCCAGGTCGGCGAGTTCGCCTTCCAAGGTGCGTTTGTCTTGCGTGAGGTAGTCGGCGAGTAGGGTTTGCAGGGTATCGTCGGCCCAGCGGTGAATGGAGATCAGGGCGACGAAGGTTTTGTTTTTGGAGCTGAGGGGGAAGTAGATGGGGCGCTTTTCGGTTTTTGTTGAATACATCGGAAGATGTATATCTTGGAAGAATTTCTCGCGGAGCCAGTGGTGGAGAGGGTTGTTGTTGGAGATCTTACTGCCGTGGTTGGCCCAGGCATCGTGGATGGGTTTACTGGCAGGGTGGTTGAGGCTGTCGGGGCCGTCGGGGTTGTTGCCGGAGTAGTCGGAGAGGTAGAGGATACCGTGGGGCAGCCCTTCGACTCCGCTCAGGGCACGGGGGGGCTGCGAACGGAGGTCGAGCGGAGCCCAGACCGCAGTGGAGGATAAGGGAAATCGACCCAGGGCTTTGCCGACTGCATAGGAGATCCAGGCGGTAGCAGGTGACTCCTCGTAGGTGGGGTCCCAAAGGGGCAGGGGCTTACCGGCTGGGCGGTCTACGGCTTGCTGTGCCCAGGCTTGGGCGTAGGTCCAGCAGGAGGGACCGGGGTGTTGGAATTCGACGGAGGTTTCGCGGGCGGCTTCGTGTTCGGTGAAGGCAGTGTCGAGTTGGGCGAAGATTTTGTCGGCAGATTCGATGGGGAAAAGGGGTAGCCTCTTCGCGTCACCAACTTGAAAGCTAATGCTAGGGTTCAGCGCGCTGAGAATATCTTGCGCTGTTTGAGAATTCATTAAACATACTGCTTGCAAAGGTTCTTTAGGAAATGTGGATTGTCCTTTAACATCAAAAACACTCCTAAATCGATGACATCTTGCGGTAAAACTATTACCTGTGGAAGTAAATGCAACGCCATATTGAAAATAATAATTTTCATTTTTTCCTGCTGTTGAAATCTTTTTTCCACCTTGTTCCATCAGGTGAATTTGCAGCATATTCGATTGATAGAGAATGATTTCGGATAACGGCTCAAACCATTTTTTCCCAGAAGCACCTTTGATATAGGGCATCCAAAGTCCTGTTATGTCCTCATGTCCGGGACTTTCAAGACTACATCTTCTTAAAAAGGAAATCTTTTTGATTTCCCATGGTTTTCTTAAAAATCTCGTATTGTCAGCTGTTGCCATACCTTGTTTAACATCGGCTTCGTCTTCCAGTTTTGGGGCCTCAGCATATTGCTTAAGAAATGCTTCATTCCACCAGTAGATAAGAGGCTTTTCCTTGATGACATCGAAGCGACTTGTCTCAAACTCAAACCGCTTTTCGCCACACAACAATCCTGCTACTTTCTTCCGAATTTCTTCGGCAGACCTGACTCTTTCTTGTGGGTCTGTTGGTGCAATCGCAAAAGATCTGCCGCTGACTGGAGCTTTCTTGATAACGCTCATTGTGACTGGGTTATCCTTCATTGCCGAGAAAGCACCCCACGAAACATCTCCCAGCGTCCGAATATCATATTTATCGACAAACCATTCCCGTAGGTCTTTGTATTGTTTAATAAACATCCAGTTTCTCATGGTGATCATGGATGAAATACCATCATGCTTCACAAGCTGGAGGGATCGTTCTAGAAAGGCAGCAAATAGATCCGCACTACCTCGTTTATAGTGGTTCTTAAGATAGCTATCATCTGCCATCTTACTAGCTCCCTGATATGGCGGATTCCCTACCACCAGGTCATAACAACCCTCTCGCACAATCCGTAGAAACCTTACTCCAGCTGCCAACTGCTCCCCCTTCAGCCGCAGACCCAAATCATCACTGCGAGTACACCGACTCAAAAAGGTTTCAAGCTTTGCCAGTAAAAACCCCCGTATATCTTTAGCCTTAATGCCCGAGAGAGACTTATTAGTCTCTTTCTCCTCGACTACCTGCCCAATCGAATCTGTCTCAAGCTGCACAGGTTTTTCCAGACTCTTTTCATACCCTCCAATTGCCTTATTCACCGCATCGTCCACGCGCAGCAAACTGCCCCAGGCATCTGCTCCCGATAGCGCCTCCACAATCTCATCCGTCAGCTTTGCCGGTATCCCTGTACTCTCCTCCACCGCCTGTCGCAACTCCTGCCGTGCCGGATCATTCTCTGGCAACGCCGCCAGGTTCAAATTCGACGCCACCAAATTCAACACCCTCGGCTGCGCCTCCCGACACACAGCCTTCCCCTTCAAATACAGTGATGCCGCTGCAATCTGCACCGCCCTCGGGTCCAGATCCAAACCATACAGATTGTTCTCTAAAATCGCTTCAACGATCTCTTTCTCTTCCCAACCCTCTCCCCGGTGCCGTGCTTCCTCTTGGTAAAACGCCACCAATAAATCAAAAGCAATTACCAAAAAATGCCCCGATCCACAGGCTGGGTCAAAAATTTTGATATCTCGAATACTCCCAGGAATTCCCTTTGGGTCTAGACCATCCTGCAGCACCCAATACTTCCACCGTTCTTCCTGTGCGCTCTCAATGGGCATCAGCACATCCAGCGCCACTTCCTCCGCTTCTCGCTTCGCCCGCCAGTCTTTTCGCCTCGCCTCCAGCCGCTGAATCGTTCCATCAGCGAACACCTCCGGCTTCCACTTATTTCGATGACAAATCGCCAGCCACTGCTGCCCCAAACTATTCTGCAACAGCCACTCCACCATATACCGCTCAGTAAACATCTGAGTCTTACTAGCAATCTCATGGGGGGCTACCTTAGCCTTAATACCTTTCTCATTGTCTAGTCGGTCATCTATAGCTTCCCGCTGCGGATCATTCCAATACTGATACACCCACCCCAGCGTCGTATCATCCGTCCAGGCACTTTCCAACTCCGCAACATTCAGCGCCTCCACCACTGCCCGCAACGTTTGCGCCGGTACCGGAAACAACTCCGTCAGCCCCACCTTGCCAAACAATCCCGGCAGCTCCAGAGCCAGCTCATCGTACACCAGTTGCAGCAGCAGCCCATAGCCCTCCGTATCGTCCTTACACAGGTCCGGCGCAAACTCCCGAAATTCCCGATACCCCGCACTCTGCCAGCCGTCGGTCACCACCATGGGCTTCATTAACCCCTGGGCCTCTAGCTGCTTGATCACCACCAGCCGATTTAGCAACGTCGCCCCCGCCAGCTGGATCGCCTCCAACAAATGCCGCTCTCGACTAGCCGCTTTTTCCTCAGGCTTATCTTTAATCATCTTACTGGCCACATCCGCCCGCACCTGTTCCTTAAGCCAATCCTCCAGCCGCAGCCGCTTCTCCCGTTCCGCTTCCCACAACCCTGCCTTGTTCACCGAGCCAATGGACAGCCGATAGGTACTTTCCGCCGCCTCCCGTAGCCCCTTTAGCAACAACCCACCATAGGGATCACCCTTCGTACCCCGCAGATTACGAACCGTCTGAGAAAGCTTATTTTTAGCATCTGGCGTGAGGGTCATGGTCATCCGATTAGTAACCCCCTAAATCAACCGAATCCGAATATCATCACTGCCCTCCAGTTTGTCCAGGAGTTCTTGTCGAATGCGATTTACCAGCACCTCTACTTCTGCCGGATTACTGATTTCTTGGTTGCTCACCATGGCCTTTAAATCCACCTCGATCACCTGTTCTCCTGTTATTTCTGCCAGTGCCTCACTCAAATATTGATGCGCTTTCTCCTTAGCCTTGAACAATTTGGCCTGGGCGGGTTCTTTCAGCTCGACTAGGGCAGGAAATATAGCATCGGCAGTGGTGTTGCTTTTAGCATCTCGCAGGGGCTGTATAACCTGATTGGCTTTTGTCTCAGCAAGGCTGTAATAGCCTTGGCGTTCCTGTAGCTCTCTTCGTACAGTTTCAAACTGCTGTTCCTGTTGTTCCAGTAACTCTTGCCGTACACATTGGTAATGGTCCACAATTTCTTTCATCTGGGGCTCCAGACTGGCCATGTCCCGCCAGGGTCTCTCCAACGCAAGCTGAGCCTCTAATTCATTTACGGCGTCAGCTACTTTGTCCAATCGACTGATCTGCTGCAGTTGGGCCACCTGTACCCGTTGCAGATCCACGGCCTTTGCCACTGCTGCCACCGCTTTGTCGGTTACTTCACTGTGCAGTCTCTGCAGAGCGTCTAGACCATCCCGTAGGGCATCCAGTTGCCGTTTTACTTCTTGCAGAGTGGGCTCCACCTGGCGCGATTTCATACATTTCGCCAGGACCGTTTGTAGCTTGCTCAAATCCTGGGGTAACGCAGGCCGATGGGGGAGTTTGTTATATCGCTGTTCTAACTCTCGCAGTTTTGTAGCCTGGGCTGGAAAATATTTAAACACAGCATCTGCCAGGGTGTCGTTATCCCGATCCAGGTCAATACCCAAAATATCCTTGAATAATTTGCAAATGGCCACCCGGTCCCTGGCTTTTACACCTTCCTCACTAGGTGGTAACACATCCGCCCGCTTCAAATCTCGGTCTTTGGTAAATAAATCCTGAGCGCCGGGGTCTCGTACCGACGTGATATCGTTCCCTGCTTCAGGCCGAATGCGAATCTTGCTGGCTCGCAGCAGTCCGGCTAAACAGGCTCTGACTACATCCGCCGGATATCCAAAAGGGGGACCGCCAAAGTGGCTGAGTAAGGAACTACCATCCAGTCCCCCCTCGCTAATCACATACTGTTCAATGCGGCTGGGCACTTCCCCCTGACAGGTGGGGGTATATTTGCCAGCATCCAGCGCGAAAATACCTAGTACATCTGGCATAAACTTGGCTGAAATACCTGTTAACTCAAGTCCTAACAGCTGATCGAGTTCTTTTGGGGTAACGGCCACATCCACATAGCAGTTATACAGGTTAGGCAGTAAACTCTCTCCCAATCGCGTTAGCAACGAAGCAAACCCACTGCCGTAAACTTGCTTGTCTAGAGGTCGCCCGTCAAAGTAAATCTCTCCTGCTAAAAATGCCTCGGCTACAGCATCCTTAACTCGGGTCTCTAGGGTTTCGTAGCGACCTCTTTCATTTGTCAGTAGATTCTTTTTGCTTGCCGATAGTGTGGGTCGATTTTCATAGTTTTCTTTCATTCGTTTGGAACGAGCCAGTTCTCGTATCTGGCTCTCCAAAGCATCATTTTTACCGACGACCCAGATGATGCGATCGCTATTAGCACTGGTTCTGACCCACTGCTCTGACTGGGGCTCTTTCTGCTTTAGCAGATAATGAAAATCCAGAGTGACGACTGCCAGCTCGTTAGGTACCTGTAGTTTGTCATTTTGCCGCTGACGACCGTCGCTATAGTAAGCAGCCCAACGAAACTTTTTGCCCTTATATTTGGGGTTGTCGGTAGTACCCAGTAGCTCCTTAAGCTTGATTGCTATAATCTCGCTAATAGCATCGGACGTTGGGTTATGGCGTTCCCGTTCAATTTCCCATTCTTGCCCTGCCGAACTTTGAATCTTGTAGCCCGTTTTCTCGGAATAAGACAACAAATTCAGGCTCCTCAGTTTCTCCAGAGCCTGGGTAACCTCACCCACCTTATTCCCTTTTCCCAACCTGTCATACAAACACTGGGCCACCAGAGCCGGTGTAGTCGCCTCCTGTTCTTGGATCAACTCTAGCAGCGCTACTGCCTTCGCCACCCGTACTGCCCATGGGTCGTTAATCACCTCATCATTGTTGAACAATCGCGATAAGGTGTTTTGCACATCATTATCCAGTGCCGACTGCTGCACATCAAAAATGTTGTCTATAGTAATCAAACTGCCCAGCTCTTTCTCCCCTAACTTTTGTTCTCGGAAGAGTTCCCCCAGCAGTTGCAACAGTCCCCGAATGGCATGATCGTCACTTTTAGCACGGGTAGATCGCGATCGTAGATTAGACGTAATCTGCATCAGCAGGTCCACATACCCTGGCAGCAGTGGATACACCTCCAAAAAGTCTTCTTTACCAATAGATTCACACTGGTAACCGTACAGCTTGAGATCGCTGCGGTGCTGATCAAATAGGGCTGCCAACTCAGGTTCACGGGCGGGTTTTTTCTTCAGCAACCGCTTATGCACCACATCCCGAATGTTAGTGGGAGCCAAATGCACCCGCAGCTCTGAGGGAAACCGATCCTTTAGCTTGCTGATATTGCTTTCATCATCGCTGTCCTCTAGCTTTTGCTGCCCCGTCGCCAACAACCACACCTGACCCTTGAGCCGCTGTCCCAATGACGACACCAAGGACTGTAGCGCCAGCATCCGCTCCGTATTTTGATAGATATACTGGCTAACCTCATCCACCACAATAAACAACGTCTTACCTGGTGCCCGATGGTTCAGCATTTGGGCAATAGCCTTAGTTGTTTCCTCCGCCGAAGTACCAATGCCTGTCCTCCTACCTGCGGTTACCTTTGACCAGCTGAGAGGTTCAACAAATAACTCCGGATCGAGATGGTGTAAGACTCTAGAAAAGGCATAATCCGCATTAGAAGAGTCTTTAACTTCTGTCCAGGACCGACCTAATTGTGCTGCTGCAGTCTCTAAAAATTGCTCCCATTGTCCGTCCAGCTCAAGCTTTAATTCATGCTCAGCGACGTAGTGATTTTGATTGCAATAGCCCAGACGTTTTTGTAACTGACGCTTTATAGCTGAATGGATTTGCTCATCATCTCGGGCTACTGCCCCAATATCAAACACCACCGCCAGCGGGTCAATTTGCCCCCTCAAGTTATGCCATGCCTCAGCCAGGTCTGGTGATTTCGGTGAATCATCCCGTTTGAGTAGAGTTGCCGCCAGGTCGGTTCCATCCGGTAACACCATGCCATCCAGGGCCAGCCCCAGTAGCTTGGCAAAGCTCGACTTACCCGACCCATAAAAGCCTGAAATCCACGATGCAGGCAGAGCAGAATTGCCTTTTTGGATCTTATTGGCCAGTCCCTTCAGCAGTCGTACAAACTGCTCATGGATACCTGTGGTTTTGATGTACTGGTACCGTGGATCGTCCGTGCGATAACCGCCGGTAATGATGTACTCGCCCACCTCTGCCGCCACCTTAGCCGGATCCTGCTCATGGAAATACACCACCGGGGGAATATCCCTGGTGACATCGTTGGCAAAAAGTTCTTGGAGTTTCATAGGATGTTCGGGCTTTAGGGTAGGGAGTTAAGTTAAGAAGTCTGAGATAAGGGATTTAGAAATAACGCAAGCAGCTAGGAATAAACCCTGGGACGGTAGTCTCGGTCAGCTTCCAGCTCCTCCATAAAACTGAGGGACTGCAGGTCGTTACGGCTACCGGGATACAGCACCACCACAGGCAAATTCTGAGTCTTGCCGTCGATATGTTTGAGCAAGGCCGACGACCGAAAGAAGGGGTACAACGCTCCGGTACGACCCAGAAAAATGAGAGTGTGATTTGCCTGGTTGGGATTTTTCTCAGCAAAATCATCAATCCACGCCACTACATCCTTAGCGATGCCGTCTGGCCCTTCGATGTAGTTAGTAAGCTTATCTTTGAGATGATTTAAGCCAAGTTCTGGTTCTTGTTCATGGAGGTATTTTTCCATGTCAATGATGCTTTCTAATACCCAAGGGTCCTCTGACTTAAGCCGATTCAACAGCAGCTGTAGCAATGAAATGGAGTCCACATGCCATCCCAGCGCCGTCAGTTCATCACTTAAAGACCGAATCCGCTGACGCAGCTTAAACTCATGGCGTGGGTCATAGGTCAGAATGGCAAACCGATAGTTACGCATGGTGCTAATGCGGGGACCGGCCTCGTCCAGCAAGTCCTTTTTAAGATCATGTACCGCCCGGTCTAAGGAGGCCGTTTCAAATAGGGACCCATTCGTCATGGCCTATCCTCCTTGGTTGCACTATCCAGCTCTCCCCTTGCCCAACTGCTCAGGTCAGCATACTGCCAGTCAAATTCATGTAAATCCCCCATACGGCTAAACTTCAGACCCGGCAAGGTGGGCAACCGTTCTTCTAAAAAACTGCCCTGTAGCCCCACCGAAGCCAGATAGGGATTTGCCAGCAGCGTCCCCTCAAACTGCACATACCGAAATAAATAAAACCAGTAGGCCAGGGCCTCATCCGTCACCTGGGGATATATCAAAGGCCGATTCCCTGGAGCCTGCTTACACAGACCCGCCGCCGTGGCACAGGTAATCAGGGCCGTTGCCATGCGGAGTACCGTCGCCGTCGCCCATTCCGTTTCCAGATTTTCGTTCACCCACCGCGCCGCAATATCCCGATCAATCGTGGCCGTTGAGTCTGCCCGCCGCTGCTCTAAAAACACCCCCGTAAAAGCCCGGTACATCGGGTCCGTCAGCTGGAGGTGCCAATGGCAAATATTTTGCCGCGTCACCGGGTTCTTGGGCTGCCACTGGGTCAGTACCTCCAGGGCGATGCCATCATAGCGACGGTTAAGGTCTGCCAGCAGCCGCTTCACCCGCTCCATACTCTTACTGCCAAACCAGCGCCCCTCAAAAGCCTGCTCCGCCCGTTTGGCCTTAGGACTATCCGGCAAAACATGCTCCCAATAGGCTCGACTTTCGTCTAAGGCCATAGACACCCGCAACAATCGGGAATGGAATTCTGTGCTTTCAGCGCCATAGCAAGATGAAGCGCTAGACAAGTCTTGAGACACAGCCATCACATTGCCAGGTCCAGCTTTACTTCCCATGGTTTGCCTCCCGGTCTGCCACCATCGGATAGAACGGCATGGGGTAGCTATCAGTAAAGGGCAGTAGAGCTGCCGCCAGATGTTTAGCTCTCAGGTCTAATGACTGGGGTGGTACTCCCTGCATAGCTCTGCCTTCACTCACCAGCTTATAGCCCTTACCATTATCACTGCCTGGTCTAGTGAGCACAGCTTTCAAGTCTGCCGGGTCAAACTCTGCCCCCAGCTCCAACGGCAAATCCAAACGGTCTGCCGGAGACTTCTGACCACGCTTATGCACTGCCAGCCGATCCTGGAGCTTTTCATCTAGCTCAAACCCCCAGAAAAACAGCGTATTCACCTGGTCTGCCTGGGCCAACCGCTGTCGCTTTTGCTGATCGGTTCGGATCGCAGCTTCCCGTACCGCTTCTAAAGACGCCCATAGATAGGTCTTTGGCAATAGCCGCTGCAAAAAGTCCCCACCACCATCTTTATCAATCAAGTCCGTTCGCCACCAGCCCAGCCTTGACGGCTCACACAGGCTTTCCCCCGCCCAAGCCACCACAAATTGCCAAACTAAAATGCTGTCCAACACCGAGTCAGCAATAGGTTGCTTGGACAGCGTTAGCTCTTGAGTTGTGGGGTCAACGTTGCCCATCCAGTCATTCCTTAGCGATTTAAACCAAGATGTATCCTAAAGGGTATTCCCCACGTTCCAAAAGATGGGTACACCCTTCGGCAAGAAAATTCAAAAAAGGTTGATATACAGGCCAAATGGCTGACATGGCTATAGTGCAATTGTTCTAAAGAAGATAATTGGACCGAATCCGCTAGATTATGCTCCCAATATCAATAGGGCTTGCTGTTTGATAGGAATGATTTTGTTTTTTGGGGAGTGCGATCTCACGTTTGGTTTTTGGGGTGCGATCTCATGTATGGTGTTGAGGATTTCGCTCTCAAATCAGCCCAATGATGAGTGGCTTCATCTTGTGTCTGAAAGTACTTGCAGTGGATATAAGCAATGTTGTCGTTGGTCTTAGTCAAATAGGCAAGGGAAGATTGTTGAAATTGCCTTGGTGTTGTTGCTGCGAAGGAACTTCTATGTTCAAGCAAACACGAGGATTATGGTCAGTGAAAGTGTGTTGACTAAATTTGCAATCGCAGTTTGCCAACTTCTAGGCAAATCTTAGCCAGTTATTTTGATTAATTGCGGTGCCCAGAAACCAAATGGGTAGGAAAATCATGTTAGCTGAAGTTATCATCTACACCAATAAGACATCGAGTGAAGCATCGATTCTGTCTTGGCGTGAGTTATTGCACGACTCATCATTTAACCTCTAAATTGACTTTGCTCAAGCCAGCATGAATTCATCTAACTCATCGGTGTTGTGGATGATTGAGCCTTCTACCACGCCGAAGACTCTAGCGAGGTCGATACTGGCCTGTAATCTGAGCGCGGTATTTTTACTCTCGTCGAATGCTGAAACCATTAAATTGCCCAGCTTCTCAAACTCAGCCGTAATTTGCTGGAGAACAGCGTGATAAGCCGCATCAATTCGCTTTGTCCATTGAGCCTGGTATTGTGTCATCCAGACTTCTAGTTGGTCAGATTCATTGGTCAGGTACTTCTTGCCAAAGTCGATCACTAATCGACTAGCAATCGTGCCAACGACTGCGCCAATCACCGGCATAGGAATGGTCGACTGGCCGATTGCGGCTCCCACAGCCACCATGGCTGATTCTGCACAGGCCAGCTGCCCTAAATCCAGAAATTCATCAAGATCGATCTCTCCCTTACGGTAGCTATTAGCCAGACTTGCAACCGAATAGCCAGCACTGAGGATGGCACCCGCCAGGGGTGCTGAAAGATTGGCGAAACTCGTCATCGCATAGATAGAGGCACCGGAAACGCTTCCCATAGCACTTCCTTGAGCGGCAGAGATGCCAATATCTTGCCAGTCCTTTATCCGAAAATCTCCTTTGAAGGGGTTTTTGCCTTCTCTAACTTTCTCGATAAGTTTGAAAGTGACTTTAAGTCCAGCCCCGATTGCAGCCCCTTTGAATGCCACCTGGGCCATTTCGTTGATACTCGCTTGATGCTCTATTTCAATGGCACTTCTCTGGTCAGCATCGCGATCTCGAATAGCGTCCTCGTGTTTTTCTAGCGTTCCGTGAATCTTGCCCTGCTGAACTTCAGCGTAGGAGGAGACGCCTGGTTTGACCACTGTCGTGAAGGGTCTACCAGTAGTTTGTTCAACCTCCTGAATTTGCCCCTGAATCTTGCGAACTGTTTTGGCAGCTAAGCCATCGCCCGACTCTCCCTTGAGGATCTTTTCAATGACGTCATAATGGTCTTGGGGAATGTGATAGTAGGAACCGTCACGACCAAAATTCTGATACTTGTTCATATGCTTTAACACATGGTCAAGGTTTTTGGTTGCCCCATTAATGAACTTGGATTGCACCTCGACGCCATCTATGAGGTAGTCGGCTGGAGCTGTACGCCCAACGGTCTCAAAGGTCGCTGTGGGAGGCTTTTGCTCGATGAGATCCCGAGCATTACGAATGCCAACTTCAACTTGTTCCGCAATTTCGCCATGCTTGGTTAAGTGATTACCTAGGATTTTCTCAGGGGTGCCTACAAATTCGTGTACTTTCTGGATTTCTTGAAGTGCGTCGGTGAGTGCTTGTTCTTGTGTGACTAAAGCTTCCTGGAGGTCTGTGAGGCGCTGTCGGTTGGCTACTTCGACAATGCCCCCTATGAGCTGGGTTGTCTGATGATGGTTTTCCTTCATAGTGACAACCTCTTATTAGGCAATTTTCTTCTTGAGGAGACATGACAGAGCGTGAACGCTATTGATTAATACCCCTAACAGCTCTTTCTGATCTTTGGAGAATTGGAGGTAGTCCGAAGGTGCCTCTGTTGTAAGCTTGGTGAGATGAGATCGTATACCGTCAGCGTGTCTTTGAGTCAGGCTTGAGAGAGCTTTAACTTCTTTGTCAGCGGCTTCGAGCTTGTGGATTTCAGCTTTCAATTGCGTGGCATATTTGGTTGCCTCTTTTGCAGCCTTCTTGTTTTGGTTATTGCTCAAAGCAGCACCGCCCACGATCGCCAAACTACCAATAGTCCATCCTACTGGTCCTGCTAAAGCTAAGAGTGTTTGTCCCCCAGCCATCCCAGCTCCACCGGCAGTGAGCGCACCGCCGCCCAACCATGCCAATGCTGCATTGGTCGCGGCGGCCCCAGAAAGAGTTGAGATGGCAGTGCCAGTAGAAGCCGTGCCGAAGGTAGTGGCAACGGCCATGGCCGCAGAGGGGCCAAAAGCGGCAACGCCAGCACCAGTGGCAACACCTGCTCCGACAGTTGATTTGCGAACTCGGGCTTGTTTCTTGACTTCAATCTCGATCTGACGGCTCAAATCTCGAAATTGCTGATATTCGACTTTATACTCTATTACGGATTTGTCGAACTCCTTAGGTGAGTTAGCGAGGGTATTGATGTAGTCTTCGCAGGCCCGAATGATTTCTTCAGCAGTTGCGACTCTCAGGGCAAAAAGTTCTTGGGCTGTTTGAGTGATTTTTGAAACCCATGCTTCATAGGATTTCTGAGTCTTTTCAAGATATTTGAGCGCTTGCTTTTTCGCTTTGTGATTAAACATATCGGAAAATGCTGAGCGTGATGAAGGATGGCGAGCTTTATTTACCAGGCGGCAGTCCTTTGGCATCACTAATGATGTCGTAGAGCAACTTATAAGTTTCCTCTAATGGCATCTGACCTGACTCGATAGATTCAATAAGTTGTTGGGCTATTTCAGCCGTCACTAGATTGTGCTCCAAGAGAGGCTTCAGGAAAACAATGAAGGCGTCCTTATCTTTTGGAGTAATTGCTGAATGACGCTCTTTTGCTTCAAGATTACGGAGTCTTTCCTCTAAGCGCTTTTTCATTTCTTGCCGCTTAGCTTCTTGAGTTGCTCCATTCTTAATTAATTTTGCTACTCCATAGGTTGCCAAACCGCCTGCTACCGCTGCGCCTGCGACAAGTGTGACTGGAGCCGCAGCTGTTAAGACTGCTCCAGTCAGGGCTGTATAAATCGGGATGGCCGTTGAACTAGCGCTGACAACAGCAGCAAATGCACCCGCGCCAGCAGCGCCAATGCCTGCCACCCCGATTTCGCCTAAAATTCTGATGCGGTCATGAGGATTTTTTTCTAGCTGCTCGATCGCTTTGATCAGTTCTTTTTTACTGACTTTTTTAGTAGACATGCCGCCTCCTAGATTGCGTTGACGGCATATGGTTGGTTGTCAGTTCCAAATACTGTGTTGAGGATTTGAGCAAATAAACTGAAGAAGGCTTCAACAATTTCTCTGAGGTTTTTCCCGACATCGGGAATGATCTGGTCCAGTTGATGTCCGGCGATGGCTCCGGCTACATTCAAGGAAATACCAATGATTTTTGAGATCGGCGCAAGCAGCGGGCCGATGAAGGGAATAGAAGTCATAAGGCCGAAGATGGCTGCACCTAGGATTGCTCCGATTCCTATACCTGCAACCAGGAAAAAATGTTCTTCGACAAAATCAAGGATTTTGATAAGTACCATTTTTCCAATGCGAATGACTTTGCCAGCGATGTCCTGAACTTTGGTGACAAGGTCGTGTAGTCTGGAGACGATTTCTTCTGAAAAGCCAAGTTTTTGAATCCGAATGTAGAGATCATCGTCGGATGTTGCTTCAGCTTGCTTATTCCAGAGGGTAATTTGCAGATTGGCCTGAGCTTTAGAGGGTTGAGGTTGATTAGACACCTGAATAATCCAAAAGAAATAAGCCTATTCGGGAGATTTGAAATTACAGCCCCTGAAGGGTGATGTTCAACAGTCTGCCTACAGAATGCCCAGGCAGTTAATTACCTTTACTACTCAATACTCTGAGATCAGTAAGGTTTATGGTACTTAGCGTGCATCGTGTAAAGAGGTGATAAAGATGTTTGCGAGGCTGAGGCAATTGCAGTTGGGCTGATTGATGTATCAAAGTTGCACCCATAGGCAACTACTCAACCTTCATTTTCGACTGTACCTCAATATTGGCAAGGGTTCTAGCAATTAGTCCAGGATTTTGAGAGGGCACGGTGCGATCAGGGGTTTGGGCAACTGGCACACTCGGTTTATAAAGATAGCACTAACGATCGAAATTTACTTGATTCTATACATTAGGCGTATATCGGCGAGATACGACATGGGTATATTGTGGATTGTCTAGTAAAAAATTACTGTACTGTTCATCCGAAAGGCATAAGGATATTGATCTAACGGAATGAAGACCCTCGACTTCCATATCCCAGCCCCTTAAGCGTCACCACATTACGTTTGTCATATAGTTTCACCACCCTCTATGCCCATCTATACTTTCAGAGATAAAAAGATTTCTGAGATCAAGACTACTCAGTTTGGAGCAGAGGGAATCCAAGAACGTTCTGATCTCCAAGCTGCCTTAAGAGATAAAATCAACGTCATCTCTCCAGACACTTTGGTGATTGCAGAAGAATTCTCAGGATGGACTGAGGGAGCTAGAAGAATTGACCTTCTTGGCATCGACAAACAAGCAAATCTTGTCGTCATCGAACTGAAGCGAGATGAAACTGGCGCACATATGGAGCTTCAGGCCTTACGCTATGCTGCAATGGTTTCTACATTGACATTCAAAAGAGCTGCTGAAATTTATCAACAGTATCTCGACAAGCGTGGTGTTGAGAATGATGCTGAAGCAGAAATCCTCAATTTTTTGGACTGGAGCAATCCATTAGAGGAGCAATTCCCTACAGATACAAGGATTGTACTAGCATCAAGCAATTTTTCTAAGGAGCTGACTACCGCCGTGATGTGGCTAAATGAACGCGACTTGGATATTCGTTGCGTTCGCCTACAGCCCTATAAACTTGAGGACGAACTCCTACTTAATATTGAACAAATTATCCCTCTACCAGAAGCGGAAGAATATCAGGTTAAGGTACGAGAACAGGCAGAGGCTAAGCGTGCTGCAGCTAAGTCTAGTAAAGACAATACTAAGTATCAGTTTCTTGGAAATATCTTCAATAAGCGGCAGCTCGTCCTGGCTATTGTTACACACTATTTTGAAACTCACCCAGGTACAACTTTCGACGAATTACAACATGTATTTCCAAATGAAATTCACAGTAGTTATGGTGTTGTAGCTCTACTTGAAAGAGCCCAGGAAAAGGGAGGCCGTAAGCGCTATTTTTTAGATGAGGAGCAATTACTCACTACTGAAGATAATCATACAATTGCTGTCTGTAACCAGTGGGGGATTGGAAATATTGGTCCGATTCTTGAAATTGCTAAAAGTCAGGGCTACCAGATAGAAGAGCTATAAGTCATGGAATAGCCTGGGCATCTGCAGCAATCATTGACCCGCTGCGCAACGCAACTAGGCATAGGTACTCACAGGAAAGGTGATCCGCTGCCAAAGCGACGCAACTGCTCCTAATGAATCACTTTCTAGTGTTGAAACGTCTGTTAGTTGGTACTTTTTCTGAGACTGCTTAATTTTGAGGCTTGTAACTACTACTGGGCAATGCTTTCATCCTTATGGCTCATTTTCGTCAAGGTCGGGGCAATGGGTCTGGGGACTCGGTGAAAAACCTACGGTTTTGAATTGCACAAAACGCAAGCTGTTTGCGATCACACTGAATGTCTGCTTATCCAGGCTAAATAAAAAGGGGTAATTCAGTGGGGGCGTATCACCCCATTGGTCGCAATTCAAATGCTATAAATTCGTAGTGTAAAAGTGTGGCAAATGTATTGCCTAAATCGGGAATAAAGTAGTTTTCAGGGTGTTACAGGTCATTTGCTTTACACTTCGAAGTAACGTAGCCTCGACGTTTCAGCGTTTGGTATACTTGGCCCATGAAGATGTATGCGCTAAAAGACCAGGTATTCAAACTTTGGCGGAAGCTCAATTCTTGGAAAGGTGAATTGACCAGTCCGCTGCAAAATTACGTGTCTGAAATTCGTAGTTACGGAGATCGACGGTATAAGCGAACTTGGATCAATGCGTTGTGCCGGTTGTACTCCACCTGGCTGTATGAAACAACGCTCGATTCCCATATGTTGATCACCCACGGGTTGAATTTCCGCGAGTCCGATTCGCTTTACCCATACAGACATCAGATTTTAGATGAGTTCCTAATGTTCGAGGATGGTTTAGACATCATCCGTCATGGGTTAGAGGTTGTATTTACGACTGATGATTTCACTACCGAAGAACGCGAGGACGTAAAAAATAATGGGGTTCTTAGACTTTTGGCGACAGGAGCAGGAAACGCAACCATCGGAGCATCAATTAACCCTATCAGGTGATTCAGAGAGGCTACCTGACAAACGAGGTAGGACTGATGGGGGAAAGATATTCAAACGCTTCACTGATAGCATCAAGGCTAACGGTGGTGACTGTTATAACGATGCCGTACAAGAAGAAACCGCTGAACTTTTCGGGTGTGGAGTCCGTGAACTGTACAAGGCAACTGGTGGAAAACGTAGAGACCGATCAACTTTGCCTGAAATAGTTCAGCAGGCATACATGGCTAACGAAGTGCTCACCGCTGTAGAACTCGAAAGGTGGATTGGCAGTCTGCCTCATCAAGAGCAAGAAGCGGTTAACGAAGCGATTCTCAATATTGTTAGGGATGAGTCTAAGAAGACCCGAAATCGTTTGCCCTGGTAGCTGAGTTAGGATTCATCTTTATACAAGCGCCAGTAACCACCGTAATCATCTCTGATTCTCAGAATTAAATCGTACGATTAAACTAATCAATTAAGTTACTTATTGAAGCTCAATCGGGCATACTCTAGCATTTAAATCGTACGATTGATTAACTCTGAAATGAGCCATCCCGATGACGGTAACGGCTGCAACTCCTACAAAACGAACCTATGACGAACTAAATAGAGCCTATGCATACTTCAATGCCAAGCTCTTTCGTAACGCTTTGCCAGGGTGCCTGATCACCATGCAGCGGAAACGAGGTGCCTACGGGTATTTTGCAGGCCAGCGGTTTACTACTCGTGATGGCGGCGAAACTACTGATGAGATCGCCCTGAACCCAGCCCATTTTAAGAGCAGATCGGTTGAGGAAATTCTTTCTACCCTGGCCCATGAAATGGTTCACCTGTGGCAGTTTCGGCACGGTAAGCCCAGTAAGAATGGCTACCATAATAAGGAATGGGCTCAGAAAATGAAATCTATCGGGCTTATGCCTACCTCGACGGGAGCCCCTGGCGGTAAAGTGACTGGCTCCAAAATGACACACTACATTATCAAAGGCTCCGCCTTTGATACCTGCTGTAAGGAGCTGATTGCCCAAGGGGTAACTCTGCCTTACGTAGAGGTACACAGTAAAGAGCGCCTTCGTCTGAAGGCTAAAAAGGGAGCCAGCAAAACAAAATATTCTTGCCCTCAATGTGGCACCAATGCCTGGGCAAAACCGAAGACTCGTCTCATTTGTGGTGATTGTGTCATTCTGTTAGTTGCTGAGACGCAGGATGAAGATGATGAATAAACCGGATTCCTCGAAGGACAAAGTGATAAAGGGCCTTCGGCCTGGAGATCTCATTGGTCTTTGCCAGCAACCAGGACAGCAATCTTATGAGGTCATGCAGTTTACAGCAAAAAGTTCTTGCTGTAAACTGCAAAAGATTTTCTCTGCGGTTGATTGCTGTGGAGGACATTACTCCACCCTTTTGAAATGAGAAAACTCTGGTCAAGTCTGGCCACTGCCTTCTCAATCCTTACGTTTCCCCATTCTGCTCAAACCATTTCTTCGCTTCTGCACTCAAGATAGGATCGCCTGAGTCGCGCCACTGCTCCATTCGTGCCCTATATGAATGCTCTATCCGTGCGGTATCCGATTGATTGCAGGTAGTCTGCTGATTCTGGCGTCGTCGTTGCTCAAAGGCCAGCGCCTTTCTAATGTCATCTTTGATCGTTTGGACCTTTTCTTCTGGTGTTAGAGGCGTAGAAGCCTGATTGGTTGGCTGATTACACTCAAGATCGGTTTTGTTATTATTTTGTTGATCGCTGGAGTTGTTGTGTTCAAAGGAATCACACTCTATAGGCGATAATAAGCTTGACTGTGATTTTGTGAAGGCCCCTGCTCCCCTCACAGAGGGGCCTTCACAAAATTCAGCATTACAATCTAGTTGTACTTGTGCCGCGTCTACGGTCTGTATATGTTTTGGGTGCCATAAATCGCGATGCTTGTATAGTGTTTGGCTACTAATCCCTTGCGCTGTCAATGCGTTGTGTCTGGCAGTAATGCCTGACGGGAGAGAGCTTTCTTCGAGAAGTTTTTTGACTCCGCCGTTGATTCGTTGTCTCGCTTCGGTTTCTATCTGTTTATTTCTCTCAGCTCGTTTATCTGTCTTGTCCAGGTCAGTTTTCGGAATTGAGTCGTAGCCGTAGTGATAGTAGTGGCTATTTTCTATGCAGGAGACCCATTCACTGACTCGACTTTCCAGTTCATGTTGATGATTACAAAATTCTTCAAAGCCTGGGAGCTGTCTTGCAACTTCTACGACTTTTTTTTCTAGCGTCTCCCCTTTAAGTGGCTCGCTTGCGCCAAGAACATGGCCGAAGACGAAGTAGAACATGACGATGCGTCCGAGAAGGCGATTGGTTTGTCCAGCGCCTGTCCATCCATATTCAATTTCTACTTTTAAGTCGTTGAGAAACTTTTCTGCCTTGCTGGAGATGCGATAAGTTTTTCGGTAGGCAGTCTTAAGAACTTTCTTGAGTTTTTTCGGGGTTAGATCGTTTTTTACTTGAGTAAATTTCCAATGCCGAATAAATGTGTCTTCGTCTCCGTTGATGATTGGTTCCAGTTCATCATTAAGTAAGCAGAAGCCGTGCTTAAAGCATGGAAGCCTATGGCCGTTAAATAAGTTTAACTGGCCGTCACTTCCAAAGTGACGAGCATTCGGAAATACTTCGAGCTGGCCAGCCGAAACGGAAAACCCTGCATTTTCAAGAACACAGGTAAGGGCTATCCCCAGTTCCCAGGAAGTAAACTCCTGGGCGAGCGGTAAATATAAGTGGAGACCTTGACTGTAAGAACTCTGACACGTTACCGAGGTAACGATCCCCATCGTTTTTTCCAGTGTTGATTGGATTCTATTGAGTGCTAAGGGATCTCTCTTTGGGTGATAGGCCGAGTCGGTGTCAATATCGATGAGTGCATAGCTCGTTGTGGGGCCGAACCTTACTCCATATAAATAACTGCCCTGCTCAATAAGTCGATCTGAGAGCGGATGCCGATCCTCGGTAAACCAGATCGGTTTTTCGCCTGGTTGTGGATGGTTTGCGTAAATGAAATCGTATCGATGCTTGAATATTTCTAAGAGAGGATTATCCTGCTCTTCTACAAAGGTAGAAGCAGGTATGCTCTGTGTCTTCACTCTTTAAAACCCATTGCCACTTCACGACACGAAGCAGGAGGCAATTATCTGCAATGGAAGCCTCTTACCCCGCTTGGAGCGCCAGGGATCAAGGAATAGGTTGTAAAGAAAACGCTCTTCCACTACCAGTAGTGGTAAAGCTATTACAAGTTCCTATCCCGACACTACCGAGAGTGCAGGGATGGATTCAGTCAATGGTTTTGGCTGTTCTCTGCGACTGAATAAAGTTGCCAAAATCGCAGATCCGCCTTAAAATACATAAACGAATCCCTCGGTTTTCCAATTTGCCGTCAAAGCTTTCTGGAATCCGAACCCTAAAACTGAATATCTTTTGGTTTTGCAAAGTCCCACCTACTGCCAACAGGTTGGGATTTTTGCTATTTAAGACTTATTCATCCATTTCCTCCTTTTTTCACGTTAAGACAGCTACAGGTATCCTGCCTCGATACACTGCAAGCCTATATCGATACAGTACAAGTGTACTTGCTAGGCTGCTTCTGATGTTTGCTGTTCGGCGAACTGCTGCATCATTTTAGTGAGTACCTCCAAGGCATTGAGCCCTTCTGCTGAACAGGCAGCACTGAATTGCCCGTACTGAGTCATGAATGGAATCACGACATCACGCATGTTGAGCCCATCGGCTGCGCATGCGCTCTTGAATTGATTCCTGGTGACGGCAGGAACCCGTTCAACCTTGAAGGTGATCGTGGACGCGGTTTGTAGTCCAGGTGTGCTCATGGCTTTAGGTTCGCTTGTACTGTTTAAGCTCTCACGCATATTAAGTGATCCAGGCCATATGTACTGGACGTAACGTCCGATCTTTACAAAATTTAATATTTTGTTTGTGATTGATTTTCCCACTTTGATGCACTGAGGGTCTGTGTTTGTAGTGTCGCAAGGATGGTGCCTCCTTCTGTCTTAATGTTGAGTGCCTTTTGATTCTAGGCCAGGAGATGACCTATCCTGGCCCATCTGTCCTGCAAGAAATTGTGCTTCTGTCAGGATCGTAGGCTGGGACTTTGCCCACTCAAAATCCTCTGCACTATATGGATAGGAACGCTGGGTGAGGAGTACGTAAGCAGCTTCAAAGGTAAGCCCGTTGGTATTGGCAAAGCTGGTTATTGCTGTGTGGTAGCGGCTGGTGAATTTTTCAAAATACTCCCTCAGATTTTTTACGGCTAACGCCTGAATGCTCGTCACACGTCCTTCTAAATTGCTGGCAAGCGTTAGTTGTTGTGATAAGAGCGTATTTGGCGGAACGATTCCAGTGGTGACTTGAGCACTCGGTAAGCTCCCAGGTACCTGAGGGAACCGATCTGGGTATTGGGACTCACAACATAACCTTAATAGGTGACTGACCAGGCTTCCTCGATTGTCACCGAGCGATTCTGCCCATTCGGTGAGCGCTTCAGCATACTCATCTGGAACATTTATAGAAAATTTGGCCATCTTCAGCATTGCTCTAATGCGCTCAGTGTAAATGAATGAGCGCCCTCCCTTGCATTGGAACCTATTTAAGTGCTTGACAGAACCTAAATAGGTGGCTTATAAAAAGTCTAGCAGGTAATCGCCCCGAATTTGATCCAACAATCGCCCTGATTGACTCATAAATTTTCCGAGCTATGACCAAATCACCCGATAGAAGAGTTCCTCTGACGGCAGTAAATTTCGCCGAGATCGATCGAATCCGTGGTGAACTCTCCATGACGGAGTACTTAAATGCTCTTTTGACGCAAATTTTACAGCCGGTAAAACTTCCCATGATTCACCCGTCCTCATCCACAAAGTCATAAGGCTTTACAGGGCTCCCCGAATTTCGTCTCTTCTTCCCCTTCTCTCCTTGTTCTCAATACCAAATTATTGCTGATGTTTTATACTCCCTCCTCTCCTCGCCTTGGCCGAACTGTATCACCACCACGATTGCCGATAAGAGCTGTGCTGAGTTTGGCCTTAGCTGCTGGCACTTTCGTTGGTGGCTTTTGGCTGCGCCACAAAATAGATCCACTTATTGAAGCGTTGGAATGGTCGAGTCCTGCTGTCTCAAGGATTCAGCGTCTTTTTCCTAACTAATCTTTGATTGATTCCCACTGTGACCATAGGGATATGGAGGTGTCCAAGTGACAGCAGAAAAAGAACGAAAAGTTAATCCATCACAGCTCCTGGCGAATCTGAGGAACACAGACAATTCTAATGAGTTGACACAGCAGGCACCTCAGCGAGTAACGGTCAGTGTACCGATTGAACTTGTTAACTCACTTGTGCAGTTGGAAGAACGGCAAGGCGATCTCTCTGCCGACCTTGCAACCTACCGACGGCTTCACTCCCGTTCTTTAAGTGACATCAAAGGAACCGTTAGTGAGCTACACACCGACCTTGAAAGAGGAAGAAGAGAATTCAAAATCCTTAGACAGGAGTTCAATCTCACCCGTGACTGTGCTGACAACAGCAACCAACACCTCTCAATTGTGCTTCCCAAACTTGATGTTGTTGAAGAAAGCCTTACCCGATGCAAGCAGGGGCTCTCTCTTGTTGGTACCGAAGTTTCGGCGATGAGGAAAGTAAGGTTGACCATTACCCATATAGCGTTATTTACGGTCGGTACTGCCTTTCTTATTAATGCGTTTGTTTCCTGGCATGTAGCTGGTGCGAAGGTGAACACTGACGCACGTTTAGATCGCCTTGAGCAGGCACTCAGCCGTTACCTCTACTAGAGAGACTCTCAAAAGGAGGTGATGCCTATGACATAGCGCTCAATATGCTTTTTCTCACTACTTATCTTGATATATAGGAGCGTAAACGCCCATGGCAATTGGACTATCAGAGAACCTGGACAGGCTTCTCGGTGTCAAAGGAGGAGGGCTCTCAGGCACAGGAATTAATCCTCACAATCTTGAGAAGATCGGTCTCCACGACGGCTGGGAGATGGAAACTCTTGAGCAACTTATCAGCCTTAATGAAGAAGGTGCAGATAAGATCATCGACCGAAATACTCAAATGGCCGAGGGACGCGCCCAGGCTGAACGGGTGCTTGAGAGCTACGAACATCTTATTGAGGCTGAGCAGAAGCTTGTCAACCGCCTCAAAAATGTTCAGAAGAAACTAGCAAAACTTGAAATATCTCGCGAGGAAGCCCATTCTCAGTGGCTTACCCTCAAGCATGAACTGAACGTGGTTCGGCGGAAAACATCATTCCAACATGCTGCGGATGTTGAAAATCTCAATGTAGCATACGCTAAGTTCCAGCGTGGTTACCAGGAGAAGCTTAATCGCATCACCGATACCAGCCGGAATGGAACAGAGCGTGGTTCCACCGTTTTGAATAATCATCTGCCTATACCAGTCGCTCGTTAGATTTTGATTCCAAAGAGGGGGGATAATCCCCTCTTTGCAGCAACCCCACTGTTTTTCACTATGAGACTCTCCCATCGGCAACCCGTGTGGTTTGCAAAACACCTTCTAATATCCATTGCTGCTTCAGCGCTTGTAACGTTGGCTGATATCTGGCAACCCATGAGAGCCATTATCGGAGTTGCCTGTGCCATCACCTGTATCTACCTTGCTGCTTACAGCGTGAGAGTTTACGGCATTCTTAATGGTCGAAGCTGGGCGCGAAACATGGCGCTAGAGCACCTGGATGGAACCATTGTCGATTTTCTTGTGTGTTGCAGTTTTGTTGTCTTGGGAGTGGTAGCAGCATGGCCGACTTAATTAGTATTCTTGATACTGATTTTCTCAATCCAACAGAACGGAATACGCTGCTTACCAGGGCTCAATCCCAAACCAGCACCTTTGCAGCCTACCTCTGGGAGACGCTACCCAAACGGGCGATTGTCTACTACACAGGACTTATCGGTGGCCTTATCCTCTGGTTATGGCCACTCGGAACCACACTACGACCCGCATACAAACTGGCGATGCTCATCGGAGCAGCTGGACTCGTTGCTGCTTCAGCTGATGCGCTTGATAATTTTCAAGACGAACTTGACGATCACCGCGAGGAACATGTGACGAAACGGGCGATCACGCTTCAGAATGCTGAGACGGTTGAACTCTCTACTCAATATGCAGCAGCTACCCAGAAACGCCTTGTCAGTAACAGCGCCCTTCCAGAGCACCTGGTTGAAACAGATCTAGCTGTACCTTCCCAAAAGGAGGCAGGTGATGGAAGCGGTGATGATGGTTTTGCAGAGTTTGTAAAGGGTGCCGAAGCGATGCGATCAGAGCTTGACCCTTCGGAGGTAGAAGGCGGAGCTGCTGCCCTGGTTGCAGCGAGCGTAAAGGCACTGCCAGCACAGACTCTTAAGTTTGGAACTCGCACTAATCCCAGAACAAAGCAGAAAGAGCGGGTGGTAGACCTTACAGGCCATCCCTCTTATTGCGGTTTACCCATTGTGGATCTCGCCCATGAGATTGCCATTGATGCCCGTGGCTGCTTGGTGGTTGCCCCTACGGGATGTGGGAAGTCAGAGCTACAGAAACGGTCAATTCGTTCTCAGTGGGAGTACAACCCCCAGACAAATTTCACCATCTTCGCCCACAAAAACCGTAACCAGAAAACAGGTGAAGGGCTTGACTTTGCTGGGATGGAAGATACCAAGGACCTCTTTGTTTTTACGGCGAGTCAGCGTGGTGAGAAATTGCTCTCTGCTGCTCTTGACTTAAAAGCGCGGTTGCAGTCAATAGATAGCTGGATTGATACCGGCTGTGATGTGCCCCATGTGGTGGTCATTGACCAGACCAATCAGGGGATTGTTGCAGCAGCAAATGCGCAGCGAGAGGCAAACCTTCGTGAGGATTATGAGGTATTGGCCTCCTTTGAGAATGATTATGTCTCAACGATTAGAACTGGCCTTATTGATGGCAGAACTCAGCTTGTAAAAATTTGGAGCTTTGCTCATGCCAATACGAACGAAGCTCTGGGTATCGGCCATCAATTTAAGACCAATGTTTCCTATACGGGCATGGGACGAGCGGGCAACTATTCAGCGGTCTCATCTCCTCTTAAGACCAAGTTCTACGTTGATGATGACGAGACTCGTAAGCAGCTTCTCATTGATCTGGCTACTTATCTTGAGGCCCATAAGCAGAATCAGAGCCCTGTGAATGTTGTGGTTGCTCTTACCAATGCTGGTCACGATGGATGGCGCTTGATTGTGCTTCCGCAACCAGAAGCGGTGCAACCAATAGATTTTTCAGCAATCAACCCAAGTAAAGACGATTTTGATGGTGATGGCTTACCCGATGTGCCGTTGCCACCCGATGCTGCATTCATTACCACTTCAGAGGAGGATTCCCTCGTGACCCCATCCGAAGCCCGTATCACGTTCGAGAGTCTGCTTAATGTGAAATACACCGATGAGCAGAAGAGAACAGCCACAGAGTTTGTTCAGTGGATAAAGATTAATTCACGAGACTATGTTGATGCTCACGGTCTTATTGATCCACAAGAAGTCTGGCCTGTATTCCCCGATGTTGCTTCGCCAGAAGAACTAGAAGCAATTCTCAATCTCATTATCGAATTGGAGGGAGGTGCCTATGAGCCTCATCCCATTAACGGCGATCAGTACTTCCGGTTGAAGGGGTATAGGAGTAATCGTGAGCGCTATGGCGCAACCTCTTCCTTGCTCGATAGCCAGGAGATTGTTTGGGAAAGTGATACTCCTGAGAGCACTTCAGAGGCACTTACACCAGAAAAAGTGAATCCAGGGGGCATTACCAATGAGGTCTTTACCATCATCCTGGCGCAGATGATGCAGCTTGCTCAGGGGGTGATCATGACACCTTCAGAATTTATCAACACCTCTAACCAGCTTAAATCGGTGATAAAGCTGAAGGTAGGAATTCTAAGAGAAGTTCTGGTTTATTTAGACAGTAAAAAAGTGGTGGTTTTTCCTGAAAAAAATGATCCAGACTTTCAGTTCTTAGGCTTTTCAAACTATCAGTAACTATAAACAGGTATACGCTACGCTGAAAATCCCTTATGAACCCAAGAAAATCACACTATTTTTCCAGGGCCAGATGAGCGTATGAAACCATACTGACTCCATACGAATGCCCTCTCAGTCTTTTAATTAAAGGAATTTTTCTAGTATGAGGCACGTATGCAACGAGAATAATCTGAACGCCTCCCCTGTGCTCGCCCACTACCTCCATACGATGAATACGCCCCTATTTACAAGAAAGAGAGCTGAATTTTGAGGAGTAAACACGCTTTATAAATCCTTTCGTATGGCTTTGTATGTTGAACGTGTACTCTTTTTCAAAAAATATCTTATCCCGCTTTTTATGTCAGAAAAAATATAATTTTTTTGCTGCTTTTCTTCGATTTTTTCTATTAGGAAATAATCTTGTGAGCACCATTTGACGACCATATGACGTACAGATTTTCCTGATTTTGCCATTCATATGACTGGCATATGCCCCCCAAGGATGCAGCGGACTTTTCAAAAAAACTAAGGAGACCTTCAATCATGCCGAGAAAAACTGTAGTGAATGTTGGCTTTGACCCAGGCAACGGAGCCGTAAAAATTCAATCTGATAGTGGACGTTATTCAACCGCAAGTGTCATTAGCCTTGCTGGGATGAGCGAAAATCAGATAGCCCTCACAGTAAATGGGGAGACGCAGCGTTACAGCCACGGCTACGCCAGTCGTGAGACTTCAGAGCAGACGGGCAAAAGCAGACGGTATAAGGCTGAAAAACTTCAGCAACTTTATGGAATAGGGTTGAACATTTTGCCCGAGATTACTGTGGGTGACTATCACGTTAATTTAGTGGTGAGTTCGCCCTATGAGTCAGAACGTGATGATGAGCTGTTTGCAGAAAAATTAGCAGAACCCCTCACAATCCAGACCAATACTCAGCGAGCTACCATCACCACTTCTGTGCATAGCGTTAAACGCGAAGGCTGGGGCATCGTTAGTTGTCAGTCATTCCAGAATGTGGAAGGTACGGTTACTCTTCGGCTTACCGATAAGCCAGTGACGGTAGTGGAGTTAGGCTGTGGCACCGTAAATTACAGCACTTATGCCAACGGTCAAAAGATTGACTTTAAGACCGATCATCATGGTGTGTTGTCCCTGGCCGAGATAGTTGCTCAACTTGCGACCGCTGCCTACGGCACTCGCTTCGATCAGTTTGAAGTGATGCAGGCTATCCAGACCGTTCGAGCGATTAAAAATGTTGACGGTTACGATTTGAGTGCCCAGTATAAACAGGCGCTGGGCCTGTGGCGTGATGGTGGTCTCAGCCTCACTCTGGATGAAGCATTGAAAGCTGCTGAGTCTCGTCCTGTTATCTGGGCTGGCGGAGGTGTGCTCCTTCCTGGTATGTGCAAGGGACTCCTAAAAAAGCACACAAATTTCTATATTCCATTCCGTTCCGAAGATTCTGAGTACCCCAAGTACGTTCACGTTGAAGGGCTCTACCACCGTTGTGTAGCTATCACCGATGACACGCTTCAAAGCGTTGCTTAATTGAGGTGCTTTATGAAAGACGAAAGAGTTCAACTCACTCTGCCGAAGCGTTTTAGGTCTGTTCTGGATAAGTTATCAATTCCATTGGAGATGACTCATACCGAGTTTGTGAAATGGCTCATCGATAGCTACAACGCACGAGACTTAGCATTTATCCCCACCGTCACGGCTCAATCAGTGATACCTGTTCAGCCCCCTTCCCTGGTTCAACCTTACGCTCAATCGTTGGTAACTGATGGGTCACTCACTCCTGATATCCAGGTTGATGAATCTGAGTTTGATGATGATTTTTGATAGCTCTCACAGCAGAAGTCTTCATCCATGATCGATGCTGCACTCCTAATACCTTGAACCATGTTTGATACTTTATCCGACGCTAATTACAGTGCTGCGAACGCTGGTAGTGATTTTCTTGGGGCTGCAAAAGAAGCTATCAAACGGGAGTTTCCAGATGCCAGCCACGATGCTAAAGCGACTGCCTCTGCGAACCTGGCCTTATCGATGGCAATTGAGCACCTGTCAATAAGTGTTGCCGGGCGAGTTGAGAATAGTCCCCTTTCGGCAGCTCTCCTCAAGTTTGTTCAAGGTGAAAATTCGTCACTGTATTAGAACTCACCTCCAGGGAGCGCCCCTGGCCGATGGGCTCTTCTTAGCACATCAAAGAGGCCATCGGCGGCTACCGATGACCTCGGCTTTAATCCCTAACAACGACGAAAGGAATTACCTATGACTTTATCAAAAACAAGTATCGGGACACCGACTGCCGATGCTTCAGTCAATACGCTTTCTCTGAAAAAGAAGTTCGCTCACGTCAAAAGCCAGCTTCTTACTCTTCGAGCACACGTAAGGACATACCTGGCGATGGTGCCTGAACCAATTACTCAGCGGTTGAGTGCAGTTATCGATATTGCAGATGAAACAGAAATTAGCGAGCTACTCAAGTGGGCGTGTCTTACTTTTTTGCTGGGATGGCTTTTTATGGTGGTGAGCGTCTTAGCACCTCTGCTTATTGTGAGTACTCGTTCGATTGCGCTGGTGTTGGTAGTGATTGCAGTATTTCATTTTTGTCGATGGGCATGGACTGAGCTGGACGCTAAGCTTACTCGGTAATTTCAAGAGTCAGTTCATGTGAGGTCATGGAAACGCTGTGACCTCATCTATTTATTTACGGAGAAAAGCTATGCTGCCCCTTAATATTCAGCTCACTTGGTATACATCGCTGGAAGATGCTGACGCCGAGTGCAACTTACAGCGTGGTAGCACCACTATCCATTAGTCTGTTAAGACTGGCAGTGGAACTGAGCGCGACTTCTTGTCCGTTTCTCTGGCGATTTGACGTTTGACTCTGAAAAAATATCAAAAAACATAGGATGTGGGATAACGTTATCCCACATCCTATGTTAAACTTTCCGCGTTGAACTCGCCAATCATTATGCAAACTAGACTGGCTTTACTGTCGAATGCTGGGGGAAGTGGGAAAACGACGTTGGCGACCCATCTTGCATATACTCTTGGTGCCAAAGGCTTATCAGTTCTCATCATTGACCTTGACCCGCAAGGTTCGGTAAGTCTCTTTTGTGGCCTTGATGACCCCGAAGAAGATCAGACTCTTTCTGCTGTCCTCCGTGATGATTTTGATGGCAACTGGCCTCTTATATCTCTGTGGTCTGATCGCGTAAAAAATGTACAGGCTATAAGAGGCGATCTTAATCTTGTGCAGTCCCAGAACGAGCTGGTGTTGAATGCTCGTGGAGCATATCTGTTAGCAGACCGTCTCCAGGATTTTCCGGTAGAGCACGACGTTATCATTTTTGATTGTCCTGCCACCTTGGGTGCCTTACCTCAAATTGCGATCTCAGCATCGACGCATCTTCTGGTACCTCTGCAAGTAGAACCAAAGTCAACTTCAGGAGCAGGGAAATTGTTGGAGTGGTTCTACTCTACAGTTCGCCAATTACGACTTAAGCCTGAGCCTGAATTACTTGGTATTGTCCCTAATCAATATGATCAACGGATTGCTATCCATCGAAATATTCTTGAAGAGCTTACCCCTCAGCTTGAGGAGTTAGGAATTAATTACTTCACGCCCATTCGCTTTTCAAGTGAATTTAAGAATGCAAGTGCTCGTGGGTTGCCTCTCCATGCAGTGCGACCAGGACATTCAGCATGTAAAGATTTTGAACCCATTACCGACGCTATTCTTTCTGCAGTAGGAGCTGTTGCACATGCCTAAAGCTGGACAAGGGACAGTAATGAAAGCTTTTGCTGGTGCAACCAATGCAAAGCAGGTGTATGAGCTTGAGTCAGAGGTTGAGCGTTTAAAGCAGGAAATTGAGGCACTACGCGAGCAAGGCAAGGACGATACAGAAGCCCAGCTTACAGAATTACGTCAGCAGCTTTCTCAAGGTGGTGTTGTAGACGTACCTCTTAATCAGATTGAACGTAACCCTGACCAACCTCGACAAACTTTTTCTGAAGAAAGCATCGCAGGGATGACACTTTCCCTGAAGTTAGAAGGGCAGCAGGAACCGATTATTCTGATCGCACGGTCAGAGGGTGGTTTCTTTATCTTTGATGGTGAGCGTCGCTGGCGAGGTGCTCAGCGCAATGAGTGGGAGACAATTCAAGCGGTAATTATCCCTGAGCCGGAAGAACTTCATCGTCGAGTTCTGTTGGCCAACCTTCACCGTGAAGAACTGAATGCTTTAGATATTGCTGAGGCCGTGATTCAGGAAATTCAAAGAGTCCATGGTTTCAAACCAGCAACCATACAAAAGACACTCAATACTGCTGTCAAAAGATTGGAACGGAAAAAGAAAATTTCTCAGGTGACAACAATTGTGATCGCACCTCCTGATGAACAGGAAGCTGTCCTAGAAGGTTTAGAGTTGTCAGAGACAGAATATGCTATTTTCTCAACTTTACTCGGACTCCAACTTAATCCATCATCTGTGAATGCCAATATTTTTCCTATGCTTAGCATTCAAGATGATCTCAAGCAAGCTATTCGAGAGCAGGGACTGGGTGGACTTCATGCACTCGCATTGAATCGAATAACTGCGTCTAAGCTTGATGTTACCAATGCAACGGCTCGAAAGCGACGAGCGAAACTTTTGAAGGAAGTTCTTGATAATAAGCTATCTGTTGCTCAAGTAAGGAAACAGGTAAAGACTGCACTCACTGATAAATCAGAAAGTGCGGTGAGCGAATCGCAGAAAGCGATTGCCACTATTACCAATAATCTTCAAAGACTTCCCAACCTACTAGACGATTTAAATCCTAATGAGCTTGCGGAATTAAAGAATCTGGTAGACTTGCTTGCTGATCAGGTATCTGCAAGACTCCCTGAAAATAATTAGTAGGCAAAGTTGTTTGCTCGTTGATGCCATGTAAACTATTGCTGCAATGGCTGCATGTATAACTTTTTTGCCCCCCTTATGCCTAATAAGCAATCCTTAACTCCTCCTGGTGATTACGAACAATTCTTGACGGAGACTAAGGTCGAATACGCTGTGCGCAAGTTAGGGCAGCACTGGCTGTTAATGGAGAAGTTATCCTCCTGTATTGGGATTTGGGGCTCAATATTCTGGAACGTCAAGCTACTGAAGGCTGGGGCAGTAAAGTCATTGATCGCCTGTCCAAAGACCTAAAGCGAGACTTTCCTGAGATGAAAGTTTTTCGTCGCGCAACCTTAAATATATGCGTAAGTTTGCCCAGGCGTCCCCTAATCGAGAAATTATGCAGCGATACGCTGCATAATTTCCATGGTGACATAATCAGATACTACTGGACAAGGTAAAGGAGTATGATCAGCGACTCTGGTACGCACAGAAATCTCTTGAAAATAGTTGGAGTCGAGATATTCTGGCGATTCAGATAGAGAGCAATCTTTATCAACGCTAGGGAGAAGCAGTAACGAACTTTGAGCAAACGTTACCCCAAGCCCAGTCTGATTTAGCGAGGCAGTTAATCAAAGATCCCTATAATTTTGACTTTTTATCGTTAGGAGAAGACGCCCAAGAACGAGAACTTGAGAAAGCACTGGTTGATCATATTCGTGAATTCCTCCTGGAGCTAGGAGTAGGTTTTGCCTTTATGGGCAGTCAATATCATATTGAAGTTGATGGTGACGACTACTATATCGATTTGCTGTTCTATCATGTCCAGCTACGCTGTTATGTTGTAATCGATCTCAAGGTTACTGAATTTAGGCCGGAGTACTTTGGGAAGATGAACTTCTACGTCTCGGCAGTTGATGTCATGCTTCGCCATGCCGACGATAACCCCACTATCGGCCTTGTGTTGTGTCGTTCCAGCAAAAAGACAACAGCAGAGTATGCTTTCGCAACGTCAGTACACCTATTGCTGTGGCCACACATCGCCTACCTGAGAAACTTAGACAGAGTCTATCCACTATTGAGCAACTAGAGATGGAAATTGATACGGTTATCAAAGAGATAACCGCACAAACCTTTGGAGCCGAAAAGACTGAACCGTTTTCCGAGGATATGTAATGGACTTAGTAAAAAGGATCAATGGTAATATTCATATCCAGTAATTCTGAAAAGTAACCTTGTGTGTGAATCTATCTACTTGTCTTTCCCGAGAATTCATATCTGTCATCTCAAGTATTAGAAATAACGGTTTAAATCTTACTGAACACAGGTGCTTATAAAAACTAACCTTATTAACTTCTCAGTGACTTAGTTAGTGGCGTATAGGTCTGTATCTAAATCCTCTCGAAAGTAAGTTAATTCGCCAAGCTAATTACTAGCAGAACAGTAATTAGTCTGGGCCTTCATCGATATCGCTTTCAACAATGCAGTAATAGCTATCAGCGGTGAACCAGGCGTTCAGCCGCCAATATCCTCTTTTCCAAGTTCCAGCTTAGAAAAATAAAGAAACTCTACCATCTCCCTAACAATTTTTTCATTACGAGCAACAAACTTACTATTTGCCTGAATATTTAAGCTGATTGTGACCTTTGTGATTTCCATATAACAGCTTCGCTTTAATTACCCTAAGAAGCTTAGCCGCGCCCCATGCCAGGGCAAATGAGAACTAACCCTCTCATGAATGAGATTAACCGAATTCATGAGAGGGTTAGTTCTAGGGTGTATGTTAGCTCCTAGCTCACCTCTTTATCCATCACCTTGTCAAATCTCCTACAGCTATAGTGCCTAGCTCCACCTAACTTAGCTTTGTCCCTGTACTCTGAGCTAGCCTATAGAGTCTGTAGAGAAGACAATCCATTCTAGAACTTTTTGAATGGTGAGCAACTTCGTCCCAGCTTCAGTCCTTACCCATGAATGAACTCCGCATTCAAACCTACCTCAACTTAATCGAACAACTTTTAAACTGCCCTGATGCTCAAGGGCCAGAAATTTTGCAAACCCATCAAGAATTACTTGACCAAGGCTTGCTCCAGGTCATGAATGAGGTAGCAAAACAACTCCAAAAGCAAGGGAATGAAACGAGTGCTACTTGGTTGCTAAACCTAGCCATGCAACTGACTGAAGGCATATTATCAAAATCCCTGGATAGTCGCTCTTTTTTTGTGGAAGTGATTCTATGCATAATTAAAAACCCATCTCCAAGAGAGCCTGTCTACCGTTTACTAGAGGCTAATCTGTCAAAGCTTAACGCTGACCTAGTAGCTGTATTACCTGAATTCGCATCAGAACTACTCGCAAATGATGACAGTAGTAAAACGATGAATGCCATTGGAAACTTTGGAGCCTTGATTGGCGGTTTTTCGCAGGGTGAACGAGCAATCAATCTAGATTTGTCTGTTGTAGCATTCGAGCAGTGTCTGCAAGCGCGTCAACTCCCTATTGAACGAGCTGTGATGACTCATAATCTAGCATTAGCTTACTTTGAACGTATTTTGGGAAATCGCGCAGAGAATCTAGAAAAAGCTATTGAGATTTCTCAGCAGTGCTTATTAGAAATTCTTGGCAATGAAGCTCAGTATTTTGAGGAAGATATTGATATTGCAAACAGGCTATGGCTCAGCGCAATTCAAAACTTGGTAAATGCTCATAAAGATCGCGTTTTAATCGAACAACTTTCGAAATACCCTGATGGCCAAGTTCAAGAGAGTCTGCAAGCCCATCAAGAATTAATTTGCCAAGGCTTTCTCCAGAACATATCCGATGTAGCAAAACAACTCCGACAGCAAGGGAATGAAACGAGAGCCACTTGGTTGCTTAATTTGGCCTTTCAACTGGCCGAAGACGCAGATATGGGGTCAAGGGTATCTCTCCGATCTGAGCCTGATGCAGTATCCCTAGATAGTCGCTCCTTTTTTGCGGAAGTGATTTTATGCATACTTGAAAACCCATTTTCAAAAGAGCCTGTCTACCGTTTACTAGAGGCTAATTTATCGAACCTTAACGCTGACCTAGTAGCTGTATTACCTGAAGTCGCATCAGAACTACTAGTAGACGATGACAACGGTAAAGTGATGACCGCTATTGGAATCTTTGGAGACTTGATTAATAGTTTTTCTCAAGGTGAACGAGGAATCAATCTAGATTTGTCTGTTATAGCATTCGAGCAGTGTCTGCAAGCGAGTCAACTTCCTATTGAACGAGCTATAGCGGCTTCTAATCTAGCATCAGTCTACTATGAACGTACTTTGGGAAATCGTGCAGAGAATCTAGAAAAAGCTATTAAGATTTCTCAGCAGTGCTTATTAGAAATGCTTGGTAATAAAGCTCAGTATTTTGAGAAAGATCTTGCAACTCGGCTATGGTTCAGTGCAATGCAAACCTTGGCAAATGCCTATGCAGATCGCGTTTACGGAGATCCGTTGATAAACCAGGATTCTGCGATCACATTCTACGAACAATGTTTAGAAATACTTACGCGCGACACTATGCCCCTTCAGTGGGCAAAAGCAAAAGTTAATCTAGCGACGATTTACACCGAACGCATTCACGGAGATCGGTCGGACCAGGAATATGCGATCACACTCTACGAGCAATGTTTGGAAGTGTTTACGCGCGACACTATGCCTGCTGAATGGGCACAGGCAACAAGTGGTTTGGCAACTGTTTACAGTGAACGCATCGGTGGAGAAAGTCAGAAAGCGAACCAGGAACATGCGATCACACTTTATACGCAGTGCCTAGAGGTCTACACTTTCAACGATATGCCCATCAAGTGGGCGCAGACAAAGTACAGCATTGCAAGGATTTATAAGATACGTACATGTGGAGATTGGTTAGAGAACCACGAACATGCCCTAATGCTCTACAGAGAGTGCTTAGAAGTGTTTAGCCCAGAGCAAACGCCTATTAGGTGGGCTCGAGTGATGGCGGGAATGGCAGGCGCTTACAAAGTACGCAGGAGCAGGAACTCAGCACAAGACTTAGAAGACTCTATTACTGCCTACCAACAAGCTTTGACAGTCTTTAGGCCGGAGTTACTGCCTAAAGACTGTCGACGAATAGCCCGTGATTTAGGAAATCTCTGTGCCGATCATCAACGCTGGGATGATGCTGTCACGAGCTATGAGGCTGCCTTGGAGGCTACTGAACTTTTGTATCAAGCGTCTCTCTCTCGCAGGAGTCAAGAATTTGAATTGTCCGAAACTGCCGATTTATTTCATCGAGCCGCCTATGCTCAAGCACGTGCCGGGAACTTCGAGCAGGCGCTTGTCACAGCTGAAATTGGCAAGGCTCGGGGACTAAGTGAGGCGCTAGAGCGTGACCGCACCGACTTGGCAGAGTTAGAAACGGATGCGCCTGAAGTTTTCAGGCAGTACAGAAATGCTGTTGATGCAATGCGTCAGCTTGAAATCGAGGAACGTCTGGCGGACAGTAATCATACAGAAGCCAATCGTCTTTCCGTTTCAGAAACTAATTTACAGCAAGCCCGCCAACAGTTAAAAAATGCAATTGACAATATTCGCCAAATCCCTAACTACGAAGACTTTACAAGCCAACCGAGCTTTGAAACTATTACAGCGGTAGTGCGGCCTTCTTGTCCATTAGTCTATTGTTTACCCACACCTAACGGTAGCCTAGTGATGGTAGTACATCAGCCTCGTATAAAAGAGGATGCAAATTACCCTGTGACTATTGACCCAATCTGGCTAGATGACCTAACAGATTGGACTCTAAAGGCGCTGTTCTCTAGTGAGATTGAAGTTATAGCGCCTGGGGTAATCTCCACTAAAGGCGACTTAACAGAAAATATATTAGAAGCATTTATCCGCAATCCTGAGGAAAGCACCACTAAATACTTCAGTGCTTATTATAAGCAAAGCACTTGGCATGACACTCTTAACCAGGTCACTCATCGGCTCTGGAAAATCCTGATGAACCCAATCATTACTCATATACAAGCTATAGGGGCTGACCAAGCAGTGCTAATTCCTATGGGATTTCTACACTTCTTCCCGCTTCACGCAGCCTGGACAGACGACATGACGACACCTACCGGTCGCCGCTATGCGCTGGATGTCGTAACTTTCACCTATGCCCCCAATGCTCGCTCCCTTAAAACCGCACGAGAGATTGCTAGCTGTGCGGGAGAGGACAATCTGTTGGCCATCAATGACCCCCATCCGACTAAGGCGAATCCTCTCCCGGGTTCTGATCGTGAGATAGAAGCTGCAGTGACCCACTTCCCACAACATCACTTGCTGAAATCTGAGGAGGCCAACCGTAACGCGGTCTTATCGGCGATTCCCCACCATGATGTACTGCACTTCTCATGTCATGGCTACGCGAAAGTCAGCAATCCTCTCGATAGTGGGTTGCTGATGGCTAATGACGAAATTGTGTCACTCCGAGATTTCTTTAACCTGCAGCTTGAAGGGATGCGCCTGGCCATTCTCTCAGCTTGTGAAACCGGCCTGTCCGGCACCGATCTTCCCGATGAAGTGATCAGTCTGCCTACTGGATTACTACAAGCTGGAGTGGCTGGCATCATCGCATCGCTATGGTCCGTAAATGATCTTAGCACCATGCTCTTGCTCGGCAAATTCTACGAACTATGGCAGACCGAAAATATAGATCCACCAGAAGCCCTGCGCCATGCACAAATTTGGCTGCGAGACAACCTTACCGAAGCCGAGGTTGCCCCTCTCCTCGGACAGCGAACTCGTAACCCGACCAACCGTCTTTTTTCTCATCCCTATCACTGGGCTGCCTTTAGCTACACTGGCGTTTAACTCTTTCTCACCTATCTTCATACATCCCATGTTCACCAATGAACAGGCGCTATCTGCTAGCCGCGCAATCCGCCCCTTACTGCCTAAGCTGATTCCAGCCCAAGCTGACCAAATCGATCAACAACTAGCCCAGCTACTGAACCAAACCGACCTGGACGAGACCACTCAGGTCGATCAACTGCTAGACGTTTTAGAGGCCTATCCTGAAACCAAAAGCTGGCTTGATCAATTCCTAGAGCTTCCTACCAATGAACGAGGATACTACGGAATTCCTGGCAATCTTGCACCTACTGCTGCTGACTGCTATGTCTGCCCTATCGGTAATGACTACACCTGGTATCGAGAAGCCAACGAAGAGATTCCTCTTTGCCCTACTCATCTCGTTCCTCTAGTGCTTGCTCCAACGTAGGATGATTTTATGACAGCAAAAGCTCTGGAAAGCTTTGGTGGCAAACTTGCAGAGCAGTGGGTCGCGACACTTCTCACTCCAGTCTTTATCTTTTGGCTGGGGAGCTTTGTCACAGCCATCCAACGCCTGGGCTGGAACACCTTAGTCATACGCTACGTGGCTTATCCCGAACCGCTCCAGCTTGCCATTAGTAGGTGCTCTGTGTATAGTTGCCGCCTCTGCCTTCGCCATACAACGTTTCGATACCCTAATTATTCGATTTTTAGAAGGTTACTGGTACCTGTGGCTTCGACCTGTTCGGCAAGCCTGCATTGCCTATTATCGTCAGTACAAACAAGTCCTCATCAAACGAAGCAACATCCTGAGAACCCTCGAAAAGGAAAACAAGGCTAGGTTTGAAGCTCGATCCCTGTCTAAGTGTTAAATCTGTGGGGGAGAAAAATATAAACGCTAAGCTTGAGAAGCCGTGGTTTGAGCAGGAGGTTGGCCAATGCTCGCCAGTATCTTCGATGCCTTCGTTGAGCAGAGCCCAATCAGCGTTATGATGCGAGGATTGATGGAACGGGTGTTTCGGCCGCAGCGATTAGATGAGATTTTTGAGACGCACGCCAAACTGCAATACACCCGTGACCTCCTATTTTCAACCCTCGTCAATCTCCTAAGCTTAGTAGTTTGTGGGATTCAGCCATCAGTCAATGCCACCTACAAGGCAAAAGCCAAAGAACTCAATGTCAATCGTAGTGCGCTCTACCATAAACTCAATGGTGTCGAACCTCAAGTCAGTGCAGCGCTGTTAAGGGAAACTGCGACCGAGTTAGGGCAATTGATTGAGCAGATGGGTGGCCAATCTGCTGCGATGATTGAGGGGTATCAAACCCGCATTGTCGATGGGAATGCCTTGGCAGCTACCGAGCACCGATTGAAGGTCCTGCAGGCAATCGCGGCCGCCCCGTTACCGGGTAAATCACTCGTCGTACTCGACCCCGCATTGCGATTGGCGGTCGATCTCTTTCCGTGTGAGGATGGTCATGCCCAAGAACGGCGGTTATTCAAGCAGGTATTAGACACGGTCAAGGCGGATCAGTTATGGATAGCTGACCGCAATATGTGCACACGAGACTTTCTCATCGGAATCGCTCAGCGACAGGCCATGTTCATTATCCGTGAGCACCAGAATTTACCCTGGGAAGCCATCAGTGACCTCAAAGCTGTCGGTCAGGCTAAAGCGGGAGAGGTTTGGGAACAAACCATTCAAATTCAGCAGGGAGAGCAAACACTCAGAGTGCGACGCATCGTGTTGCGCTTAGCCAAACCCACTCGCCATGGTGATAGAGACATTGTCTGCTTGACAAACGTACCGATAACACTTGCCACTCCAGAGTGGGTTGTACACCTCTACCGGGAACGTTGGCAAGTAGAAGGCTTGTTTTTGTCAGTCACTCAGAACTTTGATGGTGAAATCGAAACCTTAGGCTATCCTAAAGCGGCCTTGTTTAGTTTTGCTCTGGCGCTGGTCGCTTACAACATTCTGGCAACACTTAAAGCGGCCTTAGCCAGTGTGCATGGAGTTGGCAAAATTGAAGCGGCGTTGTCGGACTTCTATGTGGTCAATGAGCTACAAGGTGTTTATCGAGGCATGATGATTGCAATTCCGCCTGAGTATTGGCAGGGCTTTGCCGATATGTCGATTCCTGAGTTAGCTGATTGTTGCCAAACCTTAGCCACACAGGTGGAGCTAAAGCCGTTTCTCAAAGCGACTAGAAAGAAGAAAAAGAAGAAACCTCCACGCATTCACGATCCTAAACATCCTCATGTCTCAACCGCAAAACTTTTATCTGACGGCTAAATAACACTTAGACAGGGATCGTTTGAAGCTCTTAAAACCATCATTGAAAACCAAGGAGCTGGCGATACTCACCCCAGCTGAGCGAGATGAGTATCGCCAGCTCAACGAATGCTTTCTCACCCCTACCCAGCAAGAAACACTAGCAAGAACTCGCCTTGCGCTCCACAACTTTCCTGACAAAAAAGAATTAATGCCTACCCATCTGGGCAATATCCTGCGTACCGCCGAACGCAGACCTTTGAAAAAATATGGCTTAGATCCGATTATTTACTGGTCGCGTTTTTAGTTCCTTCTGCCCGAAGCGGCTAGAAAAGATCTTGGGTTTTTCTGCATAACCCCTCGAAAAATTATAGTCCAGAATAAGATACATTCGTCTCATACTGGGAAATACCTGACTCTTTTACTTACGAAAGCAGATAGCTACACGGTCAAAAAACACTGCATCAGGCTTTCTGGCGTCTCATAAAGTCTAAGACGATCTGAGAAACGTGTAACGAGACATGAATTGAGACACACTTATCACTACGTCTCAAAAAGTATATTTTGCGAGGCATTGTCAGGCTCTATCTGCAAGGGTTGGGACCTTGAGGATGCGGAATATTCCGTTCTTTTTGGGAATTGGAATTTCACGTAATCCCTGGTGTTTCTAATAGCTTCGGGGGCTCATCGAATCGCACGTGGACTATACCTTTTCGAGGGGATATGCAGATAACCCCCTCTTGCACTTCGGTGCACGTTGTCGGGTAAGAGGGCACACGTCGCCGTGTCCCCCTCCCCTAAGAACGGCTCGTGACAGTCATCCCATCAAGCCGCTCAAGCCTTAAGCCATTCAAAACCATATCCTCATTGTTGTGTAAATATTGATGGCAGGTATGATGAAGATGAACCAGATTCTCTTCACGTTCTCTGCCACCCTGTTTTACAGGCAACCGATGATGGGTGTGTAGAGCCTCTCCATTAAACAAGGCTTCATGACAGACTGGACATCGCCAGTTCTGGCTCTGAGCTACTTTGAAGTATTTAGAGCCTTTATCCCAATAGGTTTTCCCATATCGAGTATGGCGATGACGCCAGTAGTCTTGAAGTGCTGGGTCATCCGGTGAGGCCGTTCCTTTAACCTTGACATGGCGTTGAATCGGAATATCCGCCAGACGTATTAGCCTCAGCAGTTTTCGATTGCCCGCTCGGTCAGTGACGTTAGTGGCAAATGTCCACGCACGTCCCTTAAAGGTTTGGTAGTACTTCCTGATAATCCATCCCTTCGACTTGTTCGGATGACGCCGGCAACACCATTTCCAAAGTCCTCTCCAGAGCTGATGGTCCACGTAGCCAAACACGTCTTTACTGACACCATGTTTGTAGTAGTTGCCCCAACCTCGCAGAATGGGATTCAGGTGATGAATCACCGCCGCTGGAGAGACCGAGGCGTTTTGCTTCAACCAACTCCGTAGCCGCGCCAGGAAGGCCAACACCTTTTCCTTTTGCGGTCGGCAGAGACATTTCCCGTTGTAGTGCCGAAGCGAGAAACCCAAGAACGGAAACCCCTGTTGGATGTTCACGATTTGGGTCTTTTCCATGTTCAGCGCTAGCCCGCGTGGTTTAAGCCACGTCTGCAAGACAGGGACAATGGCTTCGATGTCTGCTCTTGTTTTCGCCGTTACCAGAAAGTCATCCGCGTAACGACAGTAGCCATAAGTTGGCGAAGTACGTTTGCGCGGAGACTGTGATTTTGCTTTTGAAGAAGGCTGGTAGGTTCGAGTTGTTGTGAATGACAGCAACAAGTCCTGCATCCCATTCAAGGCAATGTTCAACAATAAAGGTGAAAGCGGACCGCCCTGAGGCGTACCTTCGGGGGTAGCATGAAACATCTCAGCCTCTACATATCCTGCTTTGAGCCACTGCTTAATCAGCTCTCGACCTGGCACCGGGCCAATGGTGTCGAGGATAAAGCGGTGATCTACTTTGTCGAATGCACTCTTTAGATCCGCATCAAGTACCCAGGTATCACCGCCACCTTTAAGTCGTAGGAAGCACTGCTCAATGGCATCGTGACAACTACGACCAGGGCGAAAGCCATAACTGTGAGACTCGAAACGGGCCTCCCAATGAGGCTCAAGCGCATGCTTCACTATCGTCTGGGCAACTCGGTTTTCGAGGGCAGGAATGCCCAGTGGCCTGAGTTTTCCATTCGCTTTTGGAATGTAGATCCGTTTAGTCGGATGCACTTGCCAGAGAGAATGGTCTTGCAGTCGATTCACCAGTTGGACTCGTTGTTCAGAGGTTAAGGCAGTCTGGCCATCTAAGCCCGCTGTCTGTTTGCCCTGATTCTCTTGAGTCACACGCCGCACCGATAGCAGCAGGTTGGAGTAGCTCTTAAGCATCAGCTTCATCAGGCTGCGCACCCGATTCCACTGACCGTTTTGAGTAGCACGATAAATGCGGTATCTCAGGTTCCTCACCCGTTTCTTTACTTGCCCCCAGTTGATGGAGGTCCAGTGTTGAAGAGGCGTCCTTGCTCCGATGTCTGATGAGACTCTATCTTTC